>CAISGE010000080.1 GCA_903884815.1 Candidatus Omnitrophota bacterium | reverse complement strand
TCCCTCACCTCCAGAGTTGTAGAAGCCTTATTCTACCACCCCGGATGAGGGTTTTTCAGCAGCCTGCTAGCGATCTTGGGATCGTTAAGCCGCACGTGACCCAACTCCTCATACAAATCGATCGATATGTTTTTGATGGACCGGCCCGCCCTGTCCTCGACAGACACGAAGGAAAAAAATCCATCATTGCCGTCAGGTATTGCCCGAAAGGCAACAATCTTTAGATTCTCATCACAATAAAAGCTCGGGTTAAACGCATTGTGAATACCCAAAGGACCCGTGAGAGTTTTGAAATCCCTCGTTAATTTTTCGTCCCTGCCAGATTTACAACATTTTACATTTAGCAATCGCTCCAGCCAGCTCATTTAAGAAACTCCTGATTTCATCTTTAGAAGCCTGTCTGTTCATCACTTTTCTCAGTTTCACGAACTGACGAGCTGACCCAAGCATCTCTGAGATTACATTGGTCATTTTACCACCCTCAAAAGGTTCTACAACCAAACTGTCCAAGGATCTTGAGAATTAAAAGCTCGATCATAAACTTACGCCATCGGTCTAAGGTCGCGCCGCTCTTTACAGCTTTTCACCCTTGATTAAATATGCCGCACTAGTTTAGGCAAGGTCAGTTTTCGATCTAAGCGCAATCTTGTTTGAATGAAAAGTAACAAGCTTGAGGAAATGAATAACTGGATTTTTATTGTTGCCGGTCATAGCATCGGCAAGATTTTTCCACAAGCTGGTTGATTGTATTAATATGACGCTCCAGCGTAAACTTTTCCGCCACGCGTTTCCTGCCCAAAAGCCCCATTTGCTCTGCACGGTCAGGATTGTCTAAAACGAACACCATGTTTTTCGCCATGGCATCTACATCATGCTCACCGCACAAAAGTCCCGTTTCACCATGAATCACGACATCAGGTATTCCGGCATGCAAAGTACTGATCACGGGAAGGCCTGCGGCCTGCGCTTCCAAAATCGAAACAGGCGTGCCTTCCATATCACCATCTTCCGCCGTAACGGAATGCTGGACAAAAGCCATGGCCATCTTCATTTTATCCCTGATCTGAAACGGGGTTAGCACGCCAGGAAACTCTATTGATCGAGAAATTCCAAGATGCTTCACCGTTTTTTTACAGACTGACAAAAGTGGGCCGTCCCCTGCCATGATAAGTCGCGCATCCGGGTATAATTTCAAAACCTGGTGAAATGCAAAAATTGTTTTATGGGGCGCTTTTTTTTCAACAAACCGCCCAGCCCCAAAAAAAACAGCTGCCCGCCACTTGTTTTTAGATTTGATTTCAAAAAAAAGATCGTCTGGTCCGCAGACGCTCCAGATTATTTTTTCTTCCGGGCATCCAAGCCGCAGCGTGGCGGCCTTCATTGCTTTTGAAACAACAATGATGGAGGACGCATATTTGAACATTTCGGAATATCGAACTTTATAGGCTTTCAGAACGGATCGTCTTGAAACGTCAAACCCGTGGAAATGCACAATAAGCGGGATCGAAAGCTTCTGGCAAACAGGATAAACTATCGCGCCTGTAGTACCGTATTCGGCAAGCGCGCAATTTATTTTTTCTTTTTGGAAGGATCTTGCCAGGAAGTGGAGCGCCAAATTTTTTAGTGGTTGGGGCGATTGCCACGGCAAGAAAAAGCACCTTGCCTGAGCGCTCGTGGGCGATGATTTTCCGATCGCTTTTAGCAAGGCCGGGATGAAGCCGCCAAAATAGAGTTTTTTTTCCCCGGCCAACAAACGTTGATGCGCGGCTATAAATGTCTCGGAGTAGGAGTTATTACTATAAGACAGTAGTGCAAGAGCCAACCGTTCTCCCGTTTTATGCCCGAATTGACTCTCCCCCATGCCCCCTCCGTGTGATTTATCATTTTCGGAAAAGCCAAATCGGACATTGGCCGATATTATTCCTTAGAAATTTTAAAAACCCCGCGAAATACCTGCTTCAATCTTGACGGTCCGCAATTTACTGGACGCTTTGTTAAGATAGTGAAATACCCTTTTAGCGCGTCTTTCTTATCCATAAGCTTGTATTTCCCGGTGTTATACCCGAACTAGGAGTTTCCAATATTTTCGGCATTTTTTCTCTCAGGAAATCAGCATGATGTAACGCCATGAAGGAATTGAAATACAGAATTTCAAAGGCCGAGTTGTACTGCAAGAAAGATCGTAGAAAATAGGCTTCATTCCACGCTCGTCCTCCTTCGAATAACCAATTCTCTGGATACTCAAAGGGCCATAGAACATCATGAAAATGTATTATCACTCCCTTTTTCAGTTGAGGGAGGATGTAGAAAAGGATATGCAAAACATCGCTATGAATCTTTCCTACATGGCTCGAATCAAGGAACAGAATGTCATTCTCTTCTAACGAACTAAAGATGCTTAATTCGATCTCTTGCACTGGCTCCACTTCAACTCGAACCGTCTTCTTATCTTCCTCGAAAAGAAGGCCGAATAATCGATCCGGAAAGGGCTCAACAAAGATAAACTCTACCTTCTTATGAAGAAACAGGTCATTTACGTCCAACATCGCAGCCGAGGAAAAGCCAGACCCAACTTCGATTACGCGCTTTGGACTAAAGTGCCTCAAAAAGGAGTACAGGGTGATTCCATCACCATAGCTAAAATACTCGTTGTCAAGAAAATAGCGGCGTTCTTCTGATTTAGCGTCGGGGAATGGCATTTCGTCATAAAGCACGGAAAAACTCTTTACGAGTTGAATCTGTGAATCTTCGTTAATCATAATTGCTGGCACATCTCTTCCGGATCTGTCGAAAATATAGTTCGCCTTGGCGGCAATTTCGTTCAAATCAGGCATGGGAGAATAAAAATGCCCCGGAGGAAACCCCCTACTAACACGCTCTAACCGAAATCCAACTCTTCTCAACATCTTATTAATTAAGCTCATCGTTCAATGCCTCTCTTCTCAAACCGGATAATGCTTTTAGATGGACTTTCCGTCTTTCACGCTCAAACTGGTTTATATCCCCGAGCTTTGAATGAGCGCGTCGGCAAGCGTAGTACATTCCCGCATGCTCAGCGATTCTTCTTCTGGCTTCATCCCGGCTTTCTTAATGCAAAGCAACGGCAGAATTATCCTACAAATTTATTGAACGGCATACTGTTGACGCTGAGCGAATAGGGCGAAAGAATTTGATTCCATTTGCTTTCATTCCAGTTCTTTGGGCTTCTCGTATCATTCTTTTTTTTATTCTCACCGAACAAACAATATGCGGATTTTTCTTCGAATAACGTTGCCAAATATCCCTCCACCGCCCATCGGGTATCTTTTTTGATTTGGGCCCAATTCGGATGACTATATAATTTCTGATGATTGAACCAAAAAAAAGTCCCGCTAAAATGCCACGGCTCCGGAACGTACGGTTTACAAGACCTTGATCGCTTAAAACACCCGCAACAATTAAAATGCTGCATGACACTGTCAATTTGACGCATGTCATTTAAGCAAAAGTAATACATTGCCCTTCGCCACAGTTGAATATTCCTGAGATAGCTGCTCCCCCGTTCGTACGAAACGCCTTTGGCATGAGCATAAAAACTAATCTCTTGAGCATGCACCGATTGAACCTCATTCAGCATCCGCACAAACGGTCTTGTTTCACATAATATGGGGTCGTTTTCCACCTCAATGAATTCTATGCGTTTCCCTTCAAACATTTTTTGGACTTCTCCAGCATTTTCAATCCCTTTTCCCTGGCTTATAGTAACAATCCTACGATGATTAAATGCGTCCAAGTACTGAAACAGTTCTGCGACATTCTGTCTCCATTCATCTTGATGCTTGAAAGGACAGATGAAATAAAGTAAATTTCGTTTCATGGTTATCCCTACCTGTCCACTCATTATCCCTCCCTCTTTGGCGGCGCCGCTACGACCAGTTCGCCCGCTGAGGCATGGTTGCGAACAGTAGTGATATGTTTTCTCTGCTATATTCTTGTAAAGCTTGTTTGTGATCTATTTTCCTTGCAGCTTGCTATTAAAAAACGCATCCTCCGAGATCAGATTCAGCCAAACCTTTCTATTTTTCTTTAAATTTTTGTATGTTAGTTTGCATTTTTTAAGTTTCTCTTGAGAACCCCTACGAATGATTCCCAACCCATAATCCGCATCAATGACATACATTTCGAGATCTTCTCGTTGCATCCTTAATGTCACGAACGCCTTCCAGCCATCACCGTTCCAAATCGCCGTTTGACGTGGAACCCTTTGGCATAGTTCAAGTAAGGGGTTCATGTCATGACATACAATTGTTCCTCCGCGATTGAGAAAACGCAAAGCGTTCAGTATGTCATTTAATACTTGCCGCGATTCATGCAAACCATCTATAAAAACAATGTCGAATGATTCTTTGTTTTGTTTGAAATAATCATCTGATGTCATGGTATGAGTAGCTTCGGAGAATCCTTCGCCTCCGGGGTCTACGCCAATTTTATGCTCGATTTGGATATTGTTAAAATTTAATTGTTTTCTCATAACTCCTATCTCAAGGTATTTTTCGTAATTACAACATCTGATGATTCTATTTATTATCTTTGATCTTAATGAAAGTTGATATTGCGTGTCATATTTTATGAGATTATTAATTATTTCTTTAAAGTTGGCGCGATTTCTTGAGAATTCTTTAGTGAATATTAATCTACCTTCTTGCTTACCATGATTAAGCCAGTGTTTCTTCGCTGTTTCCTCAGTATTTATTCCATGCCTTCTGAGGTCTGGGTGCATTTTAAGATATATATCCCAGCTAACGAGAGATAACTCTTGGGATGAAATATTGTTACTGAATTTCTTCACATCTGGCCTTTTGCACTGTTATCACCACAAATTCTCAGCGAATAATCCTCAGCGATCAACGTCAAGTTCCGATTGTAATACGGATCTCCCTTGGCCAAAAGCTCACGCCAACGATTCCTAAAAATCCGTTGCTCGTTCCTGAATCGTTCCTGTTTCTCTGGCGTCTCCTCATAACCCCGCGTCTTTGATTCATAGTGGATCAACTCGGCATAGGGTGTCCAGACCACCAGATACCCTTTTTCTCGAACTTTCAGACATAGATCCACATCATTGAATGCAACCGGCAGATCCGCGCTAAATCCGTTGACCCGCATAAAAATATCCCGACGCATCATCAAACAGGCCCCTGTCACGGCGCTGTAATTCTGAACTCGCTTTAAACGGGAAAACAAGCCCGGACTATCACCGCGATGTCCCGTTAACACATGGCCGGCAGTACCCCTTAAGCCGACAATAACCCCAGCATGCTGTAGCGTGTTATCAGGATAATACAATTTGGCGCCAACAACACCCACATCCTGACGCAAAACATACTCCATCATTCGTTCGATCCAATCGGAATTAATAACTTCTGTATCATTATTCAGAAACAGCAAAACATCACCCTCCGCTTGAGTAACAGCAAAGTTATTTATCGCTGAATAATTAAATGGCTGGTCCCAAACCACCACCTTTACGCGGGGATCACTGGAAAAATCGTCATACAACCCCTGTGTCTTTGCATCACGACTCTGATTTTCAACGATGATGATTTCAAAATTCTTATAAGTGCTGATGTTTAAAATGGAGTCCAGGCAACGCTTAAGGAGGGCAGCTTGATCCTTATTGGGAATGATGATCGAAACCAAGGGATGTGCGGTCAGGTTATAATTAACTTTGTAAGTATATAGAGAGCCTCCATTCTCAACGGTCGCCTCCAGGCCCTCGCGGTTAAGATGCGCAAGCAAAGCCTTTATCCCTGCTTGCTCGGCATACGGCTTCGCCGTACAGCCAGAAGCAGCCGAGCCAGCATGTTTCCGCCAATGGTAAAGGATCCGCGACACATGAACAATACGCCGCGCCTTTTCTGAAGCTCGCAAAATTAGATCGTAGTCCTGCGCTCCATCGAATTCTGGACGCAACCAGCCCAGGGCATCCCCAAAAGACTTTCGCATAAGCAAGAAATGCGCCATGTAATTCCCGGTCCTCAGCAGGTCGGGAGAAAAATCAGGCTTAAAATATGGCGCCTGCCGCAGATGACCAACGCTGGAAATTTTATCTTCATCCGAATACAGCATGTCAACATCATCTTGCTCATTGATCGCCTTGACCATTTCAAAGAGAGCATTCGAGCTCAAGATATCATCATGATCCAGAAACGCAATAAAATCACCCGTGGCCGTGCCAATCGCCGCATTGGTATTCCCTGAAATCCCTCGGTTCTCTGCAAGATAAAGCACCTTGACCCTAACGTCCTTTGCCTTAAAAACCTCCAGGACTTCCCGAACATGGGCGAAACGGCTCGCTCCATCCGAGATACAAAGCTCCCAGCGTCCATAGGTCTGGGCGAACACCGAACGAATCATATCGGTCAGCATTGATTCCGGAGTTTCATAGACTGGGACAACGATGCTAACCAATGGTTCATACCTGAATCGGACCGTTCGCTGAATCTCTAGGGTTTCGGAAGACGTTTCGCTATGAGCAATCCAGGCCGCATAGCTTTTTCCCCTCCGCCTTTCTGTCCTCCTCTCAAGGTAGCCCTTCCAAAAGCTCTGGAATCCGCACCTCGAAATATCTTCCGCCGCTGCCCCTGCCCTTCGAAAGAAATGCTTGAAATCCACGAATAGCTGCTCGGCCTTATAGGCAAGCAATTGAAGAAATCTCATGGAAGCCCTCGCTCTTCCCCTAAACAAGGGGCGTTTTGTTAAGATGTAAAAACTTTAATGACCTGCCCGTAGTGCCACAGGGCTTTTCTGAAATACGTGTATCCGTTTCTCAAAGACTTTCTGGCGCTAAATTGCTTTAAGAACTGCTTTGATTTTTCAGGATGTCCTTTCGTGCTCTACTTAAAAAACTGTTCTCCTCCCAAGAAAATCAGAACATTGGCCACCAAACTTACATGCCCCGGAAGAAATAGTAGTCGATCTTCAAAAGGCATGGCCTTTGTCGTATCGCAAAAATTATTTTACGCAAGGGGGAACACCATTAGGTCCGACCCTGCAGCAACGATTGTATTCTGAAATAGCCCTGCCAATAGGGTTTCTAAAAAGTAACTCGGCGCGATCCGCGATCAATCCGCTTACTCACATTGATAAAAACCCAGTGTCCGAAAATAGTTCGAAGAGAGTTGCTCTTGTGTCTTGGCAGCGCTTTTTAATACCGCTCGATTTCTTGAATATTTTGAAATGCCCATCCACTTTGCGGTCTTTTTGAGATTCAAAGATACGATTCCATCAGGCTTTAAAAACTTCTCGAAATATTCGCAAATCGTTGTCACGACGGCCTTAGGTAAATGCCAAAGAACACTATTCGTCATATTTCTTTCCTTGCTCCCGGGTTGTGGCCTTTTCGGTTCTCTAAAGAATCCCCGCGCTGGCGATAAGAGGTTGCCCTTTTTGCGCAATAGATTCTCGACAAGGCTTCGGCAATATTCAAACCCGCAAAACTCCAGCGAAAACTATTTTCGCCGCTTATGATCTGCCTTGCCCGGACGAAAGGTCCGAAGATGCGGGTTGAAGAAAATCTCCTGTCTTGAAAATTAAGGCGCAGCACTTCGACGGAGACATCAGCCGCGAACTCACCGGTTTTGAGCCGAACCATGGGAGCTTCGGAGGCCTCATAAGGGTGCGCACGCCCGCTACTTCAGTGACCAAACCAACTTTATAAGGGACGCGCGATCTCATCCGGCAGCGACTTTCAAGAGTGTCAGCAGACCGAGCAGGAGCATCAGTATCCCGGCATATTTTTTCAATGGAGCGGCATGGATGTGTTTCACGGTCATGGCGGCCACAGGAACCGCCCCGGTGGCAAAAAGGACCAGGGTGCCGGTCAATTTCCAGTCGATGAACTTACCGCTGAAGACATAAAGGGCGAATCCGATGAGGCAGGTAATGGCCTCCGCAAAGGCCGTGATCCCCACGGCATTTTTGACAGGGACCCCGGAAAGCATCTGCCCTCCCATCACGAGCGGACCGTAGCCCCCGCCGGAGATTCCCTTGTTGAACGAGGCCAGAAGGCTAATCCCTAAAAGCTTCCGCCATGAAAATTGCATGGGATGCTTGATCGTAGAGAGAACGATCGCGCCCATGGTAAGGACCAGAGCGCCGATATAAGTGGTTAAGACCTGCTTCGGAATCTTGATCGCGATCATAACAGAGCTCGCAACGCCGATCACGCTCATCAACCCTAAAAGGGTTGCGGCTTTAAAATCCTGAGAACCCGGTTTCAGATTGACGTTGTACATTCGATGATGGCTGAAACACGCCGCAATGTCGGTCACCAGTTGGGAAATAAGGATTGCGGGGACCACGCGGATCGGATCGAACCCCAAGAGGATGAGAATGGGGGCAAGAGCCGTTCCATACCCCATGCCGAGCCCAGAGTCCAGGTATTCACTGAAAAAAGCCACGACGGCGATGATCCAGTAGATCATTGCTCTTTCCTTCGATAAAAAAACTTACCAGGCGTTTTTAAAAAGAATTTCTGATTCAAATATTCATAGACCCTTGTAGCAGAAAGTTCCGCGCTCTCTTCCCCCGTTTTTAAATGAACCATGGGAGCTTCGGGGACCTCATAAGGGGCGCTCACGCCCGTAAATTCGGCAACCAGACCGGCCCGGGCTTTTTGATAGAGGCCCTTCGGGTCCCGCTTTTCGCAGATCTCAATCGACGCGTCCAGAAACACCTCGATGAAACGGTCCGGTCCAATAATCTTGCGCGCCTCTTCACGGTCTTTCCGGTACGGCGAAATGAACGCGACGATCGCGATCAAGCCCGCCTCGTTCAGGAGCCGCGCGACTTCGGCCACGCGGCGGATGTTCTCGCTCCGGTCCCGCGGCGAGAAACCGAGGTCGCGGTTGAGACCTCGGCGGACATCGTCCCCGTCGAGCACATAACACAAATGCCCCGCGACCATAAGTTTTTTCTCGACCCCACAGGCCACGGTCGATTTCCCGGATCCGCTGAGGCCCGTAAGCCACAAGGTCGCGGAGTGCTGCTTTAGAAAGCGCTCACGACACTCCCGCGATGGGACCAATTCCTCATCATTAAAATCGGCTTTTTCTTTCATGGTGTTCTTTCAAAATCCTCCTGCGGGTCCTTAGGAACCGGCTCTATTGAAAAATCCTTTGAAAACTTTGATCAGCTTTTCCGCATGTTCTGTCATGGTTGCTTTTGTTTCTCAGCCTAAGACCATTGGAATTTCTGAGGATACGGTCTGCGATAAACGGGACAGGAACGCGCTCTCCCTACGGAAGCCGCATCCGTGCCTTGAAACGGGGTGTTATGTGTTTCCGTCAGGTGGTACATCGGTCCAGATGGCAGGCATCAAGCCGCCCCCCGTCGCGATATTCACAACGCTTTCGTCGCTTAGGCGGGCAAAACCTCCGGCGTATTTTCCGCCGGAGACCAGAAGGTTGAAATTGTATTTTTTGTAGGCGAGATCCAGCTTTTGGTTCACAACCTCCGGCACGGTGAGGGTCGGCACCGGAATCTGTTCCTGGATCACCCAATCCTGCTCCTTGAGAGCCCGGTCCACCGCCGCGTTCCACTCGCTGTCCGGTGTTTCCTTGCCGATATGAACGCGCCGTGCGCCACGGCTAGACCCGGCTGGCTTCAAAACCACCGTCTCCTTTTCGTCTTTGAGAAAGTCGATCAGAAAGACCTTCCGGTGGCCGTAAAAATCCTCCGCGTCCGAGAGGCAGCGCGTCCACGGAAGATGCTGCCGCTTCATCTCGTTCTCATTTTCCGTAAAAAAACGATCGAGCTCCGGATTCGTCAAAAGAGAAAAAACCGATTGGCTGGAGGCAAGGCGCGAACGCAAGGGATTCACCACGCACACGGCCTTATCTTTGTAGGCCCTGAGAAAATCCTGGATCTCATCAAGACGCTCCAGAAGCTCTTCGAAAGAAGCGCGTCGATAGATGAGGTGGACGCGGAAACCCTTGTGATAAAGTTTCCCTCCGCGATACTGGAGATCGCGCGGATCCGCGATCGTTGTTTTGTAACCTTTGGATTCGAAGTGGGCCTTCATGTGTTCAAATTCCGAAGCGCTCCGGGCGTTACGCCAATCCACGATCGCGATCTGCGGCGTTTCATACCCTCCGAATTCCTCATAAACCGAAAGCAGGGTCGAAAGAATGCTTTGCACGCGCTCGCTGGCCGCCAAATGATGCTCTCCAGCAAAGGGCCAGATCAGTTCTTCTGAGAGAAAGACGGACTCCAACTGGTCGGCATACGCAGCGCCAGTGGGGGCATCGCAGTTGAACTCCAGAAGTTTCAGGCTCTCCCCTTCAAGCAGCGCGTCAAAGCGGCTAAAGACAACGTGTTGGGAATAGCCAGGGTCGATCTTGATAAGCTCTTCCGCCTCGGGAGAAAGATGAAAGCGGGTCTTCATCTGCCCCTCTTCAAAGTAGAGGCGCGCGGTCTTGTTGAGGATCTGGGAGAACGCTGAGGCGGCGCGCTTCAGAAGATGCTGCTGCTTGGGCGTGACAAAAAACGCTTTGTAGAAGGCCGGAACAGTGAAACGTCCGTAGGTGAACGCGGGATTTTTGAGCTTTTCCTTGAAGCGGAGGATCGCGGCGACGGCCTGAGGCTCTCGGGCCTTGAGATACTGATCATAGGCGTAATCAAGATTCGCGGTCATAATCCCCCTTGGTTCCACTTCGAAATCCCTACCTTGTTGCAGGAAGGACTACTTACGGTCCGCGGTCGGGATATAGTACTGATCCTGTGGGCCGATGTACTCGGAAAGCGGGCGGATAAGACGGTTATCGAGCTGCTGCTCGATAATGTGCCCCCCCCAACCTGCGACGCGGCTGGCCGCGAACACGGTCGTAAAAAAATCCGGCGGAAATCCGAGCACGTAGAGGACGGGAGCCGAGAAGAAATCCACATTGCAGGGAATGTTCTTCCGTTCCATCATGACTTTTTCGACATGCGCCGCGATCTCAAGCCATTCGGTCTTGCCGGCCTTCACGCAAAGGTCCGCGGCGATCTGACGGAACGCTTCGGCGCGCGGGTCACGAGTTTTGTAGATACGGTGGCCAAAACCCATGACCTTCTTTTTCTCATCCAAAAGCTTATTCACATAAGCCTTCGCATTCTCGGGCTTTCCGATCTCCAGAATCATTTCCATCGCGTACTGATTCGCCGCGCCGTGAAGTTCGCCGGCCAGAGTCCCGACGGCGGACGTAACCGCCGAATAAAGATTTGAAAGCGTCCCGGTCGTCACGCGCGCCGCAAAGGTGGAGGCATTGAGCCCGTGATCCGCGAGAAGAATAAGATACGCGTCGAGCGCCTTCTCCATTTCCGGCGTCGGTTTCGTGCCGTTCAGCATATAGAGGAAGTTAGCCGCGTGAGAGAGGCTCATGTCCGGCTCGACCGGCTTCTTGCCCGCGCGCAATCTGTAGAACGCTGCGATGATGGTCGGGAAAACGCCCGTCAGATGATACGCCTTTCGTTGGGATTCTTCAGGATTCACGATATGCGCCCGCGGGTCCAGGCTTCCCATCAGCGAACACATGGTGCGGAGCGCGCTCATGGGATGGGTCTCAGTCGGAAGCAGCTTCAGGACTTCCAGGGCCCGCGCGGACAAGGGCCGCTGGGCCTTAAGCGTCTCATTAAAAGTCGCGAGTTCTTCCGTGGTAGGAAGTTTTCCATACCAAAGGAGGTAGGTCACTTCCTCAAAGTGCGATTTTTCAACGAGTTCGCCGATCGGAAACCCACGATAGAGAAGCCGGCCGTTCTCGCCGTCCACATCGCTTAAGGATGTTTGGGCCGCAACGACCCCTTCCAATCCCTTGACCAGCTTTGATGCGCTCGAAGGTTCCTTTTTCTTATTCGGCATGGGACGCTTGTCTCCGTTGATAAGGTTATGAAAAGCGAAAGCATTATACTCAAAGCGAGAAAAACAGAAACTGCTGTTTTACTTTAAAAGTTGTCGGAGCACATATTGCAGGATACCGCCGTGACGGTAATACTCCAGCTCGATCGGAGTATCGATGCGGCAAACCGCCTCGAAGACCTTGGCCTTTCCGGGCCCCGTGATCTTAACCGTGAGGATCTTGCCGGGCTTCAGTCCCTTGGTGATCCCTTCGATCGAAAAAAAGTCTTCTCCCGTCCACTTGAACGAGGCCGCACTCTGTCCCTGGAAGAACTGGAGTGGCAGAATGCCCATCCCAATAAGATTGCTGCGGTGGATCCTCTCGTAACTCTCGGCGATCACAGCGCGGACGCCTAAAAGCGCAGGGCCTTTGGCCGCCCAGTCCCGTGAGGACCCGGAGCCATATTCCTTTCCGGCCAGAATCACAAGCGGCGTGCCCGCTTCCTGGTATTTCTCAGCCGCTTCAAAAATGGGCATCACGGCGGGCTTTCCCTTTTCTGGGAAATATTTCGTCATGCCGCCTTCCACGCCTGGCACGAGCAAGTTCTTTAGCCTGATATTGGCAAAAGTACCGCGCACCATCACTTCATGATTGCCGCGCCGCGCGCCGTAGGAATTGAAGTCCTTGGGCGCGATCCCCTGCGCGATAAGATATTTCCCGGCAGGACTTGTCGTGGCGATCGATCCGGCGGGTGAAATATGGTCCGTGGTGATCGAATCGCCGAGCAAGGCAAGCACGCGAGCATTCTTGATATCCTTGAGCTCCCCGGGCTGGGCCGGCATCTTCTTGAAATAGGGCGGCTGCTTCACATAAACAGATTTTTTGTCCCATACAAAGGTGTCCCCCGCAGGCGCCACAAGCGCGCGCCAGGAATCATTTCCTTCGAAGGCTTCCGGTAGCGATTCCGGAACATCGCGGGATCGACACTCTTCATCGCTTCCCGGATCTCCGCTGAACTCGGCCAAATGTCGCGGAGATAGACCGGCTTGCCGTTCTTGCCGGTCCCGAGCGGATCTTTCGAAAGATCGATCAGTACCGTCCCCGCGATCGCGTAGGCGACTACAAGCGGCGGCGACGCGAGATAATTCGCCCGGACCTGGGAATGCACCCGACCCTCGAAATTCCGGTTCCCGGAGAGGACGGACGCCACGACGAGATCTTTTTCCTTGATGGCCTTTGCGATGGGCTCGGGCAAGGGCCCGGAGTTCCCGATGCAGGTCATGCAGCCATAACCCGCCACATTGAACTTCAGCACTTCGAGACACGACAGGAGCCCGCTCGCCGCGAGATAGTCCGTCACAACCTGAGAGCCTGGGGCGAGACTGGTCTTCACCCACGGCTTCACGTTCAGCCCCTTCTGCAGGGCCTTCTTCGCGAGGATCCCCGCCGCCATCATCACGGAAGGACTTGAGGTGTTCGTACAGCTCGTGATCGACGCTATCACCACCGCGCCTTGGGCAAGTTCGCACTTCTCACCGGCGATCTCGAGAGAAGCTTTCTTCGCAAGGTCTTTCTTGTTCTTGACCGTCTCCGCCATCATGGCCTTGAACGAAGGTTTCACCTCCTTCAAAGTAACGCGGTCCTGCGGCCGCTTCGGGCCGGCCAAACTCATAGTAACGTCCGCAAGATCGAGCTCCACGGTGTCGGAATAAACAATGCGTTCGTCGCCGCCGTCGCGGAAAAGGCTCTGCTCGCGCAGGTAGGTTTCGGCAAGCGTGATCTGCTCTTCGCTTCGCCCCGTGAGCCGGAGGAAGTTAAGCGTCTCCTGATCCACCGGGAAAAATCCGGCAGTCGCGCCGTACTCAGGTGCCATGTTCGCGACCACAGCGCGGTCGGCAAGCGATAGCTCGCCGACTCCGGTCCCGTAGAACTCCACGAATTTTCCGACCACGCCTTTTTTACGAAGCATTTGGGTCACCGTCAGCACCAGATCGGTCGCTGTCACACCTTCCGGGAGTTTCCCGGAGAATTTGAAGCCGACCACTTCAGGGATCAACATCGAGACCGGCTGGCCCAGCATCGCGGCCTCGGCTTCGATCCCGCCCACGCCCCAGCCAAGCACACCGAGCCCGTTGATCATCGTGGTGTGAGAATCCGTGCCGACCAGCGTGTCTGGATAAAGAAAGGTTTTTCCGCCTTCTTTGCGACTGAAGATCACGGGGGAAAGATATTCCAAATTCACTTGATGGATGATGCCGGTGGCGGGCGGCACAACGCGAAAATTTGCGAAGGCCTGCTGGCCCCATTTCAGGAACTGGTAGCGCTCTTGATTGCGCTCAAACTCCCGGGAGACATTCTTCGCAAAGGCGTCGGAGGTACCGGAAAAGTCGGTCTGCACGGAATGATCGATCACGAGGTCCACGGGCTGCAACGGATTGATCTTTTTGGGGTCGCCGCCCATCTTGACCATGGCTTCGCGCATCGCCGCGAGATCGACCACGGCGGGAACCCCGGTGAAATCCTGAAGCAGAACGCGGGCGGGCGTGAACGCGATCTCATTCTCGCCTTTACGCGTTGGATCCCACGTCGCGAGCCGCTCAATGTCTTTTCTCGTGACGTTCTTTCCGTCCTCGTTGCGGAGCAGGTTCTCGAGAAGAACGCGGATGGAGAACGGCAGGCGCTGAACTTTCGCAATGCCGCATTCCTGAAGTGCCCGCAAACGGTAGATCGTGTAATCCTTCCCCGTGATCCTCAGGGTCACCTTGCTTCCAAAGCTATTTAAAAGGCTCATCGTCTCTCCTAAAAAACACCGCGAGCGTTAAGGAACGGCGCGTATTTCATATCGGCATTCATCACGTGTTCCGCGATCCAATGCGTCATGAATTTCACCACGTCATGCGTCAGCGTTTCTTTTCCCGCGACAAAACTTCTCTGAAATTCCAGGATCCGGATGCGAAACGCCTCGTGTTCTTTTTGATGCGCCCCAAACTCCGGATAGTGGTGCTTGATCAACAACTGCTCTTCTGTATCAAAGTGATAGACCGCGTACGCCACCAGCTCGCTCAGGATCCCGGCAAGAACTTCTTGGGACCGCCCCGCCTCGATCGCTTCAAAAAGCATGTCGAGCATAGCCGTGAACTTCTGGTGCTGCCGGTCGATCTCCGCGATCTGAACGCTGTAGCTTTGATCCCAAACAATATCGAGCATACCTGGCGTTTTAGACCTTCAACTTCAAAAAGTTCTGGCGAACGTCTTCCGCGGAGGCGTGAAGCGCCTTTTTCTGATCTTCCGTTAAGGGAAGCTCCACCACCTGTCTCGCGCCACCGCGCCCGAGACGGGCAGGCACGCCGCAATACACCTCGTTCAGTCCATAAGCGCCTTTCAGATAAACACAGGAAGGGATCACCTCCCCGGTGTCCTGAAGAATAGCCCGGACCATTTTGACGGCCGAAGACGACGGCGCGTAAAAAGCGCTGCCGGTCTTGAGAAGTTTTACGATCTCGGCGCCGCCATCGCGGGCCCGCTGGTTGATCTGTTCGATCGTTGCGGCTTCAAGAAGCTCCTGGATTGGTTTCCCGCGAACGGTCGCGTGCTGCGGCACAGGCACCATTTGATCGCCATGCCCGCCGAGCACGATCGCCTTGACGTCTTTCGCTGCGCAACCCGTCGCCTCGGCGAGAAAGTAGGCGTAACGCGCGGAATCGAGCTCCCCAGCCATCCCGACCACGCGCTCGGAAGGAAACCCTGATTTTTTAAAAGCAAGCCAGGTCATAACATCCAAGGGATTTGTGACCATCACGATCACCGCTTGCGGGGAATGCTTCGCGCAGGCCTCCACGATCCCCCCGACGATTTCCGCATTCTTGAAGAGGAGATCATCCCGGCTCATCCCGGGCTTGCGGGCGAGACCCGCGGTGATCACGATTACGTCGGACCCGGCCGTGTCTTCGTAGCGATTCGTTCCGACGATCTTGGACGAAAACCCCTCAACCGAGGCAGACTCCATCATGTCGAGGGCCTTGCCCTGCGGCAGGCCTTCGATGATGTCCACAAGCACCACATCCGCGATCTCTTTTTCAACCAGTCGCTGCGCGGTCGTTGCGCCGACGAAGCCGGCTCCCACGACGGTCACTTTAGATCTTTTCATAATTTACATCTCCTCACGAAGTGTTCCCGGGAAACGGGGAACGCAAAAAAAATATCGTTTACCGTTACCCGTTAGCCGTTCCCCGAAGCTTCTCAATGACCGCCTGTCCCATTTCTTTCGTTCCGACCGCGGTCGGGTCATTGCGATCGGCTTTAAGATCATACGTCACGTTTTTCCCCTCACGAATCACATCTGCTACAGCTTTTTCCAGACGATCCGCGGCCTGGATTTCTCCGAGATGCCGGAGCATCAAAACGCCGGAGAGGATCAGGGCGACAGGATTGACTTTATTCAGCCCCTTGTATTTCGGAGCAGAGCCGTGGGTCGCCTCGAAAAGCGCGCCATTCGCCCCAATGTTCGCGCCCGGAGCGACGCCAAGCCCGCCAACAAGCCCCGCGCAGAGGTCGGACAGAATGTCCCCATAAAGGTTCGGCAGGACGAGCACATCATAGAGCTCGGGCTTCTGCACCAGCTGCATGCACATGTTGTCCACGATGCGATCCTCGAATTCGATGTCCGGATATTTCTTGGCCACTTCGCGCGCGACCTCAAGGAAAAGCCCGTCCGAGAATTTCATGATGTTGGCTTTATGAACGGCCGTGACTTTTTTGCGCTTGTTCTGGCGGGCGTAATCGAAGGCAAATTTCACAATACGCTCGCTCCCCGTCACCGAGATCGGCTTGATGCTGACCCCGGAATCCGGACGGATCTTCTTCTTGGAGAGTCTCTCGATATGAGCGATCAGCTCCGTCACTTCGGGCGTACCCTTCTGAAATTCAATGCCCGCGTAAAGATCTTCGGTGTTCTCGCGTACGATCACGAGGTCAATGTTTTTGTAACGGGAACGGACACCGTCATAGGATTTGCAGGGCCGGAGACACGCGTAAAGATCGAGCTCCTTGCGAAGCGCTACATTCACAGAGCGAAAACCCGTGCCGACCGGGGTTGTGAGCGGCGACTTGATGGCGATCTTGTTTTTGCGTATCGATTCCAGCACGCGATCCGGAAGCGGGGTGCCTTCGCTTGCCATCATGTCCATGCCCGCCGTCTGAATGTCCCAGTTGAATTTCACGCCGGTGGCTTCAAGGCAAGCCCGGGTGGCTTCCGCGAGTTCCGGCCCGACGCCGTCGCCCGGGATCAATGTCACATTATA
This sequence comes from Candidatus Omnitrophota bacterium, assembly GCA_903884815.1. GTDB lineage: Bacteria > Omnitrophota > Omnitrophia > Omnitrophales > Aquincolibacteriaceae > Aquincolibacterium > Aquincolibacterium aerophilum. The sequence continues at coordinate 16,242 of CAISGE010000080.1, read as the reverse complement.
AGATTTCATGAAGGACCTCTGTTTAAAGGGTTATCGTTTTACTTAAGGGTCTCAGGCCAGCCCCAATTTCAACTGCGTTGAAATTGATCCGTGATGAGACTAGAATGCGCTCCTCGCAGACGGCTCACTGAAAGGACCCGTATTTTATATGAAGAATGCTAAAATTAAAAGAACGCTCTTAGGAGCGCTTGCCCGCGCCGGAAAGATCATCCGGGCCAACTTCGGCAAAGAGCAGAAGGTCACCAAAAAAGGCCTCTTCAACCTTGTCACCGAGATCGACAAAGCCTCGGAAAAGGCCGTTATCGAGCTGATCCTCAAAAATTTTCCCGATCATTCCATCCTGGCAGAAGAATCTCCCGCTGTCATGGGCTCGGGATGCCGCTGGATTATCGATCCTATTGACGGAACGACGAATTTTGCCCACGGGTTCCCGATCGTTTCCGTTTCCATCGGTTTTGAAAAAGACGGCAGGCTCGAGATGGGCGGGGTCTTGGACCCTTTCCGGAAGGAGCTCTTCTTCGCGGAGCGCGGGAAGGGAGCCACCCTGAACGGCAAACGCATCCATGTCTCCAAGACGAAAACGCTTGAGGAGTCGCTCCTCGCAACAGGCTTTCCCTACGACCGTGACAAAGACCCGGATCCTTATCTCGGCATGCTTCGTGTCTTCCTAACCCGTATCCAGGGCATACGGCGGGGAGGTTCTGCGGCAATTGATCTTTGCTACGTGGCCTGCGGCCGTTTTGACGGCTATTATGAGATGAAGCTCTCCCCCTGGGACAAGGCGGCCGGTATGCTGATCGTCGAGGAAGCGGGAGGAAAACTCACGGATTTTTCAGGTAACCCGCTGACCCTTTCGGGCCTTCAGAATCTCGCCACCAATGGCCTCATCCATCCGGTCATGCTCAAAGCTCTAAAACCCTTCCGGAGCTTGAAGTAAGCCGCACCCTTCACGATTCCCGAGATAAGGGCCAAGTCTAGAACCTTTCATCGGCATGCCTGGAATCATCGGTAGACGCATCCCTCATTATTAGTTGCCATCAAAAGCTATGAGAAGGCGCTAATTTTTATTGGGAGGGAACTTGGAGTGGAACTGAAAGAGAGCGGGTGGGATGAGGAGCCTAGAAACAAAAAGCGCCGGATCCGAAGATCCGGCGCTTTTGAAAAACCAGCGAAATGCTTATTTGCCGCTGAGATTCACCGGGCTGGGGATTTCGATATCCGCAGGGATCGGGAAAGTCAAGAGCTGAACGGCGCCAAGAACCGTCGTGACGGCTCCATCAACAACGCCTTGTCCAACGCCCTGCCAAACATTCTTCCCTTGCGTGGAATAATCGTTAGGCGTGGAGATGAGCTTCGTCCAACCGAGGATCGTGTTGGTCAAGCCATATCCAAGCTTACCAGAAACCTTCTCACCGTAGGTCTTACCTTCGGTCCAGGAACTGGCCGCAAACGCCATCGGCGCGAGAAGCATCGACAGAATCACTACGAGACTCATGATTTTCTTCATTGCATTTCCTCCCTTGGTTTTTAAAAACCTCGATGTGGCCTGATTACTGAAAAGATTCTGCCACAACTCGGCAACACCTTCAACATCTAATATTCTAAGGATTTATCGTCCCTCCCATTATTTCCTTTATCTCTTTTTAGTGTTTTTTTCAGCCCTCTTGCCGCTTCGCCCCAGTCTCGATATGATACAGCTATGGATTCTCCTTCTATTTCGACTTCTCATCTGCGCCGGAGGTTGCTCAAGTGGTACTCCCTCCATAAGAGGGATCTTCCCTGGCGGCATACCCGCGATCCTTACAAGATCTGGGTTTCTGAGATCATGCTGCAGCAGACTCAGGTTGCCACGGTGATTCCCTACTATGAGCGCTGGCTTAAGGCTTTCCCAACCCTTGCCTCCCTGGCGCGGGCACCGCTGGCAAAAGCTTTGGGCCTCTGGGCCGGATTGGGCTATTACCGGAGAGTTCGGATGCTCCACCAGGCGGCCCGACATGTCCAACAAAAATTGGCCGGGAAGATCCCACTAACCGCCGCGACCCTAAGGGAGCTTCCGGGTATCGGCCGCTACACGGCGGGGGCTATCGCCAGCATAGCTTTAGGAGAGAAAACGCCGGTCCTGGATGGGAATGTCATCCGCATTCTGACCAGGATCTTCGCCATCCCGCAGAGTGTGGATAGCCCCTCGACGCTCGAAAAGCTCTGGAGCATCGCGGCCGCGCTCCTTCCGGACAGCAACCCTGGCGACCTTAACCAGGCGCTGATGGAATTAGGCGCAACTGTCTGTTTCCCCCTCACCCCACAATGCATCCGATGCCCAGCCTGTAAAATTTGCCTGGCTCACCGGAAGGGAAAAGAGCTCGCTTATCCCGTCAGCTCTCAGAAAGACGTCTATGAGAAGCTCCGGATGGCCGCCTTGGTGCTGCGGAACAATCGCCAGGAAGTGTGGCTTGAGAAACAGCCAGAACAGGGACGCTGGGGAGGATTATGGATGTTCCCCTTCTGGGCGAGCAAAAAAGAAATGCTGGCGGAAATCGGAAGCTTAAACCTGAAACCCGTCCTTTTTCTGAAAGTACCTCATGCTTTTACGAAATACAGGATCACTCTGGAAGTTTATGGAGCGCAGCATGAAAGCGAGGGGGTTCTAAAGCCGCGGAATGGAAAATGGCTTGCGATCGGAAAGTTAGTGGGTACGGCGCTCCCCTCTCCACATAAAAAAATCGCTCGGGCCATTAGCGCCCGGGCGATTTTAAAAAGGGGTCCTCTCTCCCCAAAATCCGGCGGGGAAATCATTCACGGGGTCGGATGACTCCACTCCCGCCTATCGCGAGAGTAAACGTCGCAACCCGGAAACTTCTATTGATTCATGCGATCGGTCAACCAGGCATCAAGGACGTCTTTTTTAAAACGCCACTGCCCACCGATCTTTGTCGCCGGAACCTCACCCTTCTTCAGAAGACGGTAAATCGTGACGAGATGAAAGCCGAGATATTTCGCGGCTTCTTTGGGCGTCATGATTTGAGTCCTCTCGCGTCTCGGGTACTGAAACTGCGCATCCTGCTCTTTGGGCTGTTCCATTCTAGTTCTCCTTGTTCATTATCGCTATTTTTGAGTTCATTATAGCTATATGCTACAACACAACCTACCCCATCTACTATAAATTGTCAATAGTTGCTAGTTTTTAGTCTTTCCCATGTTTTTCCTAAACTCTTGTATTTAATGCGCTTACAAAATCCAAGGGCAAAATAAAAAAATATTATTGCTTGTTATTATTATTCATTGTACTATCTGTGCCTGTTCGCTATAAAGAGAACGCCCCGAGCCTGGTTGTCGTCTTAAAAATCCTAAAAACGGAGGTTGTCCATGAACAAAATGAAAGTATTGGTCGCTCTTGTGATTTGTGCATTTTTGATGGTCCCGATGGGCCTAGCCAAGGATGTTTGGGAAATGGCGAAATCGGATGTCTATAAAGAAAAGGCTGGCGGCATGTTTGCCCGCGGTTTGGTCAATGTCGCTGCAAGCCCTGTGGACATTTTTGTCCAGACCGTCAACAGAAGCAAAGAGGGCCCGCCGCTTGTCGGAACGCTCACGGGTATGGCTGCCGGTCTTGGTTGCACCGCGCTTCGCGCCAGCTCGGGCATTGTAGATGTCGGCCTGTTTTGGGTCCCCGGATTCAATGGTTTTCCCGTATCTCGTTCTTATGACAACTGCATCGAAGAAGAAACTGTAGCGCCCGTTCAGCCTGCTACTTTTCAGCAGTATGTGGCGCCCGCTGCCACAGCGACCGCTCCTCAGGAACCGTTGATCACGGTTTCTGAAACGCCGGCTCCTGTCGCGAAGCACGTCGTCAAAAAACATAACGCCTACGATTACGTCAAGAAATAGACTGTTCTTCGAAACAAAAAAAGCCCCGCCGGTTTTCGGCGGGGCTTTTTTTATGTCCTTGATTGCATCGAGTTAATTCATAAATATGGAGCTCGTCCCGCCGGTGACCTCCGCTACTCTGCTCAGCAAAAAAGCAATCCGGGTCTATCGTTCAAGATTTATTTCCATTTTGCTTTTTTTGATTTTCCCAACCGTCGCTTTTGCGGAAACGCCGAAGGATAAGTCCCCTCTGGAAGGCAACTTCACGCAATCCATCATGGGCCAAGCGCTCATCAACGCAAATCCCCGGAGCCCTAAAGGCTACGAGCTTCTGGCAACCTTCCAGCGGGCCCACTCGCAATGGCGGTATCTTTTGAGGACCGTCGAAAGTGCAGAGCGGCAGGGAATCTTGGATCCGGTCCTTTACCGTCATAAAGCCGCTGCTTTTCTGGCTCTTGGATATTTTCCTGAATGTTTTACTGCTTTAGAAATGGCGGAAGTTAGGGCGCGCTACAATGATCAATAGCCTCCCTCAGGACACCAAGAGATTCCTCGGTCTTCTTCTTTTTGTTCTTTTTATTTTTTCATCCGGTTTTTTAATCCAATATGGCCGTGAGGCCGCTCTTAGCGGATCCTGGAAATACATCATGAATCATCAGGAGGACTGGCTTTACTGGAACTTCGCCCAAGCGCACGCTCAAGCCGAAAAAGGCCCCAACCCCTTTTCTTATGAGCAACGCGAGAGCAGCGCTCATCTTTTGTCTTATCCAACGACTCAGGGAGTCGGCGCCCTGGCCCGGCTTCTAAAGGTCAACGTCCTTTTCTTTTTCCCCTTTTGGCATATCGGCGCTCCCTTTCTTGTCTGGTTCGCCCTTTTTTTAAGCGCCTGGCGTCTGTGGAAATATCCTCTTATGCCTTCTGCCGCGGTAAGCCTGATCTTATGCCTCATCACGCTGCACTTGAAAGGCGTTTACCCATGGATCCTGACGCGTTTTTCACGGCCAGCGGATTTCCTCGGGATCATGATCTTCTGCATTTCCCTTGTCATGACCTCGCGCGGACCTCGCAAGGCCGCCTTCCTTATCCTCAACCTCTTTACTGCCGTTGCAATCTGGATGTCTCCCTTTTTTACCGCAACAAGCCTCTTCGTAATCGTCCTGCAGATGCTCTGGCAAACACTTGTTGAGAAGAACAAAAAAAGGATTCTTTGGCTCGGAAGCGCCCTCGTTACTTTCTTTATCTCCCTCTGGTTTTTTTTCATTCGCATTCAAAGCATGACGACGGTTTCAAAAACCGCCTGGTTCTCAGACCTGACAACGTCTTATCCCGCATCTCTTTCAAAGAAGGTCTTTCCAGCGTTGATCCTTTTTACTTTGATTGCAGCCATGTTGCTCGGTTTCAACTTTTACAAAAAGCGCTTTCTGAAGATTCCTCAAGGTCCGGCTTTTTTGAATCCGTTGGAACGCCTCACTCTGTACATGTTTGCAACAGAGCCGCTTTTTGCCGCAGCCTTTATGTTCTTTCCTCTCGGCGCGTTTTTTGAACTTGGAATCCACCGTTATATGAACTTTTTGATCCAACTCGCGGTCCTTACCGCATGGGCTTGGGAATCTTTCGCTCTGATAAAAGAGCGGGGGGGGATGCGCAAAACATTCCGCCCTCTGCTTATAATCCTGAGCCTCACCGCGACAGGCCTTCTTTTTTTCGAAAAAACGAATCTCCTTCTTTGGGGATGCAAAAATTTTTATTTCGACACACAGAATCACTTTTTCCTTTTGTTTTTTCTCTGCCCACTCCTGGCGGTCGTGATGTGTATCGCGGGATACCCGGGAATAAAACGCCTTGTTCAAAGGCGCGCTTTCGTGGTCCTTCTCTCTGTAGTCCTTTGCTTCACGGGTTTTGCTATATGTCCCTGGAACCTGCGCCACTATAATAATTATTTCCCCTTTAACGGCGCCTATGCCTGGCTCAAAAAAAATGCCGCTCCCGACGATGTCGTGATGACACCCTCCACGATTTACAGCCGCATCCAATACCTCTTTTTTTATACGGGCCTCCGGAGTTACTCCAGTGAATATGAAGATGCCTTTTCTTTGGACCCCCAGGCCTCAGCCTACCGCAAGCTTTTTATTTTCGCTCTTCTCAACGGGATTTTGGATAATGGTCCCTTGCAGGGCTTGCGAACCATGGGCGAAAAGATCCGGCATTTGAAAGTGGATTATGTCCTCATTCCACGCTGGAGCCCCTTTCTGGGGGACGTTGAGCGACAGCTGGCGGGATTCCTCACCAAAGTTTATGAGGACAAAAAGGCGATCCTTTGGAAAATTTCGGCATGATCCTTACAGGCGAGCTTCGCCAAAAAAGGGATACTGCCGCGCCACCCTTCCCGGGGAGGAAAGGGATTTGAGCGCGTCCTTCTTGTCCCGAAAAAACTAAAGGCCGAGTTCGCGAAGCGTAAAGATCGGGGAATAATGGTAGTTGGCAAGAACCTCGGAAGCCCCTTCGTTGCGATCTACGAGGCATATCGTTTTGACGACTTTGGCTCCCAGGCTCTCCACTTCCTTGATCGCTTTCAGAACGGAGCCTCCGGTCGTGATGACATCTTCAAGCATCACCACTTTGTCCCCCGGCGCGAGGGCAGGCCCCTCAATCATCTTCTGCATCCCATGATCCTTTGCCTCTTTGCGGACAATGAACGCTTTGATCGGTTTCCCGCTCTGAGAGCTCAGAACGGACACCGCCGCCGCGATAGGATCCGCGCCGAGCGTCGGTCCACCGACCGCGTCCGCGCCGACCGCCTGAGCCATGTGAAGAATGATCTTAGCCATGAGAAAAAGGCCCTGAGCATCGAGCGTCACTTGTTTGCCATCGATGTAATATTGCGAGATCTTGCCAGAAGCCAGCTTACGCTCCCCGCGCACGACGGCTTTTTCCTGGATCAATTTCAGCAAATCCTCTTTGAGCGTTTGTTCATCCATAACCTTAGGACTCCCTGCCCCATTTGAGGCTTCATGATTAAGAGCGGTTGGTAAAATTTTCAAAAAGGCTTTCCCGAGAGTGCTCGCCGTAACGGCCTCTGCGTCTCTATCGGGGTGAGGCCATTCTATCCGTGATCTTCCGGTCATTCAAAACCTTTTGTCGGATCTTTCGAGAAAGGCCCTTGATCATTTGCGCCTCCGGCTCCAGAAGTCCGGCGCGTTTGATGAGGCCTCGTAAAGTTTTAAGGATCCTCGGCAAAAGATCGGCGCCGCCTTTTTTATATCCCAGTGCTTTAAGCGCCTCCGTAAAGTGCGTGATCGTGTCCTCGATCTCCTTTTTGTTCAAAGCCCTTTCCGGCGCTACTGGTGCCACGGCGCGAAGGTCCGGGCCTTCCCACGAAAGGGCGAACAGCGTGACCATCACGGCCTGCGCGAGATTGAGCGACGGATAGACGGTCCCCGTGGGGATCGTGACCAGATGATCACAGAGGTCGCTCTCCTCATTCGCGAGTCCTTTGGATTCGCGACCGAAAACGATTCCGGCTTTTCGGCTGAGGGAACTCCGACGGATCTCAGAAACAGTTTCATTGAAAGGAAGAAAGGTCCCGCGGTGCCCGCCGTCGCGGCGCGTCGTCCCGATCACGAGGCCCAGGTCCAGGATCGCCTCCTGAAGCGAAGAAAAAACTGTGGCGCCTTTGAGAATATCGGCGGCAGTTACGGCCATTTTCTTAGCCTTCACGCGCCATCCGCGCGGTGGCTTGACCAAACGGAGATCAGAAAAACCCATGTTCTTGACAGCGCGCGCCACAGCACCGATGTTGTCACAATTCTCAGGCGAGACAAGGATGACGGAGATATTTTGCGTATTCATCGGGAGATCTTGGATTTCTTCCCTGGCGATGTCCCTGCCAGATTAGATTTTTTCCCAGACGTAATCCGGCATGTCAAAGTGCCGGGTCATAGGCGCGTCATCGTTCAGAAGTTGGACATACCACGGAAGTATGGCGATGTCATAGACTCCGGAGGCAACGCGCGTCCCCGCATGCAACATCAGGCGGGGAAGGTAGGTCGCCGGCCAGGCCCTGGGGTATTCTTTTTTTTCGGCTTTGAGCGTGTAAAACAATTCCCCCGGCGAAGTCGCTAAATTGACGATGCCGCGCTTTTCCATCGCGGCGATCCTCTTAAAGGTATTTTCTTTCTTTACCGGCTCCTCCGCGAAAAGAGCCGTAGCCCCAAACAAGAAGAGACCGAGCACGATCCAGACTACTTTTTTTTCCATGTTTTCTTCCCCTCCGTGGGCTCTTGACCGGCATATTTAAAAACCGCGAGAAAAAATCCATCCGTTCCGCTTTCGGGCGGCCAAAGTTTGAAGAATTTTTCGCCCCCCTCACCGCAGGGAACGCTTTCAAGCTCCGGGTGCGCCGCAAGGAACGCCGCCGCGACATTCTCGTTCTCGGCCGCTTCCACCGAGCACGTTGCGTAATATAGTTTGCCGTGTTTCGCGAGATAGGGCAAAGCTTTTTCGAGAATTGAAAGCTGCTCCTTGGGGAGCGCCTCGAACCACGCGGGGGCCAGCTTCCACTTGGCGTCAGGATTACGGCCCAGAGTCCCGGTCCCGGAACAAGGAGAATCCACGAGGATCCTGTCAAACCCCCGCAGGGCGAGCTTCAGTTCCCCCATGCGCTCCAGCTCCGCGGGAAATACATTGAAAACCCCGGCCCGCTTCGCGCGTTTCTTCAGTTCTTCAAGCTTATAAGCGCGAAGGTCCGTCGCCACGATACGTCCCTTGTTCTCCATCATAGCCGCAAGAAGAAGGCTTTTCCCGCCGCCGCCCGCGCAGACATCCCAAATGGTTTCTCCCGGCTGAGGGTCCATAGTCTGGCAGACCATCTGGCTCCCCTCATCCTGGACCTCAAACCATCCATCCCGAAATGCGGGTGTATCAAACACGTTGCGCCTTTCCTGCAAGATAAGCCCGAAATAAGAGCGAACCGTCTGGTTGGCTTCGACGCCGTAACGACGGAACATGTCCACGAGCTTTTTCCGGCTGATCTTAAGCGTATTGGCACGAAGCACAAGAAGCGGTCTCTGCTGGAAAAAACCGAGCAGACGTTCGGTTTCATGCACCCCAAACACTCCCACCCAGCGTTGAACAAGCCAAAGGGGAAAAGAATAAAGAAGGGCCATCATCTCTTCTTTGGATTTCGGCCCCTGATCCTCAGGAAGAAGATGCTCCCGGAGCGCGGCATAGACCTTTTCTTTTTGGAGGAAGACATTGCGGAAATCCTCCTTCGTCACGAGACCTTCCTTCGCCGCGGCAAAAAGGCAGAGGCATTCCGCCCTCTCAGCCTCGCTCATGATCGGACGGGGTTTGGCCTTCTCGACCCAGGCCTCCAGAAAGCTCTTGTGACGGAAGATCGCGTAGATCGTTTCGGAGAGGAATTTCCTGTCCCGAGACCCGACTTTTTTCCGGTTCTGATAAAAATAGCGCGCCAGCCAGCGGTCCGAAGGCATGGGGTCTTTGACCACTCCCTGCCAGACCTCGCTGGCCATGCGCAGCTGCGAGAGGATGAGACTTCTTTGATTGTCTTTCATGATTCCCTTCCGTTAAATGAAAAAGGCCTGGTCACGAGGACCAGGCCTGTCCGAACATTAAAAAATCAAAGAGCGACTTTTTTATTTTTGTTCGCTGGCGTTCAGAATCCTCTGGCGAATGTCGGATTCCCGGTCAAAACGGTTCTGACGGGACACGTCCAGAGTTCGCTGAGCCGAAGAAAGCTGTTGCTGGATATAAGGATCGTTTTTGTCGCCTTTCCTTGCGCTTTTGTACGCGTCTGCAGCGCTCCATGCGTGGTTGGCAATTAAGGGACCAAGACCCGCCCAAAAAACACCTCCGCTTGCAAGCGTCGCAAGCAGGACCGTGGTGGTAATAGCCGCCACTTCAACGCCCAGCATGATCTTAGACTTTGTGGTCCGGAACTCACCGTTCATGGCTTGACCGGTGGTCGGTATGAGGAGCGAAGCCCCGAATTCTTTGCCGCCTACCGCGAAGGCCGACGTGGATGAGACCGTAAAGATCATCAAAAATACGATCGAACAAGAAAGAATTTTTTTCATGGTAACTATCTCCCTAAATGGCCGTTTCTGTTTCCACGCTATCTAACGGCCTTTCAAGGAAATTCTTAACCCCGGCCCGCAGTTACTTCTTTGAGATGTTTTCCGGGCTCCAGCTCGAGAGCAATTCAACGAAAAGCCGAACTCCGAACCCGTTCGCGCCCTTGGGACAATCAAAGCGATTCGCCGTACACCAGGCCGTCCCGGCGATATCGAGGTGGATCCACGGCGTCTTCCCCGGAACGAATTCCTTCAGGAACATCGCCGCGGTAATCGTTCCGGCATAACCATCGCCGACATTCTTGAGGTCTGAGTGATGGGATTTGACGGCTTCTCCGTATTCTTCCCAAAGCGGAAGCTGCCAGCAGCGCTCGCCAACCGTTTCACCGGCCTTCCGGACCGCATCGATCAGTTTCTGATCTGTCCCGAGTATCCCGCAAGTCTTGTCCCCGAACGTGTGATGGCACATTCCCGTCAAGGTCGCCACATCGATGATCGCCGTCGGCTTGAACGTTTCGCAATAGGAGAGGGCATCGGCAAGGATGAGTCGGCCTTCCGCGTCGGTGTTCATCACTTCCACGGTTTTCCCGTTATACATCCGGATGATGTCCCCAGGCCGCGTCGGATCGTTCGCGACATTATTTTCCACCGCGGGCGCGAGGCCCACAATATGAAGCGGCAGTTTCAGGTCCGCCACAAGTCCCATCGTCGCCACGACCGCGATCGCGCCGGACTTGTCGTATTTCATTTCTTCCATGCCCTTGGAGGGCTTGATGGAAATACCGCCCGTATCAAATGTCACGCCTTTTCCCACGAGGCATACCGTCCCCTTATCCTTGTGCTCCTCGCCATATTCCATGACGATCAGGACCGGAGGCGTCACGCTCCCCTGGTTCACGGCCAGGATCCCGTTCATTCCGAGCTTCTTGAGTTCTTCGAGCTCGATCAGCTGGCATTCGATCTTCTTCGCGGCCGCGAGCTTTTTGGCTTCTTCGGCCAAACGCGGCGGCGTCATCACGTTCGCGGGCTCATTGTTCAGATCCCGGGCGTAAATCACTGCCTTGGCGATCTTTTCGGAGCGCGTTATCGCCGGCCGGAGCTCTGCAACCCATTCCTTCTTTTCAGTCACAAGCTCCAAGGATTCCGGAGCTTTCGCCGGATCGTCTTTTTTCTTGGTCTTATATTGCGTGAACTTATAGGTCGCCAAGATCGAGATTTCGGTGAAGATCTTTGCCGTCTCTTCGACCGGAACCGCATCAGTCAGAAAAGAGTCCAGCAACACGCGAACGGACTTCGCCTTCCGGCCGTTGGCCGTTCCGATCAAAGTTCCCACTGCTTTTCTTAAAGAAGCGGCGGTGATCTCTTTTTTATCGCCAAGCCCCAACAAAAGCATTTCAGGTGCTTGATGGTATCCCGCCTGATAGGAGCTGAAAACCTCGCCCGCTTTTCCTTCGAATCGTTTCTTCGAGATGGCCGCTTCCGCAGCCCGCGCGAACACGGGATCGATCTTCCGGAGCGCCTTAAGATCTTTCTCCCCTTTAAAATGCCCGGCTATAAAAAGATCCGCTTTGGCCGCGGAACGCGTCAAAGACGCTAATGAAACCTTCATAATACCTCCTGAGGTTATATAGAAAAAACGACTGCGTTTATTTCGTAAGGATCATTTTCAAAGCCACCACCATTAAAAAAACACCGAACATCCTTTTCATTAAAAGTTCGGGAATATTCTGCACAAAATTAGCCCCCAGATATCCTCCCACGAGAAATCCGGCGCAGATCAAAGCCGCCATGCCCAGTTTCACGTTCCCGCTTTGGTAATAACGCCAGGCCGCAAGCAGTCCGATCGGCGGCACCATGATGGCCAAGGTCGTTCCCTGAGCTTGATGCTGCGTCAATCCGAAAAAAAACACCATCGCCGGGATCAAGATTGTCCCGCCTCCGATGCCGAACATCCCGCCGAACACCCCGGCGGTCAGTCCCAAGAGAATGTATCCTATTTGCGTCATGATCAGCCTCCGGGTATCCCGAACCGTATCCCGCGCCTCTTTAAAATGCCGCCCTATCGAGCGCGAGGTTCACGAGTCGGTCTACATGTTTGATCTTCGGATGTTCGCGCGGGAGATGAAAATAAGTCACACGTTTGAACTTTTTCTCCAACTCCTTGACCCGAATAAAGAACGGCTTGAGATGCTCGGCCTTGAGCCGGTAAATCCCGGAAAGTTGGCGTGCCACCAGCTCACTGTCGAGAAAATAATCCGCCTCCGTAATACCCAGTTCCGCCGCGAGCGTCAACCCCCGCACGACCGCCGTGTATTCGGCGACATTATTGGTGGCATCCCCGATCGTCTCACCGTGATCGGTCAGCGTGTTATCCTGCTCGTCACAAACGAGCGCTCCGATCGCGGCAGGCCCCGGATTTCCCCGCGCGCCTCCGTCGGAGTAGATCTTTCCTTTTTTCATAAATCTAGTAAGGCGTACGGGGTACGGAGTACGGCGAAGATACGCCGTGCGCCTTACACCGTACGCGAGTCCTTTTTAAGGTTCTGCCCCTTATGGAACGTCTCAAGGGCCTCGACTTCTTTTTGGAGTTCCAACACCCGATTCTTGAGCTCCCGAACAGGATCCGGCAAGTCGCCGTGTTCGAGATCGACTTCCTCAGGCCTCTTGCCGTCGATCCGTACGATCTCGGCCGGAACGCCCACGACCGTGCAATCATCCGGTACGGGATGGATCACGACCGATCCGCCACCGATCTTCACATGATTGCCGATCCTTATATTTCCCAGAACTTTCGCGCCCACACCAACCACCACGTTGTTCCCGATCGTCGGATGACGCTTGCCGCGTTCCTTCCCCGTGCCGCCGAGCGTTACGCCCTGATAGATTGTCACATTTTCACCGATCTCGGTCGTCTCGCCGATCACCACCCCCATGCCATGATCGATAAAAATACCGGGGGCGATCTTCGCTCCGGGATGGATCTCCACACCGGTGAGGAACCTCGCGATCTGGGAAATGAGCCGCGGAATAAAAGGAATACGCAGGGTGTAAAGCACATGCGCGATTCGGTAAAGAAGAACCGCGTGCAACCCGGCATAGAGAAAGATCACTTCCAGCGCGCCGAACGGCGTCCGGGCAGCAGGGTCACGCTCAAAGCAAGCCCTGAAGTCACGGTATATTGAATAAAAAGGATTTTTCATAATGGGGGGTATTTTAGAGCATCTCTATCGGTTTATCTATGATTTAGTATTGCGAAAGGCGCGCGGGGTACAGACTTGAGGGCTTTTCACCATTCTCCATTCTGATCTATAGCGCCAGCAAAAGCGCTCCCCTCATTATTTTTCAGCAGATTGAATACGTACCGCTTGCTGCTCGTACTCATCAGCTTCTTTAACCCGTCCTGTCTCGCGACACAAAACTGACATGTCCTTAAAAATAGTTGCTATCATCAAGTGATTTTCTTTGGGACGGTTTTCCAAAATCTTTAAGCTCTGCTTGTAAAAAAGTTCCGCTTCCGCATACTTTTCCTGATTTCTGCAAACCCATCCCAGGTCTCGGAGATCCTCTGCTAAATAGGATAATCCTTGAAAGGGTTGGCTCCTTTTTATTTCATCGATCGCGACCAATCGTTTGTAGATAGCTTCCGCCTGCAAATAGTCTTTTTGCCAAGCCTGCAAACGCGCCCAATCTCTTAACGTGTCCGCGACTTCCCAGTGGTTCGGGCCGAGAAGTCCTTCCCGGATTTTTAGCGCACGCTCTAAGAAGGGTTGGGCTTCCGCATACTTGCGCTGAAACAGATATATGTCTGAAGTTTGCTCGAGAGTCTGAGCGACATCAAGGTCCTCCCGGCCCTTCATCTGTTCAGCGACTTCTAGCGCTTTCACGGAAATTACCAAAGCTTCGTCGTACTTTTTGGCTTGAAGAAGATCGTCCGTTTCCCGGTAGAGCTTTTCCCACGCGTTATCCTGACTTCTCGGCTGCTTCAAATGCAAGGGCATGGAGCTTAGGCCTTTCTCCTTCAAATAGAGATCATCCGGACTCACGGCTTTATCGGGATGTTGCGTCCACGTTATAAAAAACATCAGTGCCGCTAAAAGGAAAAAGCCGGCTAAGATCCCCCAGGCTTTACTGCCGATCAGGGAAGCGATGCCCGCTCCGATCCGCGCAGAGCAACAACCGCCGCTGGCGCAGGACCCCATTTCCTGACTCGCCAAACCGGCCCCGAAAAGGCTCACGCAGATCATCACGCCGGAGACGATACAGAGGCCCTTGAGCGTCTCCGCCCCGCAATGCTGAAGAAGCCACGCCGGGATAAGGCGGACCATTAAGACCAGAACCGCTACTAAAAAAACAATGCCCGAATATGCTAAAAGGGATCTTTGGGTCAATTTTTTCGTTTCGATCCGATTCGAGCTGGCAAAGAGTTTCCTCGCGTCAATCCAGGCTCCGTTACATTCCGGACAAACATGGACCTCGAGATCGCGGTGTCCGGGAAGCTTCGAGGGCATCATTTTCGCACCGTCGCAGGGGCACTGAAGTTCGTTGATAGCCTGGAGCGCCGCCGCTTCCGATTCCTCCCCGAACGTCACAAGATGCGGATGGTTTATTTTGTCCTGAGCGAGGATAAATCCCTTGCAACGGGGACACCGCTGAACGGTCAATCCTTGGGAGCAGACTTCTTCCAGAGGCACGGCACACAACGGACACGGACCTGTTTTTTTATTTTGTGTTTCCATTTCGGAGCCCCATTAATCTTTGGGAACGCATCCTCATTAACGGCCAGGTATTCTTAATTATGAACCGGAGGAAAATCCCTGCCTTGAGGAAAAACGACGGAATAATTGCGTGGAAGCGTGTGAAACGACTAGACGCTAAAGCGGAAAAGCATGACGTCCCCGTCCTGGGTCTCGTATTCTTTTCCTTCGACGCGGAGCAGGCCTTTTTCCTTCACCGCCGGCTGGGAGCCGTACTTGAGAAGGTCTTCGTAACGCATAACCTCGGCGCGGATAAACCCGCGCTCAAAATCAGAATGGATAACGCCCGCGGCCTGGGGCGCTTTCGAGCCTTTGCGAACAGTCCAGGCCCGTACTTCTTTTTCGCCGGCCGTGAAGTAGGTGATGAGCTGAAGCGCCGTATAACCGGTACGGATCAGGGAATTGAGGCCCGGCTCTTCGAGGCCCAGGTCTTTGAGGAACACTTGCTGGTCCTCCTCGGAAAGATCGATCAGTTCGGACTCCACTTTTCCGGAGATCACTACCACTTCGGCTTTTTCCTTGGCGGCGCGCTGCCGCAGCAGCTCGACAAAGGGGCCGCCTCCTGGAAGATCCTTTTCCGCCACATTCGCGCAATAAAGCACGGGCTTCAAGGTGAGAAAGGCCAGATCCTTCACGAGTTTTTTCTCTTCGTCAGTGAGCCCGAGGCTCCGGAGCGGCGTTCCGTCTTCAAGGGCTTTTTTGACCTTCTCGTAGACCGGCATCCTTTCCTTGGATTCCTTGTCGCCGCTTCGCGCGAGCTTATCGGTCTTGTCGTAGCGGGTATTGATGGTATCCAGGTCCTTCAAACAAAGTTCCGTGTCGATCACGTCAATATCCCGCGCGGGATCGATCGTGCCCGAAACATGGACGATGTTGGGATCTTCAAAGCAGCGGACGACGTGAAGGATGGCTTCCACTTCCTTGATATGCCCGAGAAACTGATTGCCGAGGCCTTCGCCTTTCGACGCGCCGGCCACAAGGCCCGCGATATCATAAAACTCCACCGTCGTGGGTGTTGTCTTTTGGGGTTTGTAAAGCCTGCTCAACTCCCAGAGACGCGGGTCCGGGACCGGCACCATGCCCACGTTCGGCTCAATGGTGCAAAAGGGGTAGTTTGATGCCGCGGCATGCGCCTTGGCGATCGCATTGAAAATCGTTGATTTGCCGACGTTAGGGAGGCCGACGATCCCGCATTTGAATCCCATAGTCTCAATACCTATTAATTTAAACGAAGTTGAAATTGGAGCAATCCCAACTGTCTTTTATAAAAAGAAATATAGAGTTGGGATAGCGGCCGGCACTATATCAAAAAAACAGTTGCGGCACAATGAAACCTTCCCTATTCGGTGCTATCCAGAGATCAAGTAGCCCTTTCCGGAATTTTGAAACAGCTATCTTTAACCCTTAACCACCTCCTAGCAGGCTGCTGAAAAACGGTTTATTTTCACGAGAACGGTCCTGATTTTGAATCGTTGCGTTAAGTCGTTTTAAAAACGAGCGCTTAAAACCTCGAAAAACGACTCCAAACTATT
>CAISGE010000079.1 GCA_903884815.1 Candidatus Omnitrophota bacterium | reverse complement strand
ATTGGTCGGCTTATCCGCGCTTTCCGTTTTTTCTTTTTTGGGGATCTGGTCGGCTATTTTCATCGAGCTTTCATCCTTATCAACTTCATAGCTTCCTTCACCGGCCTTAATCCCTCTCTTCGCTATTTGATATGCCCACCAAGGAATTTGCGGAGAGCCTTGGTTAAGCTTGCCTTTTTGATCTGAGAAGTTTTTCAATCTCTCGGTCAATATCTGTTCAGAGTCTTCCCTCCAACAATCTATAGTTCGGAACATTCTCACCTCATTTTGAAGGGCGTCGTAACTATTCCCTGCGTTCAGATGAGAGCTAGACCTTTCATTAGGATTCAAAAATGTCATAATGGCAGAAAGAACGGCTATGATTAAAGAAAGGACTCCTGCCAGAATATTGTTGTTACAAATAAAAGAGCTTCCGGTCACAGCCGCCAATACTACAACGGGTATCCCTATAAAAAGATGAAAGTTGGCCCACGAATGCGCGGCGGCAAAATGACCTTTCGCGGAATAGAGCGACGACTCCTCTATCCTTTTGCTCTCCTTCATTATTTCCAATTTCGCCTTTGAAACCGGCTGTTCAGCTGTTGTTATTTGATTTTTCATATTTATTATCCGTACGCGGGAAAATAATCCCCGAACACCTTTCTCCACGTTTCAATCGCCTCTTGAATATATCCGCGGCTCTCATATTCTTCTGCCTTTATGGATCGTTCATATGCCAATTGAAATTTATCTACGGCCTCCTGAATCTTCTCTTTCGTATTTAAATACGCTCCCACATCGCCACCAAGTCCTGCGGGATCAATATTCTGCTTATTAATCAAATCTTTGCCTTTATCAAAATAGAACCGAACGGCTGAAGGAAAACTAGATATTGTGACATTGTTCAAAACCGATAGAGCCAGCACCTCGAGGTGAAATGACATAAAGAAACTACCGACATTCTTGTTCCACCCCTTGATCATTTTTACCAGCGGAACCATATCTTCGTTATGTTTTGAGTTTGATTCGTTCATTATGGTTACATGCTTCTTAGGGTCTGTTGAAAGCCAGACTTGCCTGATCGAATTCGGGATCAAGAACCCGCCGCCTTGCCGATAAAATGCCGGGACAACGTCAACTCTAAAATCGTCAAAACATATTGTCACAGCCTGACCATTTCTGCTGATATCGGGTGTCTTTGTATATGTTTTGCGCAAAGTTCTCTTCACAAGATCGAGAAGACCCGCCTGTCCACCATTCTGACCATTATAGTTATGATAATAACTGACGTCTAAGACGGCAAAAATGTCCACGTCTGCATCACTCAACGGCGCGATCATTGTGCTACGAGCATAAGATCCGGTTAAAAATGATTCTTTCACAGTTAGACCGGCATCGAGAACCTCTCTCACTGACTTCTGCCTAGTAGCAACGGTTTCTTCTTGTAAGCCTGTTATTTCAAGATTTTCTTTCAATTTCTGAAATGCTTGTTTTACTGTTGTCGCCATATTAATTTTCTTTCTTAAACTTCTTCCCGCAACCGGGACATTCGATTTCGTCGTCGAGAAAGAGGCTACACGACACGTCAGCACCGCAATGGGGGCATTTGACGACATCGGCGCCCATTGTGGCATCGAACTCGAAGAATTCGTCCAGTGGATCAATCATTCGATTTATTCGCTTTCAAACCCTTGCGTCTTGAATTTTAGCGTCCGACAGTTCTCGGTAACATCACGCGCTGTCTTCTCGGAAACTCCATCCGGAATCTCCGCACGAATCTCCATTGTAATCTCAACATTGGAGTCCACAAGCCCAGTCAAATGCTGCACAATCTCCTCCTGAATTTTTCCGGCATCACGACCAAGCCGAAGAGGATCGAGCTGAACCGAACCGTGGAATCTCTTTAAAACGGGAGCAACAGGTGGATTGGCACTCCCCCCCGGATCTTTAACGGGACTAACCAAATCAACAGGGCCTTCTCCCCCAGTAAAAAGAGTCTCTTTTGCCAACTGAGCCGCAGCTACCTCAGACTTCACAAGAAGATCCCTTCCATCCACCAGAATCCTGCTGCTTCGTCCACCCACAAGACCCAGGTATTTTTTCTTCTGCTCATCCCAGCCTTCAGCATAAGCAAAAGTCTCCGTCTGCCAGGTAATGCATCCGACCCCATCCCTAATGGCAGTCATAAGAACTTCCTGATCCCGGAGCCGCGGCAGATACAGATACGTCGCAAAATCCTCTGCCAGCCGCTTAACCCCAACATGATCACCACGCCAGAGCGGGACCTTATCCAACTCATGCCGCAATCGAGTACCACCCAGCTGCACCAGCAGCAGTTCTTCGGTCCTAAGCTTTTTAGAAACGCGAATTGCTAAATGTTCCTGACCTCGCTGAGAAATCTCGCTCCACTCAATAGGCTTTTTTGGATCTGATTGACCCGGTATTAAAAGCCATTGATAAATCTCCGGAATTCGCGCATCTACAGTCTCATTGGCGTTCCGATGCTTCGTCTCTGCCTGACGCGATTGAAATGGATCTAAGTTAAGCTGAGTGCCCTCGTCATAAATGGCCTTCCATGCAAGATACTGGCGAACAGACTGATTTAGGTCCGTCAGCCGATTACCATCCCCCGCCAAAAAAACCAAAGTGTTCTTGTAATTCCGAGGAATCGATCCGCGTGCATCCAAAATTGCTGCCGCCTCTCTCTTCGCCGGGCTGTCCACGTTCTTGGCTGTATGCGGATACTCCGGTCCCAGGATCACGAGTCTGGCCTCTTGTTCATCAGGAATATCGCTACCCGGGGCACATGCATGGACTTTCGCAAAGTCTCCCCTGGTACGCGCCTGTTCACGCAGTCTCCGCTGAATTTCATCTATAACATCATTCTCGTGGAACTGTGCCGCTCGGTCATCCGCAAGCCGCGCTACGGTGGGCTGCGTTGAGTACCAATACCTGCGACCATCAATATAGAGATATGTCGCTTTATCAGTTAACCTTCGAAGAGCATCACCAAAAACAGCTACGCTTTCTCCAGGCTGAACGCAACCCAACTTTATCTGTTTGTCTTCCAACCCCTTGTTGGCTGCCCTCTGAGTGGGAGCTGACCCCATATAGACGGATCGAGCAACGCGCCGGCAGGCGGAATATCGTCCTAGATTCGGATTTTCTCGGTCTATTGCCAGAGGAAGGGAATTCTGTCCATCCACGTCTTTCTCAATCACGGGAGTCCATGCGTCCTCTAAGTATCGCGTTAGTTCGAATTGAACGCGCTGATCATCAATGGGAACACTCGCGGGCATGATCAGCAGATTACTATCCTGCCGCTCCCAAAGACTATGAATGACTGTCGCCATGAGACGTAATACGCCACGAGTTCTTTGAAACTTTTCCAGCGTGGACCAATCGCTATAGAGCCTGTCAAAGAGTTCCGGATGAATCGGGTATGCCGCAATGATCCTTCGCTCGTAGTCCATCTCCCGGCATGAGCTCGGAAACTCTTGGTGTTGGGCTCCATACATCTCAGAAAACGCTCTCGCCACCTGATCTCTCGCAACAAACATAGCCTTATCAATAATGGGCTGAAAGAGACGTCGTCTTACGATCTCAAACCCTTCCTCAGAGCTGGCTGGACGCCATGAGGCTTCCACTCGACCAATAGCATTCTTCATCCTTACAAGTGCAGCACGTCCGCGCTCTCCCCCAACCTCAATGTCGTGGACCCTGCCTTGTTCCTCATGTGGACTGGGACTTTCCGAAGCCGGGATACTAACAACCAAAAGCGTATTCTTTGCCGCCTTCGCGGATTCAGTTAGTGCTTGGGCAAACGTGAATTGTGTTTCAAAAGTTCCTGCGGGAAGACTCCTGTCTTCATGAAGCTGACGAGCATACGCAACCCATTCATCGATTAGAATCAAGCAAGGAGAGTATCTGTTAAATAATTCCCTTAGGGTATCGCCTGGGTTGGTCGCAGTCTCATCCGCCTCTTTAAGAAGTTTGTAGCCTTCTTTTCCTCCCAGCTGCCACGCAATCTCACCCCAGATCGTTCGAATAACTGTTCCGTCCGGCTTTTTATGCGGCTGTCCTGGCGACAGCTTGGTCCCCACAATAACTGCTCGCCGCACACCTGCCGGCACGCTAGCTCCGGCTTCCTTCAAAAGGACATCTGCTCCAGGAAGCTCAGTAACGGGAGTTCCTGAAACAAGATGATACAAGGCCAGCATGGAGTGAGTTTTTCCACCACCAAAATTCGTTTGAAGTTCCACCACAGGGTCTCCGCCATCCCCGCCAAGACGGGTAACAGCATTCTTCAGTAGTTGTTTTAATCCCTCCGTAATGTAGGTCCTGCGAAAGAACTCTACCGGATGTTTATACTCGTCCGAGCCCTCTCCCAAATAAACCTGCCAAAGATCAGCAGCAAACTCGGCCTGCTGAAACCTTCCCGAAGCCACATCCGGATGCGGAGTCACTACTTCCCGCCACGGCCTGAGATTCCCCATCGGCTGACCAGCTACAGGCGCAACAGTGGTTTTACGCGCATCGCTCCGACGTTGTTCTTCGAAGCGAATCCTCAATATCTCTGTTTTGTGTTTTTCGATCTCGCTCGCTTCATCGGCTGACACTGCGGTTAAAAGGCGTCCGATGCTATCAAGCGCTCGATAGGCATCATCCCCGCTAAGATTTTCCATGTGCGCCCAGCGGTTTCGTACATCTCGTAGTTCACTAATCAGACTTCGCTCCGCAAAGCCCAAGGTTTTTTTGAAGACAGCATTCCAACTATCCCACATCAGGACAAGGATGGTTTGGGGATCATCCCAACTAATCTTTTTCACTGATGCGCCAGCAGCAGCCAAATTCTTCTCGGCCTCTTTCTTCCAGGCATCCCCATAGACAGACTTCATCTCCCGCTCAACAAAAGGCAACAGACCTTTTCTAAGAAGTTCCAATCCTTCGCTGATACGATCCCGGTTTGTTTTGCCCATGTTTTTATCCCTCTTCAGTTATCAAACAATGTCTTTTCTTCGACCTTGGTTTGAGACGGAACACCTTGAGCCAGCTTTGTAATCTCCGGCCATGCGATTACGAGCCCATTGTAGGAAAGCGCTTCGCTTGCCCATTTTTTACGCTCACAAATATTGTAGAGCCGATAAGATAAGTCTCGGGCAATTTCTCCGTTATTCCCTAGTTGCTTCAAAAGTTGCGCCGCACCAGATTCGCCTTCACGCTCCAAAGCGCGAATCATGTACTGTGCCGCTTCCCAATGAGTCAGCCGCTTATCTTCTGCTGGACTCCAATCTTCTAAAAGCTCTTCTCGCTTCAAAAGCCTCACTTGTCCTGCGCGTGAGTTAACAATGCCTGCTTCAACTAAACCGTTTATCGCTGTGTTTTTAGCCTTGGAGAGATTATCAGCATCTCCAAATGGTCCATCTTCCATCCCATGCTGTTCAAACCATATCAAAGCCCATCGAGTATCCGCATCAAATTCCCCTTCCTGTTGCGCCAACACTTCATCGAGGCTTTGATTAATAAGCATCAGCGCTGCGCGAGAAGTCATGGTGGATCCATCAGCCTCTATAACTCTGGAATATCGAGTAAAAACGGCCATGCCAGGGCCAATGGCTGCTTGCGCCAGATCCACCGGAGCTATGTTTCCACGTTGCAAGTTAGCGAGTGCCTCGGGCAAGTCAGTCTTTAGTGCGGTAATAAAATCGCGCCGTGTGGCTGTTGGCGCACTCGCAAATCGTGGCCGACAAACAAGAATGATGCTAGAGGCGAGAGCGTTACGCTTGGTCTTCAGATTGCCAGTATATTCCGTGCGCATCGGCCATGTACCGCTAATCGCAAAACCTGCTTGGATAACCGCATCGAGAAATGTCTCCCAGCCAGTAGAAGCAGTGCCCTCGGTTTCCGTTTCAGCTTGTCTAAACGCGTAATAGATAGTTACTGGAAATGCCGGATGCGCCTGCTCGGCTAACCGATGCATAGCCTTCGTCATCCCGTCCATAAAGAAGGCCCCCGCTAATGCCTTGCTATCATGACGATATGCAAAGGCTACCAACTCTTCAGTTTTTGGTACGGTTAATGTCGCAAAAAGATCCGGGAGAACAGGTTTTAGACAACGCCGTAGCCACACATAAAAAAAATCTGAAAGATCAGCATATGGAACATTATCAAAATAAGGCGGGTCTGTTGAAATCACTTTTGCAAGACTGATGTCCTGCACCGTGGCATCACGCTGAAAGACGTGCCCACGGCTTGCTTTGGGAAGGGTCAACATGGCGTTAACAAGATAGCCAAGCTGGCCCATAAAATTCCCGGTCGATTCACTTAGTGGGTTAGCCTCGACAAAATCCCATGTCATGGACAGCGCTTGTCGAGCAAAGACTTGCTGCACTTTCTCCCCCTGTGAGTCCCAAAAGTTAAGGGTTGCACTACGATTGGCCTGCCGGCTCACTCCAATCCCCAGATAGATCGCTATCGCGTCGGCGTAGGCATTAGCGTCGCCATCGTTTAGAGTTTTCCCTTGCTTCACCTCACTCCCAAGTGCATCACGCTTCACCAATTCACGCGCCTCGGGCACTAAATCAGACAAGGTTGATAACGCTACGAGCTGGCGGGGCGTAAAAAGTTCAGAAAAACGATTCATCCCATAGGGTTTAACGCCTAAGTACTGCGTACTTCCAGAAATTTCCAAATCCGGTTTCCATGTCGGCTGCGCGGCCTGTGCAATAGTTTCCATTTCTGGTGTAGGCGTCAGATAAACGCGCCCCTGCTTAGTATCAGCAACAATGGCCATCATCCGAGCACCCATGCGTCCAGATTGTCCTTCTTGTTTAATATAGTCCCCAGAAACGGGCGAACCGGACATAATGCATCGAAAGTTTGCGCGCGCAAGTTTAGTGCCGTCATTTACTCTTTCCTCATCCCTGGGCTTGCCTTTTTTTACCGTAAATCGATAGCTATTGTTCTCTATCACAGGCTCCACGTAGGCTTCTTTTCCATCTTTTACAGAGAGCATGAAGGTAGATGTAAGCGGCACATGCACATGCCCAAACGCCGGGTTAGGACTTTTGACCGTACGCGCCCAAATCCAGGCAATAACAGTTAATTCTTCGCCTTCATACCTCTTGAGATCTGAACGCTCCCTCACCATTTCCTTTGTAACTTTAATCTTCGGATAAAGGTGGCCCATGCGTTTCTCGGCTTCGTCGCGCATCCATTGGCCATAATAACGCACATCCTCCGCAAGACCTGCTGCACCATCCCATGTTTTTTTGAAAAGCATTTTATCTTTGCGGATATTAGGATTCACTGGAGGACACCCTCTGAACTGAGGAGGGATTTCCACCATGCACTTATTGATAAGCACTGCAACGGGGTTTAGATCTGACGCAAAACTTTCTAGCCCAAGACGTTGAGCCTCGAGGGGAAGCGTTCCGCCACCAGCAAATGGATCATGAAAAGCAGGGAGCTTTTTCCGATCAAACAGTTCTTTTGCATGAGGATGATCTGCATTTTGAGCACAGGTTCTCCTCCAACTTTGCCAAATCTCTTCCCGAGCTCGTTCCAACACGGCCTCATCGGTGGTGCTTTTCCACTGCACGAGGTCTTCGATAATTTTAAACAGCCGATGCCGTTCCTTAACTCGAGCTTTCTCATTCGGAAACAAATCAGGATTTGCGGAAGGATCATCCACCATTTGAGAGAAGATCACTGCCCTTGCTGTAGCCAATGGACGCCGCGCCCACCACAGGTGTAAAGTACTTGGGTGCCCGTGACTAATAGACTTCTCCCGTGCCGAGGCCTTATTAATCGCCTCTAACGGCAGTGCTACTTCGATTAATTTTTTTCTATAATTCATCTTTTGATGACTTTGTTCGGGTTTCATTTTTCCACTCATACTATTTCCGGTTTTAAGCAAAGTGAATAATTCGAAGGATAAAGTTCTATCTCTCCCCTTCTGACCTTCTCGACAAGAGATTCCCCCGTAATTTCCAGAGGCTGTCGCTCGTCATCTCTCAGGATAACTGCTGCGGTAGTTGGGTTTTTCTTGATCAATTCCCATGAAGCCGCTGAGATTTCAATCCCTTCCGTCAGCAGACCCCGTTCATAGATCCAATACCGGCATTGCACATACCCTTGAATGCTGAATCGTTCCCAGCAACCATCACACTTTTTAAGCCAAGAACCATTGGGATGAACGTATCGATCCTTTTCGCTATCCCACCGAAAGCCCCCAAAATGCGCATATTCGGTTATTAGGGAAATCTTATCACGCTGCGGACCAGCTCGCGGCGCATGAGTTTGCACCTCCTCCGCTTCATTAGGCATAAGCAGTTCTTCGGACCCTTGATCAAAGGACGCTGGCTCTTCCTGCGCAGCATCCGTTGCCTTGCTAACGATTGGATTGGAACTCACCGAAACTTCCCCAGCAGGCTCTATCGGCATACTTTCGCCTTCGCCGCCAACGTCGTCCCCCTCCCCTTCGACGCATTCCTCTTCAAGATCAAAGTTACATCGAAGATATTCTTCGACAAACAGATCTTCACGTTCAAAGCATGACCGAATGATTTCCTTTATCTGAGAAGAGGCGAAGGGCTTAGAAAGCTCTTCGACGATCTTATCAAAGAATTTTACCACACCTTCATCGCTGACATAGAGAAGACTCTCCTGCCAGAACACGTCCTGTTCACATGATTGTCCTGCCGGCGTCCCGGAGATATAAGGGGTTACTTTTAAGCTTTTCACGGTTTGCCAGAGTGTCTTCAGGAGACGATCCGCAACGATGCGAACATGAGCCGTTTCACTTTCATCATCCAATTTAATCCGCCGCAACCCTCGTCCCAGAGATACCATCCACTTCCTGGAAACTGGTTCCACTGAACCGCAATCCGTTTCCGTAAAACGATATTCAATCGCATCACCCAAATTCTTCCATAAAGAAAACGGCTGCTGGCAGCATAATTCCATTGAGAGCATACGCAGATCGGCCGTCTGAGAACGAATGCCAGGGAACAACTCCGCAGAACGGCTACGTTGCGCCATCGTCATTCGATACATAAGTTCCGAGACTGGAACCCAGGTTCCATCTAAACTGAGCCAATGCTTGCATTCTTCCCAAACGCGCGCAGGGCATCGTTGCAAGGCTGACTTAACCCCCTTCATATTTTGAGCATCAAGTTTGCTGCCAGATTTTAGCTGCTTCAACCACCCCAAAACAAGATCGAGCGTCGGACGATCCGCCACGCCGAGACGAAGCCATAGCGAAAGCGGTTGGACCGTAGGATGGACCATAGGTGTACCAGGCAAACCTTCTTCATCTGCGTGCAAAAAGATTTCCCCGGCCGCAAACCATTCGTTTTTCGATGAAAGGACCAACCGTTCAGAAGAGAACGCTTTTCTGACAGAACTAAGCTCCTCGGATCCACACTTGGGAAGAATTTGATCGAGACGTCTATACCAGTTAGCAATTTCCAAAAGCGGCGGGTCTTCTTTTATGGTTGCCAAGGCGCGGAGACGATCCACCAATTTGTCTAAATTGGTCGGGGTTTCCCTCACGCCAAGTAATTTCAAAAGCTCGCGATTAGCAGGAAGATCGACCTCAGCGCGGACAAAAGCTTCGACATCATGCAATGCTTCCGTCTCCGGAGTCCTAATGAGCAATTCTGTAGGAATACGAGCCGCACCATGCGTATCCTCCAAGCACGCTACCTCACGAAGCCTAAGAATCCATTTGGCCGGGAACTCACCAGAGAACATAGCGGATTCACTACTCTTCCTCAACGCTAGAATTTGAACATTTTTCCAGTCACGCCAGTGGTTGCAAGGATCTTGCAAAACCAACCGTACAATGCGAACCCAAATAGTTTTGTCGGACTCGGCAAGCTTTTGCCAATGCTCAAGGAGCACGGGATCAAAATCGCGATCTTTGATAAGAAATCCTTGGATCCTTTGATTAAAATATCCCGGCCATTGGCCACGATGCTTCTCCACAAAAAGTTCCACCTGGCGCTGAGTACAATTCGCCTGTGTTATCTTGAAACCCACGAAGGTCCACAATCCACTCTTTGCTGAAGCAATCCATCCTTGCCATTGCGAACTCGCCCACTTTTCAAAAGCTGAGAAATAGTTCGGATGAATCAAGTGCCGCTCGGCATAATCTTTTGGAACAACTGATTCAAAATCGCCATGCAAGTCCGCAGCTAAACCGCTTTCGACTTTATGCAAACTTCCGTCTCGCGCCACATACTCGAATCCCGCAGGAATAGCCACGTCTGAACCAGCCGTAATCGCAGTCAACCTCATCAAGTCTTCCTCTACGAACTTCACCTCGCAGCGCATCGCCTGATAGGCTCGAACTATAATAATTTCAAAGGGCGTCGGATCGAAAAGCCCTATAAGTTTCAGAGTCTGCCTAGCTGGAGACTCGGGATTACGATTTAAAAGATGCGCAACCCAGCCACGATCGAGAATGTGGAGTTGGCGGATAAGAAAATTCCAGTCATCATCACTTAAACGGCTCTTAGCTGAGGATAAACGAATCACATCGCTCGCCGGGAAGAGGTTTTCCGAATCCTCCACAGGTATAATTTTAAGCCTCTTTTTCAAGGAATTATCCCAATCTTCGCTAGTCCACAGCTTAATGATTGTCCAGAGTTTAACTAAACATTGCCAATCACTAGGACGAGGGACAGAACCACAGCTTTCCAGCTTAGCCAAGACTTCACTTTCAGAAGTGACTTGTAAATATTCCCAGGCAACAAGCCGTTTTCGATGTGCGGGCAATACCTCAGAGGCCAGCATCGCACAATCATTTCTTTCAAAAATCGCAAGGAGTTGCTGTGCCGTCCAGATGTCGGTTAGTTCATAAGGAGGCGCAACGCATCGTTCCCGAGCATAAAGGTCGCCCTCGGTCGTCAGGAGAATTTCATCCTTAGGAATGCTCGCAACAAAAGATTCTCGTATGAGCCTTACGGCTTCGCCAGAAGCGGAAGAGTCGGTATTCGCGAGACTTGGTAATAGCTCATAAGCTTGAGCGCGTTTACTGATTGGAAGAGTCCGGTTTTTCAACGTAGAAATCATAATAGTTGCCGCTAAACAACCTATCCTCTTCAATAACCACCTATTGGTAGGAGAAATAGCGGGATCCTTAATTCCTGTTCGTGCGGGATCCTGGATAAATGGGGCGTTACAAGAATAGGGCACGTTGCAACAAACTTCAGTTGGAAGAATAACATACAATCGCTGTGGTTCGTCCAAGCCCATAACTAAGTCGACGCGACATGCCGGGAATGTGATGTCTTCGGAAATCTTTTCCTGTCTAATCTCGGCAATGGCATCGTCCGGAAATGGTTCCTCAGGTGAATGAAAAACGGTCAGACGCAATGTCTTTTTCCCGACAAGCTCAATTTCCTCGGAATCCGAAACCGGCCCCGCGCCCAAGATCTTTCTCTCCACGCAGTGCCCGAGAATATCTAACCTTCGAATGTTTTTAAAAAAAAGCAACGAGACCGGACTTTTCGACCACTCTTCAAGATTTTTGCAAAGCTCAGCCCTTCGACTGGAGTCCTCGATGGATACGCAAATGCGTGTCATTGTTGTCGCCTGAGCATCATCGATCCACACGGGTTCCGTGAAGCGGCCTTCATTAAATTTGACCGAAAGAGTGGGGGTAGAAAGCTTAACGGTTTTCCCCAGGCTGAAAGTCGATTTAAAACCGATGCCGCGGAATCCGATGGTGTGGAGTTTGCGTTTGTTTGAAAACCCAAAACGGCACAAAGACTCGAACTGCTCTTTAGTAAAGTCTTCGCCATCGTGCTCAAAAACAAACGTATCGTCTTCTATTCGAGCTGAGGCATAAGTGGCGGCCGCATCATCAGCATTTTGAAGTAGTTCTGACAAAACGTGGCGAGGCACTTGCACTTGTTTAAATAACTGACGCCATGGCCCGGCCAATTCGGGGTCCGCTTCCAGTTGCTGCCAACGTCGTTTGGCGGCAGCTTGAACTTCTAGGAAATAATATGGTCCTCGGCGGGCATCTCCCCCATCATTCATTTTGGGTCCTCAGCCCTTGCCAGGATTTTTCGCAGATCATAATTCACACTGGTCGCTTCAAAATCTGGCTCTTTCTGAAATGGCTGGCGAATGTACTTCGCTTCGGTATTTTCACCATCAATCCGAACGATCGCAAGAATGAACTCGTCCGGCTTATTCAAACCAGTCAGAATCTCGTTCTTTGTGATGGTAACCGTATCGTTACCATGAGCCCGCCCTTTTACTTCGATAAACCTTAAAAGCCCCGTCCCTGGAATTGCGGATTCAATGTCATAGCCACATTTTTGAGCACTCACGTCTTTTGGCTTAAATCCCAAGTCTTTTTCCGCCTGCATTACAGCAGCCATTGCCATAGCCTCAATCTTTTGCCTGTCCGCGGCAGAAGCATTCTGTGATATTTCTCCTTTAAGTTTCTTGAAAGCACCCAAAGGGATAATGAGTGCACCACCCACAACAACGGGGGGAAGCGGCGACATTTTTCGTTCCTTTTCCAGCTTGGCAAGTCTGTCTTGCAACCGGGCGGACAATTCGTCCGCTCTATGCCTAGCAATTCCGGAATTAAGACGCGCATTGGTTCTCCCCGCTAATTCTTGTTCTTTAAGGGTAGCGGCTCGATGATCCCAAAAGGCAATCTCCCTGGTAAGCCGTTCCTTGACGGCAGCCATGGTCTTATCAATAAGTTCTTCTTTGCGGCAACGCACTTCTTCAAAATGAACCGGGACAAGATGCTGTGCAGCATAAGCGAGGACGCGGGATTCTAGTTCTTCTCGCATCCACTTAGGTATCTCGACCTGCGGTAAAGCTCTGCGCTCTTCTTCGGTAAGTGGTCGATAATCGAGATAAGGTGCAAATCCTGCGGTTTGAGCGTTTCCTTCTCCGTCAACCTCAACGAACTGTAGCTGTTTTGAAACCACACGCCGCTGACCGGCGGCATCCGTTCGGGCATCCTGAATTCCGTGCTCAAGATAAACAAGCACTCGAACCTTATCGGAGGGATCACTCTCATCAACAAGAGCAGTTCCCTGTTTGAGAAGATCCCGGTATCTCTCAAGAACAAGGTCCGTCGTTGAATCTAAAAGCGGGTGTCCTGGGCAGACAAAGTCTGCTAAAGGCTTCCCCTGAACATTTGTGGATTCTTTTTCAAAAGTGATTCGTTCATATTTTGGAAGAACGGCCTGACGCGTTCCAATTATCCGGTCACGATTTCGAATAAGGTTCGGCACATGCGTGATCTCATAGCGCTTGGTCTCCCGCTCGCGAAGCGTACCCCCAAGAATGTGAAAAGCCCCCAAGAAAAATGACGCTATAAAGTGTGGCTGTAACCGTCGGGCCTCAGCACGCTCCATATCTTCACGGATCTGCTGAACTTTCCTGGAATCCATAGAATCCCGAGCAAGCGCTCTTTCCTCCAAGAGCAACTGTAGTTGCTTCCGATCCATTGCCTTATCGATAACCTTTGTAAGTCGCGCCCGAACTTCAGGCTGATCCCCATAACGAATCGCCTCAAGAAGAAGTTGCCGCAGAGGTTTGTCTTCAAAAGTAACCCGGCCAAGAACATCGAACACCTGTCCTCCGAGAGCTTTTCGTTCTTCTTCGAGCTTTTCTAGCAGCTTATGGTAAACCTCACCCTCACGCGTCTCTTTAGCCACAAGATTCCAAAGGTGACATACTTCCGTTTGTCCGATCCTGTGAATGCGCCCAAATCGTTGTTCAAGCCGGTTAGGATTCCACGGAAGATCATAGTTTGCCATCAGATGGGCTCTCTGAAGATTAATACCCTCCCCTGCCGCGTCTGTAGCTACAAGAACTTCCACGTCCTTGTTCTGGGTAAACTGCTGCTCGGCATTTTTACGTTGTTCCCTGCCCATGTTCCCCTGGATGCTAACGATCGCTTCCGGCTTTCCGATCAATGCCGTAATCTTTTCTTTCAAATAATTTAATGTGTCGCGATGTTCGGTGAAAATAATGAGCTTGCGGCGGTGGCCGTTGGCATCAAACATTTCACTGTTGTTCTGCAATAGATTTGAAAGCTCTTCCCACTTACGATCCGTGCCAGATTGTCGAACGCGCAGAGCCGATACTTCCAGACCCCGTAATGTTTCAATCTCAGCTTGAAGCTCAGCTATCGTTCTTGCCGCGGAGGCCAGGTCAACCACCTTCTCTTCGGTATCCTCCACCTCCGCATCTGGCGCGTCGTCAAACTCTTCAAGATCGTCCTCATTGTAAGTGGGCAGTTCGGCATTGATATCCAGACGAGCCGCTGCACTCCGACTCAGAAGCTGCTCTTCGCGAAGCCGTTTCTCGAGCCTTTCGCGGCGACGCTTCAGGGACTGATATATCGCTTCTGGAGATGAAGCAAGTCGGCGTTGCAGAATAGTAAGCGCAAAACCAACTGTTCCTCTCCGCCCTTCGTTCTCGATGGCTGCCGCGCGATTGAACTCCTCACGAACATAATCCGTGACTTCTTTGTAGAGCTGGGCTTCCATTTCAGAAAGCGTATAGTTTGCTGTATAGGCGATACGCTCAGGAAATAGTGGTGTCCCATCAAACTTGAACAGTTGTTCCTTTACAAGCCGCCGCATAAGATCGGAGGTATCCGTCAAGTGAACGCCATCTCGAAACTTCCCCTCAAACCGATCTCCGTCCAAAAGCGCTAAGAACAGCTGAAAGTCTTCCTCTTTTCCATTGTGTGGGGTGGCCGTCAAAAGTAGAAAGTGCCGGGTAATAGTCGAGAGCAACTTCCCAAGTTGGTACCGTTTCGTGTACTTAACTTCCCCACCGAAATATTGAGCGCTCATTTTGTGAGCTTCATCACAAATAATTAGGTCCCAGTCAGTGGCCTGAAGCTTTGCCTGAACCTCCTCATTTCGACTGAGCTTATCCAACCGACAGATTGCTAACGGATTTTCAGCAAACCAATTTCCGGTGCGGGAGGCCTCAAAGCTATCGTTCGTCATGATTTCAAAATGAAGATGAAACCGCCGACTGAGCTCGTCCTGCCATTGTTCCACGAGGTTCCCCGGGCTAACAATCAGGCACTTCTGGAGATCACCGCGAGCGATAAGTTCTTTGATGAAGAGTCCTGCCATGATGGTCTTGCCTGAGCCTGGATCGTCGGCAAGTAAAAAACGGAGTGGCTGTCGTGGAAGCATTTCGCTGTAGACGGCCGTAATTTGATGCGGTAAGGGATCCACCAACGATGTATGAACGGCTAAAAGGGGATCAAAGAGGTACGCAAGGCGAATGCGGCGAGCTTCACTAACGAGTCGAAAAAGTGATCCGTCTCCATCAAAGCTCCACGGACTGCCTGACGTCACCACTTCGAGAAGCTGTTCTCGCTCACGATAGACCATCTCGTTACCAAGACGACCGGATGCATCCTTATAGGTCAGCTCAATGGCCACATCCCCAAGCCATTTCACGTCCACAACTGTCACAAACCCGTCCGGTAAAACCCCTTTGATGGTAGCACCGCGAGTAACTTGTTCCAGCTTGAGCATCTATATTTCCTCTAATAAAGATTCGCTATTTCTTAGGCCGCTGTTTCCTGACCCAAGCATCCACTTCCTTCAAATCAAACCGCCACTGCCCACCCACCTTGGACGCAGGCATCTTCCCTCTCTGGCAGAGTTTGTACATCTTCTCCTTCGAGACCTGAAGATAGTCAGCGATCTGTTCGATGGTGAGCCATTTATCGGTCATTCGCATTGTCCATTTTTTGCTAAATTATGCCAAGAAACGGACACCATATTACCGCCTATCACTGATTAAATCTAAGGGATTTTACATGGAAGACGCGACAACGTCATGTCGTTGACGATTTCATTCGGGGAGAAGGCTTGGCGTTCCGAGCGCCGAATCTCGTAAACCGACTAGATTGCGACATCCAGGACAGACCGCAATGACCCCGGATAAGCTCTCTGGGGCTAATATTTCGTCCTCACATAAGCCCCGTAAGATCCGAAGCACTGGGATCCGGCTTTATTTTTATGTGACCGCAATACAGAATCCATGGTTTTCTTTTTGAACAATCGGTGACAAGAGCTGCAGCGATAAATATAAACCGGGCCGCCTAAATGGCTGCTGCGTCCTCTAGCGTTAGAAACATTCTGTTTGATTTCCAGCTGACCAGCGATGGTAATCTCAATGGGACCGCGTGGATTAAAAGGAGTGTCCGTTACTTTCACTCCTTCGATTTTATCGAACAAATAACTCCTAGGCTCACCTGATTCGTGGTGGGCAGCTTGAAGAAATAGCACACCGCCTATGGTTCGCTTTACAGCATACGGTTCAATAACCCGATGCTTCCGGTCATAGGCAAGATCCAGGCAAAGCCGGTTAGCACCCGCAAACCGGATTTTTTCCATAAGAGAAGATTCCCGGTTAATAACAGTCAATCGTTCCGGGATCGTCCACGATGTATCGATCTCCGGCCTACGCGCTGCGGGAGCTGTTTTTAATGATGCCGCTGGCGTTTCAGCTTCCGCCATATCCTCTTCAGGTTCGGTCTCGACTCCCCGTAATTCGCCAAGCCAATTAAAGAAATCTGGCAATTCCTCCAAGAAACTTTTGACAGGCGGGAGCGCCGCCAATTGATGCCTGAGCATATTTTCCCATTCCGACTCGAGTTCTCCGCGGTAGGAATGCTTCTCAATCCCCTCCAATGTGGGCACTTCAATCTTTTTGAAACGGCATTTCTCAATGAGGGCGCTTAAAACTAGCTTTTTGTCGGTCAACAAATGATCGTGTCGATAGAGATGAATGACATCATACAAATCCCTCGGACGGGCTCGTTCGGCCAAAGCTCTTACTTTTTCTGCAAATACTTCTTCGTAGGCATAGCAGAGGGCATGAATCCCCTGCTCGGGTTTATCAGAATAAGGGTGATAGACATCGCGGACTGCCGGAGCCAGGGAAACGACTTCGTCACTCGTCAAATCCAATTTGATTTTGGCAATGGTTCCAGGCCCTCGCCTCAAGGGTCCGATGTAGCCGACTTTCCCCTGGATCGCGCTGTTTCCACGGGGGTTGAGAAACAATTCAAAATCTATCGAAGATTCCGGAATCTGAACACCGCTTTGGCTCTGGATCCACACCGCTATGCGTTTGAATATTTCCTTGAGAGCATCAACGTTGATTTGCGTTTTGTCCGGAAGTGTAAAATCCAGATCTTCAGAAAAGCGATACGTTTCAAAATAGCATTTTTTCAGACAAGTTCCGCCCTTGAATAGCCAGGAGGAATTGATCGTAGGTTCTTGCGCGATTCCGGCGAGGAGCCACCCAAGGACATAATCCTTTTCGACGGTCTCAATGGGAAGGCCAAAGACTTTTGCGAATTCAAGAAGTTCGTTCTTATTAATCATTTGAATTCTCGCCTGTCCAAGATGAAGGTATCCAGAGTTTCCATTTGCTAATAATTTTATCGCTTTTCAAGGCCGGGTCCAGTTGGGAGTACCCCTTACTGATTCTAAACTGGCACCTTTCCAAAAATGACTTTTCCTGCGGGTATTTTTTTTCGACCAGGAATCCCAACCGTTTGAACACCGTCCCGTTCTTCGTTTTTTCGCCATATTGAATGAGCAAATCTAAATTCTTGTTTTTCGAACTTAGATAATTCTTGAGAATATCAAAGGCGGGTCTTATCCCCCCGCCAATCTCAGGAGCATTAAAAATGTCAACAACGGTCTTGGAAGGATCCGAGACTTTGACCTTGGCATTGTTTCGCCACACCTCGGTGGTTCCAAAAAGTTTCTCATTGGTCGTCATTTTTAAAAAATATTCCGCCCCGCCCGCTTCGATTTTCTTTGACCTAACTTTGCGCGCAGTGACAACGACCACCGAACGGAATATCTGCTCCGTCAAATCCCAATGTTCCGCGGCACTCCAACCACCAATGTAGCAAGGCTCAAATAATCGCTGCGCGATCGCCCACGAATCCTCAGAAACAGGATCGACATTTTTTGATTCAATAGCAACGGGGATGTACATACCTCTGCGAATCCTGCTTAACCAGCCGTTCTTGCATAACCGGGAAACAAAAGTCGCCGCTTGCGCCTCTGGCATCTTTAGAATCGATGCCGCATCCTCAAGAGAAATGACACCTTTCATGCCGCGCATCAGCGAAGCAAGACGTTCCCTCGACTTTTTCCCAAGCCCCGCCAAGCTATTCATAGTGCATCCTATTCTCGTTTAGCCTCAGATACTGTTATCTGATGAGTCTATTATATACTTGATGTCAATTACAAGTTCGTTTCACATGTAACATATAACATATTATGTTATATGCAGCAACTTAAATATACATAATTAAGCGCTCTCCAATACAACCAAAGGGGCATAAAGCTGCTTCCCCGACTTCGCCCAATTGGGAATGTCGCTCAATGCATAATTTACGACGTAATTTCTCGAATTCGGGTTTAGTGCCTACGGCCTCTAAGCCTTCTTGCATTTAGTAACGAGAGAAGATCTGGATGTTGTTTACGGGCATGATCGGCAGCACTCTCACGCTGGAGCCGGATATACTCCGCGATATATGTAAGATTTCCATGCGCAAAAAGTAAGTCAGGGTCCGTAGAAGCTAGTTTCACAAGTGCTTCGCGGGACACGCCGGCGACAACAGCAGCCCCATCCACACGATTTGGAAATAGGCACCACAAAGCAGAACGTCTCGCATCCTGTGGTTGGACCGGATCACCATTACCCTGAAAATCAAAATAAACGGGCACTGAGCTTGCAAGCCAGCTCGAAGGAAAACATTCATCAGGAAAGGACGAAAGAAAAAAGCCTTTAACTGTTTGCCTGAGAGAGCTAAACCCTTTGCAAAAACGCGGGTAGTCCCTCATCAGACGTGTACCATCAACAACCCAGACCATGTTTTTATAAAAATGCTCACGACTTAGCATTTCTGCGGGCTCGA
This sequence comes from Candidatus Omnitrophota bacterium, assembly GCA_903884815.1. GTDB lineage: Bacteria > Omnitrophota > Omnitrophia > Omnitrophales > Aquincolibacteriaceae > Aquincolibacterium > Aquincolibacterium aerophilum. The sequence goes on along the minus strand of CAISGE010000079.1, from coordinate 6,965 downwards.
TTGCGGAACGCTGAAATTCTATTACGAGTCCACCAGTTGTTTTAATGTCTGCTTTATGCATTTCTCCTGTCGTAGGATCCTTGTGGATTATTTCTTGCCAATTTTCAGGAAACCGATTTTTCCATGCTCTGTGCCACTCCGTTTCATTCTCCCACCATGGATCACATGAAATTTTACTTTTGTGCGCCCAATGTTTCATTCTTTCGTTTCCACATTTGGCGATCATAACGCTTTGACAAACTTCGCAAGCACCCCGCAGTCCTTGCTGAGCTTCCGCCTTAACTCCGTTTACTTGAGCGAATTTCATATTCTGCCCCTTGTATGTTTACAGCTCTAACTATGGAATGTCTCAAATTACTTGAATTGCGACTTTGCGTTAGCTTCCCTCTCTCCTCCGGCGAGTTTTTTTAATCCCGGGACATATCCGCGCGGCATATCGAGTTTTCAGAAACCGTCTAAAAGCCCTCTTGTATAGCAACCAGTACCAGCATCGCCGCCGCCATTCGATTTGATAACCTCTGATCTTCCCTGTTTGCGCGAGCAGATCTATCACTTCCTTTGGAAGCCCGCAGATCAAGGACGCCTCATAAGATGTCAGTAAATTCCATTCACTTGACATGCCGGTTCATCCCTATTTGCCGGCGCTCATCGCTCTTATTCCGATAGAACTTTATCACTTCGTCGGGATCGAAACGGACATAAGCACCAAGTTTTACGTGCGGAATGACTTCAGGCCCCTGCCTCGTCCGGTCATAGATCCAGGAAACCGGTACGTTCAGTATTTGGGCCATTTCTTTGACATTTATAAGGCGGTCAGTCATCTACTAAGCCCTCCATCCTCATAGACCTCGACTCTCTGTTTGGAGATCCATTCTTCGATATCCGCCTCCCCAAACCTCAGCAGTCCTCCAAGCTTGTAATGTGGAATCTTCCGCATGTGAACCCATGAGTAAACCGTACTAATTTTTGCCCCTAATCACTCAGCCGCTTCCGCGACACTCATGATTTTCCCGGGGTTTTTATTGCCCGCCTTTGAATTCTTTTCAGATTGGATCATTTGGCCCTCCGTAATGTGATATGCATGATAAACCCTACAGATTCAGCGTTCCTATCTCCTACTTTTCGATTGTGAATCCGCGAGCGTCTTTCACCATCTCTGCCAGTGATGTTTTCACACTCCCCCCGGACAGCATCTTCACCGGCATTACACCGTCCGGCGTGTTTTCCTTCTGCCTGATGGCAATAATCTTCTTGGCATGCTCGGGAATCAGTTGTTTCCTCAACGTTTCTTCCTTGGGGATACCCTCATCAAAATCGTAACTCATGGCCGCGATAGTCGTTAAAAGAAATTTGATGGATGCCCCCTTCAAAGCTGGCGTCTCTGAACGGAACGCATCGATTTCTCCGGCATAATACGAAGGAGGACTTTTAATGATAATACCTTCCTTGTCCTTATACAGTTTGATAGTGCTGAAGATAACCTGTTCTTTAACACGAACATCAAGACAATCCCACCATGCTCCGGAAGGAATTTTCTCGCCAGCTCTCAAGCGGGCCATCAGATCTTCGCAGGAAGCCTCTGCCGCAAATAGGCTTATGGGGAAAAGCAAAGCCAGAACAATTACGAGTACCAATTTTCTCATTCTTTCTCCTTGGGTTATGCCGGATACTTCAGCTCAACATCTTTATCAATCGAGCCGCCGCCACTTGCCCCGACCTCCAAGGCATGGACATTGTTCGCCATTCTTCCGAGCCATCGATAATCAAATGACTCGTAGCTCTCAAAATCGCCATCTGTTTCTTTCCTCTCAGCAAATATCCACTTTTCGCGTTTCTGGATATCGCTTTGCTTGTATTTGTTAGTATCAAAAGATGCTGTAACGTCTACGGTTGTAATCACCGGCGGGCGTTTATCGGACAGCCAACTGGAAAACTCCTGAACCAAGAACGGATGGATCGGCTTCCCCTCATAGGCGAAGTTGGCGTTGGCTTCGTCCAGTTGGGTGGATGCCATCAATGGTGTCGTAACAAGCAGTGCGCATATCACAAGTAAATAGCATTTTCTCTTGCACATCTAGCTTCTCCCTTAGTTGCATGTTTTTCTACATTGTGCGCCAGTTACGCCTTAAATTACGGCTCATTGTTCGGCTCTAAATACCGGGTCTTTTTTGAGTTCCCTGATTCAAGCAAAAGACCGATCGAATCATAAAGAACCTTCTGTGCTTCCGTCATCTTCGCGACAGCTTCATCAATTTTTTCAGGATGGCTTCTGCTGAAGCTTGAAATGCCCTCCTTCCGCTGTATCATCCCCTGGATCGTCTGGATCTCCCGGATCAGCTTTGAAATCTTCAGTTCATATTTTTCTATCCGTCCTGTCGTGTTCATTTGCGGTCTCCTCTCATTCTCGAGCTCCTCTGGTTCATCTTCGATCTCCTCGGTTTCATCCGGAACCAATTTTCCGGTTTCATCGAGGAAGTACACCTCTCCGCCCACCGGACATTCAAAACCATGCTTCGGCGAATCAGCAGAGAAACAACATCCCCCAAGAATAACACTGCTGTAGTCCTCCCCGGGGGCAGGATAACCGTAGAGGACTTCCTTTTTGATCAGCAATTCATGATGTTTTGGGCATTGATAGTCCATTTCATAGCTCTTTTTTTGACATGCACGTGATTCTCATCGCCGGCGCTGCCCAGTCGATTCGTCAGTCCGTCTACAAAATCTTTCTCACTGACCTTTAGTTGTTTTGTATCACGCAAATGATCAATCCGATGATTACCACTAAACCAATTCCGAAACACAGGCCAATAGGACCGCCGATCATCATACAGACTAGCGGAATGGCGACATACCAGAACACCGCACCCACTGCGAGACCCGCAATGCCAACGACAATCGCTCCCAAGCCTGCAATGATCAAGATCACCATCACTAAAGGTTCCATGACGCCACCTCCTTAAGGCCAAAAGCTTCTATCGAAATACGTCATCATCGTCTTCATACTGAAAGGGCTCCCGCCTCCGTTTTCGCTCCGCCGCTTCCTGCTCCTCGCGTTCTTCCGCCTCTTTCTTGCGACGGACTTCATCTTCTTCGGCGGCAGCGGCGGCCATCCACCAAAGCGTGCCAATTCCGAACCACGGATTATTATTGTCGTGATCCTTGTCTCTCACGGGAACCCTCCTGTTCGGTCTTATCCGACCCCTTTTTTCCCGTCCTATTCCCCCATAAGATCGCGAGGGTGATGAAAAAACCGAAGGTCCCCAGGAATGTGGCGGTCATTTGTTGGGTTGCATCCGGCGTCACCCGAGAGGCAACGTACCAGGTCGAGACAAAGACCCCGTAAAAACTGAACATGGCCCCCAGGCACACCAGAATGGTCTTTGGCACGCCTATCAGAAGAAATTTGCGGAATGAAAATGAAGGCTTTGCCGCAGCGCCGATCGCCATGCCGATGTCCCCTAGAATATCCAACCCCAAGCCAAGCATGAATCCGATTATCCAACACACGACAGGCCACAGTAATCCTGCCAAAATAATCCCGAACGCGATAGTTATGATCATGTTCTCCTCCTTTACGGGTCGTAGGGTTCATCCGCAACGCTGCTTTGCTCTCCGTCTCTTTCTTCTTCCCTGTCTTTACGCTCGTCTTCAGTGAATTCCTCGCCGCATTTGCGCACTCACGGAGCTCATCTTTAGTGATATGCGTATAGATCTGTGTCGTGGTGATGTACCTATGGCCCAGGAACTCCTGAACCTTCCTGATATTGTTAGTCCCGCGGATCAGATCGAAGCCGACCGTATGGCGGAGCGCATGCGGGGAATATCTGCCTTCGAGCCCGGCAAGCCGGACCCACTTCTCAAGATCATGCTGTACAGCCCGCGGCCCAATACGCCTGAGCTTCCGTGAAATAAAAAGCGGCGCTCCAGCCGCAACATCTTCTTTGCTCATTCTCTTCTGCTCAAGAAACTGGCGGATCTCTTCCCTGATCGCCAAGGAGAGCGGTATCTCCCGCTCTTTATTCCCTTTTCCGATCACAACCAGGACCGATCGGTCCTTGAGATCTCCCACGTTCAGATTAATCGTTTCGGCGAGCCTCAAACCGGTCGAGAACATCAGCTTGTACATAAACCCTGAGCGCTGGGCAAGCTTATCGGGGTAATGCTTCTGAATGAAATCCAGAAGCTTTCTTTTTTCTTCTGGGGAGAAATACTTCACTCTCTGCCTTTTCATTTGAGCCTCCCAGCAACGTTCTTTTTCTTCCCGCGGCCCGGCACCCTATATTCAGATACGCTTTCACAAATACGCTCCATGGCGCACATAATTCCTTCCGAATCCGCCGCGAAGTTATGCGCGCTGTTTCTATCGATACACAGTTTCTCGGCCTCTGCGAACGCGTCCTGGTTCGCGGCAAGGAAAAGGAACTCCCAGGCGTACTTGGCTCTTTGCTCACGGATCATTTCGTAGATCCTTGGCCGGGTGTAATCCTTACTCGCATTTTCAAGCCCGTCAGTGAGGATCGCGAAGATCACTTTCCCGGGTCGCTCCGCCTCCGGTGTATTCGCAAGGGCCTTCCCGACATCATCGATCGTCCGTCCGACCGCGTCCAGAAGCGCGGTTGTGCCATCCGGCATGTAGGTTTCCGTGGTGAAGGGCTTCACCGTCCGTAGGTCCGCCCTGCTACATAGCACCTCAGAGTTGTGGTTAAAGAGAACCAGGGTCATCTTGGCTTCACCGGGAAGCTTCTTCTGGGTCTCAAGGAACGTGTTAAATCCGCCCACGGCATCGGACCTGATATCTGCCATGGACCCGGAGCGGTCTATAACGCAAACGATCTCGACTAGATTTTTTTTGGGCATTTCTGCATCCCCCCGTGCTTGGCGGTTAAATTTCCCTATCCGCCTATATAGAGCCGAGAGCGCAGCTTTTATTACAGTTATTTTTTTCGGGGGCTTCTCTTTGTAAGGCGGGAAAGTTCTTCCGGGGAGACCGGCTCGGACGCTTCGGGGAGAGAACCCTTTTCAAACTGTTCGATCACTATTTTAGCCTGGCGCACCTTCTCAAGACACTTCTTGCAGCCTGAGAGGTGCTTTTCAAGCAAGGCGGCTTCGCTCTTGGAAAGTGAACCGTCAATATGAGCGCCGAGTTTTGCCGCATCGGGACATTTTGATTTGGCCTGTATCGGGCTGTCACTTTCACAACATTCCATGTATTCGCAGGCATAGATCGCTGAACTGTCCTCGCGAACCATGAGCTTATCATCCGGCTTGCCGGCGAAATAATCCCGAAAGAGACCGTCTATTTTGTCTAGTTTTTTTCTCACAGTACACCCCTGGTATATAGAGCGGAAGCAGGCGCTAATCTTACATCTCTTTTCATAGCCGCTCCCCGTATTTTATCCTGATAAATTTAACGCACTTGTCTTTGATCCGGGAGATCATGACCCCGACATTACTGGTTGAAAGACCCAGTGTCCGGCCTATCTCGGCATAGGACATTTCCTGCGCGTAAAAACACCGCATGATCGCGCCTTCCCGGACGCTTAGCGTCTTCATAAATTCCGCAACGATCCCCAGGCGCTCCTCTTGCGACAGTTTCTCGATCAAGTGATCGGCTTCACCTGAGACAGGCTCCTCGTCCGCCTTCTTTTTGGCGTCCTGCCATTTCTTATGGAAGTACCGGCCGGTTTCATTATAGGCCATCACATAAAGATAACCGCTGATCCTAGAGCTATGGATAAGGCCTCTCAGCCTGGCAAAACCGTCTTCCATGATCAGAATGAGGACGTTGTGAAAAACCTCCTGAACGTCTTCAGCGTGTTCTGATTCAGGCGCAAACTTACTGATCCAGCCATGGATGGCAGCATAGAGAAGGTTTTTGAAGCGGTCATAAAAAGCCCGGGCGGCGTGCTCTTTCCCGTCAAAGCAGCCCTGAAGAAGTACCTTGTTATCCGATTCCGTTTCCGTACTCATCTAATCGGCTTTACCCATTTTTACCCATGACGCAATGCGCACAAAAAGCGAAACTGCGCCGCAGCGGCCTAATACTCTCCTTGTTAATTAGGGATCTTGTTAATTATTAAGGTGTGTATTTCACTGATCGCTTTTTTTCGGCTAACCATACTTCAATCTCCTCGACTTTAAATTTTGTAAGTTTACCCAATTTGTAATGAGGTATCTTTCTGATGGCGCACCAATCATAAAGCGTATTTTTCGCTACCCCCACCATCAACGACAGCTCATCAATGTTGATCAGCCTGCTCGAAATATCTGCCCCTGACTTTTTAATGTCGCTAATCATGTCAATTGACAACATGGGTTTTTGGTAAACACTTAGAGATTGCTCACTTTAAACTTTGCCCTGAGGCGGCGTTTGAGGGCGCGCTTGATATCCTGTTCGAATTCCAGATCATCAACTTTCCCGCATTCGCGCAGGATGGATTCGGCGTTGATCCTGGCCTGCTCTTCAAGCTCTCCCCGTTCGTACCCGCCTCCTTCAAAGGCATACTCCAGCTTGATTTCCGGGATCCGCGCAATCGCCGCGGCAAACCGTTTGCGGATACGCTCCCGCTGTCCCGGCCAGTTGGCCTTGTCCGCAACAAGAACCAGACAGTAAGGGATTACGAGAGACAGGTTCCTGATCCTGATGTGGGGATCGGTCAATACTTCGACCGCGAATTCTGCGAGATGCTTCGGGCTGAAGGACTCCTCCCCCGGATAAACCAGCGCGTTGATAAACTCTATCCCTGGACAACCCATCCCATTCTCTCCCGCGCTATGGCGGCCCCTCGTTTCGTATTGATTAAGAAAAAGCAGATCTCGTCATTCACACAAAAAGCGAGATGCGGTAGCCATCCCAGCCCCTCACAGCATTTGCCGCGAAAAGGGATGTTCCACCGGGCGGTTAAGCACCTTCCCAATACGCCTAGGATCGATCAATTTCACCTTACGGTCAAAACCAGCGATCT
>CAISGE010000078.1 GCA_903884815.1 Candidatus Omnitrophota bacterium | reverse complement strand
TCCGTCGAGAACTGTTTCCTGCCCTAGGTCGGGCGTCGAAATAGTCGCGAGATTAATGGTCGGAATCAGCACGGGCTTAAAAGGAAGGCCTGAAGTCTCAATAGTTGTATGCCCCTCCGAAACGAGCGGTGCTGTGGGTTTTTCAACCCCTGTCTCGGGCTTAAAAGGAAGTCCTGAAACCTCAATAGGAGTATGCCCCTCCGAAACGAGCGGTGCTGTGGGTTTCTCAACCCCTGTCTCGGGCTTAAAAGGAAGTCCTGAAACCTCAATAGGAGTATGCCCCTCCGAAACGAGCGGCGCTGGAGTCACGAGCTCTTGTTGCGGTGCCGTCGAGAGTGGCGCGGAAGGCGTCTGGCGCAATGCGAAAAAGGCCCCTACCGCTAAAGAAAGCGCTGCCAAAACCATGAGCAGCCCTCTCCTCTCGGAGCGGCCTCCGGGGACTCCTTCCAGAACGAGTTTTCCAAGTTTGCCGCCGAAAGGCCAATTCTGTATCTGTACCTTAAAATTCTCTGTCGTCTTCCGGGAAGTTGCCGGATCTCGATAAGAGTAGTTGACAGCTGTAACCTCTCCGATCTCGTTTTCTGTCATCGTCACTTGGGGCTCTTCGCCCCGTGTCACCCAAGTTTCCGCGTAGAACGTTTTCGTGTCATGGGAATGAAGCTGCAAACGATATTCGGTCTTATTCCCGAGCATAACTCGTGCGATGTCACCCGAATCGTTGTGGGTAGATGCCACGGTCGATGCGGCGCCAAAGTTGGTATTGTAAACAGACATGTCTATCGGCTTCACGCCGCGAGGGCTCTCAGTGATCACGTGGCAGCCTATTTGCGTGAATGCACCCATTGAAATGCTCACCACTGCAAGGATGGAAGCTACAATAGCCGGGAGGCGCCTGGTCGTGGGCTTCCGCGGAGTCGCAGGTCTTGCCCGATTCTCGACCGTGGTCAATGCCGGGACTTTCCTATCGGGAGTCAACGAGCCGACGGTGACGCGGGCGACGTTGCCCAAGTTGATATTCATGGTTGTGGCCGTGGGCGTTTCGGTGCGTTCGACGAGCGTCCATTTTCCGCCCATTTTGATGATGTCAAAACCCGTGAGATTGGCCCTGCCTGCCGGCGTTGCTTTGTATGCTTGAATCGCTTTTCCCCAATCGGCGATGTCCGACTCTTTCATAAAGGCTAATATGATGTCGTGGACAATTGCTGCGCCTTTCCCCATGCCGGCATCATTAACCTGATTCAAGAGAAACGTCTCCTTGGGATTGTCTTCCAGGTAAGATAAATCGAATGCACCGGTGCTTTGGCCCAGCATGTTTCGCCGATACAAGTTCTCATCCGACTTTTCGGAAAGGCGCGGTGTGACGATGCCGTAGCTCACGGAATTCTCGCGAAAAAGATCGCTCATGCCGTCGGTATGGAAACCGCCGGTGATCAGAATGGCTTTGGTGATCTTGCGCTCTTTCATGGCGCCCTGCATCTGTTTATAGAAGACGGCTTCACGCTGATGGGCGAAATCATAGAACTGAAGCCCGGCCGTGAAAAGCTGGTCCATCTTTTTGCCGAAGGCTTGGGGCATAACATCGCTCGTCGCTTCCGCTGCGTACGGCGTAAGGCGTACGGCGGACGGTGTTTTATCCTTACTCGTGGTATCACTTTCACCGTACTCCGTACTCCGGACTCCGTCCACCGCCGTTTTGAGGCGGCTGACAAGGCTCGAAATCTCGACTTCATCCCTTTTGGCAAGCAATTGCTGCCACTGGGCGCGGTTGAGTTCCAGATGCAAAAGTTTACGCAAAAGCTCACCGTCCCTATAAAGGGTCAGGAGTGCCTTCTGCTGAGGCTCCTGGGCTAAGGTGTCGAGCATCTGCGTAAATAGGTATTCGATCTCGTCGAAAAGGACCTTGGGGTCGAGTTCGGCGCGAAGGGTGACATAACCGGCAAAAAGACTGAACGCGGGATAATCGCTGAATTTGAATCCTTGGGGCCCGGCCTCGGTATTAAGACGCTCCAACACTTCGCGAGGCGAGACTTCCTGCGTTGATTTCCCCACCGCGATACTTCCCTCGTTAAAATTCTCGAGCGCCGCGAGCAGTTCCTTGGAAACATTCTTGGTGCCGAGCATCTTGATGAGCGCGGCTTTTTCTTCAAGCGCTTTTTGCTTGTCCATTTCCTTTTCCATTTTCTGGATGACAAGGAGGCGCGTGATCTGCGGCCAGCCTACCTGCGCGAAAAGACTTTCGAGATCGACTTTGAGGACTTTTTTGGATTGCGTCGCGAGGCTCTGGACGAAAGGCATGAATTCCCGGCGGCCCTGCTCAAAGCGTTTCCAGTCGGCGATCAGGCTCCGGGTCTCAGGCGTGAAGACCTTGGAGGAGACGTTGCTCATTTTGGAGTCGAATCCCTTAAAGAAGCGCGTGACATCGGTATCGGCGCCGAAGACTGTTTTTAGCGCTTCATAGTTTTTCTTATAGAGGGCCGCTTGCTCGATGGGAAGGCCTTCAACATTCTTGCCGGCTTCCATAAGATAGAGCTCCGCGCCCGTAAGTTGTCCCTGCTGGGCGAGTTGATCGCAAAGTTTGATATTCTTTTCCTCTTCCGGAAAAAGACGCAGATAATCCGGGTCGAGTTTCTCGGAGGCTCCTTCCACGAAGATCGTGGAAAATCCGTATTTCTTGTTCATGTAGCCCAGGAGCTGCTTGATCTTCATCTGGGCCTGATAGTTAGCGTGGGCGTTCTGAATGTGAAGAATGAATTGCGGGCTGGACGAAGCGGGCGCTTCGTAAAGAGTGTCCACGGTGCCGAGTTCCGCGGGCACATCAATGCTTAAGTAAGTGGGCAGCTCTCTCCCGCCGGTAATCTGGATGCCGGCAGCAGGGGCCCCTGAGACGCATTGCGTCGTCAAGAAACATGTGAGCGTCGCTAACGCCACCGTTCTTAGCCCTCTATTCATAACGGCCTCCTTTTTCATCGTTTTCAGTAAATACATTTTAACAATATTGCAAATCTTTCAAAAAGGTAACATCTTTTTCAAAAAATTCAAGGGTTAAATTGAAATACTGGTGAAATTCGATACTCCCATTTTATTGATCATAACTTGTTCTGATACATTGAGATGCATCATAATCAGTGTAGTCCTTGGCGATTTTCTTCAAATTCGATGCCAAATCCGAGTTGCTCCTTACGGATCTCCTTGCGGCGAATACGTCCCGCCACGTGGTAGTCCTCCGGGAAATTGACGCTCGGGAATATGTGTATCTCGACCGGGAGATTCTCGATCGGCTCCATTGCCGTGATCTTCCCTGCCGCCACAAGGTCGAGATAATCGACGAAGAGTCCGCCCTGACTGATGTTGGTGGCGATCGCCCTCGTGATCACGATCTCATTGAGAGGGCTTGTGATCCTTAATTCGACCGGCAGGGCCACATGCATACGTGAAGCCCGCCGGCCCTCAAGCTGAGCCCCGAGCGACTCCTTGGGAGTTTTGGCCTCTTTGTCGAGATACCGCTTGTCCGGATCCTTATCATAAAGGAAGGGCCCGAACATTTCAGCCACCTCTTTTTCGTCCGCGCAGACATCCACCTTTCCCGTGAAGCAATTCTCCTCGAGAAAAGATGCCATTTCCGCAGGGGCGCCGTAGAGAGCGCTGTGCTTGGGGCGAATACATACCGTGAGAAGGTGCCGGAGGCCAATCGTGTCCATCGGGCCTGCCGCCTTGAAGTTCAAGATGATCTGATGAAAGTGATGGCGCCGGATATTCTTCTGGATTTTCCAGGCCACCTCCTGAACGGATTCAAAGGTTGGCTCGCCTTTTAGATCGAAGACGGCCACCCCACCAATCTCACGCGTGGAATAATGGAATTTGCTCATAACATTCTCCGCTTTCGAGAACGCTCTGTTCGCCGGAGTTCCCGGTGAATCTTTGGCGACATATAACCGGAAAGTATATCGCCCTGATGCATGATGCAGAGCGTTAGCGGACCCCCCTTTCTATTCATTTTTTCACTTCTGATTCCGTATAGGTCGTGTGTCATTTTCGTGTCTCCCTTTTTCGAATTTTCATATCTTTAAAATGACTCTTATTTCTTCCCACAACAGAACAGTAGCGCACCAGCACTCATTTGTCAATACTGATACTCAAATTAATTTAAAACATCTGTATTAACTATTATATATAGCAATCATGCTCAATAATTTCTCTTAAGTGATAAAATGAGCCATAATGGCACATCGAAGATTCTCGAATCATTGGGGCACGATATCCGGTATTCCCGATGGAACACCGTGTATCAGCGATTGGTCTGTATAGGAGGATTGTAGTACTTGGCCTTTTTGGGGAGATATACCTGGCCTTTAGCCTCATCGGGGTGGCTATGAGGGTAGATGTAGCCTTTCCCATGGTCGAGGTCTTTGGCGCCCGAATAGGCGGCGCTACGCAGGTGCTGGGGCACTTGCTCAGTCTTTTGGGTCTGAATGTCCTCAGTTGCTTTTTCGAGGGCCATGTAGCTGGCATTGCTTTTAGGAGCTTTTGCCAGATAGGTAACGACTTGGGCGAGGACGATGCGAGCTTCCGGCATGCCAACAAATTCGACCGCGGTGAAACCACTCGTGGCCAGGATCAGGGCCTGGGGGTCGGCATTTCCGATATCTTCACTCGCGAAGATCACAAGGCGTCGAACAATGAATCGGGGGTCCTCCCCCGCGTAAAGCATTTTGGCAAGCCAGTAGATCGCGGCGTCCGCGTCGGAGCCCCGGAGGCTTTTAATGAAGGCGCTGATGGTATCGTAATGAAAATCCTCATCCCAGTCATAATGAACGATCTTTCTCTGGCAGGATTCTTCCGCGACGGCCGCCGTAAAATGGACGATACCTTTATCATCAGGAGACGTTGTGATCGCCCCCACCTCGAGCGCGTTCAGTGCCCGGCGCGCGTCGCCGGAGGCTTGCCTCGCGATATGCTCCAGAGCCGCCGGTTCGATCTCGATCTTGAGATTTCCGAGACCCCGTTCTTTGTCGGCGATGGCGCGCTTCATGATCCTGACGAGATGGGTTTCCTCGTGAGGTTTTAGTTCGCAGACGATGGACCGGGAAAGAAGCGGGCCGCGGATGGCGAAGGAAGGATTCTGCGTCGTGGCGCCGACAAGGATGATGACTCCCGATTCGACGTCCGGCATCAGAATATCCTGCTGGGCTTTGTTGAAGCGGTGGATCTCGTCGACAAATAAAATCGTTTTACGCTTGGAGCGGCGCAGCAACTTGCGCGCGTCGTCCTGGATCTTGCGCATTTCGGCGACATTGCTGAGGACCGCGTTGATCGAAACGTAGTGGGCCGCGGTCATCCGGGCGATCACAAGCGCGACGGTAGTCTTCCCCGTACCGGGAGGGCCATAAAGGATCAGCGAGGAAAGGCGGTCGGACTCGAGAGTCCTCCTGAGAAGTTTTCCGGGGCCGAGGAGATGTTCTTGGCCGATGATGTCATCGATCGTTGCCGGACGCATCCTTACCGCGAGGGGCGCGTCGGGCGGCACTTGCAGGGCGTCGTCGACTTCGGCTTGGGAGAACAATTCTTCCGAGGAACCTCGGTCTTGCGAATGCATCACGAATTCCACCCCATTCACACCCGGTGTGTCCGATGGGAAAACCCTGGACACACCGGGTGTGTCCAGGGTCACGCTACGCTTGAAAGGAAGCTTGATATTTATCGACGAGAGTCTGGGCGATCTTATCGTGAAGGACTTGAACTTCGTCCGAGACGAGGGTGCGCTCCGCTGACTGATAAATGATACGGAACGCCAGATTCTTGCAACCCGCCGGAACACGCTTGCCGCGGAAGAGGTCGAAAAGCTCAACCGTTTGTATAAGTCCCTGCCCCATGCTGCGTATCTCGGTCATCAGACTCCCTCCCTTCACGGCCTCTTTGACCACAAGCGAAAGGTCGCGTTCGATCGCAGGATAGCGGGTCCATTCTTTGAAGGTCCGGACCGTCTGGATATGCGCCAGGAGTTTATCAAGGGAGATCTCCGCGTAATAGACGGGCTCCTTAATGCCCCACGCTTGAGCGACTTTCGGGGTAACTTGCCCAAGAAAAGCGACGGGCGTCTGCCAGACACGCAACTCTTCCGTAGTTTCCGGCATCAGGAAACTCCGGACGGATTTGGCGACGCAAACTTCGGCACATCCGGCGGCCTGTAGCACTGATTCCACGGCTCCCTTTAGATCATAGAACGAAACGGGACGGACTGGATCAAGCCAAGTTTGGGAGGACTTATTGCCGTAAAGCGCGAGGGCGCAGATGCGCTCCTCAACGGGATGCTTGTGAATGTCCGGCATGGAATAGACATTAGCGATCTCGAAAAGCGGGATCGATTCTGCTCCGGCGTTAATATTCTTTTGGATGACGCCCAGGAGACCCGTCACGAATGTCGGACGCATCCAATGCAGGCCATGGTGGAGCGGGTTGACGATCTGAACTGCGTGCTTGAGATCCATTTCGGGATCCAGCCCTTCATCTGAGACAAGGCTGAATGTTACGGTTTCGCAATGTCCGGCGCCGCTCAAAAGATGACGTGTCGCGCGCTCCAGCACAAGACGCGGCGACTCGCCTACCGAAAGTGGCTCCTGAGCGGGCAACGTTTCCGGAATATTTTCATAACCATAAATGCGAGCGATCTCCTCCACAAGATCGACCGGCCGTGTCAGGTCCGGACGGAAGGATGGTATCCCGACTTTCAAATTGCCTTCGGAATGGGGCTTCGCGTCAAGCCCCAGGCGCGTCAGGATCGAAATGATCTGGCTGGGCTTGATCTCGACGCCGAGGATCAGCTTCACTTCTTCGGTGCGCAGATGCACGGTCTTGACCTCAAGCTGCGGCTTCTCCCCCGCCTTGATCACGGCACTGATCGTCCGCGGCTGGCCGTATTTTTGGATCAGCCAAAGAGCGCGCCGGAGGCCCGTGTCCACACCTTCCGGATCCACGCGGCGTTCAAAGCGATAAGAGGAATCGGATGCAAGTTGATGTTGGCGGGAGCTTTTGCGCACGCGTCCGGGGTGAAAGAACGCCGATTCCAGGAACACATTCCGTGTGCGGTCTGAGATCTCAGTAATTTTGCCGCCCATCACACCGGCTAGGGCGACCGCATGTTCCGCGTCACCGATCACGAGATCGTCGGGCTTGAGCGTGATCTCAACGGCATTGATCGCAAGGAATTTCTCCCCTTGTTTTGCCTTGCGGATCTGGATCTCGCTCCCGCGAATGAGATCCGCGTCAAACGCGTGAAGCGGCTGGCCGGTCTCAAAAAGAACGTAGTTCGTGATATCCACGATCAGGTTGATGCTCCGTATCCCGCAGGCCAAGAGACGGTCGACGATAAAATCAGGCGTTTTTTGAACAGTGATCCCCTCGATCAAAACACCTGTGTAATAAGGACAACCCTCGACATCCTTGATCTTGACGTCCCAACCCTTGGGAGGCATACGGCTCTTTTCCTGGTCAAGCACGGGAGCTTTCAGGGAAAGATTCTCGACCGCGGCGATCTCGCGGGCCACTCCGGCGTGGGAAAGCCAGTCGGGCCGGTTCGAGGTGATCTCGATCTCGAAGACGGTGTCCGCGGGAGTCTTGAGCGTTTCGCATTTCTTGACCTCGAGCCCGGCGAGTGTCAGGCGGTCCGCGATCCGAGTGACCGGTGGCGCGAGCTCCACGAAATCCTTGAGCCAGTTAGTAGAAATTTTCATTTTTTAACTTTCGTCGTTATCTTGCGCCCTCGTTAGTGCCCGGCACTTCTTCGTGAGTGCCGGGCACTGAAAGGGTTACGCGAATTGCCTTAAAAAACGCAGATCATTTTCATAGAAATGGCGAATGTCATTAATTCCGTGCCGGAGCATGGCGATGCGCTCGACACCCAGCCCAAATGCAAATCCCCGTACGTTGGATACGTCGTAGCCGACTTCCTTGAAAACATTCGGGTCCACGCTTCCCGCGCCCAGGATCTCGAGCCATCCCTTCCCCCACTGTATGTCGATCTCGACACTGGGTTCCGTGAACGGGAAAAAGTGCGGGCGGAAACGGATCTTGGTTTGGGAGCCGAAAAGTTCGCGCAAGAAAAGGTGAAGCACGCCCTTCAGGTCGCTAAAGGTCACGTGTTCGTCCACCAGCAGGCCTTCGATCTGATGGAACATAAAGGAGTGGCTGGCATCGACCGTGTCGGGCCTGTAAACCCGGCCCGGGGCGATGATCTTAAGCGGCGGCTTGCGGTCTTTCATGACACGGATCTGCACCGTCGAAGTCTGTGAGCGCAAAAGTTGGCCGCGGGTCGTATAAAAAGTGTCAAAGGCATCGCGGGACGGATGATCGAGCGGGATATTCAGGGCCGTAAAATTATGGAATTCCGTTTCAATCTCGGGGCCTTCGACGGTCTGAAACCCCATCCGATTGAAAACGCCTGTAATCTCGCGTATCGTATGCTGGAGCAGATGGATGCTTCCCCGGGGAGGCCGGATTCCGGGAAGAGTCTCGTCGAAGGTTTCGTCGGTTGCCGCCTTTGCGGAAGTTTTCTGACGGCAAGTTTCTACGGAAGTTTCAAGCCACACCTTGACGCGGTTAAGCTCGGCCCCCACTGATTTTTTTTCTTCGGGCGGCACCGTGCCCAATAGCTTGAACAGCTCCGTAAGTTTTCCTTTTTTCCCGAGGTAAGCTATACGAAAGGCTTCCGTCGCTTCAGCGGAGTTGACAAGGGAAAGATCTTCGAGGGCTTGAGCTTCGAGGCGGCTGATCTGATCATTCATAGAGGCGATTCTATACCGGATCAACACCCGGGACGTCCCCATTGGGGCTATCCCGGGTGTCCCCCGGCATTTTCTTAGGATTTTGTGACAGGCTTGACGAGCTTGACGATCTCCCGAAACGTTTTCTCATCCCGAGCGGCGATCTCGGCGAGTGATTTCCGGTTGAGCTTGATTTTCGCCTTAATGAGCGCGTCAATAAACTTGGAGTACGACATCCCTTCCATACGGCACCCGGCGTTGATGCGGGCGTTCCACAGTGTGCGGAAGTGACGCTTGCGCTGCTTTCTGTCGCGGGTTGCGAATGCCATCGCGCGAGCGACGGTTTCTTTCGCGGTCCGTAGCAAATTTCCACGGCCGCCGATGAAACCTTTGGCGCGCTTGAATATTTTCTTCTTTCTCTTTTTTGAAGCAACTGCATTTGTTGTTCTTGGCATGAAAAACTCCTTCTCTGATTAGGACCGCATATCATTTCAAATTAAGGGTATGCGGTACATACTGTTAACCCTTAAAATTATGGAGAACAGTATTAGTTCAAAAGATCCTTGCTGGGATCACTGGTCGTACGGCATGCTCATTTTGATCGCCTTAACGTGCATCTTCTCCACGCGGAGTTTGTTCCGAAGCTGACGTTTTTTCTTGGGGCTACGGTCGGTCAGCATATGACGGCGCAGCGACTTGTTCGCCAGGACTTTCCCGTTCTTGGTAATACGGAAACGCTTTTTCATGGCTTTCTTCGTCTTAATTTTCGGCATAAAGATCCTTATTCTGTCTTCGCCGGCGCAGCACTGGAGCTTGCCGGATTCGTTGATAAAGCGGGCACCACTTCCTTTTTCTTCACGACAGCGATCCGCGTCAGATAAAGCATGATCGCCTTTCCTTCCAAGCCGTCATTGCGCTCCACCAGCGCGATATCCGCCAGGTCTTGCACGAAACGGTCCACAAGCTGCCGTCCCTTCCCCACATAAACGATCTCGCGGCCGCGGAAGAACACCACCAGCTTCACCTTATCCCCGCGCTCGATAAAGCGCCGGGCATTCCGGAGTTTGGTCTGGTAGTCGTGTTCGTCGATCTTGGTGGTCATCTTGACCTCCTTGATATCGATCGTCTTCTGCTTTTTGCGAGATTCTTTTTCCTTTTTGCCAAGCGTGTAAAGGTATTTCCCAAGATCCATAATGCGACATACCGGAGGTACCGTCGCTCCCGCGACTTCGACGAGATCCAGCCCCGCCTCCTGAGCCTTAAGCAGCCCTTCCTGCGGTGTGACGATCCCGAACTGTTCTCCTTCTGCACCGATCAACCGGATCTGGGTCGCGCGAATGCGATCATTGGCGCGAACTTTTTGTGGGCTAAGTGACAATGCTCCTCCTTGTGGTTTAAATATTACTTTCTTTGTGCGATCTCCGTCCGGAGACGTTCGATCATCACGGGAATATCCTGAGCTCCAAGGTCCTGACGTCCGCGCATCCGCACCGCAACCTGTCCGGATTCCATTTCTTTGTCGCCGATAATAAAAACATAGGGAACTTTCAGCATCTCGGCTTCACGGATCTTATAGCCGATCTTCTCGGTGCGCACATCTGATTCGGCTCGAAAGCCTTCCTGCTTTAGCCTTTCGACCAGCTTTGCCGCAAAATCATCATGACGCTCTGCGATCGTGGCCACCCGGACCTGCACAGGAGACAGCCAGAGCGGAAACGCGCCCGCGTAATGTTCCACCAGGATCCCGATAAAGCGCTCCAGGCTACCGAAGATCGCACGGTGAAGCATGATCACGCGATGATCCTGACCGTCGGCGCCCACATAACTCATGTCAAAACGCTCAGGGAGACTCATATCCAACTGAATGGTGCCGCACTGAAGCGTTCGCCCGATGGCGTCTTTCAAATGAAAATCGATCTTAGGTCCGTAAAATGCACCATCGCCCTCGTTGACCTTGTAGGGCATCTTGAGTTCCTCAAGAGCGTTCCGCAGGCCTTCTGTGGCGATTTTCCACTGCTCGTCCGTGCCAAGCGACTTGGGCGGACGCGTGGAAAGCTCCACATGATAATCAAAATTGAAGGTTTTGTACACCTCATCCGTAAAACGGATGGTTTCGACCACGCTCGCCTGAAGCGTCTCGGGACTCGCAAAGATGTGAGCATCGTCTTGCGTAAAGCCCCGGACTCGGAAAAGCCCCGCCAAGACGCCTGAGCGCTCATACCGGTGAACTTTGCCAAATTCCGCGACCTTCAGCGGCAACTCACGATAGGAGTGCTTTTCTTCCTTATACATCAACATGCCGCCCGGGCAATTCATGGGCTTGAGCGCGTAAACTTCTTCTTCCCTTTCCAGGAAAAACATGTTCTCGCGATAATTATCCCAGTGCCCTGAGGTGCGCCAGAGTTTGTCTCTCAGAATGGTCGGTGTCTCGATCTCGGTGTAGCCGTACCTGGCGAGTTTCTCACGCATGAAAGTGATCAGGAGATTCTTGAGGATCAACCCTTTGGGTTTCCAGAATGGTAGTCCCGGTCCTTCTTCATGAAAGCTGAAAAGGCCGAGTTGTTTTCCGACCTTGCGGTGGTCACGCTTGAGGGCTTCCTCCCGCTGCGTAATGTGGGCATCCAGCTCTTTTTGGGACAGAAAGGCGGTACCGTAGATTCGCTGAAGCATCGGGTTCTTTTCGCTGCCGCGCCAGTAAGCTCCCGCCACGGAAAGAAGTTTGAAAGCTTTGAGCTCCTCGGTGTTCGTGATGTGACCGCCTTCACACAGATCGGTGAATGGCCCGTTCTGGACAAAATTCACAGTGTCGCCGGGTATTCCTTCAATGATCTCGGTTTTGTAGATCTCCTGCTTCTCTCCGAAGATCTTCAACGCCTCTACTTTGGGAACGGACCATTCTTTAAAAGCCTGCCGCTCCCTCACGATCTCGCGCATGCGCTGCTCGATCTTCGGAAGGTCCTCATCTTGAAAGGCCGTCTTCGAATCGAAGTCATAATAAAAGCCTTCTTCGATCACGGGGCCTATCGCGAGCTTGGTTCCGGGATAAAGGTCGAGGACTGCTTGGGCGAGAATATGGGAGGCGGAATGCCGCAGCCGGTAAAGAGGTTCGTAATTCTTATTGTCTGGCATACTGATTCATTTTTATATCCTTCGCGGCGCCCCGAGGGGCTCCTAAAGGAAGAGCTTCCCGAAAGTACGCGGGAGCTGCCAAAATTCCTCCAGATTATTTAAAAGCCTAAGACTTTTTCCAATAAAATTGTGTCATTTCAACATAGGCCATTTCACAAGAGAAATGGCGGGGCCGACGGGGCTCGAACCCGCAACCTCCGGATCGACAGTCCGGAGCTCTAACCAATTGAGCTACAGCCCCAAAATCATGGGGAATGGAAAATAACGCAACGCAGAAACTTTCGTCCTACGAAGAGCGGTATTGTATAAGGAGATGCCAACTATCTCAAGAGAAAACTCTTATAAAAACACGTTATTTAGAAGCCTGGGGATTTCCTCGGCTTCTGTGGCGGGAGCCTCACGAATGTGATGCATACCGCATTATAAATGGGAATCATCGGCAACCCTGATTCTATTACTGGAGATTAACGGGTAATCAGGATAGTCCAGATCACAGATGAAAATAAAAAAGAGATCTGGGCAATGAGGGATTCGGCGCCTTCCGCTTCGCTCCAGGTCGGCCACCCGCCCCGCAAACATGACATTGGTCATCTTTGCAAGCAGGGCTCCCTTCGAATCCCCTTTAGTCCAAATTACATCGCTCTATAATTAAAAATGAAATTTGGGCAATGAGGGATTCGAACCCCCGACCCTCTCCGTGTAAAGGAGATGCTCTAACCAACTGAGCTAATTGCCCGCGAAGGAATTGATCCGGTGGATCAACTTGTTGAGATTGGCGAAACTGTCTCGCTTGAAATAGAAGGCAAGGCGGGTCAAATGAAACGTGTGGGGGGCGTTATGCTCCTCCTCAAAAGGCTTGAGCGATTGGGTGATCTTCCCTTTTTTGATCATGGACTTGAATTCCTGATTCAGAAGTTCCAATTGCACTTCCTTCAGGGGTTTCTCGATCCGCACCACAAGGAGATCGCGGATGTAACGCATCGAGTGGTACATTTTGTAAAAGTCCGTGACATAACGGACCGCGTCCAGAGGATCATGCGTGACGTACATCAGGTCCATATCTTCTTCATGGATCATTCCCTGGTGGAGGAGTTGATGCCTAAGAAAGTGAAGGAACTCTTTCCAATAATCCGAGCCCGGCGCGTCCAGGCAGACGATCGCTCGCGGATCTGTTTTTCCCGTTTGAACGAGCGTAAGCGTTTCAAAGCCTTCGTCATGGGTGCCGAATCCGCCCGGGCAAAGGACGGTGGCATGGGATTCCCGGAGAAACATGAGTTTTCTTGTGAAGAAATACTTGAAGGTCACTAGCTTCGGGTCCGTGAGCATCACGGGATTGGCTTCCTGTTCAAAAGGAAGTTGGATATTCAGTCCAAAGCTTTTCTTGGATCCGGCGCCCTCATTCCCCGCTTGCATAATGCCCGAAGCTGCGCCGGTAATGACCATCCAACCTTTTTGGACGATCGCTTTTGCGAATTTTTCCGCGAGAAGATAATCGGGAGAATTCCGAGGAGTGCGCGCCGAGCCGAAAATAGTCACCTTGCGAACGGCCCGGTAACCTTCAAACATCTTGAGACTTTGCCGGAGCTCTTTGACCGCGGTGTTGAGCATCTTCATGTCTCCGCGGTCCAGATTGTCCATGTGGACCTTAAGCGCGGTCACGATCAACTCTTCGGCGAGATCGGCATTCGTACCAGGGCCCGCTTGATGGATCAGTTCATGGATCAACTGGTCAAGCTTGGAATTTCCGGTTTGGTAAGGTTCGTGGCCTTTGAAATGCCCGTTCATTAATCACCGATCCTGATCTGGAGGATGAGGTCCCCCGGGTGATGGCACGCGTGACAATCCCGTCCCTGACGCGCCAAGCGAAGTTTTTGTCCCTCACGGGTATTCGCAGGGATCTTGACCGAGATCGTTTGCCCCTCCGGCGACTTAAACATGACGCTGCCGCCTTCTTTGGATTTTTTCTTGGAGATCTTCAAATTCACAACAATATCTGCAGATTCTTGGGACGCACCGCAGGAGCCTCGCCCGCAGCCCTCCTCATCATCGTCATATAAGTTCTGCCGGGAAGAACCGGAAGAATAAACACGAAAAGGATTCCCGCCTCCCCCACCCCCTCCCGAAAAAAGATCACCAAAAATATCCGAGAACGCGGAGTAACGGCTTCCGCTTCGCCCGCGTCCGCCGGAAGCTCCGGAAGAATACTGCCGCAAAAGATCCTCGAAATTGAAGCCTTGAGCGCCCGCGAAATTGCTGGCCTGGGCTCCCCCGTACTTGCGCATCTGATCATACTGGCCGCGCCGTTTTTCATCACTCAAGACGTAATATGCTTCTGAGATCTCCTTGAACTTTGCTTCTGCGGTCTTGGGGTCCTTGGGATTCTTGTCCGGATGATACTGGACGGCAAGTTTACGGTAGACCTTCTTGATCTCGTCGGCATTCGCGGTCTCCGAAACACCGAGCGCTTTGTAATAATCTTTCTGAGAAGCCATGCGCAAATCCCCTTAACTCGATTTTGAATGAAAAAGCCCTCTTCGGACTGAGGGCTTTTTCGAATTCTATTTATTAAGACGTGGAGGCGCCCTGATTTCAATGAAGCTCTAAGGAAATCAGGACTCCTCCCTTTAGCAATTCATTCTCCTAAATAAGGACAAATGGAGGTGGAGGGAATTGCACCCTCGTCCAAAGGACCGGTCATAAAGGGCGCTCCATGCTCAGTCCGCAATGAATTTAATTCCCCAAGCCTCTGCGAACGAGATCCTGGGAAACGATCCGTCTGGGTCTTTTCCCCGGCCGCGACGGCGGCGCCCGGAAAGCAGCCTGTTTTTTCGTCGTCAGAGCTTAACAGGCATCGGCCCTGGGACGTTCGCTAGCAGTTAAGCAGCGAAAGGAAGAGCGAAAGGCATAGGAACCGAAACCGGTCCTACAGCTCTTTCGTTCCAGCTGGTTTTTTCAGCATTTGTGTTTTGCCACGTTTTTTAAAGAGGCACCTGACGAACCTCTGCATGCTCCCTTAAATGCATAATCCCCTGTCGAACCTATTCACCCCCAAGGAACGACGATGTTAAAGATCGATAAAGCAAAGGAAGTATAGCATGGCCGCATCGATGGCTCAATGGGGCATTCGTTCAGAATCGGGATATCGGGTAATCGATTACAGGAGGCGGCTGGCGATAAGGGGATTATTGTCGCGTGGCTTTCTTGATGGCAGCGTGGGTCTCACGGGTGTGGATGCGCAGTTTGATGGAGGCTCTTTTATCGTATTGTTTTTTGCCTTCGCCTATTCCGATCTCGACTTTGACGAACCCCTTCTTGAAGTACATGCGCAGTGGCACAATCGTGACACCCTTACGACCGACCTGCCCCATGAGTCGATTGATCTCGGCACGTTTCAGGAGCAGCTTCCGTGTCCGGGTCGGCTCTAACTCCTCATGTCCCTGGATCCGGGTATAGGGTGAAATATGGCAATTTAGGAGAAAAGCTTCCTCCTTGAAGATGCGGACGTAGCTATCCTTCAGATTGATACGACGCTCGCGGATCGATTTGACCTCGTGACCCAGAAGGCTGATCCCAGCTTCATACTTATCATGGATGAAGTAGTCGAAGTACGCTTTTCGGTTCTCGGAAACGACCTCAAAGGCGGATCGCACGGGCTTGACTGTGGGGATGGGTTCTTTTTTCTTTTTCATAGGGTGTGCTTTTGAAAACAGGAAAGCGATATTCCAGCATGATAAAAATGACTCCGCTGTGCACGATATCTTTAGATCGTGACGGCGATGTACAAAATCACAAGATTTGGTGCTGAGAGGGGGACTTTGCGCCTACGCCAAACAGAAGCTTCGGTTGCCACCCGCACTTATAAACACGACATCCGTCGTGTTTCTGAACAAGTGCTCCCTTCAAGTCCCCCCGTCATCGTACAGGAATGCCTTCGTTTCCTGACGATGCGGTATTTTTATAATGATAAAAATGCTGAGAGGGGGACTTGAACCCCCAAGGGATTGCTCCCACAGGCTTCTGAGACCTGCGTGTCTGCCAGTTCCACCATCCCAGCACGAATGAACGAAAAAGAATATAGCCGCTTTGAGCAGTTATCGTCAACAGTAAAGAAGGTAAGGAAGTATTTATTGGAGAGGGATTTCCGCGGGAACGGAAGCAGTCGCGCCGGAATCGGCTCCGAAGGGAACCGCTTTAGACCTCGGAGCAGGAGTTGCAGGCGCCGGAGCAGCAGGTTTCACGGGAGAAGCAGTCGGCGCAGCGGGTTGTGCCGGTACTTTGGGCATGGTTGACGTTTCAATTTTTGGTATTTCGGGCGACGTAGGAGGAAGCGGGATCAGATTCATATTACGAAATTGCAAAACGCCTTTTTTGGACTCGCCGGCACGAACATTCGTGAAAACAAAAACGACTTCGTTAACGAGAAGTGGTTTTTTTGCGTGAAAATCGAACTCGACGAGCTTCCAGTTCTGCTCGAATGACTTAGGGGCGAAACGACGCGCGACATTCCCCTTTGATTTTAATTCAATGGAAAAACTGTCGGGGGCACCCTCCTCCGGATTGCGACGGACCTCGAAAGCGAGGCCGGCGAACTTGGAGATGTCAAAATCTCTTGTTTTGATGTAGACGCCAGCAAAGGAGCTAGCTGGAAAAACGTCATACTCCGTCTCGAGGAAAACCTGGCCCGAGTCCGGATCTTTAAAGAAATCTCGATTCGCGTAGCCCACCTTGGGCGTGTAAAAAGTCCCGTGATCGAAAACGTAGTTAAAAAAGCTCCCAGCGTTCTTGGATAGATCGATCTGCTCCGCTTCCTTCGCCGCTGTTTTTTCAAGAAGTTCGTAAGACTCCTTCATCAGGTCCCAAGCCTGCGGGGTGACCCTGGTCGCAGGCTGAATTACCCCATTCACTACGTTTGTCTCCTCTAGCCCCCGGATTCGTATCCCCTGAGAGCTAAAGAACATGCCCGGCTTGAAAACCTCGACATACCCCTTGAGGACGCCCACGGCATTCTGCTGCCCCGTGGCTTGAACGCGAAAAATCGCGCCGTGGATCTTCGCAACATAATCGCGAGTTAGGACTTCCAAAACGGCCGCATTAGCCTTTTGCTTTCGATCGAACTGCCTCGTCGTTGCGCCTAAGAGAACCCCTTCCGACAAGCGTAATCTGAAAACTTCCTTCTTTCCGATCAACCGGGCTTCTTCATTCTTTAGTGACGAACTTTCCTTTAGACGCATGCGAATCTCATCAGGAAACTGGAGGTTGACGGAGCCATCGGCGCCCGTTTTGATTTCCTGGCTGGCAGAAAACTCTTCTCCTCGCTTGGGAGCGCGCCATGAACGAGTCTGTAGATCATAGATCTGAGCATCCCCTTCGAATCCAAGGATCTCATAGGCAAGAGGTGTGGAAGGACGCGGTGCGAAGTGGGGCCAGAGAATGAGAATCCCCGCGATAACGAGCACTCCGGCCAGGGGCTTGAGAAAATTAAAGCTTTTAGGCTTATCAACGATGACGCTCATGGAGGGTATCCTACACTGAGGTTCTTTTTTTGTCTATGGAGAGATCATCCAAGGATGAATCGGGGCGGTGTCGATCGCCTTCATACCATTTGATGCAAAGCGGAATGAGGAAATCGAGATCACGGGTCTGGAAAAAAATAAAAGATCTGGGCGTCATGATTCTCGTTATAAGAATTAACGGGTAATCATGAGAGTCCAAGTTGCCATCGAGGAAAAGAGAATAAAGACTTGGCGGTCCAAATACTTATCATCCCGCCGTCACAAAGGCGGGATGGGGCCGTCCATGTCACCATCTATGAAAAGAACATAAAGACATGGGCGGTACAGGATTCGAACCTGTGACCCCTACCGTGTGAAGGTAATGCTCTAACCAACTGAGCTAACCGCCCATGGATTCATTCGAAGAAATTACTTACTGAAGAACTCTTACGCCCGGCCGAGGTACTCACCTGTGTCGGTATTCACCTTGATCTCGTTCCCTTCATCGATAAAAAGAGGAACATTCACTTTGAGACCGGTCTCGCACATCGCGATTTTAGTGGTATTTGAAACCGAATCCCCTCGGACTCCGGGAGGCGCCTCCGTCACCTTCAGCGTGACGGTCTGGGGCAACTCCGGAAAAATCGGTTTGTCCTCATAGAAATCAATCTTGATCTCCATGCTTTCCTTTAAATAGTACTTCTTATCGCCGAGGATTTCTTCACTCAGCGCAAACGAATGATAAGTCTCCATATCCATAAAGTTATAACCCGAGTCGTCCTTATAGAGGAACTGACACTGCTTGGGATCCAGGGTGATCTTTTCAAGAGGAGCATCGGGAGCAAAGCGGGTCTGGACAATGCGTCCGTTCTTGAGATTCTTCAAGGTGATCTGGAAAAAAGCGCGCAAATTCCCCGGCGTGCGGTGAGTCGCCTCCGTTACCAAGTGCATTTCATTCTGGTGGAGAACGATAGAACCTTTTTTCGCGTCTCGTGCTTGCATGTTTTTCCTCTTTTCAGGATTAGGTCAATAAACAGGATTCAAAGGAGCGACATTATACAGTATGTGAACTTTTGGGCAACCCTGATTCTCATCCGCTAAAATGAAAGGTAATCAGGATAGTCCCAAGTCACCGTCAGATAAACAAAGACTAAGACTTGGGGCGACCCTGATTCTCATCTCCCGGGCAAAAAGGCCTGAGAGCGGCAGCCAAGCGTTAAAGGATGCTGATAACCGATAGGATGCGCTCTTGGGTCTGGCTTTCCGCGCGATAGGAATAGAATTTTTTGTTCTCACAGACCGTGCAGAGCCCTGAGTCTTCAATGTTTTTCTCGGGGATCCCTCGCTTGATAAAACGGCTCTTGATCACGCCGACGAGGTCCAGTCGACCCTTGGCAGCATCCTTTCCCTTATAGAACCCGGGGAAATAGCCCAGGAATTCATTGCCCACTTCGTAACAACATTTCCTGATGGAAGGGCCGATCGCAATCTTCAAATCGCTCATTTTTGTGCTGCATTTCTTCTCAAAGATCTTAAGCATCTGATTCATGACGCCATCCTTGACACCCTTCCAGCCACCATGCGCCAGTCCTGCGACCCGTTGGACGGGATCCCAGAAATAAACCGGAACGCAATCCGCGGTGCGTATGCCCAGCACCAGCCCCGGCACCTTCGTGATGAGTCCGTCTGCCGGCATTTGAGAAAGCTCAGGATCCGGACGCTCGGCGACGACGATGGTGCTGCCATGGACTTGCTTGACCATGACCAGATTTTCGGGGAACAACCCTAGTTCTTGCAGGAATTCCCCCCTTTTAGCTGAATCAAAAACGCGGGAATGAAAGGCGGCGATAACACCCTTCCCGAACGATTCGAAACGGAAAACGCCCTCGGGGGATTCTTTGATGGTCATGGCCGTGAGCCCTCAGGTTGAACTTCGCGTTCCATTGCGGAAAAATTTTCGGCGGTGAGCAGTTTTTCCGCTTTTCTCATTTCGGGATTCGCGTGGAACCGCTCACGCAGTGCGCCGTGATTAAGATAGTTATTGATGGACAGAAGGATCATCCCCTGGTCCAGAGCCAGGTATTTCCTCGCGATTTTTCCAGTGGCCACCGTCACGGCGTCATAAAAACCATATTCACCATAAATATCGTAGAGCTTAATGAGTTTCCGGAGATTGGCGACGACTTGCTCCGGCGCGTAATCAAGCGCCAGGACACTCGCGTGCGGTGTCACGACCCCGGGTTTATAACCCTTGATCCCCATCACTTTCGCACCAAATTCGGAGTATCCGCCCTCGGGTACTGAGCAAGGGCTCATCCCCCAGACAGGCATCTGCAGTTCCTCGAGGGCATAACGGATCTGTCCCTGGACATGCGCCGCGTTATTCATGCCGAGCCCCTCGGGGGCGAGTTCCTTTTCCTTGAGAACCACTCCTGGCATCAAAGCTTCGAAGGCCGAGCCTCCCCAGCTCGGGACGTAGCGCAGGTCCTTCCACTCATAATACCCGCCAACATATTTATGGCCTTCGAGCGTGGATTCCTCGCGTCCCTTCGGCGGCTGCGACTGCCATTTATAGGATGAGGGAAAGGTTCGGACCAAACCTTCGAACCAGTGGGCCTCCGAAACATCGCCGCGGGCAACAGCAATATAACTTGTGGCGCGAGGCTCTGTGTAGAAAACGCCGTAATGGTAATCCGAATAGACCTGAAGATTATCGTAAAAGCCGTGATACATCTGTTTGGCGAGCGGATCATAAAAGAAACTGAAATTACCGCGTTTTAAGATCCGCGAGGTTTGCTCCGTGAGCTCTGCCGGAAAAGCCCCTTGGGCTACATACAGACCGAGCATCAGCCAGCCGCTATCCACGAAAGAAACGAAATAACTCGTTGGCTCCAGGGTCGATGTGTCGTAATAGTTGAAAGGAAATCCGCTGGCTTGATAGCGGAGCTTCTCAATCGTCGTGAGTGTCTTCTGTATCCGTACAATGGCATCCTCGCGTGTGATGAATCCAAAATCGTAGGCGCTCACAGCCGCCATAAGATAAACGCCGATATTGGTGACGCTTGTATAATCCCCGACCCAGGTGGCTTCCTCCAGAGGTTGCTTTTCCCCGAAAAGAACTGTATCCAGCGGTAGCGCGTGTTCTTTGTCCAGAATATTGTCGAAGAAGGCCCAAGTGTCCTTCGCGACTTCTTTAAGGAAAGCGGCATCCTCCGCGGGGAAATCTTTTTTGACGCTCACGGTTTTCGGAAAACCACGCAGGCGGCTCACCAGGAATTTCTGGAAATCCAGATGATTCAGACGTACGGGAGTTTTCTCAATGGTTCTTGGCGGAAAATCCACGGCGCTGGGACCCGCATCCCCGGTCTTTACAAAGCGGATGTTGTCCAGATAGATACGCCCGGTCTTCTTCGTGACATAGCCGTCATTGAAAATGACAACGAGCTCATCCAGAGGTTTGTAACTGATCCGTGGCGTCTTCCAGGACTCCGGATTAGAAAAATCGATCAACCCCGTCATGGCATTCAACGGGATGCTAACCGTAGTCCATTCAGACGTCACCGGAATCTTGGCCGAGCCGTTTACTTTCTCGACGCATGCGGGATCAACGCATTTTTTGAGTTCCAGGCGGAAGCGCTCCGTGAATCCTGCGGTGACATCGCCCCGAATCTCGAATTCCAGATGGTCGTAAGAACTCGCGTCAAAACCCGCGAGTTTGGTCCAGAAACCATTCTGAGCCGGAAGATCGGACTGCACGCTATAACTCAGGCTCAAGACTCGAGAGGGCTTGCCGTCTTTCCCCGCCATCGTGATCACGTGAGGATCGGTGTAAGAATTATTGATATCCGCGAGATTCATGTTCCAGTCACCACTCTCCGCCCCGAGATTGTTGGTCATTTTCTCGCCAGGCGCTTCGAAATCAGCAATCATCTTGACTTCGAGGGGTTGAGGAACTACCGAGGATTTTTTAGGAGCCGTAACTTTCGCAGACGAAGAAGTTATTGTCTGAGAAGAGGTCGGCTGGGAGTGGCTTACAGAACATCCCGGATGAAGTACAATCAAAGTAGAGAGGAAAATACCCCAAAGCCGCTTCATAAATACCTTTTAAGCTTCGTCCAGGTTTGCGGACCGACCGTTCCAACTGCGGGCAGGCCGTTGGCAGTCTGGAAATTACGTACCGCTGCTTTGGTTCTCCTGCCATAAAATCCCGTCGGATTGCCTTTAAAATAACCCGCTTTTTGAAGAGCCTTTTGGATCTTCACCGTTTCTTTTCGGGACGACAGTTTGGGCGATGGGGTGATGGGCCGGAGTGCCGTCCCTGTTGAATAGGACTCGACTCTCCTCAAATCGGACCAGAGCAATGTCCGGTGCGCATCTCCCATGAGCCCGACGAAGACGACCCCGCTATTGGACTGCACCCGTCCGGCAAAGCAGTGACGCGCCTCACGGGTCCATCCGGTTTTGCCAATGACACCGTTTGTATGCCAAAGCATTTTATTGCAGTTATTCAGCGCGATTTTACGCCCCGCCAGACTGGAGATGACGGCGCCTCGCATTTTTAGGGTTTCCACGATGTAAGGATAGTGAGAAGCGGCCATGATGAACCGGGCAAGGTCATAGGCTGTGGAGTAATGGCCCGACGACGGAAGTCCGGAGGGATTCATAAAATGAGAATTATTAGCACCGATCGACCTAGCTTTTGCGTTCATCAACAGCGCAAAACCCGCCCGGGAACCTCCGGTAAGGATCGCGAGCGATTCCGCCGCGTCATTGGCAGACCTTATCAGGGCGGCCTTCACAAGATCGCGGACATAAAAACGCTCCCCTGTTTGGAGTCCGATCTTAGAAGGTTGAATGAATTGCATCCCCGCGGGAATCTGAACGATTTGATCGAGAGACAAATGGTCAAGCGCCACCATGACGGTTACAAGCTTGGTTGTGCTGGCCGGAGCGCGCCGCGTATGGGGATTTCGGGCATAGAGAATCTGCTGGGTTGATCCATCCAGAAGTACCGCTGAAGGCGCCGCGAGGGATAGTGAGGCCGCTTCTGCTTGGGGAATCGGCCCGAGAGAAGTGATCAAAAAGACGGAAAAGCATAAAAATGACGGCAGACGTCGGCTCATCATGCTAAGACAAAACTCTGAGGATATTCAACACCTTATGGCCCTGTTCGTTGGGGAAGAACCGGAAGAACTAAGGAAACATGGGCCCGACAGGATTCGAACCTGTGACCCCTACCATGTCAAGGTAGTGCTCTAACCAACTGAGCTACGAGCCCGCGCTTGAAATTCCTGGGTTTATCCTGCCGCGGAATGCAATGAATTTTCGAGATTATAGGGAAGTGGCGGGCATAGTTCAAGGACTGAGTTTGAATTGAATAAGAAATACAGGATGGCTATAGGTGAATGGTGCGGGATGTCTTGTCCTGGGTATTGGTAAGCGTCACGGAATCCGGGGTGATCTTCGTGATCTCATAGTCCCCGATCACGTTCTTTGTTTCAAGCATTTTCCCATTAATGATCGCGAAAGGTTGTGAGGGATTGTAGATAATCCCCTCAAGAATATAAGAGGGGTCCGAGGATTGTGCCATCGCGGGACTTTTGACGATGCCCGGCGGATGATAGAGTTTCACCCTCGGCTTGATCCCACGGGGCGCCAGGAAATAAACCGTGAGGCCGATGCCTAACAGGCTGCTGAAAAACGGTTTATTTTCACGAGAACGGTCCTGATTTTGAATCGTTGCGTTAAGTCGTTTTAAAAACGAGCGCTTAAAACCT
>CAISGE010000077.1 GCA_903884815.1 Candidatus Omnitrophota bacterium | reverse complement strand
TAGCCGTCCGACAAATTTCATCCGTTCATCCACAAGAACACTCTCTTTCCATGGCATAGGTCACCTCCGCTATGCCATTATTCCAAAAAAGTGTTACCCATGTCTCCGGTACAAGGTGTAACCTATGTCTCGAGTCGCACAATTCAAGGGCTGTCAGCCATTACACTGATTGCTCTTTTTTATTATCTAAAGCTAATCCGCAGCTCCTGCGGTTCTCCCCACCGTCTCCGTCTTGACATTCTCAATACCCCGCGGGGAACGTCCCGTCGCTCGATTAAAATCAGCAGTAACAAGTTCTACAGCCTTCAGGTATTCAGTCACTTTGTCTCGAGCGCTCTTAGCACTCACCAGCCCGACGAATTTTTTATCTTCGGTCGGTAAGGAATAATTCCCGAAGGCAATAAAACCATCAAGCATCATATCGCTAAAAGGCGCTACAAAAAAATCGGCATCCTTGATCATGGTGATGACGACAGAACCCGTCACGATCGCGTAAAGTCTTTTCATGAATTTCTGCACAAACCAATAAACGACCGGAGGCAAGATCGCCGAAAGTTCAAACAACTTGTAGATTCCACTAATTCTGGCTCTGGCTCTTGATAATTTACGGTCGAATTCATGCTGGTAGGCAAGGAAACCATCTTCATAGGTCGAACTATTCATAAAACGCGTGGGACGGATATTCACGAAGCCGAGCGTCCTCTCCCCCGGACGCGTGGAGGGCAAATCAACCGGGAAGAGAAACTTCCGTCCGGAGAAAACGGACTGATGGGCAAGCCCCCAGCCCAGCATACTGATCACCGTAATAGGGGCTTGCAATTGACCCGCATAGAATTGATTTAGAGTTTCTCGGGTCTTGAGAAGCGGACGGAAATCGATAAGCCTATCTGCGTAACACAAAGCGTTTTTCCCGCTTTCTGTCGTACATTGCACGGGGGCGGCGTCTTCCGAACGGCGCGCCATCGACGGGAACACAAGATCCCCACGGGTTTTCCACTCAGCCTTCAAGGTGTTGAGAATGTCTTGCGTGGGCACACCGTCCATGGCCACATGAGACATCTGGAACCAAAGATCCGCTTCTAAGAGGTCGGCCGTTATGCGACAGTGTATGTTCATCACCCCCAAACCAGGATGCTTGCGCTTTAGAAAGTCGGGAGATGTAAAACGGCGCAGTCCCAACTCCGCATCGTGAGGGGGCAGCTTTTCAAAATGGATAAAGATGCTGTTCAAAATCCTCTTCAAATACGCAAGACTCTCCTTGGTTTCCTTTCCCGACGGGAACTTCTGCGCAAGCACGTTTTTCTTTAATTCTCGCTTTAAACGACGGGGGCGCTTATCATCCTTGACGGAAAGCAACCGGTTATAAACCTCAACCATGAGATCTTCCAGTCGCGTCGCACGCTCTCCGTGAATGAATTCAAAATCCCCTCCCCTCGGGTCAAGACAAGGTTGAATACGCTTTAACGTCCCATCCTCCATAAAATCCGCGCTGACGATATCCTGCGGAACTTTCTCCTTGGCCCTCGAAGAAAATTTGCCCCAAACCAGTTGGCCATAGGCAAGCGGTCGATGTTTAAAGAACAGGCTCAACCGGTCCTGAATATGTTTTTGGGCGAGAAGAAAGTTTCTATCTTTCCGGGAAGGTTCATCGGAAAAGAGATCCAGTCTAAAAACAGCCAGAACAAATTTCGTGTGTTCCCTTCTCAAATAGGCCTGCGTGACTGTCCGCCAGCCATCTTCTTTCGGCAGTACCTTGAAGCGTTTCAGCCAGTTGAGAATACGGGAGAAGGAAAAAAGACGGAAGAAAGAAGAGCTGTTTTCGGATTTGCTGTTTCGGGACAATAAACTGAGGGGGTTAAAAAAGAGATTCGACTTTTTAAAAAACGCGGTAACAAATACGGCTGTTTCTTTAGGGCATTCCTCCTGCGGCGAGTGACCGCACATCGGGAGGGTCTTAAGTTCCGCTTGGGGCAGGTCGCGCTTCAGCGCATAGGATTCTTCGATGGAGAGGACGCGGTCATCGGCGCCGCTCAGAATGAGCACCGGAATACGGATCTGGCTGAATTTTTCGTGCACACTCTTGAGATCTTTGGAGACAAATTGGGCAGCGCTGGAAACAAGACTTTTTTGAGCTTCGGGAGAGCTCAGATTTTCCGCGTAAGCTTCAATAAGTTCTTCGGTGATTTTCTTAGGATCGTAGAATATTTCTCCTAACACCTGCCGCAACAGGACGCCCTGGACGGGATGAGCCAGCGCCAGAAGACTCCCCAAAGGCGGCCTCAGGGCTTTGATAAAGTCGGGCACATTCTTAAAGTAGGCGACAGCATTGATCAGAACAAGGGCGCTCGCGGGAGGATGGCTGGGATCCCTCAGAAGCGTGAGGATGCTGACGATCCCCCCAAACGAGTGGCCCACCAAAATCGGGCGGTCCAATTTCAGTGCGCTAATAAACGCGGTGAGGATTTCGGCCTGATCATAGGCGGAATATTGATCATCTTGAGGTTTTTCAGACTTCCCGAAACCTTTCAGGTCCAGGGCGATATAGCGAGGGCCGACAGGCAATAACTTTATGAGCGAAAGCCAAGTGTGGGAAGAAGAGGCAAACCCGTGAACGAACAAAACCGGTCGTCCCTGACCCTGCTCGCGATAGGCTATGCGGATATTTTTGAGGGTAATCGTCTTACATTCGAGCATCCGGCAATCCAACCTTCTCTGAACTTACCTCGTGAGGAGAAGAGACTTCAAACCGCTTGCCCCGATAAAGATCGAGCGTTACAGACAACGATACTACTCAGTCTAAACGCTTTCCAACTTTTTTTTAGCAGATCTTTCTTTCCGCGCGGTGTCTCGCCCCGCGTATTTCGTTTGTATGAACTTCACCATACGATTGACCGTTTTCTGAGACATCTGATCCGAGATGGGAAGCCTCGCTCCCAACACCGCTTTCAACTGGCTTTGATCAAAAAAAGCCTCCTGCCAGAAATACTTTTCATAGATCTTAATGGAACGAAAAAAGCGTCTCTCGAGAGGCGAAAGTTCCTTGATCTCTGATTTGGGACACCAGACAAGATCCGGCCAGTCCAAAGCCGTCCGGACATAAAGATTCAGCATTTCAAGCCGTATCGGCGCGGGATCGGTCAAATGGAACGTCTTTCCCCATGCCGCATCCGTTTCAAGCAAAAGGGTGATAAGGCCCGACACATAATCCACAGGGATAAAGTTCTTTGTCGCGGTGGGTTCCCCCGGAATGCGAAAGCGGCAATCGTCGGTCTTGCTGCGGATCATCCGGCGGATCGTGAGAAGGCGGAATATCAAATCGAAAAAGTGGTGGTTGGGACACATGTAGCCGCTCCGGGAATCCCCGACAATAATGCTGGGGCGCACGGTCAAAGAACGGATCCGCCCCGAGGCTGCCGCCTCCCTCACTTCATTTTCCGCGATCGCCTTGCTTCGTTCATATCCGTTCCGGAAACCTCCCGTCATCAGGAGTTCGCCTTCAAGCACAACGCCCGTCCGTTCACCCGCAACATAAGCCGAACTCACGTGGACAAGTGACTTCGTGGGTGTATGGGCGGCAAAATCGATTGCCCGGCGCGTCCCACCGATGTTGATCGCCTCCAGGCTATCCCAATCCGTTTCAAGCGCGGTACAAGCCGCGTTATGGATCACCACATCCGTCTCAGCCACTTGCCGTTCATAAAGGCTCTTGCTAAGCCCAAAATGACTGAGAGCGGTGTCGCCCGCGATGGCGATTAAATTCCGTTCGCTGAATTGATCCCAGGGAAACTTGGGATCGTAATCCAACAAACGATCTTTCAACCGATCGCTCACGCTTCCCCCGGATTGTGCCCGCACAAGCGCCGTCACCGTGTGCCCATTTAAGAGCAGATCACGCAGAAGGACCGTTCCTAAAAATCCGGTCGCTCCCGTTAAGAAAATACGCTTGGGCTTTCCAGGCATACCGCTATTTTTCAACATACATTTTCCTTATAAGAAGTTACAAAAAAATTCACACGAATTCCCGCGCTGGGCTAAAACAGCCGTTTGAGCGCCGCATACTGTATCATGATTCTGAACAAACCGTAGGCAAAAAAACGACGGGACGACTAGGGGTTCGACTGTGACACGGATCTTTCAGAAGCCTCCAGAAGAAGTGCGTACAGCATATTGCTGACAAAAACCGGGTCGCTGGTGATCCCCATATGCGCGGCGAATAAAAAAGTGACAGAGGACCAATGAATCGGCGATTTCATGAACGGCCGAGGATCTTCCACGGGACGTTCATTAAAAAGAGCGCTATTCGCGGTGACTTTGCCGTCCCCCGGAAGTTGCTTGATCACTTTCAGCTTGCCTGTTTTCTCATTGAGCGAGGCGACGGCGTTCGTCAAAATGGATTCCCCAAGAAAAAGATGCAATGTCGTTCCCTGAGGAGGCGCCTGATCGCCCCGCATCGCGTCGGTGAATTGATTGGCCCGTTTCAGACACTTTCTCAAATGGTCGAGTGCAACCTCCCGGCGTTTTTCCGAGCTTTTCACGTCCGGAAGGATCGTTCCCAAAACTTTGTCCTGCTTGGGATCCGCCAATCCCCACCTCATTTGAATCCACAACTCCGGGTCATAAAGATCCACTTTTTCATCCGTGTTCTTATCCCGGACGACCATCCCGAGACTCGCTGGAGGCATCATCTCATAAAGCGACGGAAATGTTCCCAGAACAGCGGGTTGAATCTTGGGAGCACCCGGAGCAAAAAGCATCCCTTCCACCAACTCGGTGAACGCATCCAAATAGCCGGCATTGGGCGTACCAACAATGATCGCCTTTCGAACATTCTTTGCCCCCTTCCAAGTCACAGCAGGAAGCGAACCGTCTTGCGGCAGGGCCTCACCCCCGTACCTCAAATAATAACGCGTGATCAACCCACCCATCGAATGCGCCACGATGTCGAACTTGACGTCGTAATCCTTGACCCCATAGAGCTCTTCGTACTTCTTTTGAAGATACTTTTTTTTCTCTTGAATGAAAACGTCAAGCTGTTTAGCGGTGTCAACGATGTCTCTCCGCCAATCATACCCAAAGGTGAAGCAGGTCTGGTACTTCACATCAGTGCCGTTTTCGGAGGCGTCACCGTGATAGCCCGCAAATGCAAGACCATCTATCATATCTTTGTAGCCGTTCACATGGATCGGAAGCCCCAGCAATCTCACACTAACCCTCTCAAGCACTCCGGCGGGAAAAACGGTATCCCGCAGTTCGCTCAAACTCTCTCCTCCTGCCATCGGAAGGGCCAAGAGTTGTATCTGTTTTGGCGAAAAGTTTTGGATCATCTCTTTACCGGTAAACAGCCCCCAAACTATTCTTTTGGATTCTGAATCCACAAGCCGGGAGCCGAAAATCCCGGGAATCACGATAACAGGATGCCTTTCAAGCCCCTCATATTGAAAAGCTTTACGGGCCCCATCGCCAATGAGGATTTTCCGGTCGGTCTTAAATGAATTGTAAGACCCCGTGGCGGTGCATCCATTCAAAGCGATGGCGAGGATCAAAAACGCGAGGGATAATATATTTTTCGATTTAAGCATAGGGGACTCTAAAACCTTTTTTGTAATGGAATCTCGTTATAGTTTTTTCGTTTTTAAGTTTTAAAGGCATTTTTCAATCGCCGAGGGTCCCGGCCAGAAGAAAAAGACCATGCACTTATTCGGTCGGGCATACTAGGCCTTAATTCTCTCCACTGCAAGGAGGATTTCCACGACAGGCGCTAATGCCTAAATGACCCGATATCACTTCAAACAAGAACCGGAATGCTCGGGAGGTCAACATCGTCTATGCGCTTGGACACGAAGCAGAGTTCCACTTTAGATTTTATGGACATATTGATTAAAGATAGATAAACTTAGACCCTCCTCAGGGCGTTATCATAATCTCGGATCGGGGTTCAACCCAGAGCGCTTCGATTCACTTCGGCGGATGCCTAGGGAGGACAAGTTTGAATTTCCAAACCGTGCAGAGCCGTAAAATTAATCAGGAAAACCTCTCCATTTCTATCTATGGCTGAATTAAACGCGGACCGTCTTCAAAGAAGCGGGAAATGTTTTTCCCTTTGGCCATTTTCCATGTCCCCTTTCCAAAAATTCTGGGATCTCGCCCCAACCATCCTTCTTTTCTGCTTCGTTCTGAGCCTTTTGGCCGGCAGTTTCATTCTTGTAAAAAACACACCCACGGTCGCGGACGAGAATGTTCACTACCGGCAGATCATCGCCATCCTATCGGGTCAGAATCTAATGCCCAACGAGTGCCCCTACCTTCCCGGCTATCACTGGACCATGGCCGGGCTGAGCCGAATCCTCCACGACAGCCGCGGCCCCGCGATGCGTTTCTCCTCGACGCTTCTTTCTTTTTTTTGCTTTATCGCATTCTTCCTTCTTGCGAGGCGAATCGACAAAAACTCCGCAATCCAAAAATCGCTTCTGTTTTTTTTATGCCCCATCTTTTTCACGATACTCCCCCTGGTCTATACGGATTTCTACGCGATGATGTTCGTTTTTCTCGCGTTGCTCCTCGCCCTGGACCGACGGCTTTGGCTCTCCGGCATCGTCGGGATTCTGGGTCTCCTCGTCCGCCAGAACAACATTATCTTTCTCGTCATGATCGCCATGATCGCCTACCTCGAACAATATGCTCCCCGATACCGGTGGAAAGAAGTTAAGCCGTGGATCGGAAAATTCTTTTTCTTTTTCCTCGCCGTGATCCTGATGGTCGTCTTCGTGATCTGGAATAAAGGTTTCGTTTTCGGGGATAAGATCGCTCATACGTTCTCCCTCAGCTGCAGCAACCTGTTTTTCCTCCTCTTTAGCCTCTTTTTCCTTTTTCTTCCCTTTCATCTTTCCAATGCTCCCAAGATCCTCGTTTTTCTTCGCAAAAATAAGCTCATGTGGGTTGTTCTCCTGGAGACATTCCTTGTCTACGCATTGTTCTTCAGAGCCGACCATCCATACAACCAGCTGGCGCGATTCCTCCACAACTGGATCCTCTGGGACATGGCCCGTTCGATCCCCCTGAAATGCCTCTACTTCATCCCGATCGCCTATTCGATCCTCTCACTCTGCGTCACTCCCCTCCGGCAAAAATCCTTTTATTTGCTTTATCCCTTCACGATCCTTTTCTTGGTCCCGAACGCCGTGATCGAGATCCGGTACGGCTTCATTCCCTACGCGCTTTTCCTCCTGTTCAAAGAAAAAGATTCCGAGAGGATCATGCTTTTCACCCTCGCGATCTACGTGGTCGGGATCGGCAGCATTCTCTATCTCATGAAAGATCAAACTTACTTCATCTGATCGTGTCCGGAATCCACCCCCGATTCCCAGAATTCCCTTGCAAATTCAACCCACATCGGTAAACTTCAACCCTCATCTGAATCCAATATCTCAATACAAAAGGAGTTTTTGAAATGGCGACGCCG
Source organism: Candidatus Omnitrophota bacterium (assembly GCA_903884815.1). GTDB lineage: Bacteria > Omnitrophota > Omnitrophia > Omnitrophales > Aquincolibacteriaceae > Aquincolibacterium > Aquincolibacterium aerophilum. The sequence continues at coordinate 55,223 of CAISGE010000077.1, read as the reverse complement.
CTTGAAAAATGGGTAGACGAACAGGCCAAACTGACCAAGCCTTCCAAGATCTATTGGTGCGACGGCTCCGAAGAGGAAGCCCGCAAGCTGATCGAGATCGGCATCAAGGAAGAGACGATCAATGGTCACCCCGTTTTTCAGAAATTGAACGACAAGAACTGGCCCAACGCCTATTACCACCAGTCCCATCCCAATGACGTCGCCCGCACCGAGCAGTTGACCTTTGTCTGTCACCCGGACAGGGAAACCGCCGGGCCGAATAATAACTGGATGGATCCGAAGGAAGCCAAGACCAAAATGACAGCGCTCTTTGACGGCTGCATGAAGGGTCGCACGATGTACGTCATGCCTTACATGATGGGACATCCTAATTCCCCCTACGCCAAGGCCTGTGTTCAGGTCACGGACAATTGTTATGTCGCGGTCAGCATGCGCATCATGACTCGCCTGGGCAAAGTGGCCCTCGACAGGATCGGCAACACTGAGAATTTCGTCCGCGGCCTTCATTCCGTCGGCGACCTCAATCCCGAACGCCGTTTCATCATGCACTTCCCCCAGGAAAATCTCGTTTGGAGCTTCGGCTCGGGATATGGCGGGAACGCCCTTCTCGGAAAAAAATGTTTCGCACTCCGCATCGCCTCTTGCCTGGGACAGAAAGAAGGCTGGCTTGCCGAGCATATGCTCATCATGGGGATCGAAGACCCCAAAGGCAAAGTGACGTATATCGCCGCAGCGCTTCCCTCGGCCTGTGGAAAAACGAATCTGGCCCTCATGCAGTCCGCCCTTCCCGGCTACAAAGTCTGGACAGTCGGCGATGACATCGCGTGGCTCAATGTCGGACCGGACGGGCGTCTTTACGCGATCAATCCCGAAGCAGGCTTTTTCGGTGTCGCTCCCGGCACATCGAGCAAGACAAATCCTAAAATGGTCGAAACGCTCAAATCGGGCAAGTTCTTCCCCACTCTTTTCACCAATACCGCCATCGACAATGACACAAATGAACCCTGGTGGGAAGGTTTGGACGGCGCTGTGCCGAAGCACGCCACCGATTGGCAAGGTCTGGCTTGGGACGCTGCGAAGGGCACCAAGGCCGCTCACGCGAACTCACGCTTCACGGTCTCGATGTATAACTGTCCCAGCCTTTCCAAGGAAGTCGATAACCCGCAAGGCGTTCCCATCTCAGCGATCCTGTTCGGCGGAAAACGGGCGAAACTCATTCCGCTGGTCGCAGAATCCCTCAGCTGGCAACAAGGTGTTTTCATCGGTACCCGCATGGGTTCCGAGATCACTGCCGCGGCGTCATCCCTGACCGTCGGCGCCACCCGCCGCGATCCGATGGCCATGCTTCCCTTCTGCGGCTACAACATGGGCGATTATTTCGGACACTGGTTAAATGTCGGGAAAAAGCTCAAACACGCCCCCAAGATATTCTCCATCAACTGGTTCCGTACTGATGAGAACGGGAAATTCATTTGGCCGGGCTTCGGCGACAATATCCGCGTCATGAAGTGGATCATTGACCGTATCGAGGGCAAGGCCGGCGCCAAGGAAACCGCGATCGGGATCATTCCGGAGGCTAAGGACCTTGACCTTTCTGGGCTCAATATCCCCCAATCCAAGATCGAGCAGCTTTTCTCTGTGAATCCCGCGGAGTGGACAGGCGAACTTGAGGAGATCGAAAAGTATCTCACACAGTTCGGCAGCCACACCCCTGAGGCGATATGGCAAGAATACCGGTCGCTCGCGGAAAAACTCGGAGTGACAGTCGCGAAAAAGTAGTGCGTTCAATTTATTTCCTGGGGATATTCAAACACGAGGAGCTTCGTCATGGAAGAAACCAAGTTTGCGTGCCCAATAAGATCCACCCCCCAGGAAATTGACCAGGCGACACGCGCTATTGTTCAGTCCGAAGCCTTCACCAAGGTCCTGAACCTCTACCCCGAGATCGTCCTCATTCTCGATAAGCACCGGCAGTCCGTCTACTGCAACACAGAGCTTCTCAGGCTCCTCGATCTTAAGTCCCCGGAGGCGATCTCCGGAAAACGTCCGGGTGAAATTTTCAACTGTATCAATGCCTTCAAGGAAAAAGCCGGCTGCGGAACTTCGGAATTCTGCCGGGAATGCGGCGCCGTAAAGGCGATCCTCGCCTCCCAGACCGGAAAACCCCAATCCGGAGAATGCCGCATTACCGTCAACGCCCCCAACGGGCAGGCTTCGCTCGATCTTCGCGTTTGGGCCTCGCCGGTGGAGATCGAAAAAATTCCCTTCACATTTTTTGTGATACGGAATATCCAGGACGAAAAACGTCGCGCGGCGCTCGAACACACTTTCTTTCACGATGTCCTCAATGACACCGCCATCCTCAAAGCCTACACCGAGAATGTCCGGGACGGCATCATCCCGACCGACACCGCGGCAGTCGATAATATTTACCGCTACAGCAAGCGCTTGGCCACCGCCATCACGGATCAACGGGACCTCCTCCTGGCAGAGGGAGGCAACTTTACGCCGGAACCGTTTGAAATGGGAGTCGCTGACTTACTTTCAGAACTTATCGATCTCTACAAGAAGAGTCCTCACGCCAGGAATAAACAGATCGTGATCCAATTCCAGAACCCTTCCGCCAAGATCAAGACGGACGCCAATCTTCTCTGGCGTGTCCTGGGCAATCTTGTAAAGAACTCCCTGGAAGCCACTCCCGAGAATGGGATCGTCACTGTGAGATTTAGAGAGGAAGTCGGGAATAAGATATTCTCCGTAAACGGACCCTCGGTCATGAGCGAATCGGTCCAACATCAAGTATTCCAGCGATCCTTTAGCACCAAAGGCGCAGGCCGCGGTCTTGGGACCTACAGCGTTAAGCTTTTTACTGAAAAGTACCTGAAGGGGAAAGTCTGGTTTGAATCCCTGGAAGGTAAGGGCACGACATTCTTCGTATCACTACCCGCATAAAATCTGTCCGGAGTACGGCGTACGGAGTTCTCCGAAAATACAAATAATACGAATTGTTCCCCGTGCTCCGTACGCGAGACGCCCTACCCCGTACTGCTTTTATACTCCGAAGTATTTCGCCTGAGGATGATGGACGATGATCGCCGAAGTGGATTGCTCGGGATGCATCTGGAAAGTTTCACTTAAAGTCACGCCGATCTTTTCCGCCGGGACCAGATGGAAAAGTTTCTTCTGGTCTTCGAGATTCGGGCAGGCGGGATACCCGAAGCTGTAGCGCGACCCCTGATACCCCTGACGAAAGATATCTTCTTTTTTGGGTTTATCAAAGACGTCGATCCCCATATCACGGCGGATCATCAGGTGGGTATATTCAGCAAGCGCCTCGGCGCATTCCACCGAGAGACCGTGCAGGTAAAGATATTCCGTGTACTTATTCGCCTTAAAAAGTTTCTGCTCCATTTCGCTGGCGCGCTTACCCATGGTCACGACATGAAAGCCTACGATATCAAGCTCTCCGCCCTTGGGCCTGAAAAAATCGGCAATGCTTTGATAAGGCTCTTTCGCCTGGCGTTGAAATGTGAAGCGGGTCAATTCCTGATGGCCAGAGCCATCCAGAATCACCAGATCTTCCCCCTCGGAGTAACAGAGATAGTAACCATAGATCACCCGGGGATCGAAGATCTTTTCCTTCACGGTCTGAAGCTTGAAACGCTCAAAAATGGGCTCCACGTTCTCCTGAATGTAAAGCTCGAACTCGCGAGGCGTCCGCTCTCCCTGTTTGAATTGCCACTGGAGCCTATAGAGGGCGATCTTGTTGATCCAGGGGAAGATATCCTGCATCCGGATATTTTTGATGATCCGATAACCAAGAAATGGAACTTTGGGAATAGCATTGTCCCGGTGGACGTGGAATGAGGGTCCCCTCACAAAGTTTTGCGGCGCAAAAGGCGGCGCAACAGGTTTCGGGGAGGAAGCTACGGGAGACGGGACAACAGGCACCGGGGGCTTGGGTGGAGTGGCGGGCGTCACAACTTCCGGAGTATTCACCGGAACGGCGGGTGCTGCAGCCGTAACAACAGGAGCTACGGTTTTAGGAGTTTCCTTTTCCGAAACTTTCTCACCCTTGATCTCGCCCATGATCCTCAAAGCCGAAAAGGCATCGCGTCCATAATACACATTCCCTTTATAGAGATCCGTGAGATCGCGCGTCACATAACGTTCTGTTAACGCAGCGCCGCCGCAAAGCACCGGCATCGAGATCCCGCGCGTATTCATCTCCTCAAGATTCTCTTTCATCACAAGCGTGGACTTCACCAGAAGTCCGGACATTCCGATCGCATCCACTTTATTCTCGGCAGCAGCCTTCAGGATCGCTTCGATCGGTTGCTTGATCCCGATATTGAAAACCTTGTAGCCGTTGTTCGTGAGGATGATATCGACCAGGTTCTTCCCGATATCGTGAACGTCGCCCGTGACAGTCGCGAGCACGATACGGCCGCGCTCCTGGCCTTCCTTCTTTTCCATAAATCTCTCCAGGTACGCCACGGCCTTTTTCATCACCTCGGCGGACTGCAGGACGAAGGGAAGCTGCATCTTGCCGGCGCCAAAAAGTTCGCCCACCACTTTCATACCCTCGAGCAAGAGATTGTTGATGATCTCCAGCGGCGTGTATTTCTTAAGCCCTTCATCCAGATCCGCTTCCAGCACGTCCGAGTTCCCGTCTATGATGCGATTCTTCAAACGGTCTTCGATGGGCCCGGTCACCTCCCGGGGTTTCTTTTCCGTGAACGTGCCTTCTTTTTTCTGAAAGTGCGCGATAAATTCCTGGAGCGGATCCTTGCCATCGACCCACTTATTGTGAAGAAGGCGCTGGGCAATCTCGAGATCGTCTTTCTCGATCTTAAAAAGCGGCACGATCTTTTTGGCATGTACGATCGCGGCATCAAGTCCCGCCTGCACACACTCATGAAGAAAAACACTGTTCAAGATCTGCCGTGAGTGTGGGGCGAGGCCGAAAGAAATATTACTGACCCCCAAGATGGTATGCACGCCCGGGAGTTCCCGCTTCAGGCGGCGTATCGCTTCGATCGTTTCGGGTCCGGCGCCGCGGAATTCTTCACTACCGCTGCCAAGCGTAAAGGTCAGTAGGTCAAAAAAGATATCCTCGGGACGTATCCCGTACTGCTGGGTGACGATCTGATAAATGCGCTTGGCGACCCGGAGCTTTTCCTCACGGGTCTTGGCCATCCCCTTCTCGTCGATCGTAAGCGCCACTAACCCGGCCCCGTATTTTTTGGCCATGGCCGTAACCTTCCGCAACCGGTCACCGCCATCCTCCAGATTGATCGAATTGACGATCGGTTTTCCAGCGATGCGCTTCAAGGCCTCTTCCACCACGGGCGCTTCGGTAGAATCGATCATCACCGGAACCGTGACGTGCTGGTTAAAGCGGTGTATCGATTCATTCATATCCTTGATCTCGCCGCGACCCACAAAAGCCACGCAAAGGTCGACCATGTGAGCGCCTTCTTTCACCGCCTCGCGCGCAACGCCGACGATACCGTCATAATCCTCACGTTCAAGAAGCTGCTTGAACTTCTTGCTTCCGTTGGCATTCGTCTGTTCCCCGACAAGAAGCGGCGCCGGTTTTTGGTCATACTCCACGGGACTGTAGAGACTCGCGCAGGCAGGCAAATGCTTGGGCGTGCGCTTCTTGGGAATCATTTTACCGACGCGTTCGACCACGGCCTTGAGATGTTCGGGGGTCGTCCCGCAGCAGCCGCCCACGATCGAGACGCCAAATTCCGTCACGAAGCGCTCATGGAAATCTGCAAGTTCTTTAGGTGTCAGATGATAATGTGCCACACCACCAACATTCTCCGGAAGTCCGGCGTTCGGAAGAACCGAGATTGCCTTAATAGAATTCTCGCAAAGCGTTTTGACATGGCCCGCCATTTCCACGGGTCCCGTCGCGCAATTCATGCCGATCACATCCACCGGAAGCATTTCAAGCGTCGCGATCACCGCGCCCATCTCGGTGCCGAGAAGGAGTGTCCCCGTAGATTCAAAAGTCACCTGGACGATCAAAGGAAGGCGGTGGCCGAGTTCCTTAAAGTATTCCTCCGCGGCAATAACGGCACATTTCGCCTGTAAAAGGTCTTGGCAGGTTTCGATAAGAATAGCGTCTACGCCGCCCGCGATCAGTCCTTTGTATTGTTCCTTATAAGAATCTCGGAGTTCATCAAAACCGATATGACCGAGGGACGGAAGCTTGGTGCCGGGGCCGACAGAGCCGATGGCGAAGCGGGGCTGGTCGGGTGTGGAATATTTCTGGCAAAGTTCCTTGGCCAGGCGCGCGGCTTTTTCATTAAGCTCGTGTACGCGATCTTCCAGGCCGTATTCGGCAAGGACGATGCGGTTTGCGCCAAACGTGTCCGTCTCGATCGCGTCGCAGCCGACCTTGAGGAAATCCTCGTGAACTTTCCGGATGGCGTCGGGCTTCGTGATGACCAAGTATTCATTGCAGCCATCCTTCCCCCCGAAATCCTCGGAGGTCAGATTCTGCGTCTGGAGATTGGTTCCCATCGCCCCGTCGAAGACAAGGACCTTCTCACGGAGTCGTTTCAAAAATGGAGGTCTATTCATGGCGGGCATTCTATCACGTGAATCGGAAAACTGAAACGAGGAACGAAAGAAATGTGAGGCGTAAGGTGTACGGAGTACGGCGAAAATCAAAAAGCAAAGCGAAACACCGTACGCCTTACGCAATACTTCATTTAATGTCGTACACCTCGCGCCGATGGCCGATTTTGATAACGGTCACCACACGCGCAACGTCATCGATGTCATAAACGATCCGATAGTCTCCCTGCCGCAGCCGATAAGATCTCTGCTCTCCCTTCATCAACTTTACGCCAAAGGGCCTCGGACTTTCAGACAAAGTACCGATCTTGGCAAAAACCTTTTCGAGAAAAGGGGCCGGAACCTTCCGAAGTTCCTTCTCTGCGCTTGGTTTCAGAAAGAGACTATAAGAGGCCATCTTTTTTCAGATCTTTAAGGACGGACTCATAGGAACGCGACGGCTCAGAAACCCGATCCTTAATAGCTTGGAGATCGATAGCATCTTCTCTCAAGGATAGTTGAAGCGCTTCGGTAATCACCGCGGAAACACTCATCGACATTTGCGCAGCTCGCATCTTTATGGCTCTATGCATCTTCGGGTCCAGATAAACAGTGGTTCTTGTCAGGCTCATAGCGTCACCTCCAACAGCACTATAACATCATAACGTCATAATGTCAAAATGGCAGATTTTTGTCGGAAGGCGTAAGGTGTACGGAGTACGGCGAAAATCAAAAAAACGCGAAACGCCGTGCGCCTTAAGCCGTACGCGCATTAGGCGGAGGTGGAGAATTGGCGGGAGAAGATCCACTCGCGAACGGCCTCGAGGATCACAAGGCCGCCCTTCCGGAAAGCCACGGCACTGCCCGGGATCGCTTCGGCGATCTTCCCGAGAAGCTCCGCAGTAAGGATGCCCTTCTCTTGAGCGGCAAGAAAACTGATGGGCGTCGCGACAGGATACGCTTCTTCCCAAAGGACATTCTCCAACCGGACTAATCTCCCGGCATATTCCGGACCGATCCCCTCAAACCCGGCAGGCAGGCCGAACGCCAGCGCATTCGGATACTCCCTCATAAATTCCGTGATCCCGCGTGCGGCCGATCCGTCATGTTCAATGATCTTCGCCAGCCCGAGATGCTGGATCTCGCTGACAAAACCCGGATCAAGCTCCGAAGCTCTCGCAAGAATACGGATATTCCCTTTCACCCGGCTCCCGAATGATTTCTGAAGTCTTCCGACCGCCTGCGCATATTCCAGAATCCACTTCGAAACCCCGGCTCCGTTGCTCCCACTCGGCACCGGCACCACGAATGCAAAATCAAGACCGCCCTTCTCTTGAGGATCCTCTAGAAGGACACGTGCCTTCTCTTCCATATCTTGAATGCTTTTACTCGTAGCGGCACTCAAGCGAGCGTCATATTTGGGATGCAACTTCCGAAAAACCAGCGCAGCATTTAGCTTTGCGACCAATGCCACAGATTCACTCCCGCCCGCCACCTCCGCCATCGCCAGAGGTTCGATACTTTCCCGTAGAGCGCGAACAGAATTGGCAAAATCAGCTTCTATCCGGTTGAAAAATAATCGGAACTCCGACCGCTCGATCGGTTGATCTTTCACAACTGCGTTTACGACAGCCGTGACAACCCCATCAAGCCCCGGCCTCGCGGTTTCTTTCTTCTCCCCCGCCCGCTTCTCGGCACGCTGACTGTCGCTCTCACCCCGATTATTTCCGGGAGTTACCGAGACATTTCCCGCAAATGGTGCGATTCCCTTTTTCTCCCTTGCCCGCCCTTCGGAGCGACTGTCCCCGCCTACCGGCCGGGCAGAAGCCGATGGTTCATTGGCGATGACGGCGTCTGGTTCCTTTTGCTCAGCCATCGTCCGGGGAAGTTCGAGCTTCTCAACTTCAAATCGCCGCCCTTCAGAGCGCCTCTTTGGGAGTTTGGGCTTTAAGCCAGCAGTCAGCACAGCATCCAATGCTTTCAATGAATCACGCTGAAGGAGCTTCGCGTATGTCCAACTCGCCGGAACCGGCTCGCCGAGCCGAGTAAGAATATCTGCGGCAGGTGCCGCGAATTTGTTCCCCGCCGGGTTGGAGGCGTTTTCTGTAAGCCGTTCGACAATCCATTGATACACCGGCTTCCTCTCCGCTTTGGGTGGCAGCTGCTGTTTGACCTCCTTGAAAAACTCCACGGTCGGCTCTGTCAATACCGGAAAGAACTGCCGGCCATCGAGATGGCTCAAAATGATATGCGCAGGCGTCACCTTGCGACCTTCCACCTGAAGTTCCAAACGCATCTTATCCTGCCACTTGATCAACGATTTCAGTGCCGCGTCCTTTGCTTCGGGCTTTTGCATTTCTTTGAGAAGTCTCAGGACCTTCGCGGTGGCCTTCGGATAAGAGCTCTTGTGCCCCGCGTGGCCGTCCCCCCGCGTCTCAGCACGACGGCTGACTCCAGGAGCCGGCTGAGACGTGCTTGAATATAAATTCAAGCGCGTCTCGGAGAGGTCATCAACCTTGCCATTTCTGGAAATTGCCGTGGCATTTCCCGGAAATGATGCGGTTCCTTTTTTCTCTCCCGCACGGGACTCAGAGCGAAGCGGCTCGAGATCCACTTCGGACGGGAACTGTAGAAGCTGCTCGGGCGGCAGGCCGTTGGTCGTGGCGAGGCCGTTGAATTCCTGCCAAAGGACCTTGTACTGCTCATGAAGCTTCTGGTTTAAATCACTCAGACGGTCCGCGATCTTCGGATAATCCTCCGACATAATCCCCCGCGCGAGATCTACGGCTTCTGTCCCTCGCACCCATACCGCGCCGCGCGGCGTGTCCATCCAACGACTAGCACTAGATGCTCGGGCTTGGCCACGTTCGTCCAATATCCTTTTCGCCCATTCCCGGGCCGTCTGCTGATCGCGGAACATCACAGCACTCCGGAGCATGTCCTCAACAACACGCAAGAAGTCCCCGTACAATCCTTGCAGTTCCGCATCGGTGAAATCCTTTCCAGCCGTAAACGCCGTCTTCATTTCAAACACTTTCACTAAATTCTCAACGCACGACAGCAGACCGATGGGATGTTCAAAATCGCGTTTTACGTCGGGCTTCATGTCGACGTTCTGGAACACAGCACCAATAGCGTCTCGCACATCCAGAAGCTCTTTGATCTTCTGGAGTTTCACTTCCCGCTCCGCCTCCCTCGATGCCGAATGCTTGGTCGCCGATGATACCGTAGCGGCAATTTCTTTTTGATCCCCTTCCAACACCCTTCCAGAACCTGTTCCCCGGACCCGGTCTTTGGAGGGGGTGAGCGCCTCGGCGCGACCGGGCTTATCAACCCCTTTCGGGACGGAGTCCGGCTCTCTCACAGCAGAGATCACCCCGAACTGAATCGCGTGTACGGACCTCGCCTCCGCGTCACGGAACCTCAGATAGGTATGGTTAGCAAGCAATTCCCACTCGTCCTCCCGCAAGCTTTCACCCCTCCTCGCCCTTTTCAATAAAGTTCCTTCCGCCTCAGAAAGGTTCGTGGGTTCAAAATCGTTCTTTAGCAGAAAAGGGATCGTTCCTCTCCGGACGGCATCGCGGCGCGTCTCCCGACTGAGTGAATTTAATGGAACACCCCATACCTGGACCTTGGTACCGTGTTTAATTTCGTCGGTCTCAGCAAGAAACAGCTTCAACATCCTCGTCCCATAGCCCCACCGGCCTCCGAATTCCTCAAACACATGGAACAGGACTGAGACCCCGTCAACCGCAACCACGTGCCCCAAGAAATAGCCGATGATTTGATCCCGCTCATTCTTGACGATCCCCAGGAAATCGTAATCGTCTCCACGGATCGGATAAAAAACTGCGGAAAGACCCTCTGCGGAAACCTGATACGTTTTATCAAACTCAAGCCCCGTCAAAAGAGCATTAAGCGTCGGAAATCTTTCGATCAAGCGGTCGTGATCTGCCAGAGCCTTGAAAAGTTCAATCGCAAGTCCCCGAGGATCTCTGTTTTCCGACCGGATTATATTTTGCCTCGTCTCGGCGCGCATCGGGGGAACGACGCCGCGGACCGCAGCGTATCCGTCAGCATTGTTGACCGAAGCCGCTGACCCAAAGATATCCCAGTGATGGGGGAAACGACCTTCTTTCAACTGGGTAAAGACACCCGAATTCAAGAGCCTTTCCATAAATGCAGAAACACCCGAGGCGGCTGGACCAAAGCAGGTCAAAAATGTCTCGTTACCCGGCTCCGCGACAGCTCCCTCGATCCACTTCATGACTTCGAACTCGACAGGTTCCTTTGCGGCGGATTTATCGAAGATGTAGAAGGACACATACGCTTGGCGCTCAGACGGACGAATCTTGGCGAATACGATCCCCACGGGCCGGCCTTCCTCGAAGATAAAATACCAGTTGGCAAATATGGCGCGCAGAACAACCTTTCCCTCTTCCTGAAGAACGATATCGCTACCGCTCAATTTCTCGTCCTGAAAATATTGCTTGCCACGATATTTCACGAAGATCCTGAACCAGTCCGAAAGACCCTTAATTAGCTGGTCTGCCGAGACAATTTTGATAAGCTCCGGAGTAACGGCCCAACGTTCCCGGTCCCCCGCCACCATATCAATGGCCATCATCTTTTGAACAAGCTCTGAGGTGACGCTCTTAAATGCCTCCTGGAGCTCCGGCTCCATAAGATAAGCAGCCACCTGCCGGGCCACGGCAGCTTTCAACACGGGACGTAAACGGCATGCCTTAACGACCGTGTTAAGACCATAATGGTTCACACAACAGGTTTGTTGCGATAGATCCATCGACAACCGGATAGCCGCATCCAGTGCTGCCGCCAGCTGGCCCGTTTTGCCCCGCTCGTCCAGATCGATCAGTAAACGGGTTACTTCCTCATATTTTTCCTCCGCAAAGAGTCCCTGAATTATTTCCCGCATCTCGGAACGGCGGGCATCGGCGGGTAAACTCCACAGCTCCGCGAGGAGACGCTCGAGCGCCGCTTGTTCGTCCGCGAATTTGGACTCGACGAGACGGTTGAAGCTGCCCTGCTCCGATTTTGAAGCCCGGAACCAGATACACGATTCATTTCCGTCCTCGTCGACCAGCTGCAGCTTCCAACCGCCCGTGACATAAACACCTTCAAGACCCGAACCCGGAACGGCATCAAGAGACATCTCGCGTGGTTTCTGGTCCTCCCCGGAATATTCAAAGTAAACCTTCTTGTAGCGTTTCGGAAGGCCCTCGATCGTATAAAACTCCCCCTCCCTCCGTGCCCGGCGCTGGATTTCGGCCTCCGCTCCAATTTTGAGGGAAAGCGGCGGGGCCTGAACTCCCATGGGTTTATCCTGAAAATTGAGAAAATGTGGCAGTGAGCCCACGATCTCGCTTATGAAAGGTTCCTCCGTTTCGCCGCGAGGATCCGCTGCTTTCTGAATTTTCTCTGAGCGCTGGAGCCACTCCCGGTAAATCGACGGCTCCGACAAAGCCTTGGCGGCCAAAAGCAGGGTCTGCAACCCGTCCCGGCACTTAAAGCCGCGATAGACCACCCCGCCATTAAACCCCTCCACACCGATCGGCACATAATAGCCTTCCTTCTCCAACTGGCTCATTTTCCCGGCGACAAGCGTCTCCCCAACTTCCACCGTAAAAAAACTCGCGTCCAAGGCCTTCGCGATCTCTTTCGTTCTGCTTGACGTCGCGCAATGCCCCACTACGGCCAGCCCCTTGGGATACTTGGCCCGGTCATAATCCTTATGACGGATGAGTTCTATCATCACAGCCAGGGCCGCGACATCCTGAGGATGAAGGATCATCACCTCGCCGTCCGGCGTCAAAATGACCAGATTCCCCCGGTCCGCGTCAAAGTCATAAAGGATCCCGACCTGCGCATGATTCTTGAGCATGGCCGGGAGGATATCGATCGTGGCATTATGGGCCGGGTTCGCGGGATCCTCCCCGGGGAGCGCCCCGACCGGTTCGATCTTGTGCGCGGTCTTGCCGAGTTCAGTGTTGATAGAATGCACGTTCTTGAATCCGAGACGACGGAGGACCTCAGCATTCACCCGGGCCGCGGAACCACCGTTCGCGTCGTTCAAAAGAACGATTTCCGGATTGAACTCACCGACAAATGCGGCCAGTTCACGGGCGTATCCCGCCAAAGCCTTCTCAAAATCGGAATCATTGCGACCGGAATGGACGATCCCATCCACTTCCCGGTCCCGCACCGAGCGGATCATGGCCCGGATATTGCGCCTGCCGAGAATGTTCTCACTCAGGAGGGCCGCGGTACTGTTGATGATCCTCTGCATATCAGGCGCACTGATGACCGAACCGGCAAAGGCGTACGAACGCTGCGTCCTTTTCGCTTGGGAAAGATATTTCCATCCATTCTGCTCCAAAGGATTGTGGCTCGCGGTGGTCATAAACCCGCCGTCGGCTTTGAACGTACGCACCGCGCTTTCCAGCATCGGGGTCGTCACGATGTCCAAAAAGCGGAACCGGATCCCCTTGCGGGCTTCACGCGCAGCTTTCAGCATCCCTTTGATCTGGGCGCGCATGATCGCTTCCCCGGTCGGCCGGGGATCGCGACCGGCGACAAAAGTATAGGACGGCTTGTCCTCCGTCGAAAAAACGAATTTCGCGTACTTATACCCGTAGACGAACGCGATGGCCTCGTCCTCTGCGCTGATCCGCGGGTCCGTTCCCAGCTCACTCCCCCGAATCCCCGAGAATGATTCGATGTACGAACGCCGTAAACGATCCAAAATCCGCTGCCCGGACGCCCGCGTCTCGGTACGTCTCTTTTCTGAGCCGGAATCGAATTTCCGCGCTGTCGGAGAAGCGCTCGCGGGACGCGCACCCAAAACATTATGGATACGACGGGATCGGATCCTTCCAGAAACAACGAATGCCACGATCCCCAGGACAAAGCCTCCCCAAGCGAGGGTCCGGACACTTAAAAACGGCATGGCGATGGCAATCTCGGGCGGGAATCTTGCCGTCACGAAAAGGACGATCCCGGCCACCGCCCCGACGGCGAATCCCCCGAGAAGGAAAACCCAGGCCTTCGGCTTCACCAGATCGTCACCATTGGCGATGGCAATCAGCGCCGGGATCTTCGACTCGTCCTCTAACCGCTCGACATAAACTGTGTTCTTCTTCGCCTTCTCGCGAAGCTCGGCTTCAAAATCGTCTTTGCTTAGCCGTCGCGAATCCACATCCACAAAATTGCCATGGGGATGCCCCTCAAAGAAGTTTACGTAAGATCCGCACTCCTCCACGAGGAAGTAACCCCGCCCCTCGGGCCCCTTCCACCGGATAATATCCCCGGCCTGCCATTTCCATTTTTCCGCAAGCGACTCAATCTCCACGATTGAACGCTTTAGAAAATACTCCGGATGTTCTTCATGAAAAAGAATATATCTCTGAGCGGGCTCCCATCCTTCGAGAGCTCCAACACCCCCTCGCGCCTCCGAGCGGCTTGTGCCGTCTTGAACCCTTTCATCAACGGCGCTAGTTAAAATGGGGGTTATCTTGGCTGTGGACAACCGGTCCCCGAGCCTCAATTCCTTACGCGAGGGCAAAGCCTCGTCATTGCCGGGAAGGTTTCGTCCGAGAGCGTGGGCAAGGTTGGTAAGGTCCACCCAGACTTCCGCTAACACCGTAATCCTCGGCACACTTGATTCGTAAGCCGCCCAGCGTTGCAAACCTTTATAAACCTCGTCATGAAATCCAATGAGGACGGCATCTCGCAGATTACGACGCAGTTCGCCCTTATACTCGAGTCCGCTCTTCAGGAGATTCAATCGCGCTTGTATTCTCCGGATCTTCTCCCTCTGAAGTTGTTCAGACATTCTCAAGATTCCATTCTCAGCCAAAACGAGTTCCTTAGGATCCGAAGTCATCAACATGGGGATCTGATAGTAGATGAAAGGATTAAGCGGTTGCCTTTCCGCACCTGCCGCAGAACGACGCTTGTGATGATCCATCGCAAAAATCTGGAGGAGCAGGTGATAGGCTTCTTCGTCATGATGGACCGCCACCTCATCCGAGATGATCGCGGTCATTTTTTCGATTTTCTCCACAAACTCAGCCGCCGCCACCCAACGACCGTCCAGAAATACACCGGGAAAATCTGAACGAGCATCGGCTTTCAGTTTCGCCAGAGCCTGGACAGCAAAGAGCAAGGCATGAATAGCCTGCACGCGAGAGGTCTTTTCAAGATCGCTTATACCCCGCTCCGTCGGATCCGCTTGAGCAAGCCCTGAAGCAAACCAGAATGGGATCGCCTCTTCCTTTTCCACGGCACGGCGTTCCCTTTCCACTTCCCGGATGGTCTCCTGCGCCGCCGGAAGATCGTTGACCTTTTCCCTCAGAGCACGCCCCACTTCAGAGCTGAAGCCCCATTCGGCAATCTCTCTCAGTCCCTCTTCAGTTTTCTCACGCGCCGGGACATCCGGACTATTCAGGGATCCCGCAAGCGTCCCGGCCTTGATCGCGAGCGTTTCATGGAAGGCTTTCGTTGTGACAAGAGCCCCCGTATCGGTATAAGCCAGAAAATCCTGGCCAAGCGTCCGGTCCATCAACATCTTAAGAGTGGCTTTATTCTGCATCCACACCAGGCCTTCAACGTCCGAGGCATTCCTCGTGAACGCACTGATCTCACGCTGGAGCTTGTCCCAATCGAGATCTTCACCCTCGGGAAGTATCCAATCTGACAGTCCCACAAGCATTTCGCCCCCTTGACCATCCGGAACAAAAATCTCGGGCAATTCTTCGCTGTGAATTGTTGCGTCTTCCACAGTTGCTCTGAGAAGCCAATGGAGCGCGTAAAGCACTCGCCGGTCCTTTGGTGCCGGGAGCCGCAATCTCGAAACCGGCGCCGCAAATTTCAAAAGAGCGCCGTCTCCGCTTCGCGTCTCGGAGCGGATTTTAAGGATCGCACTCTTCAAATCCATTTTGCCAGCCACATGTTCTTCCCAGAATTGCCGGGGTGAGGAGGGATATTTCTGATCGAGCCCGATAGTCGACAAAGAATCAAACTTTTGGAAAATCCCCATGGATGCCATAGCGATCGAGAACATATTGATACGGACGGAGTTCCATCGGCTATCGGAAGGAGTATTACGAAATATCAAAAACGCGTCCGGCCCATTTCCCGTAAAAAATGACTTTTCCTTACGCTCAGCATTGACCAGGTAGTCCTCGCCTCTCATTGGATAAAAACGATGGCTATCTACCTTTACCTCTTCCACTCCGGAGTCCAGATCATACGCTTTCGCAACCATCTCGATCATGCGTTCAACGATGATCTTTAGCACCTCCTCGCTTGTCACTTTCCCGAGATCCGTCAAAAGAGTCGCTGCAATAGCTTCGAGTTCTCTTCGATCCTCGTCGATATATCCCTGAACATCGGAGATAGACACCTCGGTTTGATCGCGAAGCCCTTCGACAGCATAGACAGGAAGCTCTCCCTGGGCCATACGGTTGCGGATCTTCCCTGTATCTTTATTAAACCACTGCTCCAAATTCTGCGGTGTTGCATTACGGATTCTGTCTATATAGCTTGCGAGAAGACCATTAGACTCCGGCTTTTCCTTGGATGGCGAGGCCTCAGGAACGGCATTCATCTTACCTGTCTTGGTCTGTGTTCCTTCAGCACCCAAACCCGCTAAATACTTTTCAACGATAGGAACGAGAAAGTTTGCTATTCCGATGCCCAGAGAACCACCAAGGACCACAGCTACAAACTCATGAACGTTGTGCATTATTAAAGCAGCCGCAATAACAACCAAAGCTACGGCGCCTACCGAAAACATCAACCACCTGAACAAACGCGCTACGGTCCATTGGAAAGCGATCCTGTTAACAAGCTTCTCAGTTTCAATGTTTGAACCACTGCGAGCTGCTGACTTAAAAAACTCGAGAAGCCCCTCAAATTCCTCGTCACTGAAGTGGTGCGCCTGAGCTCCCGTTCTCAAGGTATTGAGAGCCGCATGAATACCTATAGCCCCAAGCAATGATGATGACTCGGCGACCCCGTTGAAAACCTCTGCACCTCCACGCATTAGCGCCCAAAGCGCGGGCCTTCCGAACGCATGCGCGTCTGCGAAAGCGTCTCCGGAGGCCTTGGAAGCCTCATCCTTCGTCAAACCATATTCCTGCTCAAAAAATTGAGGCAGGAGATAACGATAAAAAATTTCCTCATGGAGAGGCCCCACCAGCATCGCGAGAAAGCCCGTGAACATCCAAGTCGGGTCATAAGTCACGCCCAAAACCGAAAGGACGCCGTCGCAGATGTCCTTAAACTCCCAAAGAATGAACTCTAGCTCGCCGGGGTCAAACGTTCCGGATTTTGAGGACGAAGCCTGTCTCCGCTCAAACCATGTGCGGTACGCGTTCAATAAAGACTCCAAGCGATCCTGCGAAAGAATCTGCATCACCGCACTCGGGATCTCGCCAACGTTGGCCATCCAGTTCCCATACAGTCCGAGCAATGCTTGATGTCCGGCTATCCTTTCATAATAACTCCGTACCTGAGCACTCCCCAGGAACGCCGCAATACCGCCAAAAATACTTTCTCCTTTAGCCGGAAAATTGATCGAGATTCGATTACAAAAAGCTTCGCCTAACAAGAAAGCAGCGGCGCCAATAAAATAATCCGTTTTAGGCCGTATCCGTGCTTTGCGGACACTCTCGGGTTCTTCACGACGCAAAAAAGCCAACCGCGTCTCGGCGCGCTGAGTGTCTCCTATTGTGCTTTCACCCTGAACAATTCCGGGGATTGTCGCGACATTTCTATGAAATGATGCTGTTCCTTTTTGATCCCTCACCCGTGTCTCAGAACGATCCCACATCTGAAGGTGAAGTTGAGCGCGGCCTTCCGCCATAAGCTGGCGAACGGTCTTTCCGTGGATCCCGTTGAGCCAACCGAGGATCTCCGTCGCGCCCGCGACATTTTCACGGTTTGAAATTAAAACATGATTTCCAAGGCGCGTTGCGAACCTCGGATCGGAGCTTAACGCCACGCTCAGTCCGGCTTCCGGCTGGTCCGGCCGCGCAAAGGAATGGTTCAGGACCGGCAGGTCGTTGAGGCCGTCGCCGATTGCCGCGGTCAGGTGCAATTTCCCTTGATAGGCGGTGGGACTTCCCGCAAGGATCGCCTTCACACCGTCCAGCTTCGTGAGGGCCGAAACATCGAGACACGTGAAGCCGGGGGTGAATTCCATAGAATCTTCCCATCCGCTCATCGCAGCCCTCACAACCGGCACCATCGCATCGAAGAATTCGAAGTTAAGCCAATCGCTCCCTCTTGAACCTTGTACGGCATCTATGCTCAGCTTTTCGCCGGAGTCGTAAATAAAAACCGGTCGGCCGAGAGGCTCTAGCGAAAGATCCACCACACGATTCATATTTTCGCCGGCAGGCACGTCATTCCAGTGCAGGACTTTCCGGCGAATGGTCTCAAGAGCCGCCGCACGATCTCTCTCGATCGACGCCGGTGTAATTCCTTCGATCGCTCTCCCATCCCTATTCACGAGATTCAAGATTTGTCCGTAAAAAGCATTCACCAGGGCTTCCGCCAACTGCTGCTTCATTTCCACAGGCCAGGGTTTCGCGATGGAACGACTGTGCAATCCACCGGCCGGATTGAGTGAACCGATAATTGTCCCTCCCGCGGATGTGATAAACCAGCGATGGGAGGCACCGAGCTTCACCAGGCGCTCGATCACGGGTTTGTGAGACTGCTGCACCAGGCCCGCATCATCTCCGGTGTTCACGATAAGCCGGTTATCCTCATGTGACAAAAACTCGAACAAACCTTTCCGGATGCCCTCCGGCTGAGGTTGATCCAGATGCTCCGCAAGCGTCCCTGTGTTGTCAGAGATCAGATCGCTGGCGATCGGAAGGTCCCAATACTTTTCGGCAACCACGCTTCCCAGATCAAACACCGCCGGAACCAGCCGCCTCTCGGCGCGCTGAGTGTCTCCTACTGCGCTTTCACCCTGATCAATTCGGGGAATTGTCGCGGGTTTCCCAGGAAATGACGCGGTTCCTTTTTGATCAATTGCCCGTTTCTCGGCGCGGGATGGGGGGCCAGCGGGCGGAGGGACGGACGCGGTATCCGCCTGACGTTGACTCGCGGGCGAAAAATAGAAAAGGATGCGAACTTGATTGATGGCGCGGCCTTTAGATGATTTCTCCGTGTGCCTCACAACACCGCGGATCATGAGTTTTATTTCTCCGGATTTTCCGGCCGCCTTCATAAAAAGTGCGTCAGGTCCGAAAATACCAGCGCTTTCATTGCTAAGCACAACCCGGCCACCATCGTCCCTGTCGGTCACCTGCACGGACGCGACGCCCCGGCCTAGGTCGATTTTATTCAACCGGAGCGTCATGCCCGACCCAAGCGATACCTTTCTACCTTCCGGAAGATTGGCAAACCGTCCGGCTGATGCAAAAGAGCTTTCATGGACACCCGCCAGCACCCGAAGGGCAACTCTCACCGCTTCACGATCATCCGGAGAAGCAAATGCCTTGAGCATGACCGGCAAGTTTTCATAGGCCAGATCCGCCTCAGGATGAAGCGATCGCAGGATCTCTGCCGCGCGTAAATAGACCTTCCCGGAAAGTCCCGCCTGAATCGCATCCGCCATGACCTGAACGGCTTCCTCAACCAGTTTTTGAGCATGGAAAGAGGCCTGCGTCGAAGGCCGGCTGGGTACCGAGAGAAACAGTTGATCGGCGCGCCCGTCATACCTCACATCCACCCTCGCACCGGCAGGAAGTACGATCCCGCGAGCTGGAGACACATCAAGGGCCACTGCATCCGACGGTCCGCCGAAATCTTCTGTTACAACCTCTTTGGATCCCGGATCAAGATACCGAAGGCCCGTAACGTCATAAGGCGATATGGCCCTTTGAGAAAGAGCCTGCTCAACAAGCGCCTGCAGGGTGCCGGAACCGTCCGCCTGGACTTGGGCTACCTTCCTTTGCTTCTCCGCAAGAACCCGCTCAAAGAATGCCCAACGTTTTTGAATATCACTGCGGGTGTAGATCCGGATATGCGGGAACGGCTTGAACCAGTGCGGGCCAAGCTGTGCCCTTAAAAGAGCCGCAAATTCATCTGAAACAACGAACATTGCAAAGCGTTCGGGCATTCCTTCCATCACGAAGGGAGGCATCCGGATCACATCGGAGATGACGGGATCATCGCGGAGATCATGAAAAACGAATTCTCTGTTCGAGTGAGGTATCCATCCCGCCAATCCGCTTGCCCATTCCAGATACTCCGCGCCATGTTCCCCGCGGAACCATCCCGGAGGCGCCACCGGCGCTGCATGCTCTGGCGCATTCTCATCTTGGCCCGGCTCCCAAAGGGCCTTACTCAGCGGCGTCCAGGGTTCAGGAGTATCAAAATCAGACTGACCGGTATGATCTCCAGGGCTTCCCAGCAATTTGAGCTTTGCTGTCCTGGTTTTGGGTGACCATTCAAGCTTAAAGCCGTAGGGAGGACCCTTCCCAGTCACAGTGAGAAAAGGACAGTATTCAATACGGATCCCCACTTCATCTTTTTCATGCAGGCGAGCAACGCGCAGATCGGCGGCGCCATCCCTTCTGAGGCTTGAACGATGGGCACCAAACTCACCAAAACCAATACTCTGGAAGGCAATATCCTCCGTCCGCTTGGGTTGGAATACTGTGCGGCTCTCTGACGGCAGCAGACTGTCCGCTCCTTCGATCGCCGCCTGGATGATTCCCATCGCGGGACTATCGAAGAGTCGCGTTTTTTTATTCAACTGAGCCACGGGGCTTTTCACAATAGGATCGTTGTTTCGCAATCTCAACGCTACCTGTTCCGTCCGAAGAGGGCCGCCGTCGTCCATCCCCTTTTTCCACGTAACGAACCATGGCGGAGACGAGTCATCTCCCTGACGGGCCCTGGCCCGCTGGGCCTTAAGCTCACCATTCACATGTCTTTCAATGTTTTCGCTGTCGATCCGTTCAAGGATTTCATTGGCAGTGCGCCATAACGTTTCGAATTGATTCGCGATAAGTGCGATACGGATCCCGTCCTCTGAGTTATCCACCCTGAAATTCCGCTCGGATGATTTTCCCCGCGTTCTATAACAATAACCGGCTTCACGCCTCTCCTTTGCGGCTGTCTCAAACAGGGTCTTCGCCGTGTCAAAGTCGCCCAATTGCGCGGCGATCACGGCGATCTCGACCAGACTGAAAACAAAACTCATATTCTCCTCATACACATCATGATCCCAAAGATTCATATCCTGGTATCGCGTCCCGATCTGCGGGAATAATCCGGCGAGCTTCTCGTTGACCAGGTCCACGGCCGCATGATGTTTTAGGACAGCCACGCGAGGCAGGTGTTCGGGGGCGTGCCCGATCTTCGTAAGCTCCTGATATTCAAAGGGCGTCAAGACCAGGGCGGTCGCCGGCCGGCCGGTTTTATTTTTGATCTTCAATAGATAATCGGTGAAAGGCGGCGGGACGATCGCCCCATAGTCGACATTGTCAATAAATTGAATGGCCTGTTCTATCGCCTGACGATCGGGATGGCCGTACGGCAACTCCTCCGACCATACCGGATCTCCCGGCTTCCGCACGCGGTATTCAGTCGCCACGGACGGGTCTTTCTCCGAAGCTCCAAGGTACTTGATACTCATCATGACCTCCCACGGCGATCCGCCGACCTCGGCGCTCAGCCAAAGGATCTGGGGATCACGATCCGCATTGGAAGGCGTTCCCATGCGACGGAGATCTCGTTTCATGTCAATAACCGGGGTTTCACCGTCAGGAGGTATTTCAATAAATTCATCCGCCGACGCCTCCGGAAATTGTCCCCGTGTCTCGGCGCGCTGACTGCCCCCTATGGCGCTTTCACCCTGATTAATTCCGGGAATTGTCGCGGGTTTTCCAGAAAATGACGCGGTTCCTTTTTGATCAATTGCCCTTATCTCGGAGCGGATCTCACCCCTGCCAATTCTGCGGGCGCTCGGGGGATGCTCGTTCAAGTAGGTCACGCGGAACTCGTCCCCCTGAACTTCGAGGATCTGAGGGGAAAGCTCATTTTTTCCGTCCCAGAGGCGGTAATCGGCGGTGATAAGACGCCTGCTGCGGTCGATAGATACGATCCCTTTCTTATTCACGAAATGACCCCGGATCTGCAAGTAAGAAAGGCCGTGCATTTGCTCCCACGGCTCTCCCCCGGTATGACCGATCGAGCGCCTGAGTAGAAAATTCTCCCAATCCCGCTCGCGAAGGAACCCGTTGAGCTTTGCGGCCATCGCCCAGGGCGGCCAGGCGGCCATGTCAGCTCCCGCTGATTCATAAGAGACCCCCGCGTGGGTGAACAAAGTATTCCCCTCCGCATAACCGGCCAGGATCCGGGATCCGTCGATATCGCGTTCAAGCTCCAGAAAGGATTCCTGGGCCAGATCCATCTGCAGCCGGACCTTTCCCGACGGAACTTTCCCGGACGAATGAGTGCCGAGAATCAGGCCTCTTATAAAACTCTCGCCCCGTCCTCCGAACCCCAAGGCGAATGCTTCCCTGTTCAAAAAATTCACAAGCCCCCGGAAGTCGTCCATCGCCTGAAGCTGCCGATTGACCCAACGCCAGAGGAATTTGTCATAACTCTCCATACCCCGGACAAAAACGCTTTCGTGATTGCCAAAAAGCCGGATCACTCTCCCCCCGGCAGCTTCAGCCTGGGTCTGGAGTGCGCGCAGATAATTATCCAGATGGAACCCGTAACGCTGCCTGTTAAAGACATCGCCGAGTTGGATCACGCGCCTCGTCCCGCCGATCCATGCGCCGTTCTCGTCGATCAAACCCGCGGCATAAAGGATACGGAGGACGGATGTCAGATCGCCGTGGGCGTCGGGAATGACCGTGATGGGCTCCACGATCCCCGAATCCACCGGGAGCTTCAGTATCTCTTGAAAGGGATTCTCTTTGTGCCGCACCACTTTTCTCATTCGCTCCCGCACCACACGCTCCATCTCTTCCCAGGCGGCCGTCCGCGTCTCCGCGCGTGATTCCGTATCCGGGACAATTCCCGGAATGGGTCTGTGAACCGAATCCAACCTATGAGGTTGGAGGGGTTCACCCCTTCTGTCGCCGGGAATCGGAGGTGGGGTGCGAGATTCAGAACGGAGGGCTTCGCGGACATCCGCCACAAGCGTCCGCCATTTCGTGTCGATCGGCTCATGACGATCAAGAAGCACGCGCTCCAGTTTAATTAAGCGGTCCGAACGCTTTTCCGTCCCCGTAAGCAGATCCTCCCATTCGCTTTGATCTTTTGCGCCCAAGCTGCGTTTATGAACTTCCAGGAACAAGGCTGCGAGCTCGTGGAATTCACGGGATTCAGCCTTCTTCTTTTTCTTGTCGATACTTGCCTCTTTGTCGTTTTTCAACCTTTCAAATTCATCCCTCAGACGGACTTTGTCACCGCCGTGAATATCGTTCAGTGCCGCCTCGATCCGGCGCACCAACGGATGTTCCGCAAACACGGTAGTTTCATCCACAGGCAGTCTGAAAAGATCGCTTTTGATCCACTGATCGATCGTCGCGGCATCGGCCGGCCTGGCAGGAAAAGTTTCCGAGGAACCCGCACGTACCGCTTGACGAGTGGGCGGGACGGCTTCACCCGGTTTTTTATAGCCAGGTTTTCCTTCATCGCGTGCTTGCGGCAGGGGTCTGGAAGATGCGCCGGCCAGGGGTAAAGACCGATGCTCAGCCGCAAGTGCAGCCTCGACCCTGTGTTTTTCATCGATGATCCGGGCAAGCATAGCGAGAAGATCCGCAGGCCGGTCCTTTTCCGAAGGATATCTCTTCAGCAAAGCATTGACTTCTCCGATCCACTCTCCTGCCAGAGTTGCCCCGTTCTCTCTAGTATGCAGACGGGCTGTCTGCATCATTCCCTTAAAACCCGTTCCTGATAGCAGAAGCCTCTGGGCCTCGCTGTTTCTTTCCTGCCTTTCCTGTTCCTTCAAACGCTGGAGCGCCTCCCGCTTTGCCGTTTCCTCGAGAAGTATTTCAGCATCCCGCTTCTTTTTCGCAGCTTCACGCGCCGCAATTTCCGCCAAGGACTGTTCCATATCCCGTTGCTGGGCGGCTTTCTCAAGCCTCGTTTGTTCTTCCCGTTCCAGGGCTTGCGCGGCAGCAACGCGAAGTTTTTCTTCATCCTGTTTTCTTTTCGCCGCTTCACGCTCCGCTAATTCTGCGACAGCCTTTTCAAGATCCCGCTGACGTGCTTCCGCGTCGAGTCTCGCTTTTGTTTCCTTCTCAATCAAGGGAGCTTCGGATGCCTGCACTTTCGCGGCTTCCGCCTGCAAATGCAGCATGGCACTTTTAAGAAGTTCGCCGACCCTTTTCGTATCCTTCACCACTCCCATTTCCTCTGCATACGCTTCTGCGATCGCGTCCTCCTGGAGAATCTCATCACGAACGAGCCCCCGCGAACGTTCCAGAACAAAGCGTTCCCTCTCCGGGAGCGCGGCAACAAGTTCACGCGCCTTTCGCTCCGTCACCTTCAAATCGGCGGCCAATCTTTCATAACCCGGCTCGACGGGAAAAGACGCTTCGATCGCCTTTTGAGAGGATTTCGCAGATGGCCGTTCCTCAGCGATCAGAAGAGGCGCCTCCGGTACGTTCGAGAAATCCACTATCTTCGCATACTCGGCGGCAGCGGCGATCAGGTCATTCATATCGCCACTCTCAAAAACAAATTCTGGGATGAATTCGAAAAGCTTTATCAGTACAGCCCGCGCGAATTCTGCGGGCACTTTCTCTCTATTCAGAAGGCGCAGCATTTCCAGGCTTCGTTCCTGGAAGGCTCCCATGTTATCCGACCTGCCGGATTCCACGACAGACCGAACGAGCTCCCGGAGGTCGGGTGACACAGGTGTTTTTGCTAAATTCAGCTCTTTTAGATCACGGGCGATTCTGGCCTTCGGCGAAAGCGGCCGCATCGGCGGCATCTCGAGACGTGCGATCCAGAAAAGCATCCGCGAGGCCAGAGGCAGCGGAAGATCAAATCGCTTCGAAAGAGCCTCGATCATACGGCTGAGGAATGTCCATTCCGCAAAGAATCTCGTTCTCCCACGCTGGGAAATTCCGCTCTCGGGAACTTCCACGGAATCCTGAGCAAAAAAGTAATTCCAATCCGCCTCATCCACCAATCCCAGCCTCACAAAGATCATGAACCGCTTCCCCTGGTCGTCCGTTTCGCCAAAAAGCAACGGCTGTGAATTTCTGAGCGCCCAAGAGATCAAGGTCGACTGGGATTCCTGTCTCAACTTTAGTTCTTCCGTCACGGTTTGAGCCAAAAGGCGGTAACCGGGCCGGGAATCGGGCTGGTTTTTGAGAAGCCAAAAAGTCGCGGCTTTGATGTCCGCAAGCCGCTTCCTATAAAGGCTTTTCACGATTCCCGCTCCCACGCTAATCAGAAACGGCTCACCGAGCTTCCAAATGTTGTACTCCTTGAGACCCGTAAACTCAGCGATCTCCGCAACCGTCATCCCTGGTTTTGCCGCGAGCGCTGCCTGGACACGAGGGATCCGGTCATCCTGCAACCGCTTGGCGACGGCCGGTCCGTTGTAATAGACCGTCCCGAGGCTCTTCAAGAACAAAGCCCCCATCTTTGAGATCCGCTTTTCGGGCAAACCGGTGATCTCGAACAGGTTCTTGATATTGACCTCTCTTTTTTCGTTTTCTAACTGACGCGCCGCGGCTATCAGCATCGCTTTTTTCTTGTCTGCGCGACGCACACCCGCCATGGGTTCGATCCCGACGGAATCAAGCGCCACATTAAAATGCTGGAGAGCACCGGTCAGCGCCTGACTCTTGAACGAGGAATCCACCTGATGGATCACCTCCACGATCTGCTTGGGCGTGACCAGCTGCTTGGGGGCCGCTCCAAGCAACTCCCGGGAAAGCCGCACGACCTCGATCCAATCTTCGCGTTTCTTCTGATTGATCTTCTTTCGGCTATCCTGGTTGACTTTGAGCGTTTCGGTCAGTCTCGTCAGGAGCTCGCGCCTTTTCTCCGCAGGCATCGATGGTTCCACCACTCCGGTTGCGGGAGTCGGAGTTGGGGTGCGATTTTCAGCGCGACCTGGACCTGAGACCTCACCGTCTGAACCGTTTCCCGCATCATCGGAACGCTTTGGGGCGGCCGGTTGAAGCTCCTTGAGCGTCTCTTGAACGGCCTCAAAGAGAGGACCATCCCCCCTCCTTGGGTTATTAATTCCGGCCATCATTAAAACCGCCCGGAGATGCAGCAATGTCTGACCTTTTTCTGCGACTTTATCCCCCCAGGCATGATTGTTTGCTGCGCTCATCCCCGCCTTCGAGACCTGTCTAAAATCATCCGCGAGGGTTCTGAATTCCTGCCCCACGACACCGTTCACGAAACGACCGATTTTTCCGTTTCCCGCTTCGACTTCCCCGAAGGCTTCCAGCAATCGCTCTTTTTCTGTCCCTTCGGGAAGCATCTTAAGTACCGTCTCAGTCGTTTCGATAAAGACAGGGTCTTCGAGATCGGCATCCGAGGCAGTTTCATCATTTGCATCATCGGGCACTTGCTCCTGAGCGGGTGGCTCCTGAGAATTCGCAATACTCCCGGTACCATTGCCGGAACGATCATCACGACTGGTGCCAGTGCCGGGGGCCGGTCTGGAAGAAGCGGACTGACCCCGATCTCTCATTCCATTCCCGTTCCCATAACCATTCCCGAGAGCCTCTAACGCATACCTCGCACGGCTCATAGCATCGCGCAGGTCCCGCGCAAGTGCGGTCAGGTCCGATGGAACACCGCCCCCCCATTTCACTTTATTCATCAAACTCTGGGCTTCCGCTAATGCATCTTTCCTCTGCTTCGTCTGCACATCCGTACCTGTAATCTGCTGCGGCATCATCAAGTTGATCAAATTACGTCCTCGTGCACGAATGGCCGCGACCGCCTGTGAATGCTCAACTCTTTGTGCTTCCTCGTCCGCAGCATCCTTTTCCATCTTCTCTTTCAAAAGTGCCGCAATACTGGCGTCGATCTCCGCGCACACGGCCTCATACTCTGAACTCAAGGCCTTGAGATCCTCCCCGGACGCATGAATCTTCCCTGCCGTCAGCGTCGCCGCCCCGAGAGCGCTTTCAAAAGCAGCTTTGGTGCGTTTGATCTCCCGCACAACGCTCCCCCTCCCGGACAGGTCGGCATCCGCGGAAAGAGAGGGAAGAGAGTCCCGGATCTTTCTAAGCGCCACAAGCTTGCTCCGGGCGCTCTTTAAATCCTGTTCTATGTGAGCCTGAAGCGACAGACGGCGTGCCTTCTGCTTCTCGACGCTTTGTTGAAGCCAATCCAGAAACCGTTGGATCTCCGCCCGATCCGCCTCGTGAAGATTGCGAAGGATCTCCCGAAGGGTTCCCAAAACCTTTTCGATTTCCGGCATCGCCTCCTCGTCACCGGCAACCCAACGGCTGTAGAGCTCGACCGCACGCCGCTGATCCGCATCCGTCCAGCCGGCAGATTGAAGTGCCCTTGCGCGCGCTTCCTCATCACGGAGCTGCTTTTGCTCCACCAAGACCGAACGAAGGCGCCGGGTCAGACTTTCGAACGCGTCTGTATAGCCACTACGCAAAGGTTCGTACGAATTTCTCTCGTCCTCATCGACGCCCAAAGCGGACAGCGTCGCATCGAGCACCGCCAGCAAAGTCCCGATCGCCGCGACCCGGGCGATAAGTTTATTTATGATCTCTCCATCCTCCGTGAGATCCATATCCCCGGCGAAAGTTATTTTTCCAAGACCCGCAATCCCTTTTGAAATATTCCCCTCAAATTGAGGAATTTGATCTCTCAGCGAATAAAGAGTCGAAATCTCAGGCGCGTCATGTTCCTTCCGGGCAAGCGCTTCCCCGGCCTTACTCAATGTTTCTACATACTGCCCTGACTGCTGATGGATGGCCTCAGCAACCCGCTCTTGAAATTGCTCGATCCTCTTGTCCGGAGAAGGGACTTGGACAGCAACGACTGGCGGGACCGCCGCCTGGCCACGATCCTCCGCTGCAATCACCGGTACCGCGGGAGATATATTTCCTGAAGCTTCGGGTGCGGCCTCGCGCCCAACAGCTTCTGACTCTAAAGGCGCCTCATGAACAACGGTAAAATTGTCACCAGCCGGCAGTGCCGGATCCGGAATTACTGCCGGGATCGCAGGCAAAGCTTCTCCCGTGGCTGATGCATTTGGCAGAGAAGTAACATGCGGAAGGACAGCTTCCGTAACGAGGGGGACGAGCTCTGCGACTGTTTCCGTGACGGCACCCGGCGACACCGGAAGCTGTATCGCCGCACGAAGTGCCCTCACCTGCTCCTGCGCCCGAGGCGGAAGGTCTGTATATTTTTCAACCCTCGCCAGCATGGCCTTGATCTCAGTTTCGGCACCCTCGACGCGCCTTGCTCTTATCTCAGGCTTTGTCTCTCTTTTTGCCGATGAAAGTACTTGTATAAGACTAGGCCCGCGGAGGATAAGATCGTCGATCGCGGCTTCGCGTTCATGCTTAGCCTTCCCTTCCTGCTCGATCAGGAGAGCCGAAACACGCGCTGCCCGTTCCGCTTTGACTGCCTCAAAACGCACGCGCAATGCC
Source organism: Candidatus Omnitrophota bacterium (assembly GCA_903884815.1). Lineage (GTDB taxonomy): Bacteria > Omnitrophota > Omnitrophia > Omnitrophales > Aquincolibacteriaceae > Aquincolibacterium > Aquincolibacterium aerophilum. Next base: position 26,991 of record CAISGE010000077.1, on the reverse strand, counting down.
GCGAGAGGTTCCTGGGGGGACTTTAATTCCTGCGTCAACCGCGCAAGCTCCCTTAAAGATCCTTCTATGGAAGTTTCATCTTCCTTGATGCGCCCCATCAAAGCTCCGTCATCAGAAAGATCACTGTCAGCCGATAGCGGTATTTGGGCCAGCATCTCGATCTCGTCCCCCACGCCTACCTCCAATGCCCGGACCTTTTTTCTAAGGGACGAAAAACGTTCTTCGTGTTCGCTGATAACAGCCATCAGGCGCATCAACACATCGTCCACCCGATTGCGATTTTCACCTTCAAGCTTCAAGGAAACCGTCTTGAGCTCCGCCAAAACACCGCTCACTTCCGGAAGCCCCCCCACAACTTCGGGCGAATCCTTGAGATCGCCGGTTGTAAGACGCTCGTGCAACGCAACGGCTCTGTGATGAAGTTCTACCGTCCATCCAGCGGCTTCCAACGCGACTCGCCTTTGCTCATTCTCTGCCTCATGGGCTTTGGCCAGTGCTTGTCTCGATCCCTCGGCGATCTTATTCGCCGCAACCGCAAAGGCCCCTTGGGCAAGCTCCGGTTGAGAGTCATCAATGACCCACACAGCCCCTTCAAAATCTTCTTCAAAATAACATCCTCGGGCGTCAACAAGTCTATCCATGCTATCTATTTTTGAGCCGATCTCTTGTTTTAAAGTCAGGACCCCAGGTTCACGGACTCGATAGTCTCTGGAAAATCCGTCGACCGCGGCCTCGGGCGTCCAATCCGCCCATGTCTTCCTGCCAAGAGCCCATGATTTCACCAGGTCCAAGTCTTTCCGTGACATCGAAAGGCCCTCGATCAGGCGCTGTCCCCGTTCCCAGATATCGAGATCCTCCGCGATCTTTTTATCAACGATTTCCCTGGCCGAGGGAAGATCCAAAGCGGCGGTCTGAGCGCCGCTCTTCCCTTTTTTCGCCGCGGTACCGATCCGCGTTGCTGTCCGGATCAAGTCCTCATCCGTAATGGTTCCGACCAGTTCCAGAAGATCCGACTCGATTCCGTCAAGATAACGCTCGAACGCGACATAGAGCGGGGCAAGAAGCCTGTCTGACAGATCGCTCCACAACGCATCGTCTTTCTGCAGGTCCTGGGTTTGAACACCCGCGTTATGATTCCAGGCAACATTGACAATGAGACCCGGGACCGCGAATGCCGGAGGCTTGCTCAAAAAAGGCGTGGAAAATTCTTCCACCGCCATTCCCCTGCTCAAGTTGTAAACGAGGTAGGCAAAATCAATTCGGGCCGAGCGCTCAAGGGATTCCCTCCACCGGGCGAGGGAGGGCGCTTTCCCCTGGTCCAGTTCCCCCGTGTGTACGATGAAATCACTTACTTTAAGATCGAAAGGGAGCCGTTTCGAATCCTCCAACCCGGACCTCTCCCGCGCGGTTCGCGCAAGAAAATCCGTGAAACCCGTGTCGGATTGAATTTTTTCCAGCGCCTTCATGACCGCATCGAATTCGCTTTCGCTCACAACCCATCCTGTTCCCGCGACATTCAACGAAAGAAGTGCGCGGTAGATCAGTCGCAGGGACTCCTCAGGCGGAAGGGCTTCGGCGATACGCGCGAGCCTTTCGTGGCGGGTTCTGAGCGAATTTTGAAGCGCGGGAGCACTGTAAGCCCGGGAATCCGTCAGCGGATTCATAAGAAGATACAAGTTGATTGTTTTCTCTGTCTCTGTCACAGAAGCGCCCAATATGTCCTTAAAGACCCGTGCAGCGCCTTCGATCGCTTCGGAGGATTCCCTTGCCAGGAACTCACGTTCCTTGGGATTGCCCCCGACCTTCTCGACAAAACGTCCATAGCTTTCCGCCGTCAGGTAATAATCCGCGCACAGAAGAAGCCGTCCTTTCAGGGCCAAACCGATCAGGGCGGGTTGCTCCCTACCCTGCGTCACTGGAGCCGCGTCGTCGCCGGACAGAAGGGCGTTGAGTTTTTTACGATCAGATTCGAATAAATTCACAAAATCCTCGAAAGGAAGTTCTGCAGCACTTGAAAGTTGCGACTCCGCACCATCCTTCGTCACGAACGCATACAGGACTTTACTTTCAGTGACTGAACCGGTTTTATAGGGCCTGGCCAGCGTCAGTGCCAGCACGGGCGCTGTCCCGGGTGCGCCGGGAGTTTCGGGTTCAAGCACACGGACCGAGATCACATGATTCTCGGCGAATAACCGGGCGATATCCGCGCCGTTCCGGTGAACCGGCTCAAACCCCATAGTCCTCAGCGCGTAATGCGGGATAAGACTCACGAAGACCGGTGAATCCTTCTCCTGCCCCTCGATCTTTCCGACATTGGAAATAAATCCGGCGGCAAAGTGCCAGCCAAAACGAAGCATCCGGAAGGAGCGTCTCATGCTCTGCGCAAAGTCTTCAACGTCGCCTGACTTGACCGCAGCGTTGGGATCTTCAAGAACAATGTCTTTTGAAAATTCGCCCATGAGAAATTTATAAATATCGCTAAGAACAATGCGGAATTGGTCCAAAACACCCTGGAGCTCATCTTTTTTCGGAACTTTCGGGAGAGCAAGCATCAGCTTTTCGAATAAAGGCCTTCGCTCTTGCATGGCGCCCTGTTCGTTCAGCAGCATGGCAATAAAAGAACGGATGTCCGCCAGACGGATCTCTTTCTTCGCTAGAAAGCCCCTGATCTTTTCTAACAATTTACCGTTCTGAAATCGCCTAAAAAACTCAGCTCTGTCGCTTACCGCCGTATCCATACCGATGGCGTCAAATTCCTCATCCTCTCCGAGGACATCCCGAACTTCCGCGACGAGCTGCCGCTCCTCCGCCTCCGGGATTTCCGGGGCTAGTGCTGCCGCGATTATGTCCTTGCTGCCTCCGAGGAGTTGCTCGGTAAGGCCCGCTGTTTCCTTCACCGTTTTTGTCGTTCGTTCGATCAGGATCTTGGCGCCGGCCCTGCCATCCAGAAGGTAATCGTCATTCAAAAGGAGGTGACCTTGCGATTCGAACTTTTCGTTGACTAAGAGACGCAGGAGCGCCAGCTTCTTAGCCGCCTGAGTCTTCTGGTCGTCCTCGGGGCTGAACACAAAAGACTCCAGCGAGGACACGTCATGTTCAAACCGTTCGAGGAACTCCGGGGCCTCCAATTGGGCCGTTTCTTCCCGTGACGGCAGCGGTGTTTTCATCACGAAGGCATAAAACGCATCCACTTTCTTGGCATCCCGGTTCTTGACGGGCCGGATCATATCGATCTTAAGCGCAGGCGGTGTTCTCGGATTTTCAGAATGGACGATCGAAACAGAGCGGATGCCATGAAGGAACAGAGTATAGGCCGCATTCAAATCGGTTCTCCCCCGTTTAAATCCGAATTTCGCAAAAGCGAGATGCTGAACGGCGCTCAATTCGACGTACCCGGGTTGAGAAAGGAACGGAGTGACTGGCGGCTTGTACATCGGTAATTCGGTCCATCCCATCGCGAAAAGCCGGAGCCCTTCGGGCATTATCTCAAGGAATACCTGTTCATTCTCTGCATCTTCCGTCTTGATCTGCCGGTCGGAATCCCGCTCGGTGATCATGTAGCCCCTCAAGATGGGAAGAGTCGCCGCCGCCAGTTGGCAAACAAGAAGACGATAGGACAACCCCACAGGCTTATTTGCGGCAGACAGAGCCGGTAAGCCGAACGACGTTAGAGCGGAAGGCCCTGATCTAAATAGATTTTCAGCCCCGGCAGGAAGGATGGGCGGAGCGCTTTTGCGTTCACCGTTGGGATCCGCGACGGCATCTTCCAGATCCTGTGGCGTGATAAACAATCGATTCCCCTTCAAAGCCTTATTGAGGCTTAGTAGGATCTCGTCTCGCAATGATCCGCTAGCCGAAAGCATCCGCAGGAAATGACGCGCAAGCTCCACATCAATCTTCTTCCCGGCCTGGCTCTTGGGAAGCTCTTTCGCCATGATCGCTTCAGCGGCGAGCAGGACCTGGGTCAGCGCGTATCTTCCCCGGAACATAGCCCTTTCATCATCAGAGATCCCGATCCCCTCCCAGTCGGCAGCATTATCCGCATCCTCACCCTTGCGCCGCGTTTCCGATCTCCAGCTTGCGTTATCCTGAACCTGAATTTTAACTGAACTCGTTAAAATGGGTTGTTCTGGCTCTCTGCGGAAGACAGCGCGTGACAAAAGGATGGCCCATGCAACATCCATAATGTCTCCGATCAGAACTGCCCACCCGCCGTGGATATCAAGCCGCCCCAGAAAAACGTAGTGAATCAGGCCCCAAACGGGCCAGCACATGATCATGAGGCCGTTTACTCCGGAAAGATGTTTCCACTCTTTGAGCCCGGCCTTCCAGAACGGTTTACCGCGCAGATACTCCCTGGCCCACGAGGCCAAAGAAACAAATGAATTGTTGAAAGGGACCCAGAAGGCGGCCAGAAAAAGCGTGCGTGCCTCGGCGGACCCAGAACCCGTGATGAAATGTCTCACAAAGCCAAAGAATGTTGGAACGAAGATTCCGTAGAAAATGCCGACCGCAACAAAAAGGGCCGTCCTTCCTAGATCTATCTTCCTCAGGACGGAAATGAAGCCTTTCAAGCGGGTACGGTCCTTTAGAATCTCCGTCAACTGGGCGGTAAGATCGCCCAGAAAAAGCGAAAGAGGTGCGGTGATGAGAGGTATCGCCAGGCCAAGCTGGGCGTTATGTTTTGCCGCATCAAACACCCCCGGGAGAACTCCCCCTAACAAGACAATAAAAAGGGTGATCCCTGCGGCCAAGATAAGCGCCGGGATAATATCGTTCGGTTTCTTCAGGTCCTCATTTAGGTCGCGCGCCTCTTTTCCGATATACGGATGGAAGATAAACAAATAGATGCACGCGACAAGTACCGGAGCGCTCACGGAACTCACGATCCATGGCTCAAGCGTCCAGTGAAACAAGCCTATGAGGGTCTTCCCCGCAAACGCGAACCCCGCAAAACCGCCGAAAAGCAACGCCAGCTTCCCCGCGTTCACCGCCGCATTTCGAACCATTTCGACTAACGCTGTTAAAATCGGTCGGCGTGTCTCGGTTCGGCGCTCGGAATCGGCAGAGCCGAATGTTTCGGGCGGATTGGGTAACCGGGTGATTTCCCGGTCTAGCTTTTCAAGAAATTGCAGCGTAAAGATCCGGGCTCCTTCGGAGAGGAACTTCTTGTCCTCCAAAAGATTGGTTCCCGGCGCAGCGCGTGTGTCCTCCCTGTCCAGTGTATCCGCGATCGCAGCGCGAAATTGCATCAGGGGATCCGTGTTTCCATATTCACGAGCAAGCCCAAGAACTGTCCCTCGCAAGATGTGAAGAAGCCTCTGCGAATTGCTCACCACATTTTTCGGCTCAGAGAGGGCACTATTTTGAAGCAGCTTCTTCACCACCCAACGATAAGTCGAGAACTTCATGTCTTGAATAAAAAAGATCACGATCTGAGTGCCATAAGAGGAACACAGGGTTGGATCCGAAAGATGACGTATGATGATCTGGGCAGGTGCTCCGATCCTCCCCCCGATCATTTTGAGATGGTTTCCACCGTCCTGCGATTGCCATTCACGAAGTTGATTGAGCGCCGCTTGTCGGTTCAGGGTCGTTGGCTGAGCGTCCTTTTCCCCATCATTCGCTGTCCCGGTTTTCATCTGCTCCAGCAATTCCACGACGCGACTAAAAGCAGCCTCATACTCCACTTGCATCTTCCCTGTATTATCGTCTCGCGTCTCGGAGCGATCCGTGCCATCCTGAACCTGAATTTTAGCCGCGCGAGTTGAAATGGGTCGGCGCACCTCACCTTTCAATGCCCCGGTCTCAAATCGGGCGGCCCCCTTGCCTTGACGCGGGGTACGAATATCCGAACGATCCCAATCCGCAGGCACAAGCTTTGAATCTAACGGGAGAGCGGTCCACGCGACATTTGCCGGTTGCGAGAAGAGCTTTCCGACGTTCACTTCATTCAAGCGTCCGGAATCTTTCAACCCTTGAAGTTTTCCGATAAAAGCTTCGAGCTTGGCGGACCATTTGGATTTGAGGGCTTCGACTTCCTGTTCGCGGCCTTTCAGGAGTGCTCCGTCGATGTAACGGGTGTATTTTGAGTGCTCCGCGATGCGGCCCGATGCGGCAAGCGAGCGGAGAACGTCATCTCTCCAGGCTTTTAAGTCCGTGGTCTGTAGTCCATGGTCTGCGGTCTGGAGCAATCGCTCCACCGTTGCACGGGCGAACGCGTCATAAAGATCGATCTTGCCGTCCTTCACCTTGAAAAACGAACGCCAGGACACCTTCCCCTGCATGTAATCCGAATAGCGCTCATCCTTTGGAACTTCTTTCATCGCCGAAGAAACGACAACATACGGAATGCCTTGCTCCTTGAGCCGCTTTGCAATTCCCGGGGTGTGAAAACCACCCGTCACTACCACAGTACGGTGTACGGCGTACGGTGTACGGAGTTCTGCGTCTTTTAAGAGAGCGGCAATCTTGTCCGTAAAAACTTGCTCACGCCGCATGGCCAGTTCATAAAAATCCCTGAATCCCTTTAACCCCGCAATGTCAAACTCCCCAATAAGTTTTTCAGTATCTCCGATATCAGGAGACAAGTTTTTGCCCCGTACTCCGTACTCCGTACTCCGTACCTGGAGGTCTTCCCATTCCTTCCGGCTCAACTCAAACCTCACAAGCTTCCCGATCAACCGCAGCCGATCATCCAGTTCACTCACCGCCTTCGCCTCGGCGGTCACGAACAACTTCGTCCGGACTTCCGCAAGAAACGCGTCGAGTTCCTTTGAAAATTCCGCGCCCGTGAGCGTCTCAAGCTTCCCATGATTTTCGATAATCGCCCGCAGTTCAGGGGATACGGGAACCCTTTTCAACTGCGTAGGTTGAAAGGGTTCAAGACGCTTCGAAAGCTGATAGGCAAACTCGCCCGACGAGATCCGGCCCGTGCGATAGTCCTGGACGAGGCCGTTTAGCGCCGGGCTTGGCGCAAGTTCATGAACTTTCTTTGCGAGGGCCTTCACTTCCGCTTCCATGCGTAGATCCTTGCGCTTTTCTAGTGCCAAAGATCCAAACACGACGTTCAAATTCGGGGTCGCTTCCCTCCGTACTCCGTACTCCGTACTCCGTACTGACAGATATTCCAGAAACGTTGTCAGCTTCCCCGCATCCGCCTGCCATTCCCGAACCTTCGCGTCAAACTCCTGCGCTTCCGGAGAATAGTATTTTGACTTGAGTTTTGTGAGTTCCTCGTTGAGCGTTGCGCGTTGATCGTTGACCGCGGGCTGAGCCTTCAGCCCGGCAAGATACGCCGTAACACCTTCCTGATAAAGTTTCCAGTCCTCGATACCGACATAATCGGCCGGCGTCTTTGAAAGCACGCTCGCCGCCGCGGCGCCGGAAAGCTCGCCGGTATCAAGATAAGCATCAAACACTTTCCCGAGTTTTTCCTTATCCGCAAAATTTCTGAAGAGGTCCGGATCGAGCTTCCCTTCCGCGCCTTCAAGAGCGATGGTCCTGACCCCGTAGGCCGTCTGGAAATATTCGATCAGTTTTTCTAGAGAACGCTGGGCGTCAGGGACTGCGTGGGCATCCTGGATTAAAAAGACCGTAGGGCGTACGGAGTACGGAGTCTTGTCGTCCGCTTTTACACCGTACACCGTGCTCCGTACTCCGTACATTTCAGTTATCGTTCCAAACTCCGGGGGGACGACTAGCTCCTGCACTTTTCCGCTTGTCGCGGAGGCCGAGGCAAGTAGGCTGGTGTCTATCCCCCCAAGAACTTGGGTTGAAGAGGCTGTTTGGGCTGAGGCTTGAGATGGAAAGGCAAGAAGGTCAGAGCAAAGGAAAGCGATAACCGTAAGCACACTGATCGCCCGTAAAACAGGACGCGAAGATAGTCTTCTCTGTAGAGATGTTTTTTGATTCATCATGCCTCGGCCAAAGGAGTTACTAAAATGATTATCAAAAGCTTAGCATATCTTTCGTAATATACAAACCAGCCAACTAAGCAAAGTTAATATCTTTTTAATGTGCGCCTTTTTGACACACAATAACGCGATCTTAGCTGGTTAAAGGAGAAGCAGAACCCTCAAAATTCCGGGAATTTAATTCCCGAAATTGGTGGGGTGGAAGAAGGAAAACAAGCGGAAGGCCACGGCGGAATCGATGCCGGGAATGGCGGAGAGTTCTTTAAGCGTGGCGCTCCTCAGAGCCTCGACAGAATCAAAGGCCCGAAGAAGGACGCGCTTGCGCTGGTCGCCGATTCCGGGGATTTTGTCAAGAATAGAAGCTTCGAGAGCCTTCGATTTGAGCTTACGGTGATAAGTGATGGCAAAACGGTGAGCTTCATCGCGTATCTTCTTCAGAAGATAGAGCGCCGGAGAATCCGAAGCCATGACAAGCGGCACGCGGAACTTGGGCGAATGAATCCACTCGAATTGCTTTGCGATGGAAATGAGTTCCGTCTGTTCCATCCCCTCCCGAACGAGAACCCTCGCGGCCACATTCAAATGCCCCTTGCCACCGTCGATCATAATAAGGTCCGGGACAAAATCCTCGCGGCCTTCCTTGATCCCCCGAAGCATCCGCGTCAGGGCCTCGGCGATCATGGCGTAATCGTTGATCCCGGAGACACCCTTGATCTTGTAGCGCCGATAGCCGAACTTGTCCGGGAGCTCGCGGTAAAAGCTGACCTTCGAAGCCACCGATTGGTCGCCCTGGACATTCGAGACATCAAAGCAAACAATTCGTTCCGGAACTCGTTCGAGCTTGAGCCGCTCCTTGAGCTCGATCGTCGCCGAAAGCGAAATTCCCTGCCCCGGATTCTTGGGAAGAAAACGCTTTTTGCGAAGTTTGGAGAGCGCGTCGATCTGCTCCTTGAAGAATTGGGCATCTTCAAAGCGAAGCTCCTTGCTTGCGCGCTCCATCCTCTCGCTCAAGTACTGCGCAAAGCTCTTTTTCCCGCCGCCAAGGAACCGTTTCACTTCATCAATCAGCCTGTCGTATTCCGGCTTCACTTCCGGCTTGATACATGGGGCAATACATTGTCCGATGTGGTGATAAAGGCAAGCTGTCTTGGGCAGCGTGAGGCATTTCCGGATCGGAAAAAGGGCATTGATCAGATTTACGGCCTGACGAAGGAGTTTCGCGTCAGTGTAGGGCCCATAATAATCCCCATCGCGCCCCCTCCCCCGCGTACCAGTCGATGTTTTCTGACGCACCACACAAAGCCTTGGAAATTTCTCACGGGTGATCTTAAGCAGGGGGAAGCTTTTATCGTCCTTCAGCTCCTGATTGTATTTCGGCTGGTGTTTGCGGATGAGATGCGCCTCAAGAAGAAGCGCGTCCACTTCGGTCGGAGTCTCGATGTGCTCGATCGTCCGCACCTTCTCCATGAGGATGGTGATCTTGGGCAGTGGCGCGGGAACTTTAAAATACGAGCGAACCCTTTTGCGGAGGGATTTAGCCTTTCCTATGTAAAGGATCTCCCGCCGTGCGTCGCGCATGACGTAGATGCCGGGAGAAAGGGGCAGTTTATCAACGGTCTTACGAAGGATGTCACTATTGTTTTTTTTATCAGACATAACTCGTTCTCAGCGCAACGCACAACGCTCAACGCGCAACGAAACAACCCAACGTTGCGCGTTACCCGTTCCCCGTTGAGCGATACTATGCGCCATCGATCAATTTTTCCATCTCAACGGGATCCGGCGCCGGCTTGCGCTTTTTCCGGAACCACTCCCACGCCTCACGGGCTTCCGGAACATGGCACACATAACAAAGAGTCAGGTATGAAACCGTCGCGAGGATTATACTTCCGAACACCTGAATAAGCTGCACCTTGGCGCCCGCTCCCGGAAGCCAGTGATGGAAGGCCATCAAGCTGTAGTATCCCACAACGCCCATCACAAGCGATGCCAAGAGGATGCGCAAAAAAGACATCGCGATCTCACGGAACGGAAAAGGCCCGACTTTCTTTGGATAATAATAGATCAGCTGGCCCAATTGAATGATCCCGGAGATCGAAGTCCCGAGAGCGAGACCCGCTTCTTTGAAAGGGATCATCAGGATCACGCTCAGAACGATGTTCGAGAGAAGCGAAAAGATCGCGGTCCTCATCGGCGTCTTCGAGTCGTGGGCCGCGTAGAAACCGCTATTCATGATCTTCTGACCCGCAAACGCGAAAAGGCCGATCGTATAGCCCAGGAGCACGGCGGAACTGCGGGCCGTGGACACCGCGTTAAATGCGCCGCGCTCGAAGAGCATACGGATGATCGGTTCACGGAGCACGATCAATCCCACCGAGGAAGGAATAATGATAAAGAAAATGCTCCGCAGCGCGAACGAAAGCGTCTTGCGCGAGGCTTCCTCCTCCCCTCGCGCGATTTGCTGTGCGAGCATGGGAAGAAGCGCGGTCCCCATCGCCAGCGCGAAAATACCCAGCGGAAATTGCATCAGGCGATTGCCGTACCAAAGGCTGGAGTTTGCGCCGGGGCCGATCATCATGCCGAGCGTCATATCGACCGAGATATTGATCTGCACAACGGCAAAGCTCAGCACCACCGGCAGCAAAAGCGTCCCCGTTTTCCTAAGTCCCTCATACCCCGTATCCCAGATCCATTTGAATTTAAAACCGATCTTACGAAGCGGCGGCAGTTCCACTGCAACGTGGAGAAAACCTCCCAGAAGGATGACATAAGAAAGCCAGCTGATCTTCCCGAAATAGTCATGCGCCATTCCGGAAGGGACCCAAAGCACCGCGACAATCCAGACGAGATCTAGGATAGCCGGCCCCATAGCCGGGGCGAGGAAATGACGGTGGCTGTTCAGGATGCCCATGCCCATCGCATAGAGCGAAAGGAACCAGAGATAAGGAAAAAGAATGCGCGAAAGTTGCAGCGTCAACATAACCGTCTGGGATTGAAAGCCGATCTTGAGCAGGATGTGGAGAACGCCTTCGATCGCAAGAATGAACGCGAAAAGCGCGACGCTTAAGAAACTGATCGTAATATTGGCGAAGCGAAACGCCTCCGCGGAATCCTTTTTTTCGCGGATATCGTTATAAACCGGAATGAAGGCGCTGGTAAGCCCCCCCTCCCCCACAACGCGCCGGAAAAGATTCGGAAGCATGAAGGCATAAAGGAACGCGTCATATTGCCAGTTCGTTCCGAAACTTTTGGCGCTTACGATATCCCGGATAAGCCCCAGAATGCGCCCGACCAAGGTCATCAGCGCCACGACCGCCGCGGCTTTGACAAGGTGCCGCTTGCCGGAGTGATGCGCATCCCCCCTCCGGGGAACCTCGTTGACAACGCGAGGGTCGCGTGTTACATTGTCGCCACTTTTTCCACCAATAGGAGTCATTGAGATGCCCAATATTCGTTCCGCTGCAAAACGTATTCGTAGTGATGCCAAGAAACGCGCCAAGAATCTCGCCGTTCTCTCTGAGTTGAAGTCCCTCAGCAAAAAGCTGGCCCAGTTGGGTGCCGAGCCCGAAAAGGCCAAAGCCGTTGCCGAAAGTCTGGTCGCCCGCTATGACCGCGCCGTCACCAAAGGCGTGATTCCCAGCGGCCGTGCGGACCGGAGAAAATCCCGCATCGCGCTTTTCCTGGCCAAACTCAAGAAGAAATAAATCTTAAAACTGATTTCAAAAGAGCCCATCCCCCGCAATCTTGGTGGGGATGGGCTTTTTTTATGCGGCGTACTGCAAAAGCCAAGCTTCCATACCCGCGACCCCATCCGTCAGACCGGTCTTCGACTTTTTGTCAAACTGATAGAGATCTTCCACTGCGGCTTCCATCTGCTCCAGCGGAAAGCGTCTCAGAGCGCCGAGCCGTGCCGGAGGCATCTTGAGCTTGGAGCAGATCTCCCGGTCCGAAACCCCGGACTTTAAAAGCATCGCGGCCTGCCATAATTGACGCAACTGCCAATGAAGGATGCCCACAAGAGAATAGGTGTCCGCTTCATAGATCCCGATCAGATCACGAAAAACCTTCACGGCACGGGCCGGATCCCGGTCAACAAGCGCGCTCGTGAGCTTAAAAACATCCATCTCCGTCCAGTTCTCTTCGAACTGAAGGACCATGGCTTCATCGATCTCTTTGCGGGTGTCTGCGAACTGGGCAAGCCGCTCGATCATCGTATTAAGGAACATGACCGCGTCACCGCACATGGCGAGCACCCGAGCCTTGGCACCGGGGGTCATGGTCTTTTGATACTGCGCGAGCTTTTGCTGGATGAACGTCGCGCCCGTTCCGCGGGCCTCCGCCTTCGCCAAAGTGATCAACTGTCCCTTGGACTTCACTAGATTCTGGAGATCGGTAGCGCCCCTAAGATCATCAGCTTCGAGGATCAGCGTGGTCTGGGGCTCGGGATGCTCCAGATACGCAGCCAAGACCGCAAGATCCGGCGCCTTGAGAGACGCCGCGTTCTTAACCAGAAAAATCTGGCTGGACGCAAAAAAAGAAAGGGTCCTTGCGGAAGCCAAAACGTCTTCTAGGGAATTTTCTTCGAGATCGAAAATCTGGCGGGAGATCGGCGCTCCGGCGTTTTTTTCGAGTTCCGCCGAAACAAATTTTATCTTCTCGGCCCTCAGAAATGCATCGCCGGAGATGAGGTACAGAGTTGCTTTCACGGAAGGAGGCCGCTCGGGCGCGGGATTACCAGTCCTGAACAACGCGATCCACGATATTGGCCGCGAGACGGGTCACAACATCCATCGCCGCTTTTTGTGCGGCGATCGAGACGACATTACTCACATAATACTCGTTATCCCCTGTAAAATTCGGCTCTTCCCAGATCAGATCGCCTGTTTTGGCGTCCACGAGGCGGAGCTTGACCACGATAAAGAGACGGTATTCTTGAACCTGTTCAAGGTCATCATAGCGCAGTCCCTCTTGTTCATAGTCCAAAAGATCCGTCTTGAGAATGGCGTCAGCCGTTTCCTGCTTCCCGACCTTCACCGTCCCGTCCTGCTGGAAACGTCGGATCACGGCGTTCGTGATATCCATTTCAAGCCCCTGCTGGTACGAATAGACCTTTTCCATATCCAGCTTGTTCTTCACCGTCTCAACATAGATCGTTTTGATGTTACGCGGAAGCACGGTCTTCCGGGTATAGCCGCAACCGTTCAAAAGGACCGCCGTCACTAAAAACATTACCCCTAAGATTCCAATTTTTTTCATAATAAGTCCTCGTGATTGCTAAACGCTAAAACGTTCTTTTTCCTTGGTCAAAAAATCATGCCGGGTGGCAAGATCCGCGACTCGCTGGTGAATGCGCTCTTTTTCTGTCGCAAGATCTTGCTGCATAGCCTTCGAAGTCACGGTCGGAAGCAACTTATCGGCCTCCGCGATCCGCTTCTCGAGAATGGCCCGTTCTTTCGGCTCGATCAAAAGCTCCGCATCAATGATGCCCGCAAGTTCGGCCTTCACTTCCTGGAATTTCTTATACCGCTTGGCACCTTCCGCATCTTTGGGAGCTTTCACCAAAGGTTCCCCAAGCACGGCGCCTTGTTCCTGGGCGTAAATGCTGTAAGCAATCTCCAACTGCTCTTGAAGGCTCATAACACTTTCCCGAATGTCTTTTTCATCGGGCTTTGTCGCAACCGCCTCTTTCTTCGGACTCTCCGCTGAATCCGTGACAGTCGTCGCGGGTTCGGCAGGGGCTGGAGCGGGGGCGGGAGTCTTTTCTTTGATGACCGCCTCCGTTGCCTCCAACCTGGCCTTGAGGCGTCCAAGTTCTTGCGTCTGATTGTCGAGACGGTTGAGCAGCACATCTTTTCGATCCTTCCGGGGCACAACACGGCGGGCGCTTTCGACAGCTTCTTCGATAAACGAGTACGGGACCTTCACGAAGGAACTACGGAATTTCACGCCTCCGGCAAGCGCGGCTTTCGTGTTCAAGATCTCCAGTTTTTTCTCAAGATTTTTGATCTCAAGGTCCTGTGCCTGGATCATAAGACTTTCAAGCTCAATAGCCTCCTGAAGTTTTCTGATTTCCTCGGACTCTTTGGCCTTCCTTGCCGTCCGTCGCTTCTCAGCAACCTGTATCAATCCCACATCGGCATAAGGGAGCCCAAAAATAAACGCTTTCATCATATAGAGGGTACCCTTCACGGGCTTGGCTATCTGATGCAACAATTTCCCCTTTCCGATTCGAGGATATAACGCTTCATCGAGCTCGGCCAAAAGATGCTTCTTTCGTTCGTGGCGGTCCTGGATATCCTGATAACGCCGGCGAAGATCTTTTTCCACGCTCTTGGTCTGCTTGCGCAGCTTGCGGACATCGACTTCTTTTTCCGTCTCGATAGAGTTCATCAGCGTGCGTTGTTCTTTCGCCGCCAATTCCCGGTCGAACGCGGTGGAAAGCGTGTCGACGATATCCTGCTGAGCCTTGATCTGTTCCGCGAGATGCATCTTGAGTTCCAAGAGCTCCTGAATGTCTTTCGTCTTCAAGTCTTCCGTTCCTGCAGCAAGAGGATTCAAGGAAGACTGGGGAGCGGAGCGATTCTCGATCATCGCCTCAAGCTCCAATTCGGCAAGTTTCCCAAAATGCTTTTCATAGAGAGCCATCCTCTCGTCCAGCTTGGCCTCAAGAGAAGCGATCTCTTTTTCGCGGGCGGCAAGTTTCGGGTTCGTAGGCTTGGAGGGATCTTTCGCCGCAGCACCGCGCAGACGCTTCTTGGGAAGACCGCTTTCCGAACGCTCAGGAGTCAAAAGGGTCTGAAGTTCACTGTACTCTTTGTAAAGTTTTTCCTTCTTGGCGAAGAGCTTTTTCTTTTCTTTCGAGAGCTTATAGAGGCCTTTTTCATCCAGGCTCTGGACCTGTTCGAGAGGGGTTTCTCCCTGGGTCATGAACGAGGGGATCAGGCCTTCGTAGAACTTCTCATCAGTAACGCCGAGCTCCGTCCTCCATGAGGCGAGCCGGTCTTTCTCCTCAGCCAGCGCGTCGCGCTCAGCTTCAAGGGAGGACTGCCAACGGTCGATGGCCTTCTGGAAATCCGGAGATGTATTGTTCTTGAAACGTTTTTTCTTCCGCTCCAGCTCCTTGAATTTCTCTTTCAATTCCTTTTCCCGGCGCTTCAGATCCCGCTTGCGCGCCTCCAAACCTTCCGCCTTGTTCTTATCGAGCGACTTGATCCTCTTTTTCATCGCGTCGATCTCTTTTTTGACTGAGGCCTTCTCGGTTTTCTGGTCCGCCCCAAGCGACTGGTATTTTGCCTCAAGCAACCCCAACTCCTTCTGAAGTTCCTCTCCCTTGGCGTTGATGTATTTGACGGGTTCCTGCAGAGAATTCACTTTATCCGCCGACTTCCGCCCCCAGCTTGTGTTCCCGTAACGCTTCGCGGTATCGCGATAGTAGATCAGGGCACTTTCCAGATAATTGTCCTTCTCGTAGTAAAATCCGATCCTGTAATTTTTCTCGGCATTCAGCTCGTCGACTTCCTGATTGATCTTGCTGGCCTTTGCGGCTTCTTCAGTCCCCGGATAGCGTTTCAGATAACTTTGAGCCTGACGCGCGGCTTCATCGAGGGCGCTCTGGTCGCGGGTCTGGTTGGTGGATTTCGCATAGGAGACTTCCGCCATCTGCAGACGAGCCTCTTGGAGGAGTGGGCTCTGCGGGTATTGATCGATCAAACCCTGAAAAGCCTCAAGCGCATCGTCAAAGCGTCCGGATTTCTGGTAGGCAACGCCGAGATTGAACTGAGACTTATCGCCAAACGCTCCGTAGGGGGCCGACTCAACGATCTTTTGAAAAACCTCGATCGCGAGCGGCAGTGAGGGTCGTATCTCGATCCCCAGAAGTTTCCCTTTCTTCCCGGAAAGGAACATGCTTCCGATCTGATACTCCCGTTCGATTACTTCGTCAAAACGTTCACTTTGAGGGTAGGACTTGATGAGGGCCTGATAAGCCTTGTGGGCCTCCATGTAGTCACTTTTCTCTTCACAAATAGTCCCAATGCGATACTGCGCTTCGGGAGCCACACGTGACTTAGGGAATTTCTTGAGGATGATCTTGAACTGCTCTGTCGCCTTGTCGAGCTTCTTTTCCTTGTAAAGATCGAGGGCATTGTCAAAGATATCGTCAGCATCACTTTGAGTGTCAGAGGCGGTGTTGATGAACTTCCCCTGGTCTGGAGACCAGACCCAGTCCGCGGAAGCGATCGAATGCGGGAGTAGCAATATAAAAACGAAGGCGAAAAGTTTTGGGATTTTCATAAGTCGTTTGCAATCTTCGGGTTAGGAAAATTTATGAGAGCGTACTATCCTGACTTTTGTTTTCTTTTTATCAATGGTAGTCAGGATTGCCCCAATCTCCGCTGCGCTTTGATATGGTTGGAATTGGGACTATATCATGGGGCAAGAAAAACTGTCAATAAAATACCCTATACAAATGTGTAAAATCCAAGGGGCCCCTTAAGGAAAGCGACTATTTCAAGACGCGATCCCTTTCGCTTAAAATTCATCGCCCCGGTAGTCTTCAAATCAAACCAAGGGATGCCCCGAAGCGCGAGGGACGCCAGGATATCGGGCTGCGACTCCGGCAACACAACAAGCAACGGCTTCACCTTATCGATCCATGCATAGAAATCATCCGGGATTCCCTGCCCGGACGGCGGGAGATAAACCGCATGGATTTCCTTGTCATCTTTTCCCTCAAGGAGTTCGAAAAAGATCGCGGCATCCCATCGCGGGATGAGAAGAATGCGCCAAGGGCCGGATTCGATCAGCGTCGCTCCCCCCTTATCTGACTGGGCGATCAGACTCAAATTCTCGAAATCCATCGACAAAGAATCCCCGAATTGAAAGCGTTTAGCCCTCCGCCCCAGCTTACGAAGGACTTTATAGAACTCGGGAGAACCGGCGGAGAGATCCGGATAGATAAGGTGGCGAACCGGAAAATCGCGCAAGACCGACGCGAGACCCCCTACATGTTTTCCCGAATGATCGGTGAGCCATATTCCTTCCAGTCTTTGAACACCCCGACATCTCAGATAAGGCGCGATGAGCCACTCTCCCTGGTCCGAGGGAAAACTCCGACCGGCATTCACCAGCCAATCATCACCGTTCTGGAACCTCGCGTGCGCGAGTTGATTCCTGCCACTCGCAAGAAACGTGACTTCAAAACTTCTTGCCCGTCCCTCTGTCACAAACGAAACCGAAAGCCCCAGACAGAGACAAGCGAGTCCCACCATCACAATGCGTTTACCCCTAAAAATTCTTCTATAAAAGAAAAGAAGTAACGCGAGAGCGGCGTAGTAAGCAAAAAGTCGGGCAAGAGGCGGCCTCTCGAGAAACCAGTATCCCCACCGCCATGTCGAAAGAAGCCGGACCCAAGAAAGCAAGATCCCGACCAACCCTGAGGCCAACCGGACCAGAGCCAGGTTCAGAAATGGAACGGGATGGAATAGAATCGAGAAAAGCGCCACAAAAAGAGCGGCGTCACAAAGGGGTATCGCGACAATATTCGCAAAAACGCTCACCGGTGAAAAGATATTGAAATAGTAAAGTACTACGGGAAACGTCCCGCAAAGCACCGCAAGACTCGATCCCAGAGAAAGTGTCCAAAAAGTGAGCCTCGTGAAAAGAGGCAGGATCAGAATAAGCGACAGCACGCAAAGAAATGAAAGCTGAAATCCCACGTTCCAAAGAGATTCGGGATTCCCTATCAGGATCGCGAAAAATGCGAAGCAGAGCGAATTCAAAAGACTGGACGGTCTCCCCGCCAGAACGGCGATCAGAACAAGCACGGAACCATACCCCGCCCGCTGGATCGGGATACCGCCTCCCGCCAGCCCCACATAAAGGATCACGATCATCGCCGTCAAAAGGGATGTCCCACGATATCCAACGCCGCAAAACAGAAAGATCAAATAGAAGGTCCCGGCGATCATCGTGATATTCATTCCGCTGATCGCAAGGAGATGGGTCGTTCCCACGGCGACAGGGAAACAACATTGGAATTCCCCTTCGGCAATACAGTTGATGTTGTTTCGTGGCCGTTTCGGCAAGATGGTGGTCCTTCCGACGGTGAAGCGGAAACAACATTGGAGGTTTCATCAGAAAAACGCAGGTCTGAGGTAGGGATAGTGCAGTAGACATCAACCGTGCCACTAACTTTGGCAATAACTCGCGTATTTAAAAGATGTAGAATTCTTTTTTTTGAATCAAAAGCATTGGTATTCAACCCTTTCTTTATTTGCGCGACATAGTTAATAGCCTCTTCAACCTGGGCACTACCCCCATGCGTAAGAAGACTCACAGCCTCATCCCTTCCCAAGGAAAGCTTGACCGTCTCCGCTTTGAATTTGGCCATCTGGCTTTTTAATTGTTCGATGCTGATAATTTCCTGGCGATAAGCTTCCAATATCCGGAATTCCTCCTTACCCAACACTTTCAACCGGGCTTCTATCTTGGCGAGCTCTTGCTGGGAATTCTTAACCCGCTCCGGATCACGTTTGTTTTGCTGCTTAACGATATCTGCGATCAGCTTCGGATTTTCCAAGAGGCTCTCAATCTCTTTCCAGACGACAGAATCAACGGATTTCACCTGCATATAGCGCAAGTTACACTTAACCGCTTTCTTATAGATGTTTTTCGTAAAATGCGTGCACCGGTAATAAAAATTAAAGTAAGGGCCATAAACCTTCCCATCTTTCTTGAAACGCTGGCGATCTGCGGTCCCCGCGATCGTATTGCCGCAGTCACCGCATTTGGTAAGGCCCTGGAGGAGATACTGGTATTTCACATTCCTCGTGGTGTAGTTCCTGCGCTCAATAAGCAGAAATTGCGCTTGCTGGAAAACGTTTTCTGAAACAATGGCCGGGACACTAACTTCGATCCATTCCTTTTGAGGCTTCCGCTTCCCCTTTTGACCATATCTATTCGCGTACCATTTCCCTATATAGATAGGATCACGAATAATGTCATGAATGGCATCGCCTTTCCATTCGACGTTTCCTCTGGATTTGTAACCAAGCTTGGTTAGCCTCTTCGCTACGCGAACAAGCGAGGCCTCAGGTTCGCAGTACCATTTAAAAACAAGCTTTACGATCTCTGCCTCCTCGGGACAGACTTCAAGGTGCCTCCGATCTTCCGTACACGTAAAACCGTATTTGGTAGGGTTGGCTCCAGAGTAATAGCCCTCTGTAGCACGCCTCATCCTGCCCATTTTGGAACGTTCCATAAACGTGTCTCTTTCCAGCTGAGCAAGAGAACCAAATAGTGAAAGGATGAACTTCCCGAGGTGATTGGATGTGTCAAAGGGCTCGGTGATGGATTTAATCCCCACGCCATAGCGCTCCAGCTCCTCGTTCACCGTAAGCAAGGCCCGGTTGTTTCGAAAGAAGCGGTCCAGCCGGTAGACCAAAATGAGATTAAATTCGAGGTTCTTTGCGTCTTGTAGCATTTTTTGAAAAGCAGGCCGCTCAAGAACTGTTCCCGAATACCCAGCGTCAACATACTCGTTAAATACCGTATAGCCATTGTCGGCTGCATGCTTTCTGAGCAATTCAAGTTGTGCTGGGAGTGAAAAATTTGAAGCCTGCTCTTCAGTCGATACTCTGGCGTATAAGGCGACCTTTTTATCGTTCGGGATCATAGAGTTATCCTTTCATAGGTTTGCTAGTGTCTTCTCTTGATACGCTCGGGCGTTTTTTTCGTCCATATCAGCGATTTTAAGCGCCATCACAAACATATTAAGCAGCTGCTCGTAACGGACCGGATCATCCTTATATTCCAGGATGAGTTTCGCCTTAATGTCCTGAGACTTACGCAAGGGGTAACTCCCCTAGCGAAGCTTTACTCCCGAGATGCTCTCCAAAAACCGTTTGGTCTTGCGCCATAAATGGACACCCCCCCATGGGAGGCCCGTTTACGACGCATGCATTCACACAAAACGAACATTCTTATACTGAAAATATTCTTTTCAGGCATTAGGAAATGGTTTACCCCTAGTAAACTATTCCGGTAAAAAAAACTATTTCCGGAACTTCTCAAGATCCTTCTTATCCATGAACTTGATGCCACTGATCGTAATATATTTCAATCTTCCCTCTCTAATTGCCTTATGGATTGCTTGTCGCGTTAAGCCGGCTTCCCTGGCGAATTTTGTTATGCACAAGAAGTTTTCCGTCTCAATCGTCGGCATAGGCGTAGTATATATAGAGAGTTTACCTTACGTCTACTTTTTTTCTTTTGCTAAAAGCATCGTTTTATCGCTCCACAGCCCGCGCCCCTTCTCCCTAGCCTCTCTTTGCAATCCAAGCAATAAATCCTGATATTTAACGTTTGGAGGGATAGTCATGACCTGGGCGTAACCCGCCTTCATGATCTCGGCATTGACGAAGGTTCCGTCCTCCAAATATACGTAAGCCAATAAACGCCCGTACTTATCTCTCTGCTGGACATCCAACTCAAGCCTGACCTTCTTGCCTTGAACCAAGCTCCGGGTGAATGCCGCCGCCTCTTTCCCCATCCGGATGATTTCACGCGCGTCTTGTCCGGTTCTCTTTACGTCCCGGCGCAATTTCGAGTTGTTGGAGGATTCCGGCGTATCAATGCCGATAAGACGGACTTTCTCTCCGCTCGAAAGCTGTAGGGTATCACCGTCCACAGCGCGGGTGACGGTCAAAGGATCATTTTGCGAAAATCCAACGAAGGGACTGTTAATGAACATTGCCCCTACGAGGATAAATATTTTTAGCACCGGACATCGCATGGGTTCAGTCCTTGTTGCCGAACTTTCTCATCATCATCAAAAAATCCGAGTACTCATCCACATCTTTCAGTTGTTTCTTATACTTGGCCGCTAGCTTTTGAAAGCGCCCATCCTTCAGGAGCCCCTCATCCTCGAGGATCTCAAAAATCGCCATAAAGTAAGCGCCATGATTGATCATAAGCTTTGAGAACTGCTGATCGAGCTCATTTACTTTCTTTTTGATCTTCTCGACTTCCATGCCGCCCCCTTCCAATTGGTATTTGCCGCTCACCCTTCGTCGCATGCGCTGCCGTCATACAAAACCTTGCCCGTGTCCTTCGCAATAACAACAGCATGCCCGGAAGCTATGACGCCCGCTCGCTCCGAACGAAGCGAACAATAGACACACCAGACATCATCGGGATTACGCGGAAAACTCCCATAGATAGCAAAATTGGACGGAATCCCGCGCGTGGCTCCGTACAATTCAAACTTAGCGCCATGTAGTTTTTCCGCAATCGCGATCGCTTCTTCCTCAGTTATCATATTTCCTCAATCGCTCAGGACATGAACCTTTAAGCTTCAAGATATGTGCCCCGGCTCAGTCCCTTACCGGAAGAGATTCTCTTTCTAATCCATTCCTCAATCGCTCCACGAGGAAAACGAGTGGTATTGCCGGGAAGCTTCACAAAAGGCACTTCTCGCCGTGAAACCCACGCATAGATAGTATTCCTGCTGACTCTGAGCCACTGAGATAATTCCGCAGCGGTTAAAAAGCTTTCGACCCGGGGCATCCCTCCCTCCGATCATTCGTATGGCTAATTGCAGCTACATACTAAATAATCGGCCACGGGATCACAAATCAATAGTTCGGCGCACTCACGGAGCTCATCTTTAGTGATATGCGTATAGATCTGCGTCGTGGTGATGAACCTGTGGCCCAGAAATTCCTGAACCTTCCTGATATTGTTAGTCCCGCGGATCAGATCGAAGCCGACCGTATGGCGGAGCGCATGCGGGGAATATCTCCCTTCCAGCCCGGCAAGCCGGACCCACTTCTCAAGATCATGCTGAACACCCCGGGACCCGATACGCCTGCGCTTCCGTGAAATAAAAAGCGGCGCATCAGACGCAACATCTTCTTTGCTCATTCTCTTCTGCTCAAGAAACTGGCGGATTTCTTCCCGGATCGCCGCGGAGAGCGGTATCTCCCGCTCTTTATTCCCCTTTCCGATCACAACCAGGACCGATCGATCCTTCAGATCGCCCACGTTCAGATGGATCGTTTCGGCGAGCCGCAAACCGGTCGAGAACATCAGCTTGTACATAAACCCCGAGCGCTGAGCAAGCTTATCGGGATAATGCTTCTGAATGAAATCCAGAAGCTTTCTTTTTTCTTCTGGTGAGAAATACTTCACTCTCTGCCTTTTCATTTGAGCCTCCCATCATCGTTCTTTTTCTTCCCGCGGCCCGGCACCCTGTACTCAGACACACATTCGCAAATGCGATCCATGGCGCACATAATCCCTTCCGAATCTGCCACGAAATTATGCGCATTATTTCTATCGATACACAGCTTCTCGGCCTCGTCGAATGCGTCCTGGTTCGCGGCAAGGAAAAGGAACTCCCAGGTGTACTTTGCTCTTTGCTCACGGATCATTTCGTAGATCCTTGGCCGGGTGTAATCCTTACTCGCGTTTTCGAGCCCGTCTGTGAGAATCGTGAAGATCACCTTCTCAGGGCGCTCATCCGCCGGGGTATTCGCCAGCTTCTTTCCGACATCATCGATTGTCCTGCCGACCGCGTCCAGAAGCGCCGTGGTACCATCCGGTACATAGGTATCCCGGGTGAATGGGTTCACCGAACGGAGGTCTGCCCTGTTATAGAGGACCTCACAGTTGTGGTTAAAGAGAACCAAGGTCATTTTGGCCTCACCGGGAAGCTTCTTCTGGGTCTCAAGGAACGTGTTAAACCCGCCCACGGCATCGGATCTGATATCAGCCATGGACCCGGAACGATCGATAACGCATACGATCTCGACTAGATTTTTTTTGGGCATTTCCGCGTCCTCCCTTGCTTGGCGGTTAAATTTCTCTATCCGCCTCTATAGAGCCGGGAGCGCGGCTTTTATTACAACTATTTTTTTCGGGGATTTTTTTTTGTAAGGCGGGAAAGCTCTTCTGCGGATACATCTTCGGACGCTTCGGGGAGAGCACCCTTTTCAAACTGTTCGATCACTGTTTTAGCCTGGCGCACCTTCTCGAGGCACTTCTTGCAGCCCAAGAGGTGCTTTTCAAGCAAGGCGGCTTCGCTCTTGGAAAGTGAGCCGTCAATAGAAGCGCCGAGTTTTGCCGCGTCCGGACATTTGGATTTCACCGAATACGACGCATCGCAGTCACATAACTCCATGGATTCGCAGGCATAGAGCGCTGAACTGTCCTCGCGGACCATAAGCTTCTCACCCGGCTTGCCGGCGAAATATTCGCGGAAAAGACCGTCTATCTTGTCTTGTTTTTTTCTCACAGGACACCCCTGGTATATAGAGCGGAAGCAGGCGCTAATCTTACATCTCTTTTCATAGTCGCTCCCCGTATTTTATCCTGATAAATTTAACGCACTTGTCTTTGATCCGGGAGATCATGACCCCGACATTAGTGGTTGAAAGACCGAGTGTCCGGCCTATCTCGGCATAAGATATTTCCTGCGCGTAAAAAAAGCGCATGATCTCGCTTTCCCGGACGCTTAGCGTCTTCATGAATTCCGCGACGATCCCAAGGCGCTCCTCTTGCGACAATTTCTCAATTAAGCCATCATCGACGCTTGAGACGGGTTCTTCATCAGCCTTTTTTTTGGCGTCCTTCCATTTCTTATGGAAGTAGCGGCCCGTCTCGTTATAGGCCATCACATAAAGATAGCCGCTGATCTTGGAACTATGGATAAGGCCTCTCAGCCTGGAGAAACCGTCCTCCATGATAAGAATGAGGACGTTGTGAAAAATCTCCTGGACGTCGTCGGTACGTTCTGTTTCAGGCGCAGACTTAGTGATCCAGGCATGGATGGCCGCATAAAGAAGGTTTTTGAAGCGGTCGTAAAAAGCCCGGACGGCGTGCTCGTTCCCGTCAAAGCATCCTTGAAGAAGGATCTGGTTATCCGATTCCGTTTCCGTGCTCATCTAATCGGCTCTATCCATTTTTCCCCTTCTTGTCTTTCCGGAACGTATTCCGAGCGATCTGGGCGTAATGGCTCAGCTCCGCCTTCTTGGGCTTCACCAACTCCCACTTGCCCCCTTCAATGGCATTCAGGATCTTGTTTTCTTCTTTGTCCAATTGATACTTCTTCATCTCACTTACCTCCCAGCACGATAACGCCATACTTTCAACTTCAGCGCCCCATCTTTCCCTGGGCACCCTTGGGAGGAAGATAATTACCTCCGGTCACAACCTTCCTTCCAGTCTTCCGCTCCAAAGCGAGTCTGGCGTGTTTTGCGATCCCCCCGCCTTTTCGGCCGGCATCCGCGTTCTCGGGCACCCCCCGCGCCTCTACGCTCTCGGCAATTTGCCGGGTAGACAGCTCCGCTAATGCGGTGAAGATCAGCTCTGCTTCGGACATATGATCGCGAAGATTCTGTGTTTTAAGACCTTTGAGACCCTTGTGATCCTTAACCGTCAATCCCGCCCATTCCTGATGAATGATATTGGTCAGGACGGCATATTCATCGCTTCCCTTAACACCGTGATCCTGCCAGTAATCCGTCAGTTTGTTCCGGGTTTCCTGCCCCATCATCCTCTGTTGGATCCACTTCTCGCTGCGGCCATGCGTTTTCCAGTTCTCACGAGCCCGGTCCAGCGCACGCGAGGGATCGGCCATTTCCTGCATCCGTTCATATCCAACTTTGGCCAGCCAAAGCTTGATAGGCTCGGCTTTGGGGCTGGGAACGGACTGCACAAGGCGCAAAAGGGTTTCAGCTGAAGCGACATCCGTCAGATACTTTTTGCCATCAGCGGCTTCCAGCTTCAGTTGGTTACATTTTGTAACCACCTCGCTGCCTTCCTTCCCTAACCTGTTCTTAAGCACCTTCCAGTAGTTTCTAGCAGCCCGGTAATCAGCCTGTTGTATCAAGGCCTGGATAATATCTACAACTGAGAAATACCAGATCTCGGCCGCTTCGTCGTAAACGCGACGAATTTTGTGCTTTTCGAAAACAGCAAGTTCTGCCTGGGGGCTTGTCATAGACTCTCCTCGATTATGCTTTTCGGATGTAAACCACCCGCGTTTTACTCGAGGCAATTATAGATGCGGAAACTTTCCATGACAAAACTATTCTGCTCGGATGTCGTAATAAACTCATTTATTTTATCGGATCTCGCACTACACAAATTGCGACGAGCTATATTGGGGAAGGTGACCTTCCCCAGTTTAGTGGACGGTTTGTTAAGATAGAACCGCCTATTTCTTGACCAACTTCTCGGCTTCGAGCCAGATCTCCTGATCTTGGCCCTGGACGCGACCTTTTTTCTCCCAAAGTTCTTTTGCCTTTTCCTTGATCTTTTCGGTCAGTTCCGCTTCGGACAGCTTGCCCTTTTTAAGTCCTGAAACCTTTGCCATGTTTTGCCTCTCCCATGTTAGATGTTGATGAAGTGTTCGATATTCTCTGTTTTGATCCAAGACTCTTTTTTTAAAATAGCTATAGACGCTTTCCTACCTTGAGGACAGGCGCGGGCCTTTCTGTGTTGCGGCTTATGATCGGGGTAATCACCCTCTCCTCGATGCCGTCTGAGGATTCGGCATGGCAATCGAAGATGAATTTTCCGTCCGGTAGCCCGTAGCGGAGCGTGAAAGTACCGTCCGGCCGGAGCAGAACAGGTCTTCCCTGCATAGCGACCTTAGCATCGGGCTCGGTGCCACCGTAGATGATGAGTTCGCATTCAAGCCAGAAATTGAAACCGCGCTTCTTGATCTTGACCGGGCTCGACAGGCTGGAAACTGCGCCGACCCCGGAGCCTGAGGTGATCGCGTTCTTGAATCGCTCTTCCATGAGATTGCGGAGCTCTTCGGAACTTTTGCCGACCTGGAAACCGCCCGAAAGAGCATACATCTTGTCAAAATCGATCGACATCCACTGATCGTCAATGATCTCGGACATCCCGGACCTCGGCGTGGTCACATGATTGGAACGGACGAGACAAAGGAAACGGCCATCGCAATGCAGGAGCCCGATCTCGGCGAAATAGCTGTGATTCGGTTGGGTGTTAATGTACCAACACTTGCTCATGTTCTGGAGCACGATGTCAGAAACAGAGGGGGGCTTCCCAACTTCGGTGATGTCATAGACACGGAGAACGGAGACGACGCTCTCCCAGCTTCCGCCGAGTTTCGCGAGATGGTGCCGCTGGTGATCCTCCTGGATCTCCCAATAGGTATAAATCCAGTAAGGATCACGCACTAACAGGTAAACCTGGTTGTCACCGTAGTTGTCTGGAAGTTCGCGCGGCATTTCCTGAAAAACCCGCGCTTCGGTCTTGGGCGGCAAGGCCACGACTTCAGGGACAGGAAGAACAACTTCTTTTTTGGAAACGGCCGGAACAGATTTGGAAGGAGGAACAATTTTTTCCTGAACGCGAGCCGCTGCGCTCATCGCGAGCAAACGCCTTTTGTTTGCATCTGCTTTTTCTTCGAGTCCATTCTTTTTTTTACGCGGCAACAAAGCCATACGCCCGGTTCCTTTTTTAAACCACATCCACTAAGAACATGACAATGCTTTACGTTTGTAAATTATTTTTGATTGAGCGTTGCTACGTACCCGCTTTCGAGTGTCCTCAACGTAACATGGCCCTCACGGGCGAGCCATCCGAGACTCATAAGCACAAGTTCCCGGGGACGTTTCAATGTCTTGATGAGCTCATCCTCAGTGGCGCTTTTCTTGTCATCAAGGTAATTCCAAATCTCTCCGGCAACGACTCCGATTTCCATGATCATAGGGGGAGACTCCTCTTCAAACACTATTTCACACAAAGCAGAGACGCCCTGCTAATGACGAGCATGTGTTATGGTACACCCATTCCCCAATCTTTGGAGGAAAAAGTGGCTACACTACCCGGGGAGAAGGAAGTTGTTACACAGGAGCCGTGAACGGCCATCAACCTCGTGAGCCATGTCGTATTCCACACAAAAAGCGAGATGCGGTAGCCATCCCAGCCCCTCACAGCATTTGCCGCGAAAAGGGATGTTCCACCGGGCGGTTAAGCACCTTCCCAATACGCCTAGGATCGATCAATTTCACCTTACGGTCAAAACCAGCGATCT
>CAISGE010000076.1 GCA_903884815.1 Candidatus Omnitrophota bacterium | reverse complement strand
TCAATAAATGAAAGAGAGTAAACGGTGAACAGGAAAGCCCATGCATTGCCCCACATCTCACTGAAGGAAGAGAGATTTCACCGCAAACGACCTCCAAGGAATCAGTATAATGGTGCCGAAGTTGAAGCTTTGCCTTTGCCCTCGTTCCGCGGGAGAGAGCGTCGAAGCCCCTATAGGGATTCGCCAGGCAGGTCCGCGCTCGAAATGGTTTCGATTTTGATGGCTGGATTTCAGGTCGAGCTTGCAATCCCTCGATATGCCGGTAGGCTACTCGGGAACCGTGGCAAGCCCCTGCCAGATGTATCCAGCGCGACAACCGTTTCAAACTCCAACGCTCCAACGCTCGAACGCTCCAACCTTTTTCAGCCTAAAAGTACCCTTTCCAGATCTATTTTTTTCGCTTTTTTTAATTTTTTTTGCCGGTCCTCGCAGCGTCCCCGGTAACTCCTTATTTAACATGCAATTACGCTCATAAATATATTTTGCCGCTCAAGGCTCCAAAAATCGATACCGCGAGTATAATTATAATGTAGGGCTGGGGGCAGGTGGGGGGCGGCGTGACACATATAAAAGAACGAATTAAATTGTACCAAAAAGGATCGTTTAAAAATGTACCACTCTTGAGATAAAACTGGTTTAAAGGGGGTGCAGGGGGAAAGTGTCCTCCCGTCCCCGCCGGCGTTCGATGGTAAGATGAGTTTCTCACCATCAAGGAGGCCGGATGCACACTCAGGAGACGGCAATGGAGATTCTGGCACTTAAGAGGGAAGGCTTGTCGGACCGGAAGATAGCCCGAAGATTGGGCATAGACCGGCGCACGGTGAAGCGGTATTGCAATGATCCCTCGGTAATTGGTCGAAGCAAGCCGAGGACACGGACGAGTCTTCTGGATCCTTTCAAGGAGCAGATTGGGGCCTGGCTTGATGATGATAGTTATGTCTCTGCGCAGTGGATCTATAATCGGCTGAAAGCCCTGGGATACCCAGGGAGTTACGAGCGTGTGAAGCTGTTTGTTCGAGGCCAGAAAGAAGAACGAGGCCGGATAGCTTACATTCGCTTTGAGACAGAGCCTGGGCAACAGACGCAAGTGGATTTTGCAGAGTTTATAGTGGACCGCAATGATGGTACCCAGCGCAAGTATTACCTGTTCATCATGGTGCTGGGTTATTCGCGGATGATGTATCTGGAACTGCTTGAACGATGCGACCTGATGTCGTTTCTTGATGCTCATATTCGTGCATTCGAGTTTTTCTGCGGCGTACCCAGGGAGATACTTTACGACCGGATGAAAAACGTATATATCCGCCGCGTGGCGGGAAGGCACGAGTTCAACAGATCGTTGGTATCCCTGGCCGTTCACTACGGCTTTACGCCGCGAGTAGCGCCTGCCTATGCGCCGTGGGTAAAAGGAAAAGTAGAACGGCCCATACGCTACGTACGGGAAGCTTTCTGGCGTGGTTATAATTTCAGCAGCCTTGAACGGTCGAATGTCGATATGCTTGGTTGGTCGCAGAGTAGTGCGGAGCGTGTGCACGGTACAACGCAGGAGCGGGTATGCGATCGGTTTGCGAAGGAAAAGGCAATGCTCACACCAGTTCCTGAGCATGCGTTCGATACGTCGTACAGGATCTTTCGTAAGGTTCACAAGGACTGCACTTTCTGCTTTGACGGCAACCGCTATGTTGCACCTCACCAGATGGTCGGGAAAGCCATAACGCTGCGTGTAAAAAACGGCAGCATACGGCTTTTTCTTGACGAGGCATTTGTAACGGAATATGCCAAGGCTGAAGGACACGGTCATATCTGTGATCCACACGGATATTATAACCGGCTTCTGGAAGATCCGGTCATGAACAGCCGCAAGTATGCTCATAACAGCTTTGGCAAAGGCCGGGCGCGACAAACGATCAGTCCTTCGGTTCCGGCGTATGCCTCGGTCAGCGTAGAATCCCGTCGCATCGATGCCTACAGCCGCATCGGCGGGGAGGTGAGTTATGAGTGAGTCCTTGGTCATGGAACGGCTCCAGGCTAATCTCTCCCGGCTTCGATTAGGTCGTGCCAGCGCAGTGCTTTCCGATATCGCCGCTGCGGCGCAACAACAATCCAAATCGCATCTGGACTTCCTGGACGAACTGCTTGAAGAAGAAGTCGCGAATAAAGAACAACACAGGATCGAAAAAACATTGAAAAAAGCCGGCTTGCCCTTTGTGAAAACCGTCGATGAGTTCGATTTCCCTTTCCAGCAGAAACTGGATAAACAGCAAGTCAAAAGCCTCTTCGATCTCAGCTTCATCGAGCGAAAGGAGAATGTGATCTTCCTCGGCCCACCCGGTGTCGGCAAAACGCATCTCGCAGTAGCTTTGGCAGTAAAAGCATGCCGTGCCGGAATAACTATATGCTTCATCTCTATGGCCGATCTGATCGTAAGCCTCAAGAGAGACCACAGCTATCCCGGTACCCGAAGAAAACCCAATTACCTTACATCTACCCTGGTGATCGTCGATGAGGTCGGATATACTCCTGTAGCCCGGGAAGAATGCAATCTCTTCTTCCGCTTCATCTCGCAACGATATGAACACGCTTCGACCATCATCACATCCAATAAGGCTTTCGGGGACTGGGCGGAGCTCTTCAGCGATCCGGTGATCGTCACCGCTATCCTCGATCGCCTCTTGCATCACAGCATAGATCG
>CAISGE010000075.1 GCA_903884815.1 Candidatus Omnitrophota bacterium | reverse complement strand
GAATTAAAAGACAAGATCATCGGAAGCATGATCTGGAATGAGGAATTCTACCGGAGGATGGCGGAGCAGGCCACGCTTACGCTTTTAAAGGCCCTGAGACAGCGTCCTTGCGAGAAAGGCTCAGACAAGCCTCCTACGATCCTTTTCAAGGAGGTTTACCGGTACCTGACGGATTTTACGTCACTCCAAGAACTTGCCAACGCAACCACCGATCTCGAGCTTAAGGGAGATCTCGGGAAGATGCTTGGCCGGTTCGATCAAAACCATAAGTTCCTGTCCGGGCTTATCGCGGACCTTTATTTAACGTCCCGCAGCGAATTCTCAAAGCTCGTGGACACAGCAACACCCGAGATTGATCTTCTGCAAATCTACAAAGAAAACAAGATCGTTTATTTCCAGCTCAATCTGCAGGGGTACGGGGACACGGCGAAGCGCATGGGCCGTATGATCCTGCAGGATATCAGGACCGTTTCGGGTTATATCCAGTCCGAAATGTTGACTTCCGAGCGGCATTTCTTCCCCGTGTTCGTGGACGACGCGTCCAGCTTTCTTGATACGAATTTCATCGATTTCCTGAACAAGGCCCGCGCCGCCGGGTTCGGGATCATGCTGCTTCACCAGTCGCTCGGGGACCTCGTCGTGCGCCGCGACCCCTCGTTCCAGCAGCAGATAATTGAAAATACCAATATCAAGATCATTCTGCGACAGGATGACCCCGATTCCGTTGAGAAACTCACAAAGATCGGAGGGACGAAGAAGACCCTTATCTCCACCTATCAGACGGAGCAGAAATTCACCGGCAAGGATTTTACGGGGGTCGGCTCAATCCGCGAGGGGCAGGAATTCCGCATCGAACCGGACCTGATCCGGGGGCTTCAAAGGGGGGAAGCGGTCGTGATCCTGAAAAGCCCGGACTTCTACACGGGGCACGTGAAGTTGGATTTCTTCGGGCATCCGTCGTATGTGGGTGATTTCCATGCACAGCATCCGCTTAAACCTGCCGCAAACAAAGAAGAACCTCCCGCAGCCGCGCAGCCGGTGAAGCCCGTAGAAAATACCTCGAAACCTGACATATCGGCCAGTAGTGAGACCAAAACACCTCAGGCAGCGAAAGAGGAGGACCCGAAGAAAAATCCCACGGGATGGCTCGATGAAATTAGGGAAAAGAAATTAGGCTTTAAGCAACCGTAAACCGAATTCAGAATTTTAAAACAATGGGGAAGGTCTGGGACATTGTCCCGAGCCTTCCCCTTTTTTATTTTTAAGCGAGTTCAAAAAGGAGGTGATGGGACAGAAAAAAGAAGAGTTTTTAACAAAGTTCATTTCAAAAACCAAAAAGGAGAAAAACAACATGGAAACTCAAACCGCAGCTCAAAACGAACAATCAGAAGCCGTGATCCTCGCGGACATTCCGAGGTCCGAGAATGACATCTACCGGATCTCGCAAAAGGACTACAAGGGGAACCGCTACCTTGACCTCAGGATCTTTTTCCGGGCCAAGGACGATAAGGCCAAGCTTGTGCCGAGCGCAAAAGGCGTGTGTTTTGCGGAGAAATTTCGCGAACCCGTCATCGCGGGGCTCATCAAGGCCCGGACAGCGCCTCAGGTCGTAAGACCCGAGGGAGTGAGTGTCGCAAGCGTCACGGTCTGCGACATTCCGGCGTCAGAAACCGAGATCTTCCGGATCTCCAAAGGATGCGGGCAAAAGGCCACGTTCATTGATATCCGGAAATTCTATTCCAAGGACGGCTCGTATTTCCCGTCCAAAAGAAAGGGCGTTTCGATCCCGGAGTCCGCGCTTGAAGACGTGATCCTGGGGCTTATGCCATCCAGCCCGGCGCACGCCGCATAAGCGAATGGCGGGTTTTAAAATCTAAAAAGGGAGACGGTGCTTAAACGTGCCGTCTCCCTATTTTTTTGAAAGGAGGTGAATGTCATGAGGTTGATCGTTCGAAGAAGTGATCTCGAAAAACACGCTGTGCTTATCGGCAGGTTTCAAAGAAACGGTTGGGAGATCGTGGTTCGCTGAAAAAAAGAAACAAATAAACCAAACGCACAAGAGAGGCGGCATTCCCGTCAAAGGGAGTCCGCCTCTTTTTGCATCTAAAAGGGAGGGTGCACCATGAGAAGAAAATTATCGGTCCGAGATTGGCCGGAGACCGAACGGCCCGCGGTAAGAGCGAAAGAAAAAGGGATCGACGCGCTTTCTGACGCGGAACTCCTCTCCCTGATCCTTAAGAGGGCTACGTATGAGCAAACAGAAGTCGGTGTTGCGATGGATCTTTTGAGCAGGGCTGGAGGGCTTCGTCAGGTCTTTGATCTGAACGATCTGAATGAATCTCAGTGGGCTGAACTTCAGGCGGTCCGGGAGATCGGGCGGCGCGTTTTAAGGCAAGGAATGATCGGGCAAAACTTCGTCCGAAGTCCCCAAGCGGTTACCGATTACCTCATGGCCAGTATGCGGGATTTAAAACGCGAGGTTTTCAAAGTGCTCTTTCTCGATAAAGCCCTAAAGATCCTTGGGGATAAGGACCTCTTTTTCGGGACGATCGACGAGGCTGCGGTTTATCCAAGAGAAATTGTGAGGGAAGCGCTCTTGGTGAAAAACGCGTCGTCAGTGGTTCTCTGTCATCAACATCCTAGCGGAAAAGTTGAGCCAAGCCGCGAGGACTACGAGATCACGCAGAAGATCAAGGCCGCCTGTCAGACAGTTTCGATCAGGGTTCTCGATCACATCATCATCGGGGAGAACCAGTATTTCAGCTTCTCGGAACGCAGCCAGCTTTAGGACAGAGAATTTCATGAAGTGAAACGGCGGGGGCATTCAATTGTCCCCGCCCTTTTTTTTGGGGAGGGATATATGCGGAAAACTTTGACGGTAAAAACTCACAGAAAACTTCTCAGGATGTACCGGGCTCTTGGAAAGGAGACGCGCTGGCGCAGCAGGTTTGGTTACGGAAAGACCTTGAACATTTTGTCGGCCATGAATGAGCTTTTAATCCAGCGAGATTCATGGGAGGGGAGGAAGAACGGTCAATCCTGATCCAAAAGCATTTTCGAACAGTGAAGCTAAAAGAACGGGCGGAGAGAGCGATCCTCTTTTCGCCTTTTTTTTCAACATGAAAGGGGATCTCACATGACGACGAATGTCCAGGTTTCACCGGAAATTGAAGCGCCCGTAACCAAAGTTTGTTCGAATTGCGGTACCGGGGATGCTGAGCTTGAATATCTCGAGCACGCCGGCAAGCTTTTGTGCCGGGACTGTTTTCACGAGCTTCTAGCGTCCTGCGCGCACTGCGGAAATGTGTTTTTGCAAGACGATATGACGAAAGTAGGTAGCGAGCATTACTGCGAGACTTGTTGTGACGAGCACTTCCGTTTCTGCGCGGGATGCGAGTGTTATTTTAAAGCGGACCGCGTCTCGTATTCTGAGCTGCACGACAGGGATTACTGCGAGAGCTGTTTTGGCGAGCGCGTTACTTATTGTGCTCTCTGCCAAGACCAGATCAGTCCCGATTCCTGCTTCCGGAATGAAGACGGAGACGCACTTTGTGAGGACTGCCATGAACCCTGCGAGGAAGAAAGCCTCCCGCAGTATCAAGAGTTTTCCGGCAGTCATTTCACAGTGTGCCGGTCCCAGCGCAAGTACGGGATCGAGATTGAAGCCATGATGGGAGAGGATGCAGCCCATCTTCCCTGTGACAGGCTCAAGAGCTGGAAACAGGTGACAGATGGCTCTTTGGGGGATAACGGGCGCGAGTATGTGAGCCCCATCCTGCAGGGGGACGAAGGATTTCAGGAGATCCGGAAGTTCACCGGAATCCTGCAGGGCTGGGGGTATTTCGTGAACCGCGATTGCGGGCTTCACGTGCATATCGACGGCCGTGACCTTGGGTGCGCAGATATCAAACGGCTCCTCAAGATCGCAAGATTTTTTGAGACCGTGCTTTATGCCATGCTTCCCGAATCCCGCCATGAAGGGACTTATTCCGTCCCGCTTGCGAGGTTCCCGAAATCGAGGTTTAGGATCGGAGCAAAGGATGAGGATGCGCTTAAGAGGCTGTGGTATGGTCCCAAAGGGAGCCGGGGGGTGGATTTAAAATCCAAATATCATCACTCCCGCTATTACGGGCTCAATATCCACTCGTGGTTTTACAGGCGTTCACTTGAGTTCCGCTACCATTCCGGAACTTTGAGCGCTCTTAAGATCACGAATTTCATCGTGATCTGCCAGGCGCTTGTGGATAAAGCAAAAGAGATCAAGACCTTCCGGATGTCCGTGGAATGTGGTTTCCCGGAGAAATTTGAGGGTTTCATCTCTTTCCTCGGTTTGTCGCGCGAGCTTGGTGCTTATATCCGCGAACGCATCCAGAAGTTTCACCCGGAACGTTTTTCCGTTCCAGTTTCTTAACCCACCCGTTGTCAAATCAAACCCAAAACAAAAAACAAGGAGGATCGTGTCATGTGCGGCATTTACGGCTTCGCGAGAAAAGAAGGGCCTTTGAACATGCTAGAACGCTTCAGGTTGAGGGGCGTTGTGATGGACCTCGCTTTCCTGAACGAAACGAGGGGAAGGGACGGAACCGGGATCGCGCTACTTTTCCCGGAGAAACGGATCATGTTCAAGGAAGCGACGCCCGCGGGAAAACTTCTCAAGACAAAACGGTTTCAGGGAATGATCCGCGAGATCACTGATAGGACGCAGGTGTGTCTTGGACATACGCGCCTTGCGACGATCGGCGATATCCGGAATGCTCACTGCCATCCGTTTGAGTCGGAGCATTTCCTCGGAGTGCATAACGGTCATTTCATGAACCGTGAGGCGCTTCTTAAAAAATACGGGAAAGAAACAGAAACGCCGGTCGATAGCGAAGCCATTTTCCGGGTCCTCGACGGAGAAGCGAATGTGAAGGGTCTCATCTCAAAGCTCAGCGAGATGGAAGGAGATTTCGCGTTGGGGTTTTCGTTTAAATACGATCCACACCGGCTGTTTTTGATCCGAAATGCCGACAAACCGCTTCATGTCGCGTATGCCCCGGGTCTCAGGACGCTTTTCTGGTCAAGCGACGCGGAGCATCTCGAGTACGCGCTTGCACGCAATGGCCTGAAAGGTTCCGTCTGGGCGATCAAGGAGGATCATCTCTATATCGCCGATGTCAGGAACTTCACCGCGAAAAGCCACCTCAGAAAAACAGCCTGCAAAATGAAGTCCTATGAGGGGGCGCGGGAGATGCTTTTGGCGGAAGATGATTTCCGTCCGGGAAGGCAGCCCGCTTTTTTCTCGTTCGACGATCTCCAGGAGTTTGGTTTCTTCGAAGGTTCGGGGATGAATGAGCATTCAAAGATCCCGTGCGCAATATGCCATCAGGAATCAGAGACCGGCGAGCTCTTCTATGACGAGATGAGCCGGAGGTTTCTGTGCGACGCCTGTAGTTTTGACTGCCTTGATTCCTACGAAAACGGTCAAAGACAGACGCAGGGGCAAGAAGAAGTGCGGGAGCTTTTCGAAGTGGCGGCAGGCTAGACGATCAAAAAGCATTTAATGAAATTGCGTGAAGGCGGGAGGAGTGTCTCCCGCCTTCGTGCTCAACAAGGAGTGAACAGCACATGAACGACCTATCTCAGCAGGGATTTCAGGACCCCGTCTTTGGTGAAGTTATCTCGCGATATTCGCAGGATCAGGCGTTTGAGGACGGGATACTGGTTTCCGTAGGTTATGCCGGAAGAGAGCGAGTTGTTTTCACCCGGACGCTTTTCAATGAAGGTTATGAAGCAGAAACGCTGAGGCGAACTTTGGTGGAAAAAGGGCTCGCGCTTTTACGGAAAGACGACCCTGAAGATTCGTCTACGATGCGACTCAGGGTTATTGAGAAAGACAAACTATGGGTGATCTGGAACTCGGGGGAAGGTATTACCTTTCTGAAACCCGAAAATTATTAACGGAGGGAACTATGAAAGAATTTGTTTTGAATCAAATTCAAAAAGCGTTTGTACGGCTCAAGCGTAGCCTGCTGATGATCCTGAAGGCCCTATTCATTATTTTCGTGAATCTGGCATTCTGGCTACTGCCCTTGGTGTTTATGGGCTGGATCGTCATGAGCAGGACGCTATCGTTTGTGAGCGATTTTACTTCGACGGTAAACCCGCCAAGCGGTCAGTACTCTGCGCCAGTTCGAAGCGGCGGTGGATCGCAGAAATTTGACGCGGCTGGGATACTCAGGTCAGCTGCGTATCTGGTGCGGGAAAGTATGTTCTGGAAAAAATGAATGAAATGCGGCGGGGGAGATACTTCTCCCGCCGCAGATTTGTTGTTCTAGTGAAGGCCGAATGCAAGCGATGTTTCGATTGAACATATGCCGTTCGTAGCGTTCGTAACAAAGGCGAGATAAAATTCATGGGGAAGGAGTATTTTATTTCAGAGTTGCTCATCGGCCAATCTGTTGGCCTTAAAGAAACCGGCGATGGCCTCTGGCAACTTCAGTACGGTTTTTATGTGCTTGGTTCCGTAGATCTTCGTAAAAACAGGGTGATTAGTAACTAAAAACTGTAAACGATGTACCCAGTCTCAAATGTAAACGAAGTTTCGGTTGCACAATTTTGCTGGATATGCGGGGGGGGGGGGGGTACTATACGCTTCTGCCAACGATTTCACTTTGGCAGTAAATCTATTGAGTGACCCGTATCAGGCATCGGTTCGCCAAAGTGGAGGATCGCAGACATTTGATGCAGCGGGCATAATAAACTTGGTCGGATATCTGGTGCGGGAAAGCATGCTCTTGAAAAAATGAACGAAAAGCGGCGAGGGGATAAACATACATAAAGTGAAAGTTTATGTATGAGACAAAATAAGAAGGGTTGTGGAAATGAGTGACAAAGAGCCTCAACATTGTTGGGAGTTTAATAATTGCCCAGAAGAAACACGCAAGGACTGCCCCGCCTTTACTTATCCAGAAGAAAAATGTTGGATGATTGCGAGCCATGCTAGCGGGAAATGGTGTCCGAAGGCAAAAGACAAAGGCATTATGTTTTGCGCACAGGAATGTGGGTGGTATAAGAAATTGAATCCGAAAGATAAATTAGCTGAATAAAAAACAAGACCTATCCCTACTAACAAACCGTCCACTAAACTGGGGAAGGTCAAAAATTCTGCTTCAGAGGGAGTCCCCTTATGATTATGGAAATCGGAATCGTTGCCGGAGAGATTTGGCATTACCTTGATGACAAGAAAAGCGCCACTGAGGATGAGCTCATCAAGAGTTTGAAACGTCCACGGGAACTTGTGCTTATGAGTCTCGGATGGCTCGCCCGTGAGGGCCATGTTACTTTGGGGACACACGAAAGCGGTTACTCGGCGACGCTCAATAGAAAATAATTTGCGAACGTAAAGTATTGTTACGTTTTTAGTGGATGTGATTTAAAAAAGGGACCGGACGGATGGCCTTATTGCCGCGTAAGAAAAAGAATGGCCTGGAAGAAAAAGCAGCTGCAAACAAAAGGCGTTTGCTCGCGATGAGCGCAGCGGCTCGCGTCCCAGAAAAGATTGTGACTCCTTCCCAATCTTCTAGAGCGGATAAAAGCTCCAGCACCCCTGTCGCGAGACATGGCCTAACAGCACACCCTAGTCCGAAAGTAGAAGTTCCCCATCGTTCTCAAGAACTTCCCGACAACTACGGCGACAACCAGGTTTACCTGTTAGTGCGTGATCCTTACTGGATTTATACCTATTGGGAGATTCAGGAGGACCACCAGCGGCAACATCTTGCGAAG
>CAISGE010000074.1 GCA_903884815.1 Candidatus Omnitrophota bacterium | reverse complement strand
TGTTTTTTTTCACCCATTGGGTGAAAGGGACTCTTTCCCCAACCCATTATATCAACGGAGGCTTCTTACTTTTATTGATTCCTATTCAGGAGGTGGGGAGACGTCCTAAGCGTTTTGTGCGGCGAAAGTTACGCTCTGTACGTCCGATAACCCTCAAGGAATTACTCTTTTTCTATTTTGTTTTTCTGCTAGAATGCCGGCTCTTCGAAACTCACAGCCCAATCCGAACCATTTCAAGCTACGAGGTTGAAATGGTTCAATGTTAAGGGGGACACCATGGCTTCTTATGAGGATTTTCAGAAACTGGAGATTAAAACCGCGCTGATCGAGACGGTCACGCCGCATCCGAATGCCGACCGGCTTTATGTGTTGGGCATCAAGGTGGGCGAGGTGCGTAAGCAAATCGTTGCCGGCATCCGCGCCCACTATACGGAAGACCAACTCAAGGGAAAGCAGATCGTCATCATCGATAATCTGGACCCTGCCGTCATCCGGGGCGTGGAATCCCAGGGGATGCTTCTTGCGGCTTCCGACCCCACCATGCTCACCGTGCTCGTGCCCGACCGCCTCATTCCGGACGGTTCCAAGGTGAAATAAAAAAACTCAAAGAGGGGATGGCTGAACTCCCGGGCGACCCTTCTCTTTTTCAAATTTTCGCCATGGATCTTGCTGCGTTTTATAGACAGCTTCTCGCTTTTTGTTTAACATAGGACCCATGCCTCCAAAAATTTTCTCGGTTTGGAAAGATTTTCCCTCGTCTCTCGGCTCCTTTCTCATACGTCATAAGGAGATTCTCACCCTAAGCTTTGTATGGATCTTGATGGCGCTCCTCGTGGATCCTCGCGGGGAATTTCCGCTGAATGACGACTGGATGTACAGCCATTCCGTCATGACTTTTTTAAACGAAAGGCGTTTTGAGCTGTTCGACTGGCAAGCCGTAACGGTGCTGGGACAAGTCCTTTGGGGAGCCTTTTTCGCGAAGCTCTTTGGCTTTTCCATGACCACCCTGCGTATGTCCACACTTGTTTTCGGGCTTTTCGGCGTGTGGAGCACTTATGGGCTCTTAAGAGTCTCTGAGGCAAGCCGGAGGCTCTCTTTCTGGGGCGCGCTGACGATTGCCACCACACCGCTTTATTTCGGCCTCGCGAATAGTTTTATGACCGATGTTCCTTTCTACGCGCTTACGGTTACCTCTTATCTTTTCCTCTTTCGTTACGTTGAGAAAGAAAAGGCTCTCGATCTTGCCTTCGGGATTTTTTTCGCATGCCTTGCGGTCCTTTTCCGTCAACTGGCGCTTGTGATCCCGTGTTCTTTCGGGATGGGGTATTTGGCAGCAAAGAACTTTAGCAAAAAGGGATGGCTCGTCGCCTTTCTCCAGGGAGGTATTGTTTGCGGGGTTTTAGTCGCTTACCATTACTGGGTAGAAAAAAATGTCGGCCTTCCCTTCATGTACCGCTCCAAAATGCTCGCCTTCGATTCGTTTTTCAAGTCATTCGGCACGCCCCGTTTTGGGGAGTTCTCCCGCCACTTTTTTAGCATGCTTTCGTCGACACTGAACTACCTGGGGCTTTTTCTCTTTCCGTTTTTGATTCTGGGGGCGGTGTCTTATTGGAAGAAGTTGCTCAAGGCCGAGAGAATATTTTCCTGCGCTATTTTTTGTCTGCAAGTGGGATTCATGGCATGGTTGCGCATCGTGGCGTCTATTAAGGTCCTGTTGCCATCGGGTTCCAACTATATCTACGACTTTGGATTTGGGCCGCTGATGATCTATTTTGGATACGAACAAATGCCCGTCGCACCCGCAAGTTTGTGGTGGGGCGCCACAGCGATCGGTGTCCTGGGAAGCGGGATGATCCTGACTTATTTCACGATGCCCTTATTCCGGTTCCTGCGGACATCCCCGGAGGAAAGAGATTTACGCCGCCATTGGCGTTGGATCCTTTGTGTTTCTGCCTGCGCGGCCTATTATTTCCCCTGGGGAATCTCGGGACATTTCGATCGCTACATGACCTTCTACATGCCTTTCATCATGATCATGGCGCTCGACCAGGCCGGTCCGATTCTAAAAAGGCATCTTTATCGGCTCTTTCCGATCGCTGTTTTTTTGATGTTCCTTCTGGGTTATTTCACCGTTGCAGGGACGCATGACTATTTATCTTGGAATCGGACGCGCTGGGGGATACTACGGAATCTTATGTCGGAAAAAGGCGTGAGTCCTTTGCGGATCGACGGGGGGACCGAATTTAACGGCTGGTACACCTACCACTCGTATCCGGATCCGATACGCGTTCCCTTTGACCCGAGCTACCGGAAGAGTTTTCACAAAATGTGGTATTGGGTGTATGACGACGAGTTCATTCTTTCGTTTAAACCGCTCGAGGGGTACCATTTGTTGCAGACTTTT
The DNA here is from genome assembly GCA_903884815.1 of Candidatus Omnitrophota bacterium. Taxonomy (GTDB): domain Bacteria; phylum Omnitrophota; class Omnitrophia; order Omnitrophales; family Aquincolibacteriaceae; genus Aquincolibacterium; species Aquincolibacterium aerophilum. The sequence goes on along the minus strand of CAISGE010000074.1, from coordinate 35,837 downwards.
TTCTATAGTCGCTGGCTTCCTCCTTACAAGGCGCCACCTCTCTTACTTCTTCGACGGGATGAGAAGGGCGCCTAAAAGGCCATCCCTTCGTTTCTTTGTATGGAAGATGGGTTTTTGCGGAAGGCCGGCTGTTTTCCCTCGGATTTTTCTACAATCGCGGGGCAGGAGCGGGGAGTCCAGGGGAATTTAGAAGCCAAGTCGGAAACATCCTCTTGCGTAAAGCCAAGGTGCTTGAGTATACTTTGCGCGAGAGGGGTGAAGATTTTTAAAATGCTTTGTCCCGCCGCGAGCAATATATTAAAAGCGTCACGCAGTTTTCCCTGCGACGGAAAGAAAACTACCGAGATGCAAGCGAGCATAAATCGCCGGTCTTTAAAAAAGAGGGCTACTTCATAACCTCATGACTTCCTCCCTCCAGCCTGCCGAAACCTCCAAAATGAAAAACTGGAAGCAACTCTTCTATCTCTCGATTGTGCTCTGCGTCTTTGCAATCGGGTATTTTTTTACCAGAAATGGCGAAAGAATCGGCGATGAGCCCTTTCACTACTCTCAGATCCTGGACATCCTGCAGGGCAGCGATCTTTTTCCCCGTCAATGTCCTTACTTGCCGGGCTATCATTGGTCTCTCGCCATTCTTTGCAAGCTTGGGCACAGCTGCTCAGGCAGCTTCATGCGCCTCCTTTCGTCGTCGCTGTCTTTTCTCTGCGTTCTTTCTTTCTTCGGGCTTTCAAAAAAGATCGAGAAAGATTCGTCCGTTCAAAAACTATTTTCCTTTTCTCTCTTCCCGGCTTTCTTCCCTTTTTTCTTTCTGGTTTATACCGACATCTATTCGATGTTTTACGTTTTTCTTGCTTTCTTTTTCGCACTGGATAAACGACTCTGGCTTTCCGGTTTTTTCGGAATATTGAGCCTTCTTGTTCGCCAGAACAATATTGTTTGGCTCGTTTTTATTATGGCGGTCGTTTATTTTGAGGAGTATTACCCGCAGTATCGCTGGAGCGATGTGAAGAAGTGGATCTTCAAATACCTGTTCTTTTTTTTGGCGTTAGCCCTGTTCGGCGTTTTCGTTCTTTGGAATAAGGGTTTTGTCCTTGGCGATAAGGGGAATCACTGGGTTTCCTTTTCTTTTGGCAATTCGCTTCTCTTCCTCTTTTTCTTTTTCTTCCTTTTCCTTCCTCAAAATCTATCAAATGCAAAAAAGATTGGACAGCTTCTTTTGCGAAAGAAATGGGTTTGGCCACTGTTGACCGCATTGGTCATCATCCATATGCATTATTTTCAGCAAAGGCATCTTTATAACACCGAGGTAGCCATATGGCACAACGTTCCCCTTGTGTTTGCCAAAAGATCCGTTCTTTTGCGGCTCGCATTCTTTCTGCCAGTTGCCTACGCCTTGCTTTCCCTGTGCGTCACCCCTTTTAAAAAGAGATTCTTCTATCTCTTGTATCCTTTCGCGCTTTTGTCCCTCCTCCCTCTTCCCGTGATAGAGATCCGGTATATATTCCTGCCGTTTGCATTTTTTATCCTGTTCAAGCCTAAAGATTCACCGCGCGTTGCTGTTGCTACATTTCTGATCGATGTTGCCATCATCCTTCCCGCCATGTATTCCATGATCAAGTATCATACGATCTTGTGATTGGATAAATAAGAGATAGAGGAGCGGTGACCGCTCATTCAAGTCGAAGCAGCCTTTCCAAGCGCATATTCTTGTCAAAGGACAGGCCTTTGTGCTACTATCCCGCTCCTATGAATGATCCTAAAGACGCTCCTCCAGTCACGACACAACTTGATTTTCAGCCTTTCCGGGCCTGGCGCTACGACCCTGAGCGCGTGAATGTCTCGACCGTTTTGGCGCCGCCCTATGACGTCATCTCCCCGGAAAAGCAGCAGAAACTTTACGATCGGTCGCCTTTTAACTGTATTCGGCTTATCTTGAATAAAAAAGAGCCCACCGATACCGAGCTGAAGAATTCCTACACGCGCGCCCGCGATGAATTTCGCAGCTGGCAAAAGCAAAAGGTCCTCGTCCAAGAGCAGGAGCCTTCCTTCTATGTGTATCGCCAGACTTTTAAAGATCCCGCGACCGGCGCGGTGAAGAGCCGCTCCGCTCTCTTGGGTCGCGTTCGCCTCGAACCGTTTGAAAAAGGTATTATCGTGCCGCATGAGAAGACACTGAGCGGACCCAAGGTGGACCGGATGCAGCTTCTGAAGACCGTGCAGACCAACTTTTCGCCCGTTTTCGGCCTCTATAAAGACGAGGGCTTTGAAGTTCGCAGCATCATCCAGGACCCCATGAACTCTCGTCCCATTTTTGAGGCGGAAGATGACGACAATATCGTTCACACGCTTTGGGCCATAGAGGATAGGGATATTCTGGAGAAGCTGCACAGCTGCCTGAAAACAAAAACGGTCTATATCGCCGACGGGCATCATCGCTATGAAACGGCATTGGAATACGCGCTGTTGCAGCGATTGGAGCAAAGCGCATCCCGGTATGTTTTTTTTCCGAAGTTTATGAGTCTTGCTTCGGACTACATGTATATGGCGCTTGTGAGCTTTGATGATCCCGGCTTCATCGTCCTGCCGACGCACCGTATTGTGACAAAGCTTGGCATGACGGGCAGCGAGGCCGTCCTCCGGCTTGAGGAATATTTTAAAGTGGAAAAAGTCACGCTTGAGAAGCTGAAAGAGATGACAGCGTCTTATGACCAGGACGGAAGAATCTTCGGTCTGGTCCTCAAGGAGGGGTGCTACCTTTTGACGATGCTCGACAAGGAGCAGGCGAAAGCACGGATGCTCCAAGGCAAACCCGATGTATGGTATGACCTCAACGTGAACGTGCTCGCGCATCTGATCTTTGCCGAATTGCTGGGGATCAAAGAAGCCCAGTGGGAAGCGATCCTGAAGTTCGAGCACACGGTGGATGGGGCCGTGGCGCCCCTTAAAAAAGGCGAGGCCGAAGCGGTTTTTTTATTGCAGCCTCCCAAAGTCGAGATGCTCGAGAAGATGGGTGCCGTGGGCGAGCGTATGCCCCAAAAATCCACTTATTTCTATCCCAAGCTCGCGACCGGGCTTGTCTTTTATTCGCACAAAGAATAATCGAAAGATCCCTGCAACTTTTTTAGATTTTCCGGGACCTCATGCCGCCTGTGATCGAAACGCTTCGCTCTTCCAAAACACCCTGGGAAGTTTTCCTGTCGGTCTCCGCGAGCTCCCCAACCTGTTTCTTTCTGGATTCCCCACAGTATGCGCCGCCCGACCAGGTTTTTTCCTATATTGGAATGGACCCGGTGCTAGAGGTGCGGTTGGAGCGCGACGCTCTTTATGTTCAAGGGGAAGTGAACGCGAAATATCTCACCGGTGAATTTTTCCCTGTTCTCAAGAAACTTCTCAAGAAATATCGAACGCGCGAACGAAGCGCTGTCCCGTTTTTTACAGGAGGGTTTGTCGGCTATTTCGGTTACGAAGCCGCGGACCTTTGCGACAAGATCGTCTTGCGCGCCAAGCCAGGGCCGGATATTCCGGAGGTCCTTCTGGGGCTTTACCGGAACGTGATCGTTTATGATCATCAGAAACGAATTTATCATCTGATGATACATCCGCGGGGAACGGGGAATGGGGAATGGGGAATGGAAAAGCTGAAAGCTTATTTTGAAAGGTCTATCCCGACAAATCGAAGCTTCAATGCTGGGAAGCTTACGACGGAGATGAAGAAGTCACGGTTCAAGAACATGGTGAGGCGCGCGAAGGAATACATCGCTGCTGGGGATATTTACCAGGCGAACCTGTCGCAGCGGTTCTCTTTTTCGTATGAGGGGTCCGGCCTTGAACTCTATAACAAGCTTCGCGCTATCAATCCGTCGCCCTTCTCTTGTTTTTTAAAGGCGGGGGATCTGGAGATAGTCAGCTCATCGCCCGAGCGTCTGATCCGTAAGAGAGGGCGCGTTTGCGAGACCCGGCCGATCGCGGGGACTTGTCCGGCTCATGGCGCCGCAAGCAGGCTCGCGATATGGCGCAAGAAACTTCTCCAAAGTGACAAAGAACGAGCGGAGCATTTGATGCTGGTCGATCTTGAGCGTAATGATCTCGGACGTGTCTGCGACTACCGCTCGGTCAAGGTCGAAGAATTCATGACGCTGGAACGGTATTCGCACGTGGTGCATCTTGTCTCCAAGGTGAAGGGGCGTCTCCGGAAAGGCAAAGAGGCGCTCGATGTGATCCGGGCCATGTTTCCCGGCGGGACGATCACGGGATGCCCCAAGATCCGTTGCATGGAGATCATCGATGAGCTCGAGCCTGTGCGCCGGGGTGTTTATACGGGGTCGCTGGGTTATATCGATCTTCGCGGGGATATGGATCTTAACATTGTGATCCGCACGATTTTTCTCCGGAAGGGAAAAGGCCATCTTCAGGTGGGCGCGGGGATCGTGCACGATTCAGACCCTGAAAAGGAATACGAAGAGACGCTGCATAAAGCGGAAGCACTTGTGAAGGCGCTTCGGGAGGCAAGCCCTAAATGAACGATCCATCCTCTCGGGAAAAAGCCTTAAATAATGAAGCCTCTCTGCGCGAGATCACGAAATTCGACTTTGTCGACGCTCTGCGCGGCTGGGCTCTTTTGGCGGTGATGATGGGGCATGTGAACTCGCGCATGTTTGGCTTTTCCCATGTTTTAAAGAATGTGGCCGAGCACGGCGCCTATGGGGTGCAGCTTTTTTTTGTGGTCTCGGCGTTCACGCTTTTTTTCTCCTTTTTTTCCAGAGAAGGGTGCAAGGAGAAGACTGTACAGGCCTTTTTGATCAGGCGGCTCTTTAGGATCGTTCCTATGTTCTGGATCGCCATCCTCTTTTATCTTGGAGTTAACGGTTTTCGTCATCTTTACGGGGATCCCCAGGAGATTACCGCCTGGCGCATTCTCGCTACCGTTTTTTTCATTCATGGCTGGAGTCCTCAGACGATCAATAATGTTGTTCCCGGAGGCTGGACCATTGCCATCGAGATGAATTTTTATTTACTGCTGCCCTTTCTTTACCAAAAAATAAAAAGCCTGAATAAAGCCATTTTTTTCTTTTTCGCGACCCTTACCTTCTCATTCCTCGCGAACGCTTTGTTCGGGAAATGGCTGATGGCAACGGACATTCCCGTGAATCAAACAGAGCCGTTTTTGTATTTCTGGCTACCCCACCAGCTCCCCATATTTTCCCTGGGATTCATTCTTTTTTTCCTTCTCCGGGAGCGTCTGGGCCGGACGGGAGCCTGTCCGGATCCCGGGATGAAAAAAACGGACAACCTAACGGCCTGGACCTTGATGGGGCTAAGCGCCGTCTGCTTTTTTTCTGGCTGGTGCCTTCGCGGAGCGGGCGATTTTAATTACCCGCAAATTCCGGTGGGGATCGGATTTTTGTGTGTGGCCTGGGCCTTGGCCATCTCCCCGCTGCCTTTTTTTGTAAATCGTTTTACTTGCTATGTGGGAAAAATCAGCTACAGCGGTTACCTCTGCCATTTTTTTATCGCAGACATTGTGATGAAGATCCTGATCTGGCTCGGGATGAAATACAACCTTCCGTTCCGTCCGAACCTTTATTATGCGGCTGCTTTTCTGGCAACCCTCGTCGGGACCCTGAGCGTCTCCACCCTGTCTTACGCCTGGATCGAACAGCCCTTTCAGGATTTCGGCAAAAAAATCATCCGTAAATATTTATGACCTTCAAAATTTACTCAAGCGGAGAAGAAGTCAGGGGCGAGCGGGTAGCGGCCTTTTTGAGTGGGGAGGGGGCCGGTGTTTTTGAAACCCTGCGCGCTTATGACGGAAAGATCTTTCGCCTGGAAGAACATCTCGGGCGGCTGCAGGAATCCGCGAAGACGGTTGGGTACCAACCCGTTCCTGCCCTGAAGGAGCTCCAGCGGGCACTGAAAGTATCGGTGCGGCAATACGGCGCGAAGGAATGTTTTGTCCGGCTGACTTTGTGGGAAGGGCAGACTTTCGTCATCGTAGGGCACCGGGCACATCCTCACGAGATCTATGAAAAGGGTGTGGCTCTCAAGACGGCTTCTTTTTTGCGGGGTGGGCCGAACACCTTTCCGTGGCAAGCCAAGGCTTCGGCCTATCAACAGGCGATCCTGGCCAGCACCGAACCACATTCGGAGAAGATCTACGAATGGCTCTTTCTGGACTCTCAGGGCTTTCTCACCGAGTCCCGAATCGGTAATTTTTTTATCGTGAAATACCCCCTTCAGCGCCCGACACGCGAGCCGGGCATGCGAGCCGGGCACTGGAAAGGGGAGAGTGGGGAAACGACGCTCTTGACGCCGCCGGAGCATCTAATCTTGAATGGAGTGACCCGGAGGTTTGTGATAAAATGCGCCCTCGAAATCGGGATTCGTGTCCGGGAAACACCGCTGACCCGGCATGAATTCTTCAACGCGGATGAAGCGTTTCTTTCCAATACTTCCTGGGAGGTCCTGCCGGTCCGTGAGCTGGATGGACGCGTGATCGGTCCCGGACAACCGGGCCCCGTCACTTTGAAATTACACCGCCATTTTAAAAGGAGGGTTCACCAAGATGTCACGCAACACCGTTCGCCGCGCGCTCATTAGTGTTTCCGATAAAACAGGTCTCATTCCCTTTGCCAAGATCCTGCGCAAGCACGGCACGGAGATCCTTTCCACCGGCGGCACGCTGAATGCCCTCAAGCAGGCGGGCGTTCCGGCGATGGCGGTCGAAGACTACACCGGCTTTCCCGAGATGCTCGACGGGCGTGTCAAAACCCTTCATCCGAAGATCCACGGCGGACTTCTTTTTCTCCGCAATAAGAAAAGCCATCAAAAGCAGGTCAAGGCCCACGGGATCAAGCCCATCGATCTGGTGGTCGTGAATCTCTATCCTTTTGAAGAAGCGACGAGCAAAGGAAATCTCAGCCTGGATGAAGCCAAGGAATTTATTGACATCGGGGGCCCTTCGATGCTCCGTTCTGCAGCGAAGAATTATCAATCCGTGACTGTGATCACGGATGTCGCCGATTATGAGCGAGTCGCGGCGGAACTGGATAAGTATAAAGGCAGCGTGACCGATGAAACGCGCTTCGCGCTTTCCCAGAAAGTTTTTGAGAAAACCTCGGCTTATGACGCCGTGATCAGTCAGTATATGGCGAAACATAAGAAGAAAACCGGCGAAGAGACTGCTCTGCCGCCGCAATTCGTCTTTCATTTCAAAAAAGCGCAGGACCTCCGGTACGGGGAGAACCCCCATCAAAAGGCCGCGTATTATATTCCGACGACGCACAAGGCTTCGGCTTCGTGGACGCAGCTTCACGGCAAGGAGCTTTCCTTTAATAACCTGATGGATGTCGACGCGACGCTGGATATCCTCGCCGAATTTAACGCGCCGGCGGCTTGCGTGGTCAAACATAACAATCCGTGCGGTATCGCGCAGGACTCACAAGTCCTCGTAGCTGTCGAAAAGGCGATCGAAGGGGATATTCTTTCGGCGTTCGGAGGGATTGTCGGGATCAATCGCTGCTGCGACCGCAAGATCGCGGAAAAGGTTCTTGAGAAGCTCGCTTTCTTCGAAGTGTTGGTCGCGCCGTCTTTCAAGCCGGGCGCGCTCAAACTTCTCAAGGCGCGGAAGAATCTCCGCTTGATCGAGGTCCATCAATTCCGCGACGAGAATCTCTACGATGTGAAATTCCTGCGCACGGGCATTCTGGTTCAGGAAAAGAACCGGCCCATCAAGGACCACATGGCGGCGCTCCGGAAGACTTTGAAATTCGTCACGAAAGCTAAACTTTCCGAAGCGGAAACCGAAGAACTGATCTTCGCATTCCAATGTTCCAAGGTCGTCAAGTCGAACGCGATCGTTCTCACTCAAGGAAAACACACCGTGGGGATCGGCGCCGGGCAGATGTCGCGCGTAGATTCGGTGCAGATCGCGATGCAGAAGGCGGGGTATCTTGCGGAGGGGGCGATGCTCGGCAGTGACGCTTTCTTTCCGATGCCGGATTCGATCGAAATGGCGGCCAAGCACAAGATCAAGGCGATCATTCAACCCGGCGGCTCGATCCGGGATGCCGACGTGATTGCCGCGTGCGACCAGGCCGGGATCACCATGGCCTTCACCGGCGAGCGGCATTTTAAACATTAACGTGAGTACGGCGTACGGTGTACGGCGTTCAGCGTTTTTTCCTCCGTACGCCGTACGCCTTGCCCCGTACTTATGAACTACACCCAAGCGCTTCGCTATTTAAATTTCTTCACGGACCTTGAGAAGCTTTCCGCGCTTCCCGAAAATTCTTTCTTCAATCTCAAGCGGATGGAGCATCTGCTAGAGATAAGCCGCCATCCGGAAAAACGATTTTTCCCCATCCTGATCGCGGGGACAACAGGAAAAGGTTCCACGGGGTTTTTCCTGGAATCGATCCTTACGGCGAACGGGATCCGGGCCGGTTATTACCACTCGCCGCATGTTGAAACCTCACGTGAACGGATACGCATTGCCGGGGAGATGGTCTCGCCGGAAATTTGGGCCAAAGGTCTCTCAACGATACGGAAACTTCTGCAAACTAGGCCGCTTGCCGCGAAATTTGGCCATTTGACCTATTTCGAGATCCTGACCTTTCTCGCGATTTGGATTTTTGCAAAAAGGAATATCGAGATTGGCATTTTTGAGATCGGACTTGGCGGCCGTTTGGATGCGACCAACATCCTCAAGGCGCCGCTTGTGATCCTCACGCCCATTCATCTCGATCATGAAGCCTTTCTGGGAAACACCGTCGCGAAGATCGCCGCCGAAAAAGCCGCGATCCTCAAGCCATGCGGTCACACGGTGATCGCCCCGCAGTGTTCCGAGGCACTCCGGGTCATACGCCGGGCGGTGAAGACAACCGGGGGGATTTTATGGAAGGCTGCTTCGATCTCGGGCATTCCTCTCGGACTCGACGGAGATTTCCAGAGAATGAACGCTGGCGTGGCCCTTAAAGCCGCGGAGATCTTGAAGAGGCATTTCGGTTTCACGCTGTCTTCGGATCTTGCGGAAAAAGGACTGCTTTCCCAGAACTGGATCGGACGCATGGAAAGTTTCCGGCGCGGCGGCCTGCGATTCATTCTGGACGGCGCGCACAACCCTCTTTCGATGAAGGAGTTGGTCCGCTCACTAGGATCTTCGAAGATCCGAAGTCCTTGGCTAGTGTTTGGCGCGATGAATGACAAGAACAGCCGGGAGATGCTGCGGGTGCTGAGCGGCCATTTTTCGAAAGTGATACTGACCGGGATCGCGGGAAGCCGCGCCAAACCGGTCGCCATGCTTCTCGAAGAAGCAAAAGGACTTTTCAAATGCATACTCGCGGCCCAGAATGTCTCCGAGGCACTCACGCTGGCAAAGAAAGCGTCCGCTCCGGGTGCGAGCGTGGTGGTGACTGGTTCATTTTATTTGGTGGGTGAAATGCGGAAAATCTTAAAAATCTCGGGGAATGGGAAACGGTGAAAGGAGAACGAAAACACGGCTTGCGTTCGCCGTTCCCCGTTCCACGTTACCCTGTCTTTTAATATGTCTAAATTCGACCTTGATGACACGATCGCTGCGGTGGCGACACCAGCCGGCGAGGGCGGTATCGCGGTAATCCGCGTGAGCGGTCCCGGCGCGTTCGATTCGGTACAACCTTTTTTCAAATGTCCTGAAAATAAAAATCTGAGCGAACGGTCCGCGAACACCGTCGTTTGGGGAAAATTCCTCGATCCCGAAGGATCGCCGGTCGACCAGGTGCTCGTCAGCATTTTTCGTGCACCCCAATCTTATACCGGTCAGGATGTGCTTGAGATCAGCTGCCACGGCGGCCTCGCGGTCACTAAGAAGATTCTGGGCATTCTTCTCACAAAAGGTGTTCGTCACGCCGAGCCCGGAGAATTCACGCGCCGCGCCTTTCTCGCCGGGAAGCTGGACCTCACGCAGGCCGAGGCCGTGCTGGATCTGATTCATGCCAGGAGCGGCCGCTCTCTTGAGATCGCCATCCGCCAGCTCTCCGGCTCTTTATCCCGGCTGCTCAAAGAGCTCAAGGATGAGCTGATGAGGCTTTTGGCCCACATGGAGGCATCGCTCGATTTTCCGGAAGAAGATCTGGACGTGGATGTGAAGAAGGGGATGCAGGATCAGTTCACTCGCGTGCAGGAAAAGATCCGTTCGCTTCTCGCGGGTTTTGAACGCAATCAGCTGATCCGCGAGGGAGTCCTTGTGGCGATCGCGGGGAAACCCAATGTCGGAAAGTCCTCGCTTTTTAACGCGCTCCTGGAACGGGACCGGGCGCTTGTCTCGGACCTGCCGCACACTACGCGGGATCAGCTGGAAGAGGCGCTCGAGATCCGGGGCTTTTATCTGCGGCTACGGGACACGGCGGGGCTGGTCTCTGCGCCAGGGCATCCGCTGGAGAAGATGGGCATGGACCGGACATGCGAAACGCTCCAAGAAAGCCATATCGTGCTTTTTGTCGTGGATGGTTCTGCGCCGCTTGACGCGTCGGACCGTCATGTTTTCGAGATGATCCCTCCGGAAAAGAAGATGATTGTGATCGTGAACAAATCAGATCTTCCTTCTGCAGACGGGACGCGAGAGATCGAAGCTTTTCTCGGGGACAAGCCCCGGATCCGACTTTCCGCCAGGACGCGCGAGGGATTCAAAGAGCTTGAGGCCGTAATCGCGGAACTTCTGGAACAGGAAGCTTCCGAACAGGGGGAACAGATCACCAAGTTGAGGCATAAAAAAGCGCTCGAATCCGCACTGGGAGCTCTAGAGCGCGCGGAAAAATCGTTCCGCGATAAAATGTCGCTCGAGTTCGTGACGCCGGACGTGCGCGCGGGGCTTGAAGCCATGAAAGAGCTTACCGGCGAGGTCTATTCCGAGGATCTTCTGGGCGTGATCTTCTCAGAATTCTGCGTCGGCAAATAAAAAGAAAAAATTCTCAAAAATAAATCTTAATAAGCGTTTGACTTCGAAAATTTCTTTGTTAGAATTCGACGCGCTGAATGATCAAGCTAAAATGTTTTTGAGTTTGAACGTGCGGCGAACAGAAATTCATACAAAATCTCCGGACAACGAGGACTGCGACAAAAAGATTTCTAGGATCTAATTCCCGGCTTTCCAAATTTAGAGACGCGAGTCCCAGAACCAAAGAATCACAATCACTCGAAAAAATTCGAATAAAAAAAGACGATAGCGATACTATATGTAGTATGCGGCCTCTGAAGAGGCATCAACATGTAGTATTATTTAATAAGCTTTTAAAAAGTTTAATGGGAGAGACAGCCTTATGAAGACAGAAAAGATCGTGCCAGCTCAGGACACCACACTTCCCGGAAAAGGGGTTACTTTTGGGAGGTTTTTCACGAAACCCGACGCGCATCCATTGGACGAGATCAAGTACGCCAAGCGTAGCTCGGTGATCACGAATCCTGACGGTTCGGTCGTCTTCAAAATGGAAAACGTGGAGGTCCCTGAGAGCTGGAGTCAGCTCGCGACCGATATTATTGTCTCAAAGTATTTCCGGAAGGCCGGTGTCCCCGGAACTGGCACCGAAGTCAGCGCTCGGCAGGTCGTCAGCCGCATTGCCCACGCGATCCGGACCTCGGGGGAGAAGTTGGGAAGCTATTTCAAGACACCCGCGGACGCCCAAGTGTTCGAGGAAGAGCTCCAGCATCTCCTGATCCACCAGAAATGCGCGTTCAACTCCCCGGTGTGGTTCAACTGCGGGCTCGATCTTTACGGGATCCAGGGCGGCGGCGGTAATTATCATTGGGATCCGGTGACGGATACGATGCGGCAGGCCACGGACTCCTATTCGAACCCGCAATGCTCCGCTTGCTTCATTCAGTCGGTGGACGATAGTCTCATGTCCATTTTCGATCTGATCAAAAACGAGGCTCGCCTCTTCAAATTTGGCTCGGGGACAGGAACGAATTTCTCGAAGCTGCGTGGTCGTCAGGAAAAGCTTTCCAGCGGAGGGACTTCCTCAGGCCTGATGTCATTCCTTGAGGTGTTGGACCGCGGCGCGGGAGCGACGAAATCTGGCGGCACCACGCGTCGCGCGGCCAAGATGGTCTGTCTGGACCTGGATCATCCCGAGATCGTGGACTTCATCAATTGGAAGGTTCGCGAAGAAAAGAAAGTTGCGGCGCTGATCGCTGCAGGATACTCTTCCGATTTTAACGGAGAAGCCTACAAGACGGTCGGGGGACAGAATTCGAATAATTCCGTGCGGATCTCGGATGAATTCATGCGTGCTTATCTGAATGACGGAAAGTGGCAGACGCGCTTCCGCACTACCGGTGACGCGTATGAGACTTTTCAGGCCAAGGATCTCATGGACCAGATCGCCTACGCGGCGTGGGCCTGCGCCGATCCGGGTGTTCAGTTCGACACCACGATCAACGACTGGCACACCTGCGCCAACACCGACCGCATTCACGCTTCCAATCCCTGCTCGGAATACATGTTCCTGGATGATTCGGCGTGTAATCTGGCGTCCATCAACGTCATGAAGTACTTGCGCCCGGACGGCAGTTTCGATGTGGATGGCTTCCGCCACACGATCCGCGTTTTTATCACGGCCATGGATATTCTCGTAGACTACGCCTCGTATCCGACGGAATTGATCGCGAAGAACAGCCACGTTTACCGTCCGCTCGGCATCGGCTACGCCAATCTCGGCAGCCTCCTGATGGTGAGCGGCATTCCTTATGACAGCCCGCAAGCCTCCGCGATCTGCAGCGCGCTTACCGCGATCCTGACGGGGCATGCGTACCGGACCTCCGCGGAGATCGCCGCTTCCAAGGGAGCCTTTCTGGATTATAAGAAGAATGAAAGTTCCATGCTTCGAGTGATCGAGAAACACCGCGAGGCCGCGCACAAAATCTCGGCCGAAAATTGCTGGCAGGACATTCTGGTCGCGGCGCATGATGACTGGGAAGATGCCTACGAGATCGGGAAACTTTATGGATATCGTAACGCGCAGGTTTCGGTGATCGCCCCGACCGGGACGATCGGTCTTCTGATGGATTGCGACACCACCGGGATCGAACCGGATTTCGCACTCGTGAAATTCAAAAAGCTCGCGGGCGGCGGCTATTTCAAGATCATCAATCAATGCGTGCCCGCGGCCCTTCAGAAGCTCGGGTATGCCGAGGGCGAGACCCAGAATATCATTGAATACATCCAGGGCACATCACGTCTCGAAGGGACGCCGTGGATCAATCGCAAGACCCTCGCGGCCAAGGGCTTCACCAGCCCCGAGCTGGACAAGATCGATGTCATGTTGCCGTCGGTTTTCGATCTCAGCTTTGCTTTTACCAAGTGGACACTCGGGGAAGAGACGCTCAAGCGCCTGGGATTCAAGCCGGAGGATTACAATCATCTGCGCTTTAACGTGCTCGAAGCGCTCGGGTTCTCGAAGGCGGAGATCGAGGAAGCCAATAATGTGATCTGTGGCAGGATGACGATCGAAGGCGCGCCACTCCTCAAGCCCGAGCATTTACCGGTCTTCGATTGCGCGAACAAATGCGGGAAATACGGGAAACGTTTTATCGCGCCCATGACGCATGTCCGTATGATGGCCGCCGCGCAGCCCTTTATTTCCGGCGCTATCTCTAAGACCGTGAATCTTCCGCATGAAAGCACCGTGGAAGACATCGAACAGATCTACACCGAATCCTGGAAAATGGGACTGAAGGCCGTCGCGCTTTACCGGGACGGCTCCAAACTCTCGCAGCCCCTCAACACCCAGACCGATAAAGATCCCGCGGATAAGAAATCCGGAACCAAGACCGAGATCCAGGCTGCGCATCCGCCGGTCCTCCAGCGCAAGCGCCTTCCCAAAAAGAGGGACGGGATCACGGTGGAGTCTCGCGTCGGGGGCCAGAAGATCTATCTCCGTACCGGGGAATACACGGACGGGACGCTGGGTGAGATCTTTGTGGATATGCACAAGGAAGGCGCCGCATTCCGCTCCATGATGAACTGCTTCGCAATCGCGGTCTCGCTCGGACTTCAATACGGCGTTCCTCTCGAGGAATTCGTGAATGTTTTCACGTTCACGCGCTTTGAGCCGCAAGGGCTGGTGGATCATCCCAACATCAAACTTTCCACCTCGACGGTGGATTATCTTTTTCGCGTGCTCGGCATGGAATATCTGGGAATGACGGAATTTGTCCAGATCCCGCCTAAACCCGAGGATCTTCAGGTGAATCGAAAAGTACCGCAGGCTGCTCTGTCTCAAGCGCCGATGATCGAAGCTCCGGCGTCGCTCAAGGAGAATGAGACCCCGGCGGGCGTTGTCAAAAAGAACACGGACCTTGCTACGGCGGGAGCGAACGCGCATCTCTCGAACATGATGGGCGATGCGCCTTTTTGCACGAATTGCGGCCACGTGACCGTGCGAAGCGGCTCCTGCTACAAGTGCTTGAATTGCGGTAACAGCATGGGATGCTCTTAAAGTCGCGGCGCAACGCGCAACGTAAAAACGATCTCGTTGCGCGTTATGCGCCTTTGCTGGCTCTTTAGGAGAAAATGCTGTAAAATTTTCCTTATGAGACGGCTCCGTGAAATAACACGTTTTTTCCCCGCCAGGACTGGTCTCCCCTTATGACCGCGCACGAACCCATCGAAGCTACCGAAAAACTTTTCACACGGACCCAGGCGCGTGTTTTCCGGGACTGGATCCGGTTGGCGGGGTATTTTGTGATCCTCGTGGTTTTTCTGGCGCTGCTTTTGGGGCGCTGTCTCCATCGTTTTGAAAATATGGCTCTCGATGTTTTTTCAAAATACGCCGGTCCCTCCGCTGTTCATCCGGACATCGCCTTGATCGAAATTTCTGATGCATCGCTTCAGGAAGTAGGGGCCTGGCCTTGGCCGCGAAGCTATCACGCGATCATGACACGGCTTCTAAGCGAATGGAAAGCGGCCGCGGTCGTGCTTGATCTTGATCTGACGGAAGCTACGGACCCTCAGAATGACGGGGATCTCGCGCAGGTGCTTGCCGGGAGCCAGTCGCCTGTTTTCCTTCCGGTGGACCTTCGCCCGAAAAAGGAAAAAAAATTCTGGGTCCACGGCCTTTCCGTTGTTCTGAACAAGGACGCCGGAGAAATGGGGTGGGTCCACGCTCTGTCGGAATTCGAAAAGTCAGCTAAAGGGACCGGTCATCATGATCTTGTGCCGGACTCCGACGGCGTACTTCGCCGCTTCGATCCAGTTTTGATCCGAGAAAGAGAGAGCCACCTTTTTTTACCCCTTGTGGCAGCCCGAAATACGCTCAAGGAAAATGCTGTTTCGGTTCTTGTGAGAAACTCTTTCGAAGATGATCAGGAAAAAGTTCTGATTCCCTGGGTACGCTCCGGCAGCGCGGGATTTTCTCACTATCCCGTCGAGGATCTCATTCATAGTTATTACGCAATTCAGAAGGGTTTGAAGCCCGTTGTCGATCCGGGAAAGATCGCCGGCAAGATCTGCCTTGTGGGGCTTACGGCCAAGGGCGTCGCGGGATTCCACACCACGCCCCTTGAGGCGGCGTCTCCGGCGCTGCGAGTATACGCCCATATTTTGAACGGGGCGCTGACTGGGAACTGGATAAGGCCAATGCCTTTCTGGGTGCAGGCGCTTTGTCTGGTCGCGATCGGGGCGATCGCCCTTTTTCTATTTATCACCCTCAGGAGTACGCTGTCCCTCGGGGCAGGCCTTCTCCTGGGGATGGCGTGGGCGGGGATCTGTTTTTTTGTTTTCTGGAAATGGCACATCTGGCTTTTTATGGTCTACCCGCTCCTTCTGCTTCTTGCCCTGTTCGTTTTCTCATCGCTCTATGTTCAGGCGACCGCGATGCGCGAAAAATCAGCCCTTTTTCATCTCGCCACCCGGGACGGGCTGACGGAGCTTTATGTGATCCGCCACTTCCGCCTGATCATGAATCAGATCGTGCTTGAAGCGAGCACCCGCAAGGAATCGCTCTCGATACTTTTATTCGATATCGACAATTTCAAAAAGATCAACGACACTTACGGTCATCCCGCGGGCGACGTGGTTTTGAAGAAGCTCGCGGCGATCATTCTGGCCTATATTCGCAAGAAGCGGCCCTTCCGCGAGATCGATTTCGCGGCGCGCTATGGAGGCGAGGAATTCATTATTATCCTGAGAAGATCGGGGCTCAAGGAAGCGGTGCAGGTTGCGGGCGAGAGGCTCCGGAAGCAGGTGGAGGCCACGCGCTTTGAGTGGGAGGGCAATGTGATCCCCGTGACGATCAGCGTGGGCGTGGCGACACTTCGTCCCGGAGAGAATGTTCCGGACCCGATGGTGCGGCGTGCAGATGTGGCGCTTTACGAGGCCAAACGGGCCGGCAAGAACCGGGTTTGCTCGGAAAAAGACTGAGTTTTTGGCGGCGGAGTTTCTCTGTGGCGCTCCGAGGAGAGGATGGTAGCGCATTTTTGAAACCAATGCCCGAGGGAAGACGGGCGTAAAAAAGAGGAGGCGTGACGATGTTTCTTATTATTGAGCTGTTGTTCACCCTGTTTTTGATCTTCATGATCGGGAACGTTCTGAGGTATTTTTTTGCGAAAGGTGAAAAGAAGGGCGGAGTTTTTTTTCTGTCCGACGCGTGGATCGATCAGGATGAAAAGAGAAAGCAACAATCAAAAGAGTCCCAGCCTAAAAAGTAACGGGATTCATCAATAAGGGGGGGGTCTGTCATGAAGGGAGCAATTGCGGCGGTAATTTTTACCGCTCTTCTACTAGTCTTCGTGTTGACGCTGGGATGGGTCAATGTGAAGCCGAGCGAAGTGGCGGTCGAGATTAACAAAGTGGCGGGGAAGGTCTCGGACGTGCCGAGGGGGGTGGGATACCACTTCTTCAACAGGTGGGTGACGGATATGGTGATCTATAAAGTCGCAGCCCGCGCGTTCCCCGGCGATACGGCCGGTAACGAAGAGTCCCGGAAATACAATCTCGAACTCAAGACTAATGACGGTCAAAATATCTCGGTTGATTTGACGATCATTTATTCCCTGGTGGCTAACGAGGTTCCTAGTTTGCACCAGCAGATCGGGCCGAATTATGAAGATCAGATCCTGCTCCCGCAGGTGCGCTCAGAAGCCCGTATTGTGATCGGCGGATATAACGCCGAGCAGATCTATCAGGGGAATGTTCGTAATGAGATCCAGAAGGGCATTCTGGACCGTCTGAAGGCGACGCTGAAGGATTATCCCGCGATCCGGGTGCACGACGCCCTGATCCGGCATTTTGCTTTCAGCCCTGATTTTGAGAGGGCCATTGAACAAAAAAAGCTAGCCTCTCAGCAGGTCGAGATCAATAAGAACCAGGCGCTCGCCCAGGAAGAAATGGCCAAGAAACAGGAGGCGGAAGCTCGTGGTCTCAAATTCCAGGCCGTGCAGCGGGCCCAGGGCGAAGCCGAAGCGGTGAAGATCAATGCGGATGCAAAACGTTATTCGCTGGAGCAGGAAGCGGCCGGCGACTTGGCGCGCTACAAGGCGGAAGCCGAGGGGAAGCGTTTGGCGGCTGAAGCGTTGGGCGGCGGGCAAAATGTTGTGGCGCTTGAATTTGCCAGCAAGATCGCTCCGACGCTTCAGGTGTGGGGTATTCCCGTGGGGCAGAATAACACCTCGCTTCTGGATGTCTCAGGGGTGTTCGGGAAGATGCTGGAATCGAAAAAGAGTCAGCAGTAAGCCTCAAAGAGGGTCCAGAGGCCAGGGCAGGGGTTCAATTCCTGCCCTGGCTCTTGGATTTATTTCCGCGAGGTCCCAAGGAGAGCGGAAGTCTTTGTGAAGAGGCCGGGGGATCTTGCTGAATGATCTTCGAACATTCCTTCGGCTTGACCAATCTTTTGGAAAGCAATACACTTTAGCGCATTTTTCAATTCGGAAGGGGTACGGTGTAAGGTGTACGGCGAGAAAACGCGGTACGCCGTACTCCGTACGCGTCAGCGATTCACGGAGAGGTGGCAGCCACCGCCTGCGAAGCGGCGGGGTCCCGTCCAAAGGCGGGAAGTGGTCTTTACTCCAAAGAGGGCGTAACGTCTATCAGCAAAGAACCTGACGGCGAGAACGATGTGGCATGTCTATATTTTAAAAAGTGAGAAAATAGATCGCTTTTACACCGGATATACCGAGAACCTAGAGCGTCGGCTGAAAGAGCATAATCACGGCAAGACGTGTTCCTTAAAGGCTTATCTGCCGCTTCGGATTATATATTCAGAAGAATTCCCGACGAAACAAGAAGCTTTTCGCCGAGAACTCCAAATAAAAAAATACAAGGGTGGCGAAGCTTTTAAGCGATTAGTGAAAGCAAAATAGTTTCAAGGAGGGATGGCAGAGTGGTCGAATGCGGCGGTCTCGAAAACCGTTATCCTCGCAAGGGGATCGTAGGTTCGAATCCTACTCCCTCCGTTTTTTCTCTATAGAAATACAATCTTCCTCGTTACACCTCTTCCAGTATTTTCCAGTCTCTCCCCATGTTTTTGGACCTCAAAATGGACACTTTTTGGACACTAAGGCAAAAAGAGTCAGACCTTGGCGCCTAGAAGAAGTCTGAAAGCTTGCCAATTTCCGGCTATCAAAGACCCCTATAGGCCTCCATCGGAGGGTGGGTATCTTTCACACCAGTGTTCACATATCCCAAGTCAATTTTGAAATTTCCTAGTGGCGGAGCCGCCAAAAGAATATCTCTACCTCCCGAGAGGCAAGGAGAGTAAAAAAGTAATCTTTTGACAATTAATTTTTGCGGCAAGTATAAGCCACTAAGTGAGTTATGCACTAGATGGCGTTATCGATAGCGACTACTTAAACTGCAGTAAACGGTAATGCGGGAGGCGCAATCCCTTGGCCAGTTTCTCTAGGGTTTCGATCGTTACCCTCTTCTTGGGGATGGGCAGTTCCAGATCTCGGATGTGCTGCCGGCTAACCCTGGACTGCTTGGCGAGTTCGGAGACTGATAAGCCAGCCTTGGTTCTCAGCTCCTTCAGGTGGCGGGCAAAGCGGCACTTGATATCTTTCATGCCGGTATTATGGCGATAACGTTGACAGCTATGGCTGTCGAGACATAGACTATCCAGGGCTATCGGGAGGGATTCTTTTATGAGGAAAATAGTTTCGTTCTTGCGGTGGATGGCTATCTTACCTGCAATGGGAGTCGGATATTTCCTGATTTATTGGGTAATCGGATTATTTTTAAACTTTGACTTCAGCAGCGGTCAGAGCTTTCTGAAGATGCTGATTTTTTATGGTTTTGCGGGATCTGCTGACGGATTTGGAATAGTTTTAATAGCGTATGCGATAGCACCTTCACGAAAAATGCGAGTTTCAAAAAGTATTGCTGCTGTGGCTTTCTGGTCCTCAACGTGTCTTTTAATCTTCGTTATCGCATGTGCCATCGTGGGGTTCTTGAAATTCCACCGTTTGCCACCTCTTACGATTGTTATGCAGTCCTGGTGGGGTCTGTACGACCTATTTTTTATAAACCTAGGCATTGCTTTTGGAAAAAGATGGCTAATTAAAATCGATAAAGAAGATTTGAATTCGTTATCTACTTCTTCTATCGCCGGCGCTACTAAAGCTGAAAAAAAACCGTGAGAGCTATCTTTGTAAGTATCGTTGCCGGCATTCTCGCCCTGAGCATGGTCGGGACCGGTTATGCTACCGAGTATCCTGTCCGGTGGACCTCCGAAGTAAAGCTTAAGGATCTTAAGGAGATTGACGCCTTACTGAACAAACCAGGGTTTGCCGGTCTTGGTGAGGATTATCCTTTAACGATGGAGCTTGGCGGGGATCAGATAGCTGCCGGCAAAGTCAGCTGCAATGAGTATTTCTATCTCAAATATCAAGGCTATGAACCCTCCTGCAATGCTGCCCAAGAAGTGGAAGGTTCTTCTTTCAAGATTCCTTGCAATACGCTGCAGTATCTCAAAAAAGCTCAGCCCTCAAAAGTCAGCTTTCTTCAGGGTTTCAAGCTTACTGATAATCCCCTGAAAAACCTGCCTTTAACTCTCGGGCTTTACTTGTCCTCTGATGAGGCGAAAGAAGTAAGTATTGCCCGGGAAAAGAGGTTGACTTGGAAAGAGTTTGCTCCTACTGCAAAAGTGGAAGTTGAAGATCCCAACAACATCTCGATTGATATTCAAGATTCTGACGGCGAAGTTTCAGGCACCTACATCAGCCTATTGGCATGGGGAGATTTCAACGGGGACGGTGTGGAGGATATTTTATTGAGCGTTACACACACCACCGGCGGGTCTTACCATGATTTTGCCATAGCGGCCATTACGAAGATAAAAAAAGACGGAAGAATAACCCAGTTAATGACCCCCCATCTTCAAAAACTGTGGAAAGAAGAATGAGCTTCAAACTCTTTATAGCGATCCTAATGATCGCAATCTGTGCATACCCCTTAATTGGCGGAGCTGCCGATCTGGATGATATGCTTGCTCATCAACCTAGTCCCTCGCAGTCGTTTTGGGGATATCAGTATAAAAATATTAAGTGGATAAACCATACGCCGGTTCCGGCGGCTGCTCCTAATGAACCAGAGGGAGGGCAGATAGATGTGGGCAAAGTGGACTCATATGGAGACGGCAAAGAAGAGACAGTCAAAGTCACTTGGGGCGGCGGCGTCTCCGATCATTCTTTGAAGATTGAGGTTGTGAAGGATGAAAAGATTATTTCCACGCTGCAGAATCAATTCGGTATCCAGCCCAACTTTAAGATCGAGGATGTTGATGGTGATGGCCGGAAAGAGATCGTCATCTGGAGCGGCCTATGGGATCCCAGGCTTCCCGGGGAGGACGGCGTAACGGAAGCCACTTCTGAAGGTCACAGTGAGCCGCACAGATACGTAGTGGCTACCTACAAGTTGATTCGGGACGAGTACTCCCTTTGGAGTATCTACACCACCAGGAAGAAATATGGACCGTTCTGCAAGGATCAGCCGGACGAATAGAGGTGCCCGCTTTATTTCTATCTGCATTGTTGAGCTCATGTGACTAAAGGGCTTAACCACTCCTCGCCAAGCAAAGAAGAAAAATTCTCGCATGAATTTTCATCATAGTGTGCGCGCCTTTTGGTTGCATATGAGAAATTCTTAGCTGATGGCAATCCATTCAAAAAGCTTCTCCTGGCCAGTTCATATTAATCGGGTTTATACTGTGATCCTTAGCAAGCGAGGGGTGCATTGAAAAAAGTATCCGCTTTTCTATTTTTACTTTTAGTTTTCGCATCTTCCCTTGTTTTTACCTATCACACGCCAGCGTCATTTGCCCAGCCTGAACAAGCAACCATCGATGAGCAAGTCTATTTCTCCCCAAAGGGTGGCTGCACCGAAGGCATTGTCAAGAATCTGGATGTGGCGGAAAAATATGTGCTTGTTCAGGCGTATTCTTTCACTTCAAAACCTATCGCCGAAGCACTTGTGAATGCACACAAGCGTGGTGTAAAAGTGAAGGTTCTTCTCGACAAGAGCCAGAGGCATGGGAAAGGAAGTAAGTTGAGTCTATTGGTAGATGCCGGGATATCCGTCAGCATCGATACAAAACATTCGATAGCACACAACAAGGTCATGATCATTGATGGGGTTACCGTCATGACCGGATCTTTCAACTTTACCAATGCTGCGGAAGACAAGAACGCTGAGAACCTTTTAGTGCTTCACGACAAGGTTGTGGCGAAAAAATACCACGATAACTGGAACAAACATCAGCAACATTCTGAGCCTTATGTGGTTGCGAACATTCAGGAACGCACATGATTCCTTTGCACCTTAAAAAACAGCAGAGGGAACAGCACATATTAGAATCGTTTATTTCGGTAGCTGGCCTGAACGCTTTCATTGAGCGGTGTGGTAATCCAGAAACAGAGCCTGATTTCATCATTTCCTTTAATGGTGAGCCTGTTGGCGTTGAATTGACGGAGTTGTTCCGGGATCGGCTAGTCGGCAAGGTTAAAAAAGAGGAAAGTATTGGTATTGGTAAGAAAAAAATATCTCCTTCCAAAAAAAGAGAGGCCATCGACCAGCGTGAATTAGCTGAAGTGAAACGGTTGTATTATGAATCATGCAAGATACCCATTACGGTGGATTTTGTCGGGTCATTGCCTCGTGGTGCAGATGAGAAAAAACGGATAACTGAGCAACTGATCGATATCGCTGAAACAACCGAAGAGCATAAAGCGAAAGATCGTTATGAGTTGGGGAATGGAATTGTGGCTTATGTTAGAAGAATCTCAAAAGAATTCGCTGCTCGGGGTGTCAGTCGCTGGTCTTTTGCTAGCAATCATGTTGGTTGGAGGAAAAGTATTACCCGTGCGATGCTTGAAGCTGTCATCCAGCCGAAATGCGCCAAACTCAAAAAGTATAAGATCGTAAGCGAGAAGATCTTTCTGTTGATCCATGCGGACAAGACGTGGCAATCGGGAATGGTATCTTTTGATAATGACGGGTCAGTAATTTCAGCAAGTGGATTTGAGGCGATTTATCTTTACACACATCCAGATCGAGCAATCCGCTTGTGCTGACATTGAAGTGTCCAAGCACTTAAATCACAGGAGTTAATAATGAAAACCAAGAATAGAATATTAGTAGTCGTTTTGGTGGCTGGGGTTTTATTATTTTCACAGTTAACCCATGTGAGTTTATTGCGAGCAGAAAGTGTCTATCGCAACGAAGAGGGGCATTTCTCGCTCACTCTTCCCGAGGGCTGGGAGGTGGCAGCTCAAAGCGATGTCGACAATTTAATTGAGCAAATACATCAATATTCTGGGAAAACCATAAATGTCGATGTCGTTTTTGTTAAAATGAGTAGTGAAATGCACCCAGATATAACAGTTAATATTAAAAAGGATGGGAGGGTCCCGGCGGAAATAGTGCAAGAGATAATGAGTGACAAAAAGATGCTGGCAAAGATGAAGAGCTATGCGGTAGACGCCACAAATAAAATCCCGAAAGACGTTCTCAAAAGATTTGAATATGGGGATATGTATTATGATGAAGCAAGGCGCGCTATTTTTATGAAAATTGAAGGAACGACTGCAAGGAATGCTCCTTTTCAGAAAGCTACGGGGACGATCGCAACACGTGAAAAAATCGGGTTCGGCGTTACACTGCTTTCTAACTACGGACAGGTTGCTTTGGATTTAAATTCAACAGCAGAAGAATATAATAGTAATTTTAATGACTTTATTCAAATTGTTGATTCAGTGAAGTTTGATAAAGGGTACGAGTACTACCCAAACGGGCAATTGATAGACGAGGGCACTTTCACGAGCGACAACCCTGAGGGGTCGATAAAGACATATTATGAGAACGGAAAATTGAAAGAAGAGAGCACCTACAAGGACCGCAAAATTAATGGGCCGTCGAAGACATATTACCCAAGTGGACAATTGAAAAACGAGGGCACTTACAAGAACGGCGAGACAGAGGGGTTGAATAAGTCATATTATGAGAACGGGCAATTGCTTGCAGAGGCGACTTACAAAAACGGCAAGAGTGAGGGGTTGCTAAAGACGTTTTATGAGAACGGGCAACTGAAATCAGAGGGCACTGTCAAGAACGGCAAACCTGAGGGACTGCAAAAGGCTTATTATGAGAACGGGAAATTGAAATCAGAGATTACTTTTACGGATGGCAAGCCTGAGGGAACGATAAAGGGATATTATGAGAACGGGCAATTGGAACAAGAGGGCATTTACAAGAACGGCAAACCTGAGGGACTGCAAAAGGCTTATTATGAGAACGGGAAATTGAAAATGGTGGGCACTTACAAGGACGGGAAATCTGAAGAGTTGAAGCAGTATGACGAAAATGGGAACTTGAAACAATGACCCCCGACCCCGTCCAGAGGAAACTCAACGAACTCGATGAAATATCTCAAGGCCAAGGGAGTTGCTGATCCGTTCTGAGGGTGCTCAGGTAGCTTTTTCTAGATGAAAATAGGGAACAAGGAAAAAGTTGTATGATGTGATAAGGAGAGCTGCAAGAAAAATGAAAGAAATCCAAAGAACAGCCTTGGGCCAGTTAAATTTTTTGGTAGCGGAGTCGCACACAAACCAAGCTAGCAGCAGCAAAGCGATTTTCATCATAGAATTCAGTATACCAAGTAGCCTCATTTTAAGAAAGGGAGATTGTGGAAAATCCAAATAACGGCAAAAAATCTAGGGAGCAACTTTTCGTAATTATCTGTGCTGTGATGGTAATCCTTTTGCCGATGATTATGAAAGGATGGAATCATTTGAGACTTCAGTCTGCTGTGGGGCAAGTCCGCAGAAATGTAAAAGATGCGACCAGCAATCTTGCCCATCAAGACAACGCAGAGGCTTATAAAGCAATAAGCGAGGGAAAAGCACTTTATCTGAGCAAGCTTGAACCGGGTGAAAGAGAAAAGGCCGAGTATTTCATTCAATGCTCTGCCAGCGGAACTTGTACAGACGAAGACTTGGTAGAACAAGCGACTCTTTTAAAGAAAGCGAAATCTCAATACAACCTTGAGGAAATGATGGTGTGGAATAAATGCCAAGAACTGGTATATAAAATGTCGAAACTTAAAAAGACACCAGACTCAATATAGTTTAAAAGGTTATTGTCGGTGAATACTATTACCTTGAAATATTTTAGGGTTCATTTGCAATTAGGCATAGGATCGAATGGGTCTTTGCCCGCCAGATTTTTTAGGATAGACTGACATACAATAGTGACCAGTCGAAGAGGGTGAAAATGCGTTGTCAAAATTGTAAGACCTATATTCCCGAAGGAATAGCATTAGATAAATGTCCCGCCTGTAACACATCCATCGCACCGAATAATCCATCAGGTTTATCCCAATCCGCAGTTAGTAGTCTTGATTTAATGAAAGTTCTCAGGGGGAGTATGCCTGTTCCGGAAGGTGATACTGAAGAAACAATCCAAAAGGAATGGGAGCTGAGGAATCTTTCCTCAAAAGAAGTGGAAGAATTGGAAAGACAGTCAGCCATTCCGGTGCAAGGATCTATTAAAGGAACTCTTGAATGGGATTCAAGCGTTCTCAACATGCTTGTATTTATGCTGATTGCCCATCCGGTCGCTGCCTTTGTGGTGAATGCTGTTTCTAATCCCGCTTCAACAGGATCGAGCGTCGGGTCGTTATTTTGGGCTCTGATTTTTACTTATTATCTTGTCAAAGGCCGATCTTGGGCGAAGACGTGGTTGGTAGTCAGACTTTGTTTGACTATTTTAATAGTCATAGGAACGGAAATGTTAGCCAATAATATTTTGGGTGGGATACTTGATTTTGTGATGCTGGCTTGTGCGTTAGTGGTATTAGTTGGCAAGGTGAGCAAACGAGCAGCAAAAATTTATTTGATATTATATATCGTAGCCTTTTGCACACTAACCGCAATATGGGCAAACGCTATTTACAGTTCGTATTCAGAAAAAAATGCCCTACAAAATGAGCAGTCTCCGCAGTCTTTTTCCAGCACTTTCGGCTATACATTTAGTTTGCCAAATGACAAATGGAAAATTTTATCAAAGGAAACCGTGGCAAAATATATGAGCAAGGCCATAGCAGAAAAAGCCGATTTAGCCATAGCTAAAATCGATAGAACTGCTTTCGGTTTATTTTATCCAGAAATTGAGAGTAAGCGGTGGGAAGTGGATGCAGAAACAACCCCCAAACTCGTTTCAACCTTAAAGGAAACTTATTTCACATCCAATGTAAAAAACATCGAAGAAAAAACAATAGAAAACGGAGTTGTGGTATTTGGATCTGATAATGTTCAAGGTACGGATTACTTCCGGTGTGTCTTTTTTAAAAGGGAAGGCGTTTTAGGGATTGTTGGGTATTTTTGGGGCGGAATAGAAAATGAGACTCAGTTCAAAGCCGATCTTCCTACATTGTTAGGATCTATTACCGTCCTTTCTCCAAAGGAACGCTTAGAAAAAATGACAGGAAAAGAGATTTTTGAAAAATACAACGAGGCTGTTGTTTTGATTCGCTCGTATGATGAAAAGGGGAAAATTGTTGGTTTTGGAAGCGGTTTCAATGTGAATAAAGATGGTCTTATAGTTACAAATTTACATGTATTGTTGGGAGGTGGAAATTCCGTGGATGTTAAATTTCCTCGCCATGGAGTATATGAGGATGTGGTTATAGATGGGATTAGCGATGCGGACACGGATCTGGCTCTCCTCAGCATTGATACGAAAGATATCCCTATGATCGGTGCGATGAAATCTGTGCCTGTTGAAGTCGGTGATAAAGTTTATGTCATCGGCAATCCAGAGGGATTAACGAATAGTCTATCTGAAGGGATCGTGAGCGGAATTCGCTCGGATGAGGGGGTCACTCTCTATCAGATTACTGCCCCCATTTCATCGGGGAGTAGTGGTGGAGTAGTGTTCAATGAATTTGGAGAGATTATAGGTATTAGTAAGGGGGCGATAGAGTCTGGGCAGAACTTGAATTTTTGTGTTTCGATTGACGAAATTCCAAAGATAACAAGATTTAAAAAACGAATCACACTCCAGCAGTTCAAAGAAGCACTTGAAGAAGATAAGGCGGATAAAAAGTAATGCAGTAAGGAGACTCATGGGAGTAGATCCAAGAATTTGTCCATCGTGCAAGGAAAAGAATAATCCGGCGTTTACGCATTGCTGGAAATGCAAGACGGCTTTTGCAACAGATGAGTCATCCACGACTAAGCTGCAGAAAACAGTAGAAGTTCAAGATAACCAAGGAAAGTTCTGGTTTGTTTTAGTCCTAGGAACTTTGATTGTCTTGGGTCCAGAAGTCCAGAGGTTTGGACAGACCTTAGCGACTCTTAAAAGGGTTACTATCCCTAGCTTGCCATTTTTCTTACTTGGCTTTATTGCTGATATTGTTGTAGACCCTTTCAGCATGATAGGGGTTGCTCTTATAACTTGGGCATTTGTTCTGAAGAAACAAAGTAAAAAAACTTGTTCCAAATCGTGATGTCTTGATGAGCGAAAGCAATAATCGTAAGAACTTGAGAGTTTGGCTGATGGTAGCCATCGTCACTCTTTTTTTAGCCATCATTCCAATCTGGCCATTTGGCTTCTATACGCTTCTTCGGCTTCTTGTATGCGGTATTGCTGTGTATGTGGCGATAAAAGTTGGACGAGATGAAAGTCTTAGGAAACATAAGATCCCTCTGATTATCATCGCCGCTCTATTCAATCCGCTCTTTCCGGTTTATTTTGTCAGATTGGTTTGGTTTCCCATCGATATTGGGATAGGAATTTATTTATTGAATCTACGGAACAAAGTATAAGGGGAAATAGTGGCCTCCAAAATTTGTCCATCATGTAATGCCGAAAACAACATCAGCTTTAATCGGTGCTGGAAATGTAAATGTGATTTTAATGCGAGCCAAAATGTTTTCCCGCAAGCTCAAAGATCAGAAGCTATAAACAAGCGAAGTAAGTTCAACCGAAATTTCCCCATTCTCGTTGCTTCTATCGTCATCGCTTTACTAGCTGCAATTTTTATTACGATCGTTGCTGTAAATTATTTTACGCATAAACCCGGACCACCTCGCCGGGATTCTGTTGTGCAGCAGCAGCCTAGATCAAATACGGCTTCTTCCGTTGAGAGTAATACTTCTGCGGGACAGTCTCTACCGCAGTCCGACACGAATATTATCTTTGAAGTAACGAGTGATAAAACCACAGCAGCCATTAATGAAAAGATCAAACTGGATTATAATTTATACACCCGCTATGACACTCGATATGAGGGATTTGAGTCTGAGGGGCGTTTCAGAGGTTTTTGGATAGAACAAGCAACAACACCTCAACCCGCCACACGAGGAATAGTCGTTTTAAACGGGAAAAGATATGTCAAGGCAACTATCCGAGAAACGATCCTTTCTCCAATCTATAGCGGTGATCTTGTTATTGATCCCGGAATCATAAAGGTTTCCATCCGAGGTGAAGATCAGCAAAAAAATGCAGATAAGAGGACCATGCTTCTCAATTCAAAGCCGATTACTATTCATGTCGATAACCCTACCGGAAAATCCAAGGCTACTTTCCTCGCCGAATTTACTGATCAGCATAGAATGGGTATTCCAGCCAGTAATATTAAAACAGATAAACCGGCACTAATAATTTTACTGGATATTTCTGGCTCTATGATAGCGGAAGATATGCAGCCTCAGAATCGCCTC
The DNA here is from genome assembly GCA_903884815.1 of Candidatus Omnitrophota bacterium. Taxonomy (GTDB): domain Bacteria; phylum Omnitrophota; class Omnitrophia; order Omnitrophales; family Aquincolibacteriaceae; genus Aquincolibacterium; species Aquincolibacterium aerophilum. Next base: position 7,652 of record CAISGE010000074.1, on the reverse strand, counting down.
ACTTCCGCCAAGACAGCCATTTCAAATTTTCTTCGGGCAAATACTGAAATGCTGATTGGCCTCAAGTGTTTTTCAAAAGATGTGATGACTATTAGCCCGTTAACTCAATCAAAGAGCGAGGTAATAGAGGCTCTTGACGGGATTCAGCATGGACTAAGCAAAGAAGATGGAACATCTATTGGGGATGCCGTTTTTGAAGCCACAAAAGAACTTGCTGAATATGTTGGAAATAAGAAAACAATCATTCTTCTTACTGATGGGGTGAATAATTCCGGTCATTTAGACCCGTTAACCGCAATTGATCTTGCATCCAATAATAAAATTTTTATCCATGCTATTGCTCTTGGTACAAAAGGACTCGTTCCATTTCCTGTCAATGACCCCAAACTTGGTAATCGTAAAGTCATGGCGAATGTGGGAACTGATGAAAAAACATTGGCTGAGATGGCTAAAGAGACAGGTGGTAGATATGGGACAGCCACAAGTGAAGCGGAATTGGAAGGGTTGTTAAGCGAAGTTCGCAAGACACTTTCTTGAGCGAAGATATAGAGAAATTGCGAAAATCATAACAAACGGCATTCAGAGCCTAGGAGAAGTAGAACGATGGCGAAATTATGCGAAGCATGCAAAGAGACATACCACGATTTGGCTGATACTTGTTCTGCATGCGGTGGTTCGCTGAGACAGGCCACTCCCGAGGAGATTAGGGAGATATCTATTGTTCAGGAGAAAAAATCAGACATTAGTCCTGAGATGCAAAATAAACTGAATAGTTGTGGTGGTTGGCTAACGGTTTTTAAAGTCATTATTGTTTTTAATATGCTTTCGTATCTCGGTGTCATCGGCAAGTCCATAGGACAGTGGGGATCATTGAGTACATCTGTCTTGGGGATAATATTGCTTTTGGTAGATATTGCTGTGCAGGCCAGCTTAATCTGCATCAATATCAACATTCTTAGTAATTTGGACCGTAAGCTGTCAGACACGCCAGCGAAAATTATTAAAATGCTAATAATCCTCGCTGCGATCATGGTGGCGTATTATCTTTTTTACTACTTTATTTTCCCGGAAAATGAAGCAACACATAATATTCGATCCATATTCTCCCCGTTGGTTTTCTCAACATTTTGGATTGGATATTTTGAAAAATCAAAAAGGGTGAGAGTTTACTATGGTTCTTCCAAATGCTAATGCTGTGGCAATTATGGCCGGGCTGGTAATTCCTCATCGTCAAAGAATAATAATGCGGGGAAACTATGAGGAAACAAAACAACGCTGATCCGAAGGACTATATCTTCGATATAGCGAAGTCTCGATGGGAGTTCTTGCGAAGAAACAAAAAATACATCGAGGACTATTATAGGGACGGCTCTTTCCCGAGATCATATTGGATTAAAAAGTATGGTGTGTGGCCACCTTTAAGTCCCGATGATAGATTCCCAAAATCCTTCAAGGCCTGCCAAAATGACGATGTTCTTTTTGATGAAATGAGCCCAATAGCCCCCATTGTGATCCGAGACATTCGCAATACCCCGATTACCGGCGAAGATGTTGCGATGGGGCGGGAGTTGACGTCTAACCACTTAAAGGGAAAAGACAAAAGGACATTGCGGAAAGCATTGACCTTAACTTTACTTGTGGATGTTACGCATAGAGAACGTCTGATTCTCTCCGAGTTTAAGAAGTTAATATCCTTTTGGAAAAAAATACGAAGAACAGAAAATAGAAATCGCTGTGAAGCGTATAAGCAATACCTTCGTGTTTATGACGCAAAGGAGCGTGGCTGGTCATGGGCAAAACTGGCCCAGTTTTTTTATCCCAACGATGCCGGCACAACGGACTATGCGAAGCAGAAGGTTATGAGAGATTACAAGCGGTGCGTGAAGCTAATTAACGGAGGTTACAGGCAAATAAAGTAATACATTATCAATCATTTTTCAGAATTAGCAGATATCGTATCTTAGTCCCGTAAGTTCACCCTTGCGGGATTTTTTATTTTAAGGAGATACGATATGAGTAAAAAATTAAGACCCCTCAAAGCCATCCGGGCCAAGTGCCTCGATTGCTCCTGCTTCCAGCCCAAAGAGGTCAAGTTGTGTCCCGTGACCGATTGCACTCTTTTCCTCTATCGTGATGGGCACAACCCAGCCCGAGAAGGGGTAGGCCCCAGACCCGGGAAGATCGCTCCAAAATCGCTCCGTGAGTTCAGCAAAAACGCAAAAGAAAGGCCTTTAAATGGTTAGTCCCAACCTCTATTCCAGTCAAAATCTCTATGAAGGTGCGTATCTCCTCTGCCGGGGATTCAAGCTGGCCGGTAAAAAACAAAATGGCCAGAAAGTTCTCGTCCTTTTTGAGGGTGATCACGTTCAGCAAGAAGCCCTTAAATTCTACAACGGCGGCAAGGTTGAGGCCAAAGCCCTGACCGATGCCTATAGAACCCTAAAGGATTACGTTTTTGAGAGGTAAACAGCTCTGCCATATGCGGAAAGAAATATGAGGTGAGAAAATCATGGGTGTAATGAAAGAAGTTGCTGCAAAGAAAAAACTCGAGAAGTCCGGGAAAAAAAAGGAAAAGCCATTTGGGGCTGTCGAGGTGGGAACCGTTAATTCCGAGCCTTGGAAGGCACTTAACAAGATCGAAGCGCATACCTACAACACGCTCAAAACTTTCTACAGAGGCAATGGAGAGCCGTTTAAGGCTCCGTTTGAGGCATTAAAGCAACGATCCCGGATTAAGCACGGTGGCACTGTCGATAAGGCTGTGCAAAGTCTTGAGCAAAAGGAATGGATTGAAGTTACCCGCTACGCCAAGCACGGGAAACGCCGTGGCCTCAGAGTAAAAGCCAACGTTTATAAGCTCACCTTTAAGTTTGACCATCAAAGGTGGTGATTAAAATGCAGTTCACTAGATGCATTGGACTATCGCCAACAAGTGCAATTAGCGCACTGAGTTTGATTATCGGACTCAAACCCGCAGTTCACCAAATGCATTGTATTGCCCCAACCACCGAATTTTCTCAATTCACCCAATGCACCATCTATAGAAATCTACCATATCCTGCCGGGGTGATGTGGAGTGGACGGACGGAACCCATTCTTCCGGAGGCTCGCTCGCCAGAAAGGAGGCCAGAAGACAAACACGCTATACAACTTTACTTCTGAAACCTAAAACACACCAACCGAAAGGACATTTCACATGACAACACCTAACAAAAAAAACGTACGATGCCTCATCGAGGATCTGAAGGAGGGGCTAGGACGTAGCATGTCAGTCCTAGAAGATCTGGAGGAGGCTCTCAATTTGCATCCCGATCTCCGAAGATTGGAGAAAAGCCTCATAGAGGCGGACGAATCGCTGTCTTTTGTTACCGGTTCTCTAGAGAAAGAGCAGAAGACTTTAGGGGCTGAAGGGTGAGAGAAGAACGAAAGGCCTTAATGCAAGTGGCGGTGTCCGCCAATCGGCAACATTTCCGCTGCAGCGGCGGAACCGCCACCACCGGGACGCCCATAAGTAGTTTGAGGGCGATAACGGAGAGGGAGAGACAGCTGGTCGGCGTAAATGAGGTAGCGGCTTTTTTAAGCGTCAAGGCCTCTACAGTCTACTCTTGGGTATCAAGCCGCAGGATCCCGCACTATAAGCTGGGCGGGAAGCTGCTGCGGTTTGATCTCACTGCGATAAGGATGTGTGTGGATCAGTGTCAGGTCGAACGCAATCCAAAATGGGATGAGATAGATGAGGAAATCCAAAGGGGTAACCGAAAAAGGTGGTAATTGGTTCATTGATTACCGTCTTCCTGGTGGCCGCCGGAAGCGAGAGAAGATCGGTCCGAGCAAGAAGCTGGCCGAGACGATTCTTCGAAAACGGAAGATCGAGATCGCCGAAGGCAAGTATCTTGATATCAAGAAAGAGCAGAGGATCTGCTTCAGAGAGTTTGCGGATATCTATGCCCGGGACTATGGAAAGAATAAAAAATCTTGGGCAACAACGGACATTCATTACCTCAAGCGTCTCACCCCCTTCTTTGGGGACAAATGCCTTCATGAAATAACTCCGCAAATGGTTCAGAGGTATCAATCCGAGAGGCGAGGTCAGAAAACTTATAAAGGCCGCCTGCCATCACCTGCCTATATCAACAGGGAATTAGCCTGCCTGAAATGCATGTTTCGTCTCGCCATAGAGTGGGATTATGCGAAGGAGAATCCCGTCAAAAAGATCAAGATGGAAAAGGAAAACAATGAGCGGCTCCGGTTCCTTACAAAGGATGAGCTGAAAAGCCTTTGGGATTGTTCCGATGAAGGGTTTAAGCCTGCATTGATGTTGGCGGTCAATACGGGGATGCGGCTTAACGAGATGCAATATCTCAAGTGGCAGGACGTTGATCTTTTGAGAGGCATTATCACGCTGAGAGTCACAAAGAATGGGAAGACCCGCCGAGTTCCGATGAACAGGACAGTTCAGGAAACCTTATCTGTATTGCCGCATGATAATAGCGAAGGATATGTGTTTTGCAAAAAGGACGGAAACCCGTATAATTTCCGCAGTCCATTTCTGAGAGCGAGGAAGAAAGCCTGTATTAAGGATTTTAAGTTTCATGATCTGCGGCATACTGCGGCTTCCTACTTTGTAATGAAGGGGATAGATTTAAATACGGTTCGGGAGATCTTGGGACACAAGACCCTTGAAATGACCCTTCGGTATGCTCATCTTTCGCCGGAGCATAAAGCCCGGGCGGTGTGCGTTCTTGATGAAGAAATGGACACTTTTTGGACACATAGGCCTAATATCGTAGAAGTGCCCAGCAAGGCCGAAAGCCGTAACTCGTTGGAATCTCGTTAGTTATAGTTTCACGGAGAGGTGGCAGAGTGGTCGAATGCGGCGGTCTCGAAAACCGTTATCCTCGCAAGGGGATCGTAGGTTCGAATCCTACTCCCTCCGTTTTATTTTTTCTTTTTCCCTTTTGCGCTTTCATCGCGCTCAGTTCGTCCCTTTTCCTTCCCTTAGCCCACGCCGAGATCATCCAGCTCAAGAATGGCAATGCCATTGAGACGAAGATCCTCAAGGAGAACGAGGAATTTGTGGTGGTCGAGGCTCCGGGCGGCAAGGTTAAGATTCCCAAGAGCGATATTCAGACTATTTGGCGCGGACCCAAGGCGCAGATGATGGAGGTTCGCGGCAAAGAGGTGTATTTTTCAAAAGGAGTGGAGCTTTACAAAGCAGGAAAATTCAGGGAATCTGCCGCGTCTTTTGAACGGTCCCTGGGGCCGCCCGCCATGGGCGCGATCATTTATGCCAATCTAGGGAGCGCCTACGCATCCGCCGGCATGGATCCCAAGGCCGAAGAGAATTTCTGGAAGGCCCTTCAGGCAAATCCCGAGGACTATAACACGCTCCTGAATGCCGCCCATTTCTACGAGAGCAAAAAGATCTACCGGAAGGCCGTTGAAATGTACGAAAAATGCCTGGTCCAGAAGCCGGCAGATAGAAAGATTAAGCGAAGCCTTGCCTATTGTGAATATGGGGCCGGGAATTATATGGCCGCGGCAAGGCAGTATGAATCTTTGGGCGCAAAGAATGATGTTGTGTCTTCCTGCAATGCGGCCGCAGCCTACATTCAGGTTGGAAATTTGGATAAAGCGGAAGCCATCCTCAAAACACTTTTAAAACATCCCAAGCCGGTTCCAAGGGCCTATTTTAACATGGCGACCCTTTGCCAATTACGGAAGGATTACATGCAAGCCGAGGACTATTACAAGCAGGGTTTGAAAGTTGATTCTCAAAAGGCGGCGATTTATTTAGCCCTCGGGCAAATGTACATGGAGAAAAAAGATTGGGATGCGGCCGAAAAGATCTTTCGTCGGATCCTGGAAAAGGAGCCCAACAATCCCGTAGCGTTTTACATGTTGGCACAGGTCTTCGCCGAGAAAAAAGACGTGACCCAGGCGGTCGCTTACTATGAAAAGTTGGCTGGCAAAGATCCCCGTGATCCGGTCTATTGGGGGGGGTTGGGACTTCTTTACCTCAAGATGAACGATCCTCAGAGTGCGCTCAAGATCTACCAGCAAATTTTAAAAACCCATGACGAGGACGCCCAAGCCCATGCCAACGCCGGTCTGGCTTATGCTTTGCTGAATGATGCCGATAACGCCCTTAAAGAATGGAACCGGGCGCTTGAGCTGGAACCGAAGCTTCAAGCCGCGGCGCAGAACAAAAAGGTATTAGAAGAAGTCATGCAGGGGAGCCGGAGTGAGAGCGATGTCCCGAAATAAGCAAAAAGGGTTTACACTGGTTGAAATCCTCATGGTCGTTGTGATCCTCGCGGTGCTCGGGGCCATCGTCTTTCCCAAGTTTTTCGGGCAGATCGAAAAGGCCAAAGAAGCCGAGGCTATCAATAATCTCGGGGCCATCCGTTCCCAGGAGCTTCTTTCGTACAATCTTACAGGGAAATTCGTGGCGGCCGAAGATGCCGCGGAAATTAAGGCGGCTCTCGGGATTTTGGTGGGCGAGCGGTACTACACCTATAAGATCATCGATGTCACGGATGAAAATTTTTTGGCTGTCGCCACTCCGATCGGTATTTTGGATAGCTGGCTCCAGGGGTACGCGCTTGATAAGGATGGTTTTGTTGGTACCGGCGCTTCCGGCGGCGGGAATTCCGGCAGCGGTTCCGGAGGTTCTTCGGGCGGCGGCAGCGGTGGTTCCGGGGGTTCTTCGGGTTCGGGAGGCAACTCTGGCGGCGGGTGGGGCGGCGGAGGTACCGGTACTGTTCTTACTAAAGTCCCCGGAGAATTGCAGCAGGTCTCGAACCCTGTGACGGCCGCGGATATTCTTCCTCCGCTCAATTTGGAATTGACCCCGAATGATGGATGGCTTGTGCTCGCCTTTGATCCCCCGTCGAACGGTCTTGCCACCGGTTATATTATTGAAACGGCCCAGAAGATAGACGGGGTTCTTCAGGATTGGGGCTATGTGGATCCCTATTTTGCGGACGGTGGTATTTGGGAAGCGGGTTGGGAAGACCAGGTTTCCAATGATACCGAAAATTGTTACCGTGCGAAGACTTACGCTAAATTTACAAGCGGGTTGGAATTTACCTCTGCGGATTATTCCGCCGTGGTTTGCGGGAAGGCTGCGGCTAATACGACTTTTTCCGCGCAGATCAGCGCTTCGGAAACCTTGCTTGCTGGGACGCCCGCCTATGTCAATGAAGATAATCCGATAACAGGGTACCAGGTGGGCTTTAACAGCGGCGTGGAGGAAAAATCTTTTCTGGATAGCGGCGGGATGCCAGTCCTTTTCGGCACCTCTCCGTCCCATAATAATTCACTGGCTTATTTCAATCCCGTAACGAAAGTGGAGGTTTTGGACTTGGCCTATTTAACTTATCCTTCCGAAGTAGTCGCATCCCTGCTGGCGCATGAAACCTTGCATGCTTTGTGGGACCAGGACGCAGAGGCCTATCCGCAGACAGGTAAATACGAATATGGGGTGACCGATACACGGCTGACCCGAAGTCCTAACTCAATCGATCAAGAATATAGGGCTTTTACTCTAAGCAGCCAGGCTTGGTTTAGTCTAAGGGGCAACCTTACGGCGCAAGAAATAACGACTTATGGTAGCGATATGGAAGCCTGGATGAACTCTGTTTTAAAGA
>CAISGE010000073.1 GCA_903884815.1 Candidatus Omnitrophota bacterium | reverse complement strand
CTCAGGAAATTTTCGTGATTACCGTCTGCGGTTGAAGATCTGCAGTAAAAACAAGAACATGTTAATAAAATCGAGATAGAGCATCAGCGCGCCGACGATCGCAAGCTGCTCCGACGCGTCCGGCACGCTTTCATGAATGCCCTTGAGCCTCTGCGTGTCATAGGCCGTCAGACCGATAAAAACCGCGACGCCGCAATAAGAAACGCCCCACTGAAAAACAGGCGAGTGAAAGAAGATGTTCACAACGCTCGCCACGATCACGCCCCAGAGGGCCATGCCGCAGAAACTCCCGATAGAGGTCAGATCCTGCTTCGTCATCCAGCCGTACATGCTCACGCCCGCGAATGTCATTGCCGTGATAAAAAAGGTGGAGGAGATCGAAGCCGCGGTGTAAACGCGAAAAATGCTCGAGAGCGTCACGCCGTTTATGACGGAAAAAACCAGAAAGCCGATCGTCGCCGCCTGAGCCGAGATCTTTTGGAGACTCCGAGTAAGCCAGATGACCAGTCCGAACTCAGCAAGAAAGAAAACCAACATGCCGCCTTGGGCCAGAAAGCGGAGGAGTGGCATATTCCCGGCCGTTACGAGAGCGGCGAGGCCCGTCAGCGCAAGACCCATGGCCATCCACTGATAAACGCGTTGCATGAAATTCGAGAAAATGGCATCCTGCGAATATGAAAAAGGCTGGTTCTTGGGGTCATCCATAGCAGTCCTCCTTTAGGGGTATTGTGAGAGAGCATTGTAGCTAAAAAAACACGGCCGAGCAACCTCGACTCTCTCGCTGGGATGCCCCCGTTTTTTATACGAGAGAATCGTGACGCCCATGTCTTTACTTTGATTCAATTAAAGGGGACTTGGACTGTCATGATTTCTATTGATTTATTATTAATGAGAATCATGACGCCCTGACTTTCATTATTATTTTCAAAATCGGAAATCAGGACAGTCGTGATTTCTTTTGATTTTTTATTAAGGAGAATCATGGCGCCAAAGGGGCGTCGTAGGGGGCGGGATCTTTACGGCTTAGTTTCTCACCTCTTTAAAATGAAGAACCCTCGATCATTTTTCCACGGGGGCGCCTTTTTTGAAAACCATCTCGACCGCTAATGACCCATCCTCCTTATAGCCCCGAGTTGTCCCGTCAAGCTCACCGTTCTTATAGGACTCTTCTTTCCATATTTTCCCGCTTGGATAATAATGCTTAAAGATCCCCTCGAGCCTTCCGTTTTTAAAAGGTTCTTCTTTCCATAATTTCCCGTCCTCGAAATACCACTTGATCACTCCCTCGGGAAGGCCCTTGCTGTAAATCCCCTCTTTCCTTATTTGTCCATTTTCAAAAAACCACTTGGATGGCCCCTCAGCAAGCCCTTTCTTGTAAACCCTCTCCTCACCAATCTTCCCGCTTTCGTAATACCACTTTGAGAGCCCCTCAAGCTTTCCGTGCTTGTAAGGTTCTTCCTTCCATAATTGCCCGCTTTCATAATGTAGCAGACATATCCCCTCGAGATTATCGCCGTTGTAGGGTCTTTCCCATTTTAATTTTCCATTCGAATAAAACTCTTTTTTGACTTCTATGACCATAGCCCCTCCTCTATCACTCCGCCGCGCAACGCATCAGTTCTTCGATCACGGCAAATATCGTAGTTAAAAAATCACTGAGGGCCGTGGAATCCCACGAAGACATTGACACGCCCCCACATTTCCTTGGATGCTTCAACCCTTTCCTGCACCGGCCCCAAGCCACCTCTGGACCTTAGACAATCAAGGCTTCTCTTTCCTTCGGACCTATTTCAGAATCCTTTAGCGCCTAATAATTCTGAGAATGAAACAAAAGTCCGCGATCCAGTTTCCCCTCCATGATTTCAGGCGGAAGGATTCACTGCCTTGGGAGTTTCCGGCGCGACGGTTTCCGCGACAATTAAAAATTCCCGGATCTTCCGGGCGGGGCGAGCAACGATGGCCTTTTCGCCTTTTTCCACGATCGGTCGTTGGAGAAGGTCGGGATAGATGGCCAAAAGATCCAACCACTGGCCTTCGGTCAGTTTCTTTTCGCCGAGCCGCAGGTCCCCGAAAAGCTGGTCTTTTTTCCGGATCAGTTCCTCGACCGGAAGACCGATCTTCTGAATAAGCTCCTTCAGTTTCGCTTTGGGGATGGGATCGGTAAAATAATCCACGGCATCAAAGTCAACGCCGGCTTCTTTCAGCGCCTGATAAACCTCTTTGCAGGTGGTGCAGGTTGGTTTTTGATAGATCGTAATGTCGGCCATAGAGAACTCCAATGTACGGAGCACGGTGTAAGGCGTACGGCGAAAAACTTATTGCGCCATACTCCGTACGCCGTACTAGCTTTTTAAGAAATACAACCCCACATAAACTTTCGGATCCACCATCAGACCCTTCTTTTCCATCTCGTAGAGCCAGAGGTCCGCTTCCTTGAGCGGCACCGCATGGACCTTGATCGCTTCGGTCTCATCCCCTCCCCCCGGGCCGGACTTGACCACATCGAGCGCCTGATAGAAGGTGATGATCTCCGAGCTCAGGCCGCTCGAGACCGGGCCTTCCGTCAGGAGCGATAAATGGTCCGCCTTATAGCCGGTTTCTTCCATAAGTTCCCGGCGCGCGGCAGCTTCCATCGTCTCCGCATCATGCGGAGTCTTGTCATTCACAAGTCCGGCCGGCCATTCGATCACCTGGGCTTTGACGGGCCGGCGGAATTGTTCGACGAAAATCACCTTTTCATCCGCCGTCATCGGGACGATAACCACGATCCCGTTGCAATTGGTCCTTTGGACATACTCCCAATTATCTTCGCGGATCAGATCGAGGTACTTGCCCTTATGCAGAATCATTTTTACCTCTGAGATTTGAGATCTTCCCGCCTTTGGACGGGACCCCGCCATAGGCGGTGGCAAATTCAAAATCTAGAAGCCTTCAGCTTGCCCTGCCGCGCGAGGATCACTTTCACCCTCTATCTTACCAGAACCCGGGACAAAACAAACTATTTGCGCAACTCCGATCGTATCCTCTTTTTCGATCTTATACCCTAAAAGTTCCAGCTTCATACGTATCATTTCCTGATCATAAAGGCCCTTTTCCATGCGCAGCCCCTTGTCTCCCGCCAGGAGCCGTGGGGCCCCTAAGGCCTCGACACAAGAAGCCCCAAGGTCGATCCGGGGAACGATCACGTTCAAAAGCACGACGGCCGGCTCCTCGTTGCCATAGGCGCTGGCCAGCATCGCAGGCTTGCCCTCTTTGAATAGGAAGACGGGCGCTTCGGGACCGCGCGGCCTTTGCCCTCCGGTTATGTTTCCCTCGGAAGCAGCGTCCTTGCCCGAAGAGGGCCCCCCGTCAAAATCTGTCAGGAGATTGTTCATAAAAAATCCGTAACCCGGGACCCGCAGCGCTGAACCAAACGCGTCCCCAAGAGTCGCGGTAAGGATCGCGATGTTTCCGCGGGGGTCCACCACCAGGATCGATATTCCGGATCGCTTTTTGACAGGTCCGGAATCCTGCGACGCTTTAACAAAAGGAAGGATCTTATCAAATTGAATGGTCCCTGCCCGATCCTGAGCCCACGCCTCGGAAAGCAATTCCGTAAGAGGGATCTCGAACATGTCCGGATCGGCCACACCGTCACGATAGGCTAAGGCGACCTTTTGCGTTTCCCCGAGAAGATGATAGGCCTCCGGAGATTTTCCAAGCCCCGGCATTCCGAAATGTGACAGGATATTGAGCGCCCGGAAAAGCATTACCCCGCCATCGGCCGGTGGCCCGGCACTAAAAAGATCATACCCCTGATAGGTCGAGTGAACCGGTTCGCGCTCCGCCGCCGTGTAGCCTTCAAGGTCCCGGCCCCCAAGGAATCCTGGACGAAACTTGTCCTTATGAACCGCGCGGATCATCTCGGTCGCAATCGCCCCCTTATAGAAAGCTGAAGGTCCTTTTTTCTGGAGAAGATGGAACATCTTGGCGAGATCGGTCTGCTGGAATGTTGCTCCCTTGGGGAGTGGAACTCCGTCTTTAAAAAAAACCGCTTGGGAGGGATCCAAGAGGTTCAGTCGCTCCGCATTCTCGCGAAGCGCCAGGGAAAGCTCCGCCGAAACTTCCGTCCCGTTTTCCGCCAAAAGGATCGCGGGATCAAAAAGCTTCTCGAACGGAAACTTATGCGTCCCGTATTTGGCGTGCACTTCTTCCGTGAGCTTCAAGAACCCGGGCACGCCCACCGGCAGTCCCCCCGTATTCCGTTCGGGCTGATAAGGGAGAAGATTCCCCTTCGCGTCACGGAACATCCCGGGCTTGGCCTTCGCCGGAGTCTTGACACTCCCGTCAAAAAAGAGAATACGGCGTGTTCCAATATCATAAAAAAGAAAAAGCCCGCCACCGCCGATCCCGGAAGACTGCGGACTGACCACGCTCATGACCCACCCGGCCGCCACGGCCGCATCCACCGCGTTCCCCCCTTGCTTCAGGATCTCAAGAGCGGCCTGAGTCGCGCGGAAGTCGGGGGTGATCACCATCGCCTTATCGCCTGTAGCAGCAAAGAGGGGGGACACAAAAGAAATGAGCAGAAGGGCAAGTAAGGCGTACGGCGTAAGGCGTACGGCGTTCTTAACAGAGGTATTTTTTGAACGTTCCGCCGTACGCCGTACGCGATACGCCGTACCCGAGAAAGATTTCATTTCGGAAGTGTTCTCCGATAAGAGGGTGCGTGGCTGTCGCCAAGACCCCGAACGAGCCCGAAGGGCTAGCGTCCCAGGAGTTTTTTGGCGGCCTTGATGATATGCGGGTAGGTCAAACCGTACTTTTCCAGAAGCTCATCGCCCTTGCCCGACTCGGCAAAAGTGTCTTGAATGGCGACGAAACCCATCTTGCAAGGGTGCTTCTTGGCGAGAAAGGTCGCAACCGCGCTCCCGAGACCGCCCCAGATCTGATGCTCTTCGGCGACGAGAATATGGCCCGTCCGCTTCGCCTCTTCCAGAACAAGCTCGGTGTCCAGCGGCTTCACAGTGTGCATATCAATGACGCTGGCGCTGATCCCTTCATCGGCAAGCCTTTCGGCCGCTTCAAGAGCTTCGAAAACTTCCAGGCCGTTGGCGATGATCGTGAGGTCCTTGCCTTCGCGGATGCGAACGCCTTTGCCGATCTTGAACTCTGTGCCGGCCTTGTGAACCAGCGGAGCTTTCGGACGCCCGGTACGGATGTAAACGGGGCCGACATATTTCGCGGTTTCAAGCACCAGGGCGCGCGCGGAAACCTCATCGGAGGGCACCATCACCACAAAACCCGGGAGACTGGTCATGAGCGCGATATCCTCGATCGACATCTGGGAAGCGCCGTCCTCCCCGACCGTGATGCCGCCGTGAGAGCCGATCACCTTCACGTTCAGCTCGGAGAACGCAACGCCCATCCGGAACTGATCAAAACCTTTGCTGACAAGGAAGGACGCGAAACTCGAGATGAAAGGAATCTTGCCGCAGGAGGCAAGTCCCACCGCCACGCCGACCAGGTTCGCTTCCTGGATCCCGACATTAATAAAGCGTTCCGGAAATTTCTCGGAAAAAAGAACCGATTTCGTGGATTTGGAGAGATCCGCGTCGAGCACGATCACGTTCGGATTGATCTTGCCGATCTCAACTAAGGTCTCGCCGTAAGCATCCCGCGTGGCTTTGCCCATTTTACGTTCCATTACACGAGCTCCTTCAAGGCCTTCTGAACTTCATCTGCCGTCGGCGCGACTCCATGAAAAGCATTGTTCCCTTCCATAAAGGAAACGCCTTTGCCTTTGACCGTATGGGAAATGATCATGACCGGCTCGCCTTTGACCTTCTTGGCCTTTTCCACCGCATTCAGGATCTGCTTGATATCGTGCCCGTCGATCTCAAAGGTGTGCCAGCGAAAGGCCTTCCACTTCTCGACCACAGGCTCCATATCGCAGATATTCTTCGTGGAATCATCGAGCTGATACTTGTTGTAATCAAGAAATGCGATCAAGTGATCGACCTTGTGATGCGCGGCCATCGCGGCGGCTTCCCAGGTCTGGCCTTCGTTCATTTCCCCGTCGCTCGTGATGACATAAGTATAATAATTTTTTTGATCCAGACGGCGCGCGAGCGCCATGCCGATGCCTATCGAAAGTCCCTGGCCGAGAGATCCGGTCGAAGCCTCGACTCCGGGAAGTTTGCGGCGATCGGGATGCCCCTGAAGCGGGCTGCCGAGGCTGCGGAAATCCTTGAGGGTCTTGGGATCAAAGTAGCCCACCTCCGCCATGGCGGCGTAAAGCGCGGGAGAGGCATGCCCTTTGCTCAGGATCAGACGATCACGATCGGGCCACTGCGGGTCCTGGGGATTGTGGTCCATGAGGTTAAAATAGAGCGCGACCAGCATATCCGTGGCAGAAAGAGAACCGCCGGGATGCCCCGAAGCCGCGGCTCCGGTCATTTCAACGATGTGGCGGCGAACGAGCTTCGCCTTCGCCTTAAGCTGATCTACGGAAAGCTTTTCCATGAAATTTAAGTATGCCTTAGCTGACTGGTAGAGAGGAAAAAGACGACGAAGTTTAGCGGCTTTAAATGGCTCAGTCAATCACTAAAAAAACTCTGCCCTCAAATATAAAAATGTCCTATGGGGGAGTGCTCCATGGGGAGAGCTACCCAGAAGCTCGTTTGACTCATCACACAGTATGCAAAGTAAAAGAGTGAAAATCGGAAAATCCGAGTCTTCGCTTTGACGTTTTGCGCAATCTTCAGGCTATGACGATGAAGGTTTCTTCCAGCAATTTAAATAAACCGTTCTCATAATAAGGGTATAGCCCCATCTTGCTATGGCCAAGAGCTTATTCGAGGAGCTCAGGATCTTCCGAAAAGCAAACTCGGGTTGATCTTCAATCACTGTTACTATCTTTGAGACATCCACCCTGTCAAAAACTCTCGCAAGCGTTTCTCTGAACTTATTTAATGTGAAGTGATGGGGATGATTCGAATCGATGTATTTAAGAGCAGCGGCAAAAGGAGAAAATAGCGGCGTCACCACATGCAAGGATATTCCGCATAAGCCACCCTCTTTCGTTATCCGGTATAGTTCGGCCGCACACCGTTCCGGATTTTCGACGTGATCGAGCACATTAACAGAAAACACATAGTCGCACGACGACTCATTGATGGGCAGCGATTCAGCTTTTGCGTTATAAAGACGGACATTGTCTTTCTCTTTCAGCAAACCTATCTCCGAGACATAAAAGTCCATCAGAGGATCTACGCCTAGGAGCATGGGTTTTTCTTGAAGATGATTGTCGAATTGATGATCTAATCCAAGGATAAGGCCATAAGGGCCGCACCCGATATCGGCGACAACTTTCCCCGAAAGATCGTCGACAGACATTTCATGCCGTTTCATGGTTTTATGGACGAAGTCAATCGCCGCTTGAGGGGAAATAGCTGTGTAGGATTTTATGTCCTTGGCCTTATCGATATAAATTCTCTTCCAGAACTCTTTTTCGTTCCGTTGAGCTTCAGTCCAATTTTTTGCCATAGCAGGGTCCCCGTCGAGCCTTTGAGCCGCTTAGCCCGGATTTCAATGGATATTCATCCAAAACAAAACCTCATGAGCAATAATATCATCGCTTTTTTTGTCACTTTCTATTTCGAGGCCTGTAATCCCAAACGGATAATGTCCTAAAAAGCACTATTCCCGGGCCTTAACGGTGGTAGGAACAGCGGGCTGGACTCTGACGGAAGATATGGGCCGCTGAGTCACGGAAGAAACGGTTTGAAAAACTTTGACCGTCTCAACCGCCCGCTGCTGTTGAGAAACCATCTGAGAGAGCCGTACCATATTGAGGATCTTCATCTTCTTTTTTTCTTCCTCGGAAAGTTCTTTGGCCCCACAGTTCTTCCCCTGCTCCAAACACTCTTTTGAAATCGTCTTCAGCGTGGTTTCCGGGGCCGAATCTTCTTTTTCAACAGGAATCCCTTTTTCGATCATTTCCGTGAGTTGGTCCGATAACTTCCCGAAGGAAAGAGAACGAAGCCTCTCCGCAACAAGACCGGCCTCCTGGAGCTTATGCATCATCAGATAAGTTTTGCCGAGGTCGAACCACACCTCAGCGTAGTCCGGCTCGGCCTCCAGGGCCTTCATCATTTCCGTCACAGCCCCGTCAAGATCGCCTCGGCCCCGAAGCAACTGCCCCAGATGCCAGTAACCGGGAGCGTAGTAAGGATTGATCTGGACCGATTTATTAAAATTCTGGACCGCTTTTTCAAAGTTCCTCAGTCTATCGTAAGTCACCCCCAGATTGTCATAGGCAATAACATTCTCCGGATTCCCCTTAACGACGGCCTGAAAGGCGTCAAGCGCCCCCTTCAGATCTCCCTCGGCCCCGAGTTGAGCCCCAAGATTGATATAAGGCGACCAGTACTCCGGATTTTTCTCGATTGCTTTCCGGTAGTATTCCTTTTCACCTTCATGATCCCCCATCATCCCCAGAGCGTGACCCAAGTTATAATAAGCTTCTGCGTAATCGGGATCGAGCTCAATGGCTTTCCTGAAACACTCCGCAGCTTTCGCCTGTTGCCCCGCACGGCCGTAGCTATCCCCAAGATTGCTGAAGCCACGGGCTTTTTGAGGCGCCTTCCGCGTGACGTCCTGCCACATACTGATCCGGGTCTTCCAAACCTCATTGCGGGCATAGGTCAATGAGGCTAGAGTGATCACGACCAAAGTCACCGCAACAACCCACTGTTTCTGATCTTTGAGAAACTCATAAAGTCCGGCGCAAATAAAAAGAGCGCAGCCCGCCATGGGCAGATACATGCGATGCTCGACGATCACATCTCTGATCGGAATGATACTTGACTCTACGCTCAGCGTCAGAAAGAACCAGAAGATCCCGAAGCTCAAAAGCCTGTGTTTTTTTATCCAGAGGAAAGCGACGCTCACAAGTCCCGTCAAAAAAAGAGCGGAGGCCATAGTTCTGACTTCTAAGAGTCCTTTTGCCACTCGATAGTCATAGTCAAGGCTCTGGTTAACCGGGAAGATCAGCAGCCTCAAATAGGTGCACAACACGTTGATCTGCGTCAGAAAATATTGGCCGCGGGAAAGAACACCCTGCTGCAGATCCGCGGGCAAGATACTTTTTATCGCCAAGCCGCCCTCTTTGGAATTCGTGAAGCTAAAGATCCAGGAAAAAGCCCCGCTCAAACAAAGAGCACTTAAAACGGCCGCGAAAAATGGCGCCCAGCGAAGCAGGGCTTTCATCTTGCCATCCGTCTGGATAAAGAAAGCAAGATCGACCAGAATGATCGCTAGCGGCAATGTGGTCGCGTTCTCTTTGCAGAACATCGCGGCAAAAGCCATGGCCAGAGATCCCGCGTAAAACGCCTTGCTTGAATCCAAGCGGGCCTTCATATAAAGAACGATCGCCCCAAGATAAAAGAAGGCCGCCAGGGAAGCCATGCGTTGAATGATATAAGTTACCGCCTGGGTCTGAAGCGGATGCGCGAGAAATATCAAGGCGCTGAAGATCGCCAGGAGATTTGTCAGCTTCGGCGGATAGGCTCCGCTCATCTTGGGAGTTCTAAAGATCATGACCCCGAATAAAAAAACCCAGCAGGCATTCAGGAAATGGACCCCGAAATTAAAAAAGTGATAGCCGGCGACCCCTTCCCGCCCCATCAGGAAATTGATGGTCAAGGTTACAAAGGGGATAAATCGCGTTTTTATATTCGCGTTCCAGATCTTGGCCACATCAAATGAGCCGCGCAAGGAAACATTTAATTTGATGTGCGGAGCATCATCAAATTGGAATTCAGCATGCCATGTATTGGAATAGATCAGAACACCCAGGACGAGGAACAAGGCGGCAACGAAGAGGAGCTTCTTGGGGCTTAACATGTCAAATGCCGCAACCGCTTTATTTTTCATTTATTTTCCCATGGCAAGAAAATGGTCGCGATGCTTTATTCTTTTCCGGGGACTTCAGGAAGGCTCGATTTGGCGCTCTCGGCAAGAGCTTGCGTCCTGATGATCTGAGTCAAGCGGGCGTCCATATCCTGCAATTTTGCCCAAAGTGTGAGACAGAAAAAACCGAGGCCGGTCACGCTCAGGTAAAGCATCAGGTCTGTCCCGCGACCAACCCCGAACTCGCGGGCCAGAAAACCGGTCCAATCAGGGTTCAGGACTAATAGGATCGCAACCACGCCTATCAGGATCGCGATCAACCGGTCCAAAAGAAGGGTTCGGAACCGTCGGACATAGATCAACATCGCGATCACGAACACCGGGATCAGAATGAATTGTATCAGTTTCATTTAAGGATCCTCCTGAGCAAGAGATCAATAACGATATTCAAGGCATTCCACATGGACTGCCCTTTCGCGCGTGAGTACTTAGAATAATGCACCCGCATCGGTCTTTCAACGTATCTTAATTTTAGCCGGCAGATCTGATCGATGATCTCGGTGGCGTGCGCGAACCCGTTTTCCCGCAAGTGAATACCTTCCGCCGCTCGCCGGTTCAGCACGCGAAGTCCGTTGTGCGCATCTGTGAGCCAGAGTCCGGTCATCACGCCATTCACCACGATCGCCATTCTCAGAAGGATACGCTTCGAGAGAGGAACAGCTTTCGCATCCTCGCGCCTCATAAAACGGGACCCTAATGCGACATCCGCCTCCCCCGCGAGTACGGGCTTCAAAAGCCCCTCGACATCCTTGAGCCGGTGCTGACCGTCCGCGTCAAAATGCACTATGACCTGAGCCCCTTTGGACAGAGCGAAAGTCATCCCAGTCTGAAGCGCGGCCCCCTGCCCCAAATTCACGCGATGGCGCAAGGCGTAGACCGGCAAGGCTTTGATCTTCTCCCAAGATCCGTCCGTCGACCCGTCATCCACCACCACGACGGAATATCCCTCCCGGACAAGCGGCTCAAGTGTCGCCCGGATCACCGTCCCCTCGTTACGCTCGGGAACAATAAAAAAAACGTTTTTTTTATTTTCGCCGATCATCACAGGCACTTCCCTCTGATTAGGTTCAATTCTTGAGTCCCCTCTACGGCTTCCCCGCCGAAGCGACCATTTCCTTTAAAGTGTCCTCGATGGAAATTTTGGGAGTCCATCCCAACTCACAATGCATTTTGTCATAATTACCCACGATCCAACTCGGATCACTGGGTCGCTTTAGTGAACGATTGATGATCAAGCGTGTCTTGATTCCAACGATTTTTTCAAGCATCAAGATAATGTCCCGCAGAGAAACACCTTTTCCTGAACAAACATTATAAACATCCCCCGCGCGCCCCACCCGCAGAAGTAGATCGTAGGCCCGAACGACATCCTTGACGTTTGTAAAATCCCTCACAATGTCGACATTTCCGACCGTAAGATTGAAGATCTTGCGTCCACGCTTTTTCGCTTCTATGAATTGTTGGACTAAGGATGGCACCACAAAAACAGGCTTCTGAAAAACGCCGAGGTGATTGAAGGAGCGCGTTAGGACGATCTTCATCTTATAGCTTTTGGCGTACATCTCTCCCAGCATTTCCTGCGAGACGCGCGCCACACCATAAGGGCTCGCGGGATTCAGGCCATCCCTTTCCTTAAACTTTCGATGCCGGCTGCTTTGCCCATACTCTTCAGAGGAACCCACTGAAAGAACGCGGGCTGAGGGGCAACGCTTCCTCAAAGATTCGACGAGATTCAAAAAGATGTTGGTGTTATTACAGAAGCTCATTAAAGGCTGCTTCCAACTAAGGCCCACGGAGCTAAAGGAAGCGAGGTGCAGAACTAGATCGGGCATAAAATCGGAAATAAGCCTATCCACGCTTTTCTGATCAAGGAGATTCGTTCTCTGAAAGATGAATTTGACCGACTCGTAGGACTCTCGCCTCACCATCGGCTTCGATTGATCGATCCCCAATACGATCGCGTTCCGCTTTCTCGCTTCCAAATAGTCCAGAAAGTGTCCGCCGACAAAGCCCGAGACGCCTGTGACGAGTATTCTTTTCATGGTTGCCTCCCCGCTGACCCCCGATTACAAACACCACAAAAACAATCGTATGTTTTTGCGGCTGTTTGGATCCATGAGAATCCTTGAGCTCTTTTACGGCCTCGCTCGACCAAACCTGACCGTGAATCCGTTGGAAGCAAGAGCGCGGCTTGAATTTGCCGGGCAAGATCTTCAGGTGCGTGGGGATCAAAATACACCGCGCAGTCTTCGGCCACTTCGGGAATCGAGGCGCAACGGGTTGTGAGCACCAAAGTTCCCGCCCTCATAGCTTCGAGCACGGGAAGCCCGAATCCCTCATAGAGAGAAGGGAAAATAAAAAGATCGGCATGTTGATAAAGCGCGATGAGGTCCTTTTTCCCAAGGCCTTTTAGTCTGAAAACTTTTTTTCCGGGGGGAAGCTTGTCGATCGCTTTTCTCACCGCCTCTTCCCCTCTGGCGGGTTTACCGATCAAAACAAGATGATGCGGGTAATCGGCCGGCAAATCCGTAAACGCCTGGATAAGCGCAGCGACGTTTTTATGGGGATAAGTATTGGAAACGCAAAGCAAATAGGGTTCTCTGCGTGAAATGACATCCGATACCTCTTGCGAAATATCCGCCACCGGGATCGGCTGCGAAAAGACGTCCTCTACCGCCAGGGGCGTCACAAAGACACGCTCCGGCAGGATCGAGGTATATTTCAAAATTTCCTTTTTGGAGAATTCTGAAATTGTGATCACGAAAGAACGCTTCCAGGAGATGGCCTGGATAAGAAAATCCATAACTCTCGTGGCAAGTTCTGAGAAATCCCCTGAAAAGTTCTTGTATTGCATGTCGAGCACCGAAACGACTTGCCGGCAACCGGCAAAAAGAGGCGCGGTATAACCCGGCGACCATAACAGGTCTAGGGGATACTGGGCGGCCCTGAACGGAAGCTCCCATTGCTCACGCAGGATCCGCATCACCCGCGAGGAGGCTCTGAAGTTCAGCTTGCAGAATGTGACTTCAGAATATTTTGAAAAAATTGAGCGCAAAAAAGCATCATTGTCCAATTGCGTGAACAGAACAACATCCAGCGAATAGTCCCCCCCCAAGAGAGCGGAGAGGGTTTGAACAAAGTAAGTCTCCGACCCGCCGACCTCTCCCGGGATGAGAAAAAGGGTGTTGATCCCAACAGTCAGACGCTTGCGCGAAAACACCTTCTCCGCTGAAGAATATGAAGGCATCAAAGGGTTCACGATGGGTTCTTCCCCATGAATAATGTTAATAACCAGTAGACCGAGGTAATTTTGATATTATTCAAGTGATGCAAGAATAGAGGCCAGTAACGCCCGTTGGCATACTTTCGAACAATTCTATCTCCCTCTGCGAGCTGCTTGTTTAAGGCCGCCATGGACTTCGAAGAGGAATACATCCTGAATTTTCCAATCCGTGCGTTCAGAAATCCGGGCTGCCATTCCCGGGCAAACCGGAGCCAAAGGTCATAGTCCATGGAATAATGGAGCGAAAGATCAAGCATCCCTGCCTGCTCAAGCGTGCTTTTGCGGAAAAAAACGCCCATCTGAGGAACAATATTCTCCTGAAGAAGTGCGTCGTAGCTAAAATGTTTTACCCGGTACGCCTTGTACCGACTGACCCATGAGCGGATCTCACGGCCGTTCTCGTCGATGATCGTGCAATCCCCGATCGCCCACATCGTTACCGGATGTTCGCTGAAAAATTTTCCGGCGATCCAAAGTGCCTCCGGCTCATAAAGGTCATCCGAGTTGAGCCAGCCGAGAAGCTCATGCGAAGCCATTCGGAAACCTTTATTCAGCGCATCGGACTGACCTTGATCTTTTTCAGAGACCCATCGGATCCTATCTCCGTAACTCTTGAGGATCTCGACCGAGCCATCCGTGCTTCCCCCATCCACAACAATAAGTTCCAATTTTGGATAATTCTGTGAAAGGATCGAGTCCAGGGCTTCCTTCAGGAACTGCGCCTGTTGATAGGACGGCATCACCACGGTTATCGGCGGTAGGCGCGGGCTAGGAATCATGGAAAACAAGGTCCTCTATTCACCGGATATTCTGATTCTTACAAAACCATTCATAGGTTTTTTGAATGCCCGCACGCAGGGGAGTCTTGGGCGACCAGCCCATACGAGATATACGGCTAATATCGAGAAGTTTCCGGGGCGTCCCGTCAGGTTTGGTGCTGTCATGCCGGAATTTTCCCTTATAGCCCACAATGTCCCCGATAAGCCGCGCGAGCTCATCGATCGTGATATCCTCGCCGCAACCAATATTGAGGATCTCCCCGATCTCCGCCGCGTTATACTTTTGCATCAGAAGCACACAAGCCTCGGCCAGATCATCCACATAAAGGAACTCCCGTCGCACCTTCCCGGTCCCCCACAAAACCACTTCGCCGGCATTTGGGACTTTTGCTTCATGGATCTTGCGAATGAGTGCCGGAAGAACATGCGAAGTCTCCAGATCGAAGTTGTCGTTGGGTCCGTACAAATTGGTCGGCATGGCGGAAATAAAATTCGTGCCATACTGACGATTATACGCTGCGCACATCTTGATCCCGACGATCTTGGCGACCGCGTAGGGTTCATTAGAAGACTCCAACGGCCCCGTCAGTAAATATTCCTCTTTGATCGGCTGGGGAGCCAATTTCGGGTAGATACAACTCGAGCCCAGAAAAAGAAGCTTTTTGACCCCGTAGCTGTAGGCCGCGTGGATCACATGCGTTTGAATAAGAAGGTTTTCATAGAGGAAAGCCCCGCCCTGGGTCTGATTCGCACGGATCCCGCCCACCCGAGCAGCAGCAAGAAAAACATATTCGGGTTTTTCCCTGGCAAAAAAAGCCTCCACGTCTACCTGGCGCCTGAGGTCCAGCTCTTCATGGGGCCGCGTCACGATATTCCGGAAGCCGACTTGCTCCAGACGTCGCAAAAGGGCGGAACCCACCAGCCCTCGGTGACCGGCCACATAAATCTTACTTTTTGGATCCATCGTCTTACACCGCCTGCTTTTTTATCGCGAGCTCCTGGACGGCCAGCTTCAGGTCTTCATGGACCATTTCGCGGACCAATTCCTCAAAACTGATCTCGGGCTTCCATCCGAGCTTTTCTTTGGCCTTCGAAGGATCTCCGAGAAGGGTTTCCACCTCGGCAGGACGAAAGTAACGAGGGGAAACAGCGACGATGGCCTTCCCCGCTTCGTCATAGCCTTTCTCCTCCTGCCCCTTTCCTTTCCAGGTGATCTTCATTCCCAATTCCTTGCAAACGTGCTCCACAAAATCACGCACGCTATGCTGGACCCCCGTCGCGATCACAAGATCCTCCGGTTCAGGCTGCTGAAGCATCATCCACATCGCCCGGATATAATCCTTCGCGTGACCCCAGTCCCGCCGGGCCTCCAGATTTCCGAGATGCAAACAGTCTTCCAATCCCAGTTTGATCCGCGTCAGCGCCCGCGTGATCTTGCGGCTGACAAAAGTCTCGCCTCGCTTGGGTGATTCATGGTTGAAAAGAATGCCGTTACACGCGAAAAGTCCGTAGGCCTCGCGGTAATTGACGGTGATCCAGTAGGCATAGAGCTTCGCGACGCCATAAGGCGAGCGGGGATAAAAAGGCGTGGTCTCCTTTTGCGGAGTTTCCAGGACTTTCCCGTAAAGCTCAGAGGTGGACGCCTGATAAAACCTTGTTTTAGATCCAAGCCCGAGAAGCCGGATTGCTTCAAGAAGACGCAGCACGCCGACGCCATCGGAATCCGCGGTGTATTCGGGTTCCTCGAAGGAAACGGCTACATGGCTTTGGGCTGCGAGATTATAGACTTCATCGGGTTGTACCTTCTGGAGGATATGCGTCAGGCTGCTCGCGTCGGTCATGTCCCCGTGATAGAGGATGAAATTCCTGTCGCGCCCGAAGGGATCCTGGTAAAGATGATCGATTCTCTGGGTATTTAAAAGAGAAGCGCGCCGTTTTATGCCGTGGACCTCATACCCCTTTTTCAGAAGAAACTCCGCGAGATATGCGCCGTCCTGTCCCGTCACGCCCGTAATCAGTGCTTTCTTCATATTCCCTCCCTAAACTTCATGATCCTAAAAATGCATCCCGCCCACTCAAAAAGAAGCGTTACCTTCCATCATCGGCCATCTTAAGAAACGGGTTAAGGCAGCTCGTGCTTTCATTTTTCGTAGATGAACTCGCCCGAAATCAACGCGGCATCATTTTTTAACCGCTTTTTTTGAAACTTCATCTCTTCAAGAAACCCTATCAAAAGATGCTGCTGGTATAAAAACCGGTCGCTTATTCTCCGATTCTTCTGGTTGGCTCTCCTAGCACGCAAGGCTAGGGGGAGCTTCCCCCAAAAATCAAAGCACCCTTTACAAACGGCCATGGGGATCTTTAAATTCGCGTGAAACAAACAATAAAGAACTCGCAAGAGAGCTTTTATGTGCCAAAGAAAGAACGCTTTAAAGGCCGTAATCAATTCGAAATTCTTGAAAATAAAATAAAGCGCATTCCGCGTTAAATAAAAAATGCTCAAAGATGAGATTTTAGCATCCTTCAATCGCGTTCCGCCGCAATAGTGATACATAACAGCAGAAGGGACGTAGAGAACCTTGTGACCGTAGAGCCATGCCCGGAAACCAAGGTCAGCGTCTTCGGCGAAGAAAAAATAATACTCATCAAATCCGCCCGTCTCGAGAAAAAATCGCTTTTGAACAAGGAGTCCGGCGCCGCAGGCGTATCCGGTATAACCCTGAACGTCATAGGCGGACCCGTCTTTTTCCATCCATCCCACATCCATGCAGGAGCCGCTCGACAAAAACAAGCCTCCGGCGGCATTGATCGCTTTCCCCTCAGCAATGTGCGGCAACAGCATTTTCCCGCACGCCACGGCGGTTCCCGCTTCAGATTGAACGCCGTGAACCAAGTTCTTCAGCCAATCCCGGGTCACAAACGTATCGTTATTCAGGAAAACAAGATACTCCCCTTTAGCCTGTTTAGCGCAAAGGTTATTCCCCTTACAAAACCCGTAGTTCGCATCGTGGGGCATGACCTTGACCCAAGGAAACTTTTCCTTGGTCCACGCTATGGAGTCATCGGAGGAGGCATTGTCCCCCAGAATAACCTCGAACCTCTCCCGGAGATAATCCATCTTCGAAAGAGAAGAAAAGCACTCTTGCAGCCATTCCTTGCCATTGTAATTGAGTATAATCAAACTTACGAACGGCCACTCTTTCTCGCGCATCTGAAAAATCTCCTCTTCGCCGGCTGAACTTCTTGTCGAGATTAGCTCCCGACTTTCATTAATCATTATGCGGCATCATGCCTTCCTGTCGTGAGCCACAATAAAACACTCTAGATCATCATACCGCCAAGCGTCTTAGCAAAAAACCTGTCCTGATCACGGGTCGCTATCAAAGCGCTCCGTTCGGAGCTCGCAAGGGAGCTGAGTTACGTCTCAGAGATTTCCAAATTTGGATCTTCTCTTGCGTCTTGGGATGAGTCGTCGCTCCGCAATATTCATAGCCGGAAGGAAACGCATCTAATTGTTTTGGCAGAGGCGGAAAAACCCCACTACTTTCCTCAGCGAGGCCCACTAGCGCTAGGTCCGATCCCTTAAGGCGACCGTTTTCAATAACGAACTCCGCGTCTCTCCTGTTAAAAAGCCACGGCGTCAGCACAGGTATGGCTTGTAGCCCTATTGCCACGCCGGGGATATTATATAGGCCAATGAACGGCGCAGCCGGGGCTATGTCGCACGCCTTGATCGCCATTTTCAGTTCTTTGAAAAATGTATAAGTATTACCATCCACCTTCACTTTCCCCGCAGCTCCCACTTCCACCGTCTGATCCTGTTTTGTGAGAGGTGCAGACAGGCGATACGGCCGGGAGCCACTACTAATGGTCTGTAGCGCCATAGTCCCTATAAAACAAATACCGAGAATTGCGATCGTCCGTCTAGGCAGAGGGTCACGATGTGGGGAAACCATAAGCGCCGCAACTAATACCCCCCAAGGTGCGAGCGCCATTATAACTTGAGCGAAAAGAACATTGCCGCTTCCCATCGCTGCCGAATAAGGAAGTAAAATGAATCCAAGAAATAATGCAAACACGTTCATATTTCTGCACCACAGTGGAATTGAAACAATAAGCGCCATAACCAGCATCGCAAACAGTGCGACGACCTGCATGTCCCATAGGGGGTAACCGCCGAACAGATAACTACCGAACAACGAATCATGGATTGGAAGGATGGACACCCTGGCATCGCTGCTATTTCCAAAGATCAGAGTGATCACAAGGGCGGCTAGTCCCAAATAGGCACTCACAGCGCGACGCGTTGTCGCGTAGACGATCATTGACACGATAGGCACTAAGAATTCCAGCAGGACTATTCTGAGATATTCGCGAAACTCAGAATAATACCTGACTAAACGCAATCCTACCGACTCACCTTGCGCGAGCCGATAACAGAAAAAACCCTTTTCGACGGCTTGAATCGCATCAGTTATGGTTGTATTGGCTAGCAATGCAGTGATCGAAAATATGAAAATTCCAAAGATTATGGATAGCAAACCAGAAACTTTTTCAAAATGCGAACGTCCCAAAATGGCCGTCCAAAAAAAGAGAAGTATAAGCGTAGCAATCCCCGAAGGGAATTTGCAGATAAACTCAACCCCTAGAGCGCAACCGGCGATAAAAAACAAAGCGCACTGATGCGTAATCCTGGAACGAGTCAATGCCAACAAAACGAGGCCCGCAGCAGCATACGCTCCCGCCGCAGTCAAAAGGTTGTAGCACGGTGAAAAATTGATCCCGATGGAAGCGTAAAGCATTGCGCCAACCATCGCGGCGGAAAGAACCACAGCTTTCGCCTTAAAGTTATTAAGCACCACGCCGTAACGGCGGCAAGCAGAAAAGGCTCCGAATGAAAACAAGGCGGCACTGGATAGCAGAATGACCATCCCGTCGGCTCTGAACATCATAATACTACGCGCTATGCGCCAAATTCCGGCAGTAATCCAATGCTGAGCACCAACATAAAGCTGTTGCGAGCCGCCATGCATGGCCACCAACAAGTAATACGCTTCATCCGTTAACTCGAAACCGCGATCCAGCGTCCAAACGCAATAGGCGATGGTCCAAAAAGCGAGGGCTGGCAATCCTATGCTGATAAGATTTTCTACTTTGAAGGGGAAGACAAATGCGACGGCGTTGTGATTTCGCTCTTGATTTTTCAAAGCATTAATCTTTCGGGGTTCTCATCACTGGACGAAGATCACAGCACAATATCTTTGCACGAAATGAACGCTCAGCGGCTTGGCATCTTTGCCGCAGAGAATCGTCAAAATCTCCTCATTACTGTAAACCGCGATAGGTGAGGATAATCATTTCATGCTTTCAGGAATTCATTGGGAATGTTGCCTATTTTAATCAAGTACTCTAACCCGGCTCACTTCTCGTTTTTTTAAATTAAGAATTTCACCTATCTTTGCAACGCCGTACAGGCCAAGATGCTTTAGAAAAGCCCCCACATCCACGAGAGAAGCATTGATATTGCCTGTCTTGAGATGCCTCCAAGCAAGGTTAGCGAACGTATTAAACAAGGCTCGATGGGAATGCTTGTTGTATTGAAACCCGGAATAGATATTAAAGTTTCGAAAAATAACAACGTGGATTCCAAGCCGCACGCTGTCGGGCAGGCCGGCGATGGTGGATCCTGCATGGACGCGGTAAACGCCCATGAAACGGTTAAAAAATTTAATCGGGCCACGATGCGCGAGCATTAGGAATAAGGGCCAATCTCCGATCGTAAGATCCGGGAACCAGGCAGGAAAACCGCTAAGCGCTTCCCTCCGAGCAACGACAGAACCCGTCGGGATAAAGTTATTCTTAAAAAGATCTTGCACGTAAAAGGTCTTACGCCTGACGTTTTTCGGAATATATTTCCACGGCCTCGCAGTACCATTATCAAAAAGCATTGTCACATTATGGAAAGTCATTGAATACGTGGGAGAAGCCTCCAGGAAATCGACTTGTGTCTGCAGTTTTTCTTTGGCTGTCCAATAATCATCTCCTTCTAAAAGAGCGATGTATTTCCCGCGACATTTTTCCCACGTTGTGACGATGTTTTGTCCCGACCCTAAATTTTTCTCGTGAAGCAAAAGATGGATCTTCTTGGGATGTCTTGCCTGATAATCAAGCAGTATCTGGCGCGTCTTATCCGTAGAACGGTCTTCCCCGATTACGATTTCATAATCGAAGTCCGTTTTTTGCATGAGGACACTGTCAACCGCTTGCGCTATAAACTTTTCCTGATTATAGGTAATCATCAAAACACTGAGCTTGGGCGTCATCGTGAGGGGCTCGCGAATATTTGAGAGAATTTACAGCTTTGACTTGAGCTCATGAGCGTGCGCAAGGCTCAGCTTGATGATTTTGACGAGGCTATGGATTTCCGACTCTCCAACAGCTAAGCCCGTAGGCAGAGCGAGGAGCTGGCTTGAAGCCTTCTCGGTTTCGGGCAATCGCAGTCCTTTATAAAAGGGCATGGATGCGTAGGGCTGCATGCGGTGACATCCTGGAAAAAAATAACGGCGCGCTAAAACATTCTCTGCATGCAGAATGCGGCTTAACACATCTCGGCTGATTCCGGCAACCTTTTCGTCAACCGTGAGGACCAAATACTGATAGTTGCATTTTTCTTTTTCATTATAAGGCACAACTTTAATACCCGGGACCCCTTCAAGCGCACGGCTATACGCTTGGTAATTACGATAGTTGGTCGCTTGGAATTTTTCAAAGCTTTCCATCCCTGTTAAACCCATCGCCGCACAAATCTCATTCATTTTACCGTTAATCCCGAGATAAACCACGGTGTCGTAATCCTGAAAACCAAAATTACGCATGTACCGGATCCGCTTTGCCAACTCATCATCATTGGTCAAAATAGCGCCACCTTCAAAAGTGTTGAGTACCTTCGTAGCATGAAAACTCAACACCTCAGCATTCCCAAAACCACCGATCATTTCGCCCTGAGAAGAACATCCGAACGCATGAGAAGCATCAAACAAGAGCTTGAGATTGTGCTTACGAGCGATCGCCGTAAGCGCCGAAACATCACACGCGCGCCCCCAAAGGTGCACGCCCATAATCCCCGTCGTCCGCGGCGTTATCAATTTCTCGACTTGCTCGGGATCAAGGTTATATGTTTGAGGATTAATGTCACAAAAAACAGGCGTTATTTCCTGCCATTGAAGCGCGTGTGCCGTAGCTATAAAAGTAAAGGATGGAATGATCACTTCGCCCGACAGGCCTACAGCCCTTGTCACGATCTCAAGAGCTACCGTTCCGTTGCAAATAGCAATGCAATGTTTTACTGCATGCAACTCTTGGATCTTTTTTTCAAATTCTTGAACCAAGGGACCGTTATTGGTAAGCCAGTTCCTATCTAAAACACCGCGAAACCGTTCAAATAATTTTTCACGATCTCCAATGTTGGGACGCCCGACATGTAGCTTTTCATGAAAAGCTGGAGGTCCCCCTAAAATAGCAAGGTCACTAACTTTTTCCTTATCTCGCATCACGAGGCCTCATTTTTTAATGACTTTTGCTGGAACACCATAAGCAAGAACGCGTGCAGGAATGTCTTTTACTACGACGGACCCAGCCCCGATTATTGCCCCCGCACCTATTCTGATATTATCTTTAACCGTAACGCCAATGCCAACCCAAGCAGCTTCCCCGACCTCAACATCTCCCCCCAAACAAACTCCCGGGCCTATATGAGCGGCATCCCCGACGCGACATCCGTGATCCACGCTTGAATTTGTATTGATAATAACACTCTTGCCGACGATACACCCCGGATTAATAATAGCCCCGGCAGAGATCATTGCCCCAGGCGCAACCACCGCATCTTTAGCGATAATCGCGCTGGGATGAATCGCTCCAGTTAATAGAAAACGATTTTCCTCTAGGAAATGCGTTAGTTTTAACCTTGCAGGACAATCTCCAAAAGCTAAGATAATCCTGCGCGTCCCTATCTTGGCTATGCGTCCCAGCTGTTCCTTTCCTCCAAAAACAGGCCTCCCATAAAAGGTGGAGGGCCTCAGACTGACTCGATCATCCAGGAAGCCAATAACTTCACATTGTTTATCAAACCTTAAAATATCCATCACAACCTTTGCCTGTCCTGAAGTACCCCATATGATAATCTTTTTTTTCACGTGATAGAGCCTCCCTTCTTTTCAAAAAAACAAGCTCTTTGATTTCCACCCAGAGAGCTTTTAATCAACCTTGGTTTTATTTTCGCGCCTCGCAGATCAGCCCCGTATCTTTACGGGTTTCTCGATCGCGCAATTCCGGGACATCACTCTGCCCCCAAGCAACATCTTTTATCTTGGAGAAACCTGCCTCCTCAAGCCTTCTGTGCAACTCTTCGCGGTCATACAGCCACTGATGTCCCCACCATCGAAACGCGATATTGACCATTTCTGCTCTCGTTTTAATAAAACGGTGCTCGGGCCAAGAAATCCAGTCCATTTCCCGCCATGTCCCCTTATAAGCTCTTTCTATGAGTTCATCGAGAGATGGCATAGCAACCCGCAAAACACCATCGGGTTGGAGCAAATGATAACATTCCTTGAGTAAAGAGACGCCCTCCTTGACGGGAAGATGCTCCAACAAGTGTTCATGATATATCAGGGCACATGTGTTTTTGGGAAAAGGCAAAGGAGTCGTTAAATCCCATCTAACGTCCGCCGCCGTAGCCTTTGTGTCCCCGTCGACATTGATCCAACCCTCCAATCGGACCTTGCCACACCCTAAATGCAACTTATAGGGAACCCCATGCTCCGACATAATTTTATCAAAACTCTCTCTGGCGAAGGAAGATACTTCCCGTTTTTTGAAGATCGATTCACCTAGCCGTTTTAACCAAGCTTGAAAATTCTGCATTTATCACGCCTTTGCCGCAGATTGAGTAATAAGAAGCGCCTCATTTTTCACACTCATCCATATCATAACAACTACAAGGATAATCAGGCTGACCGCTGCGCCTACATAAGAAAATAAAAAAGCCAAGATGAAACAAGAAGCTGTCCCTGCGATCCCTGCGACGAGACACACATGCGCAAAAATCGAACTTTTTCCGTAAATAAAAAAACTTTGCAGCCTGAACGCATTATAAGCAGCAAGCAAAAGAGGTATGAGCAGTAACCGAAAACTCAAAACAGCCTCGGGAAAAGGCTTGCCACAAAAAAAAGTCATAATCGCCGGAGCCAAGGGGAAAAACACAGCGACAATAGTCAAATACATCAGGCTCGTGAACCATTGAAGTTTTTTAAGTAGTTTCCGCACGAGCAATTCATCTGTGATGAAAAGAGCGCTCAACTTCGAAACCACCGACTGTGCCAAAACGCTTAAAGGAAAAGCAAACAGCATGGTTATCAGCCTTTCAGCAGCGCTGTAATAACCGGTTATCGTATCGCTTGCAAATATTCCCACCACGAAAACTCTTGTGTTTGCAGGCACAGAAGAACTCAGATTCGCCACAAAGACATGCCACCCTTCGATCAGCTGCCTCTTTAATTGTCCTTTGGATGGAAAAACTACTCGGACGTTAAATCGAAACAAGACAACCGCGACAGCTATCACTCCGCTTGCTATGGCCCCGCACGCATTAATAAGCGGTAAATTCAAATAATCTTTTTCCGCTTTGATAAAAAAGAAGATGGCGGCCGTTGTTGCCAATACTGTCAAGCTACTCAACAGGTAGTACCTCATCTTATCCATCCCCTGAAAAAAATAGACGGGCAACAGCACATTCCCAATAAGCCCGCAAAATGTAATAAGAAAAACGACCCAATCGTTTCGAAATCTCGGCACTGCAAGAAGGAGCGTCAGAAAGAAAAGAGCGCTTATACAGAAAAAAAATATTTTGATGATTAGGACGGAACAAAAGATTTCTGATACTTTGTGAGGATCATTCTGGTTTATTGCGATTTCTCGTGTTGCAGAAAGCCCGAAACCATATTCGATGATGGCAGCAAAGTATTGGACAAAGGCTGAGGCGAATGCAATGAGCCCGCATTTGCTCGGGCCCAGAACGCGAAATAGGTATGGCATTGTGATGAGAGGAACGAGAAAACTGGTGACTTGCAAAACAGACAGCGACAAAAAATTTTCGGCGACAGCTTTTTTCCTGTGCGATGAATTGAAATTGCGATACATTATTTTTAAAAATTCCATCTTTTTCAAAACTCCAATCCCGCCAGCAAAGTCGCTGCCTATCCTTTCAAGCGGAGCGGATCCTCCGACGGAGTCTGTTCCTCTTAATAGGCAAAGATTCGGCTTTTTAAAATCGTCACATCATATTACCATGTCCCGAGGACAATCATGACACATTCATCGGCCAATTCAGACCTTTTATTGATCGCTTCAAGTGAAAAGGACGCGGACCTTTATTACGCGACCCGGTTCATCGCGCCGGATCCGTTCGTCTTCGTCCAGATCCGAGGCAGGCGGTATATCCTGGTCAGCGACCTTGAGCTCGACCGCGCCAAAAAAGAGGCCTGTGTCCACGGCGTCTTTTCCACCTCCCTCCTCGCCGCGGAGTATAAGGAAAAACACGGGAAGGCCTGCTCCTTCCCCGAACTGATCCTTTGGTTCCTTAAAATCCACCACGTGAAAAGCGTTCTCGTTCCGGGAAATTTCCCTGTCCAATATTATGTTCCCCTGAAACGCGGCGGCCTTGAGATCCGGTATAAGACGGGCCTCTTCTTTGAAGAACGGCTGATCAAGACTCCGGCCGAGATCGCCGCGATCACTCAGGCCTTACGGGCCACGGAGAAAGCCGCGTGCGAGGCGATCCAGACCTTGAAGCGCTCGAAGATCCGGGGTCGAAAGCTTTATTTCCAAGGGGAACTCCTCACAAGCGAGGTCCTGAAAAAGATCATCCACCGGGTACTCCTCGAAGAAGGCTGCTCCGGAGAGCACACCATCGTCTCCTGCGGCCAGCATTCCATCGACCCGCACGATCAGGGCTCCGGCCCCCTTTACGCGCATCAGCCGATCATCATGGATATTTTTCCGCGCAGTCAGGAAACGCTCTATTATGCGGACTTCACCCGGACCGTCGTACGCGGCAAGGCATCACCGGAGCTTAAGAAAATTTATGCGGCGGTCAAACAGGGCCAGGACATCGGTTTTAAAATGATACGTCACGGAATGGCGAGCAAGAAGGTCCACGAAGCCATCCAGGGACGATTCGCGCAACTGGGGTTCGCGACAGGGGTTAAGGACGGCCGCATGCAAGGATTTTTCCACAGCACGGGCCACGGTCTTGGGTTGGATATCCATGAGCCGCCGCGCGTCAGCGTTGGCAATGATGTCTTGAAAGCGGGACAGGTCGTAACCGTGGAGCCCGGTCTTTATTATAAAGGCCCGGGCGGCGTACGGTTGGAAGATGTTGTGGTGGTCACCAAGCACGGTTGTAGAAATCTCACGAAGTTCCCGAGAAAACTTGAAATTTAGAGTTATTGGCTGGTTTTAAAACGATGGCCCAGATGTCATTGCGAGCTGCGAAGACAGCGAAGCAATCTTAACGAAATCGCCACGCCCTCTTTGAGGGCTCGCGATGACTACAAAAAAGTGACGCCCTCCAATCACCCTGCAAAGACCCGGTGTTTGCAGGGTCAAAAGAGAAAGGACTTATGGAATTGTTAATGAAAATCAGCGCGTGGGCGGGAGCGATCCTACCGCTTTTTAATATTCCGCTCATTATCCGGATCATCAAGCGAAAATCTGCCGATGACATCAGTCTGGTCTGGCTTTTCGGGGTCTGGATCTGCATCCTCCTGATGTCCCCCGCCGCTCTGGTATCCAAAGAACCCGCGTTCTGCTTCTTCGGATGGATGAACCTGATCTTTTTTACCGGCGTCGTCGTCGTGACCGTGAAGTATCATCATAAATTCAAGAGATGAGTACGGAGTACGGCGTACGGCGTTTCTTTCCACGGATGTTTCCTCCGTACTCCGTACACCGTACACCGTACTAAAACATGCATCCCACCTACAAACGAATGCTCGCGGGACTCAAAAAAAAGAAAAAGGGGAAAGCGCGCCGGGGAAAAGCCTTGGACAAGTGGTCCCTCTATATTCTCAAGTGCGGCGATGGATCCTTCTACACCGGTATTACTAACAACCTCGAACGACGCCTGAAAATGCATCAGACCGGCAAGGCCTCGCGCTACACACGCACCCATCAGCCCGTGGAGATGCTTTATTCGGAGAAATGCGGGGACCGGTCAAGCGCGCTGATCCGGGAATGTGAAGTGAAGGAGTGGCCACGCGCTAAAAAGCAAGCGCTAGCTTTGGGTAAGGAGTACGGCGTACGGGGTACGAAGAAAAAGAAAATGCGCCGTACGCGAAACGCCTTACGCCGTACGAGTATTACTCCAGCTGATCTGCGAGCTTCTGCGCCAGAGTTTCCATCTGCTTGAGCACATGCTCCGGCACAAGGTCATCTTCTTCGAGCTGCGTTTTCGCGGAATTGATGAATCCGATCAGGCGTCTTAAGACCCCGTTACGCTTCTGATCCTTGGCCTCCGCCGTATCCTTCGGCTTCTGGTCCTCGAGGATCTTCTTTACCTTCGCCCGGATATCTTTCGGCTCTTTGCCTTCATTGAGCACTTCCTGGCGCAGTTCCGCGAACTCATTCGTAGGGATATTCTTGTTTTCCTTGGCGAGGCGGAGCAGGTTCACGGCCTCGTAATCAGGGATCTTCTTGGGCGTTTCTTCCTCCGTGAAGTCCGGCTTCACGATACGCGGTTCTTCTTTCTCGAGAAAAGCATAGGATTTGATCAGCTTCGACGCCGTCGCGTCCTTAATGCTCAGCTCTTTTTGGCAATAGGTCTCGAAGGCCTGATAGCCCCATTCTTTGAAGAGCTTGTTCTTATAGATCGAAAAAAGATATTGCCCGAGCTCGATCCAGCTGGATTTATGTTTTTTTGCGACTTCCACTGCTTTGATGCGTAATTCGTCGTTAGCCATAAAAAACTCCTCGCGCGCAACGGTCAACGCTCAACGTAAAATTCTCAGGACGGATTTCTCGTTGTGCGTTGCGCGTTGAGCTTTGCGCTATTTTATATGAATTCCAGATTGATCTTCTTCGGTATGATCTTCGCGGCAAAAGCATCGTCCAGCAGCTTACGGAATCCCGCCTCGCCGTCCGCGCCAAGGTCGACCGTACGATCGTTCACATACATCGCGACGAAGCGGTCATTCAGGTCGTGGGAGATACCTCGGCCGAATTGGCTCGCGTATTCTAGGGCATCTTCCCGGTGATTCAAGGCATATTGGATGCTTTCTTTGAAGAGCACGGCAAAGCGCTTCATCGTCTCCGCCCCAAGGTCCTTGCGGATAATATCGATCCCAAGCGGCAGCGGCAGCTTCGTCGTTTCATGCCACCACTCCCCCAGATCCAGCACCTTTTCAAAGCCCTCGGCCGCATGCGTGAGCTGGCCTTCGTGAATAACGAGTCCGTAATCCACTTCGCCACTTTTTACGGCGGCGAAGATCTTGTCGAAGGGGGTGAAAACTACTTGGTAGGGAGCCGGGAGTTCGGAGTTCGCAAATCCGGTCTCTGGATTCGCATACAATTGGAGCGCAAGAAAGGCTGTGGTTAATTCCCCGGGTACGGCAACTCTCAATAAAGTATTTTCGGCTTTTCTCCAAACTCCAAACTCACAGCTCCGAACTAACACGGGGCCGTATCCGTCCCCCACGCTCGCGCCGGAACGCATCACGGCATACTTTTCGGAAAGATAGGCAAAGGCATGGCAGGAAACGGCGGTGACTTCAAGCTCGCCTTTGAGGGCGCGCTGATTGAGGGATTCAATGTCCTCGATCACATGCTCGACCTTGAAGCCGCGCATATCGATCTTCTCGTGTGCCAGGGCATAAAACATGAACGCGTCGTCAGGGTCAGGGCTGTGGCCAACTCGGATTAACTTCGGGGATGATTCAGACATAAGAGGAATATACGGGATACTTTCCAAAAGTCAATGCCAGCGCAAAGCTTAACGGGCAACGCTCAACGTAGAACTCAAAATAGTTTCGTTGTGCGTTGCGCGTAGAACGTTGCTCGCGGTTATGCTGCCTTCTCGATCGCCTGGAACTGTTCGGCCATCTGGTTCACGCGATCGCTGATGCTCTGTCCGGCCACGCGAAGGAAATTCTGGAGCATTTGTTGCGTAATGCGACGCACCACATCATCCGGGATCCCCGCCGCCAATATTTCGCCGCCATAGAGAAGAACCTGGAGCTGGAAGCGGTCTGTCTTGACTTTAGCTTTCGCCTTGAGAAGACGCATTGTTTCGATAATATCCGCTACAGAATCAGTCGTGGTCAGGACCTTCTCATCTTCCGGAAGACCCCTGTTAAAATCCTCCAGATCTTTTTTGTTGGGCGTGATCACAGCCACCGGAGCTCCCGGAAGAACATCCTTAATCGCCGCTAAGAATCCCTGCCCCAACGCCAACTCGCGACTCAGCATGAACACATCGCCTTCTTGAACCGTCTTCACGCCGAGCATTTTCAGAGCCGTGGCAAAACGCATTTTCTTAACGAGCTCCAGCGCCTTCGCGGCCTGTTCAGGTGAAAGAACTTTGCCGATAACCACCTCCGCGGCATTAAGCGTATTCGCCAAGAGCGGCGCGATAAAATTCATAATCTCCACAGTCACCCGGCGCATCGCTTTTTCGGATCCCCCGCCCATCTCGGCATACGCCTTGTTAAACTCTTCATAAGTTGCCTCGACTGGCTTGACATCCAAAAATCTGCCCTCGGACCGGGAAAAACCCTTGAAAGTCGTCGTCGTGTCCACCGGCCCTGAGACGGAACGTTTCACGGCCTCGGATTCTCCCTCCGGCGTCCTGATCTCTGAACGACCGCGGGCGATCTTAAAATCTGCTCCGTCCCTACGCTCCCAATGTCCCGGAAGCTTTTGGTCATGATCTGCTTTTCTCCCCGTCCAAAAAACATTAAGCACGTTCACCCCGGGAGGAATCATCGCCGCAAATATTCTTCCTTTTGCGAGGATCGGTATCAAGTATTGCCCGGCCATATTCCACCGCCCGGTTCCCTCATCGGTCCCTGCCCATACAAATCCCACGGGAGCGGAGTCATGCCTCTCGGGGTCCATAAATCTCAGGCTAACCCAAGCGCCTGGCTCTGCTTGAAAACCATTCTTCTGCGCGTTAAACACCCTTTGAATCGGTCGCGGCTCTTCTTGCACGGCCACCGCTTCCCGCAAAAGACCCCGGGGACTCTTTTTTGAAAGCTGTTCCCCAATCCACTGAAAATCCTGCAGCGTGGCGCTGGGCCCCGCCCGATTCGTATTGATGAAATGCTGTGCGAGAGCGTCAGGAATACGAAGATTCCCTCCCACGTTGATCACAACCGGAATATCCGGGTTTCCAATAGCGCTCCCGTCATTGTCATACTGATCATGGCTATCCCCGTAGTAGGCCACGATTTCAGGCGCCCACTCGTGAAGAGTCCTTCTCAAATAGTTGCGGAGAACAACAAGCGCTTCGGCTTTCGTGATGTTTTCTTCAGTGACGAAGATCCGCGTATAGGCTCCGACATTTTCATCGTAAACAAAGATCTCTTTTCCGACTTTATGATTTCCCAAGACGCGGTCGGCGATGAGATGAATATTTTTAAGCAGGTAAAGCTTCCCTTCATCGTGCAGCTTTTGAAAAAGAGGCCCCAAGAACCTTTTGTAGCTCCACGCCTTATCGGCGAGCGTATCGAGAGCGATATGCCCGCCCGCTTCCGTGACTGCGATCAAAACATTAATCTCTTTTTCCGTTACAGGCGCGCCGAATTTTAGGAACGTGTCATCCATATCAGTTCCGACCAGCGCCGTCCGGCCAGCCGCGTTCAAACGATCCAATTGCTCCT
The DNA here is from genome assembly GCA_903884815.1 of Candidatus Omnitrophota bacterium. Lineage (GTDB taxonomy): Bacteria > Omnitrophota > Omnitrophia > Omnitrophales > Aquincolibacteriaceae > Aquincolibacterium > Aquincolibacterium aerophilum. Next base: position 23,971 of record CAISGE010000073.1, on the reverse strand, counting down.
TTAAGAAAATCCTGGATTCATGTCCCGAGCCTAGCCGGCCTTTCCTTTGCAGGAAAGCGCCCGTGCTCCGCATGATTTTAGCCACGATCTCCTTGGGGATCAGTCTTTCACCCTCCACCGCGGTTTGGCTTGTGGTTAGCACGTTATGAAAAATATCAGGAAATCCATGGCTTGGGTTCAATCCCCACGCTGAAAGCCGCGCCCTCAATAGGTTGCCGGACATCTGAGAGTTAAAATTATAGACATTCTCGATCCAATCAATCGCTTGTTTCTCCCCCAATACTTCCACAAAAGCTTCGAAAATAAATCCCGAATCCTCCCCCTCAAAAGGAAGGCCGTAACGGGTCAAGACGCCAGCCAGAAAAACCGACGCGTCTTTTTCGGCTTTTTCTTCCCCCCAAATATTGAGCCACTCATGACCGACATCCACCACGGTTTGTTCGGACCCGTCAGGAGAGACAACCACATTGCTTAAATTTTTAAACTCCCTTGGAACACGTCCTCCTGTCCTTAGAGCGATCTCAAGATACCTCTTGATGATGTTTTTTCTTATTTCACGGGTCAGAAAAATGTTGGGAGACAGCATTCTTTCCGCTGCTGCAATATGCAGCCGGTGAGCGGTGTTTCCTTCATAAAAAACCTCCAGGAGATAATGCCTTTCCGGGTTCTCGGGATTTTCAAATTCATCCAGAAGTATTGAAACAGGACCCCCCTGTAAAGCGCGCATCCCCTTTATCTCTTCCCGAATCGCTTCGTTCCCCTTGCTCTTTTTCAGGACCAGCTTGATCGTTTCGCCGGATTCGGCCATGAGCTCCACCAAGAAAATATGCTTCGACCACCCCTCATGACCTTTGTCTTGTTTGAAAGGATAAATCGTAAACTGAGGAACAAGTTTTGTGGATGCTAAAAACGGGAAACGGTTTGTTGATAAAAGCTGTTCTCGAAGGGTTGCCGGATCTGTTTTCAAACTGAAATCGATCGCCGCTTCAGCCCCGTGTTTTTCAAGCCCTGCTTCAGCATCAGGATTGGAGAAAAGCCTTGCCTCCCATGGCGTCGCAGTACCCGAAACATCAAACCTCATGTTCTCCGAATTCCTCTGACGAAGTCCTAAGCTCGCACCGTTCCTGCTCGTAACAGCAAACTCATGCTTCCCAGGATCCAAGGAGAGCTCTGTCTCAAAGCTGTAAACATATCCAGTCCCAACATTTTTTTCAGCGACAAAATGCATGCCCTGGTTCCGAGTCGCTGCGCCCCAATCTTGCCCCCAATTCTCGAGTCGGGCATACCATAGCGTAACTTCTAAATCTTCGATTTTAAGGGGCTTGGGAGAGAAGATCTCGGCCTGAACCGTATGCATTCCGTTTCTTTTTCCAACGCTTGTGAGAGTTAATCTCTCCCTGCGCATTTCGGTGCGGCGAAGAGCGACAACCTGAGTCGATGCCCCCATGGCTGCTGCAACATCACGGGTGCGCAATTCGGTACGTCTTGGGATTGCAGGCCTTGCGTCGGATACAACAGGCTGCATCTGGAGGACCTGAAACCGCCATCCCGGCTGCGGGATTCCGGCAGGGTCCTCTCTTTTGACCACAGAAATACCGACCCACCATCCTCCTTTTGAGAGCGATTCGCGCGTATGCTCTTTTTCATAAACCGTTCCGAGTATCCAGTCCTTGACCCGGTAGATTTTTCTGGGCAGCAACCCCAGAGAAGCGATGCTGCCGATCCCGAACCAAACCTTGCCCTCTTCCATGTTGTACGGCGTCTTCGCGAAATGGATGGGGATCACCACGTTCCGCACCGATTCGCCACCGCCGCTTTTTTTCCTTAGCGTCCGAATGATCCCAACCGCCGTATCGCGACTGACGTTCGCAAAAGAAACTTCTCCACGCTCAAAAAGATCCTTCAGCTCGGAATTCTGGATGACGCCTTTCAGCGCTTCGTAAACTTCTCGATCTTTCTCTTCCGGACTCTCCCAGTCTTTCATATCTTCAAGAAGTTCCGGAACAAGCCCCGCAATGAACGCCATGACAGGACGAACCCCCTCGACCCCAAAGACCGCGATAGCTTTTTCCCTTCCGATCCCGGACACCGTCCTCAAACGAGCCTTGAGCTCCTCGGGCCTGTTTTTCTGGAGATCACTGATTGTTTGCTTCAGCCAGTAAGTTCTCGGCTTTTGCTGGCGCAGTTGCTCTCCGGGATTTCCCGAGACAAGGGCGCGAAGATCCTCGAGGATCAGGGACCCCATTTGTACCCGTTTCTCTTCGGGTGCCATTTCGCCCGTCGCACGAAGTTTCAGGATCTGAATACCCGGGGACGGCAGTCCGACCGGCAAAGCTCCCCGCGTCAGCATCCAGAACGGATAGGGTTTACGATCTTCTCCGTCCCCATAAACTTCGTCGGTCACGGCATTGATGACCTGAAAGGTCACGGGGGATTCCGGATCGGCCAGGCCCGTCAGCCACTGAAAAGCTTTCTCTCCGTAAAGCTGGCCCCACGCTTTCGCTTCGTTGCCCCCCACGCCGGGATATTTAGACTCACCTTCATTAAGAGCCACGATGTATTTTTCATCGCCCAACTGGACCCCGAATCCCACTTGGTTCTTGTTCAGGGAGCCAAAGGGTTTTCCGTTCGTATGAAGATAAAAGCTGAGGTTCTGCCGGAAAAGATCGTTTTCAAAAAGCGGTTCATAGGTCTTATCACCGGAGGCATATCCCTGCAAAACGTTTCCCGACAGGGAAACCACAAAGCGGTCCAAAAGCCGGAGCGCCGTCATGTTGATCCGGACCTTGCTCAGGAGATCCGGCGTGGCCTGGGCCTCCGCCTCAAGGCGCAACATTTCCTGATAAAGATCCGGGACTTCTTTTTCATAGCCAGAAAGATGGTGGAAGATCCGTTTAAAAATATCTCCGCGAAGCGCGTGATAGGCCACGGCGTGGTAACCGTCCGCCCCCCGTGTCCGGACCCAGCGGATACTCTCCACGAATGCCAGCACCCCGGCCGAGGCCGTTACCAGATTGTCGGTCGTATCATTTCTCCAGATAAATCCGGCTTCGTCCCCAACCCTTGGGGAGAGAAATTTCAGCGCGTTTTCGGAGGAAAGCCCCGTTTTCGAAAAAAGCGCCTTTTGTTTATTTTTCTTTTGGATGATCCTTTGCCAGAGCTTTATGTGGGCGCGAGCCTGGCTCTTTTCCATATCTACGAGAGGAGAAGACCGGAGCGCTTCCCACTGAAGGGTTCTCCGAGTCTTGGAATCCTGATACTGCGTCCAGAGGATCCCCAGATTCTCGATCATGGATTCCGCGTCCGGAAATCGCGCGTTCACGGTCCGGATCTTTCCGTCCGGGCCCATCGTGTTTAGGATAAACCGGCCGTCACCCTCTTGGCTGTAAAGCACCAGGAGACCGTTCGTGATCTTCCACTTGTTGCTCTTTAGATTCTCAACCATCTGTTCATAGGTGACTTTTTCCTTGAAGATATTCACCTCGCGTCCGGTATCCACCTCCACGATGGTGAAAAGCTCAGGCTGGGAACCACCCCACGACCCCATCAGGATCGCGCCGTTCGGAAGGCCTTTCATATTGCTGGTCGCGGAGGCTTCTATGAACTCGTAGGTGAGCATCATCGTCGCCGCATCCCCCTGGAAAATGATCGGCGCGACATCGATGTTGTAGTTCTCGATCGTGGCGAATCGGTCTTCGAGCTTGAGCACACGGATCAGATTCTGGATCTCAAGGAATAACTTGTGAGCCGCGGGGCCAAACTCACGTCCGCCGAGTATGACCCGGGGCGCGTTTTTTTTATACCATTCCAACCGGACGGGATCGGCTTGAAGTTTGAGGAGAAGCTCTTTCCATTTTTGAGGGCCTTTGTAGTCGACCTGCCGGCGGACATTCGAAACGATCGGGTTTTTCAGGAACTCCCAATAAAGCGTCTGGGTCTTGGGGTCGTTGAAAAACCTGGCCCACGTTTCTTCCTTTTCCATCGCGGCTTCCAGGCTGTTGCGGAAGGCTTCCAGAACCTGCTCCCCGTCCACAGAGGCCAGTCCAAATTCCTCCTGATAAGCCCTCATAGCCTCGTCGAACCAGGCGGGACGGAACTTGCTTGTCTTGAGCCAGAGCATCACCTCGCCGGCGAGATAAGCCTTGATAACGTCCATTCTTTCCTGGAACTCCCCCAAGATTGCTTCTAGTTTGGGATCGTTGAGCGCATCAAAGAAGACCTTGTCTTCGGTCTCATGACCCATGCCAAGTTTTTTCTTATAGAGATCGATCAATTTCCGGAGGAGCGGCGCCTGCCATTGCTCGATCAAAACGCCGTTCGTACTTCGAAGTCCGTCCTCGTTATAGCTGTCGACCACATCCACATAGCCCGGTACCACACCTCCCGTCACGGCAGGGGTATGCTCATAAAGCGCCACACCGGTAATAAGGTCAAAGGTGATCCCTATCGCGTCGGGAATGCTGATCTTCCCGTTGCGAATGATGTAGCGACCGAGCGGCTTGGAATAGCCCAAAAGCTCGAGCGATGATGCGTCAGGCCAGTAGATCGTCGGCGTGTATACCGAGTGGTTCATATGATGGTGAAGCGCGTCCGGCAAAAGAGGCGTCGGCAGGCTGACAAAAACCTCGTTATCCACAAAAAGTATGTCCTGCTTGGCCCGGCCCTGCTCCTGAAGTTTCAGGGTAAGAAGCTCGGTGATCTTTCTGTACACCCCCATCTGAAGATCTCGCCAGAGATTGGGGGCCTCGTGGGGCGCATCAGGATAAACCTCATCAAAGATCTGGACCTTGGAGCCGTCATCGGCAATATAAAAAGCCTCGACCAAAAAATTGGGCATCCCCGCGACGGCAGTCTGTGTCGGATAAACCTTGACCTTGATCTCGCGATCGACCGCTTCACGGGCCTGCCGGAGCCTTTGATCGTATAAGGGATCTCCGGTCCGGCCGATCCATTCATCCGCCCGGCCGCGAAAATCGCTTCCAGCTTCCAGAAAAACACTCAACCGGAGGCTCTTATCTTCGGCCAAAACTTCACGCAGGTAATCGCCGAGCGTCTTTTGTCCATTCCTTACCTCCTCGGGGACGTCCTCAGCATATTCCTGACCTTTGATCCGGTCATAGATCACATTCACGGCAAAAGCATCCATCCTATTTCGGGGCTCGCCAAAGTTCTTCTGCCAGGAAGGAAAAAGGTCGTGCATCAAAACGCCCAGGCCGCCGGTCACCATAAGCATGGCGACAAGACCCGCGATTGTTTTACCGAATATCTTTCGGACCGTGCGCAAGCCCCTGACTTTCGCCAGAAGGGCGCGATCCAGTCCCGCCTCCAACTGCCGGGAAACGACCGTAAAGCGCGACAGCTCCGGTGCATTTTTCGCGGCATAGCTTTCAGGGTTCAGAAAATCTTCGGAATCCGCCGCGGCTTTAGGGGTCCCGCTGATTGTTTCGCCTCCTTTGAAGGTCCTGGTTTCCGATCGGGGCTTGAGTCCCGTCATCAGCGCCGACGAAAATCCGGCCATGCCGCTGGGCATCCCATCACGAGAGAACCCGCGCCACCGACGATTCCCCGCTTCCAAGCGGGCAAGCGCTGGGGCGTATTCGGCGATTTCATTGAAAGCCGCGCGGCCCCTTGATTCCGAGCGCAGAGACGCAAGCATGGCATCGCGGCGGTCGACGGGCAGGGCCAGGGGTTTGAGGATCTCATTGTGATAAATTTCGGGAGTGATCTGATCAAGAATATCCCGTGGGTAGCCCTTAATACCGCCCATTAGCTGAGCTGTCACATAGTGACCCTTGAGATGTTTCTTTTCGACTGCTTGCCATTTTGCGGGGTTGTTGTCCCATAAAACGAAGATCACTTTGCCTGCTTCCTCGAACGCCTCGTGCGGGACCTTCTCCTTCAATAATTTCCGGGCGAACTTCGCTTTAACACCCGCTAACTTTTTGTCATCCCCCCCTTCGAAAACAACCGTCGTGCCTCCGTAGCCTTCCAGTTCTTGTGCCTCGAATCCGTCCACCTTCACGCCCAACGATCGCATGGGAAGATGATAAATGGGCATGTCGGAAACGATATGGACATGCAGCCGCGGTAAAGTGCCGAGGCCCCAGGAATTGATATAGCCCTTGAGACCGCTCCGGCGGTAATAGCTCAGCACGTCATAATTGGCCTTGGGATCCGCGAGAGTCAGAGGGAAATCGGGTTCCGGAACAAGCAGGGACTCCCTCGGAAGCTGGGCGTCGCCTGCCACTAGCCAGTGCCAGACATTCCCGTTGATATTAACCAGAGCCATCCTTTGCGTGGGATTCGTTCCAAAAACAAAGTTGGGGCGGATAGCCGCGGGCGGATTCGGATCCATCGGCTTCTGTTCATCATGCATCGCGACGGCATCATAAACCCCTGTCTGCAAGAAAGGTCCTTCCGGCGTAAAATTCCCGATCGTGTCCGGGATCTGGTATTGCGCGGGCGCAACAGCGTTATGCTTCCGCCGCGTCGGCTCCCATTCTCTTTCCAGGACAGCCGCCGCCTGCTCGGGCTCAATGACCAGTACTGTGTTTTCGTCAACGATGTCCCCGAGGGCTTTCCGGAGGGCGCGATCGTAGCGGTCCTTGTCCCGTTTGGGCGGAAGATCTTTGGGCGCATCCTTGACAACCATGTCCGGAAAATGCTTCCTGAAAAGCACCTGATCGGCTTTCCGGCCTAAAATAATGACCGGCTTGCCGGGAACCGGAACCACGAGATGCTTCACCCCATTCTTTGAATCCATATGGGTCCGTTTCCGGGCAGGAATCCTAACGGGCTGACCGTTCATTAATGCGTCGACCGTCTGGCGCGCGAGTTCTTCCCGGAGGCTCAGGGAAGAGTCCTCCTCTCCCTTGTAGCGTGATCCGCCAAAGCGTCCGGAAAGCACCGCGGCCGCTTTTCCGTCCTGAAAGATCTTGACCCAATCGAAGACGGGGTCCGCTTCCTGGGAGCGGCCTATTTTCCCAGGCTCTTTGGGAATGAAAGGATCGATGGGAATAAAAACAAGCCGACTCTTGACTCGCGGCTGAGGCTCCGGTTCCAGAAGATCTTTGATCTGCTCCTTCAGCGCCTGGTTCGGGGCATACCGCTTCATTTCCCGGAGGACTTCATACGCGCACTTGACCATCACGGCATCACGGTTCTTCAGCTTCGGATCGGTAAAATAATTCCGGATCATTTCGTAAAAATCACCGCTCCGCCGAATTGCGGACGGGGTGCTTACATAAAGTTGTGCCAAAGCGGCGAAAGACTCCCGCTGCAACGTCGCGTCAAGATTATGGCGCCGGAAAACCGCCTTGAGACCCTTCAGAACATCCGGCCCGGGCCACCGGAAGGCCGCCAAAGTGCGGATGGCATTGGCCCGGAGAGTGATATTGGACCGCAGGTCCCCGGAAGGGGGCTTGGCGATCTCCAGCAGCCTTCCGACAAGCCCGTCAAATTCTTCCGGATCATTAAAATTAGTCCGCCGGATCTTGCATTTTTCGACGGTCGCCGCAAGCATGCCGGCCACATAGGACTTCAGCCATTTGGAGGCATCCTGATCATCCATGTCCAAAAGTTTCTTTCCGACGGCTAGATTCTCGAAAGCCGGAAAACATCCCAGAGTCTCCGCCGCCGCGCTCCGGACCATTTCGTCTTTCTGGGTATCTTGAATTATAAGATAAAGTTTCTGCCGTAGCTGGAACGCTTCCGTCTCGCCGACATATTTTGAGATCCGTGCGAGCGTGTTGAGGTTGGCGACGACCACATGGGGGTCCTTGGAATCCAGAAGGCCGACGACCTTGTGAAAAATGTCGACGTTCTTGGGCTGCATTTCTTTGTCACCTTTGGGTCTGAGAAGTTCTTCGAACTTGAGGGCCTCTTCGAAGGCCTCTCCGATATCCAGGCTCAGCTGTTCCTTGGGACCTTTTACAATCGCGGAGGAATCGCTCAAAGGTTTCCCCGCGTTCTCATCCATCTGTTTGAAATCCCTGTCGATCTGCAGGTACCATCCCTTGAGATAGCCGTAGATCAAAGCTCCCTTGGACCTCCGGCTGCCCTGACTTTCCTTCGCCTTACGGATCTGTTCTTTGAGCATTTCGGGGTCCCCGACCCAATCCCGCAGGCCTTGCGCCTTATTTTTGAAATATTTAGACATCCATTCGGTAATCGGGTTATAGAAAAGATGGACAATGAAAACAGCGATAAGCGACAACCCCAAAAGGTGGATCCCCACAGACACACACGCTTCATTAATGCGCTCTCTGAGCCAATGAATACGCTTACGCAGGAAGGTCTCGACGCTTTTGACCATAGGAAAACGCCTGAAAAGAAAATCCAACCTCTCTTCGGTCCCGTCGAGGCGCCGGGCTTCCGGCGTGTCATATTCGAGGCTGTTTCGGTCGAGGATCTCCTTGACCCGCGAGATCCGCTCGTCTGAAATGTCATCGGCGGGAGGCGATTGTCTGACAGGAGCGGTATCCACGTTTTTGACCATGGCGGCAACGACCGCGGCGCCGGCCGCGCTGTCCCGCGACGGAAGTTTAATAAATTCGATCTTCCCGGCAGAATCCGGATAGATCTCTTCGATGGCCTTGGCGAGCAGCTTTTTCCTATAGGCAGGAATCATGTCAAACAACTCGCGGCCGATCGCGAACGTCCACTTCCCATCTTGCGGGGGTTTGCGCTGGCCCGCCTCCAGTTTTTCAACGAGCGCCACAATGCCCGCCGCAAGGATCCTGGCAGAGCGTTCGATCACAAGCTGCGCAATGGTTCTCACGTACTGTTTCTGCTCAGGGGTCCAACGGGCGATCTGAGGGAATATCCGCGAAAGCGCCTGAAAGTCGGGAGAAGCATCATTGTAAATCTCCGCAAGCTCCTGGAAGGTAAGCGTGTCGACTTTTTTCCCCGTAGTGCTCTCGAGAGGAGGAAGGACCCCGATCCCGCTTTTCGCTTTGAGAATATGCCCGAAAAGCTTGGGGAGATAAGTCATGGAGGTCAGCTTCTCGAAAATGTGATTTGTCTTCACGGTGGTGGACCGGTGAAGCTCTTTGTCATAACGGGTCAAAACGCCCGAAGGAAATTCCTGGAAATCCCCGATCTCACTAACGACGATGATCTCCCCTTCCCATCCCCCCTCGCCGCTAATCTTCGGGATCTGCTGGGGCGTCAGGTACAGAGCCACGTTGACCCCCTCATCCAGGATCAAGCTCGCGTCAACGGCAGAACCTCTTGTTGTGTAGGCCGCTTTGGCCAGAAGGGCCGTGCTGTTGTTCACAACATCCAGGATCTCGACATTTCTGATTTTCCGTTTTTTCAGCCGGGCCATTAACTCCGTTTTGACGTCCCGCTTGAAGCTCCCCTTCCATTCTTTAGTGGCATTGCTGATGGCTGCCCCATCCACCGCTCCGGAGCCTGGGGGAAGAGAAAGGGGGAAAGGGATGCTCACGCCAAGCGGGATCATTACCGTAGACGGCTCCTGTTCAGCCATGACCGCGATGGCTTCCGCCATCTGGTCCAGAAGTTTTCCGATCTTCATTCCTTCGGGCCTTCGGCCCACCTCGATCTTTTTCAATTCCTGGGCGACAAGCTTGTGATTTCCCTTCAAGGTGACCTTCTGAAGACAAACCGCGCCTTCGTCAAAACTGATCCCCCAGAAAACCCCACGGTGATCGCCGTTCGGACGGCCGACGTTGGCCAGGGACATAGATAGAAAATTGGGTGAGGTGTGCACATCGACGGGTTGCGCATGCGCCTCGAGACCGTCTTCCGCCGCATCCGAGATCCTCTCCCGCATATCCTCCATCTGGTCCGTGGAAATATTGAAATCAGATGTCAATTCATCCAGATCCGCACGGAGCAGACTCTTCGTCGGTGGGGTGCTGACCGTCGCCGCAGGCGCCGACACATTGGCGGGTTGACGGGAACGAGTCTCTGATCGGGTGACGAACAATGAAGAATCTTCTCGCATTAGCGCGGAAGAAATCCCGGCAGGACCGCTCACCGCTCCCAGCACCCTCTCGCCCTTCGCGAACGCTTCCGGAAATCCCATCTCCGCGGAAAGCTCGGCCCGCATTTCCGAAAAAGCCTGTCTTCCCCATGCCGCAAGGGACAGCGGAAGGGAGGCGAGCTTCCAAAATCGTCTGACCATCTCGAATCTCGCTGTCGAGGAGGGAAATCCTCGGCCGCTTGAGCCCAATTGTCCCGAGCCCGGCCTGGGTTTCGAAGCGTCTCCCGTATGTTGCGAGGCCTCACGCGAAGGGAGATCTCCCGGGCGTTGAAGAAGCTCAAACGCCTGAGCTTCGGTCAGGTCCTCAAAGCCAGTGGCCCCAAGCCTCTTGAAACGCTCGTCAGTAACCTCCGGCGGAAGGAGTCTCAGAGCTTCCAAAGACGGCCCCTGAGTGGTCGCACGGCCCGCGTTGGCAAGCACCCCGTCCGTCACATAGGGTTCCGTCCCGCGCGGGTCAAAACCCAAGGTCACATTATCTAAAAGTTCCTGGCCGCTCCCCCAGGCCCCCGTGTGGATCAGGAGGTCCATCTCCTCCGGAGGATCTTCCGCGACTGAATAATCATTTCCTTTCGCTCGGATCATCGCGGTTTTCCGGATATGGTCCGGAAGGGCGGCCTCGTACAACCTCCTGTGCATGCGTTCCAATTCTGATTGTCCCATGGGTCCCGTATCAGCCAGCGCTTTTTCAAGAGATCTTTGAGTCTTTTCATCGAGACTGTACCGCATCTCGATATTGTCCCAAAAAATTTGATAGATCTCACGCTGCATCCGGCTCCCGAGAGTGGCGTTGAGCTCCGCGGCCACGTCTTCCGGAGTGGTTTCAGCTTCCGCTCCCCCGCTATATCTCTTCGCGGCAAGTCTCTGCAGAACCGGATGGATCATGTGCTCTCCTACAAAGGCGCGTACTCCCAACTTTTCCTTTATCGGATCAGGGCGATTCTGAACAATCGCTGAAATTTCCAAAGGGTTTTGCGTAAAAGGTTTGAGCAGGTCGTTCGCGGTAAATCTAAAACCGTGATTGCGCTCGGCTTCCGGATCCTCGACATAAGTGACCGACATCTCATCTCCCAACATGGCATGACGCACCTTCTTACCTCTAACAGCAGGCATGTCTTGAAGATCCTCTTCTGTTGAAGAAAATCGGATCCCGTAGGCTTTGCCGTGGGCAGAATAGTCAATGGTCGTCGCGCCTCCGGCCTGTCCGGAACCCAGAATGCGCTTTACTTCTCCCGGATGTTCCTCCCAGGATTCTTTATTCCTCTCCCAGAGCGTCAGAATGAATTGTTTCTGATAATCGAGCACCTCGACCTCTCTTTCGATCGCGACCCCATCCACGGTATCGGGGATCTTCAAAATCCATTTTTGGTCGGGGCCCAGCTTTATGAAGGCCGCAAGCTGCTCCAGCATCATCTGAGGCTTCTCGAGCAACAGTTCTAATTTGTGAATATGGGTTTTCCGAATCACGGCATAAGGCTGGGGGTCGAAATCGCGTTTTTGATCGTCCCGGCCCGTCGGAAAGATCGCCATTGAGGCAAAGCTCGCGGGCTTCCAGGTGCGCGTCTTCTGATCCCAGATCATTTCGGCTTCGCGGAACTCGATCTGAAAACCGTTATCGGGCTTGTAACCCACTTCCGGCATGGTGAGACGCGCGGCAAGCTCGCAAAGGTCGGCGTCTTTTTCGACGATCCCGTTCTGCTTCCTTTTCGTGTAACCGCCCCGGTTCTCGTCGAAACGGATAACAGCATTCCCCGCGGAAACAAGCAAATTCAAATATTTAAAGAACCGGGCCGTGCCTCTGACAGGGCGGGGCACACCGCTGAGATGAGCGACCCAGTCGCGCTGCCGTTCCGTCAGTTCGAGCGGTTTTACTACCTGATTGAGAGGCCCCAGAAAATCCTGGCCGGTCACGATCTGTTTTGTGATCCATGGCTCCGCGGCATAGCCCGTAAAATCGAAAGACATCTGAGGGTTCAGAGGGGTGCCGGCACCACTGATGGTCATGTCCATGTCCGAGTCCACTATCGCCGCGTGTCCGTCCTGCTTCGTACGCCGCAGGAATCGCAGGTAGGGGACCGCGATCGACGCGGCTCCAAGGGCCTTCAGATATTTGTCATCCGCCTGGTTTATGGAGCCCTCTCCCTTTTCCATCCTTTTTTTCTGAAGAACAAGGTTGTCGCCCAGCCCCTTTAGATATTGGAATTGAAGTTCATGCTCATCCTGGATGCGCTTCTCCTCGTATTGTTGAAAACCGCTCGACCAGATCAGGTCGATCTTCGCCAGATTGAATTTAAGCACCGCCGCGAGATGGTCGATTTTTTCCTGCGGCAGACGTCCGACACCGAGAAGTTCGTTGGGCAGGAGGATCTTGATCACGCCATTTGATTTGAATTGAGAATAATCCAGCTTGCCCAGACGCTGTATTTCTTCTTCCATCAGTGCCTGTGGGTTATGAGCGATCGCAACACGGCTCCCATGAAAAGTCGCCTCGGTTTGGGCCTGGGAAAGGAACTGGACCTCGATGGTCGCGTTCATTGTATGGTCGTCATCGTACGTGTACCGGGCGTGGGCCGTCCTTAGGCGTATGTCTCTGCCTATACGGATATGGGACAGCGGAACCTCGTGACCAGGCAGAACGATTTGGATGGCGTTACGAAAGATAGACTGGAACCAGTCCTCGTCCGGCCTTTTCGCCTCGACCCACGCGGGGACCTTCCCGCCTGCCACCCATTCAAAGAAAGCCTGCTGAAGGTCGGGATGAAAAAAGAGATCGTGAGCACTTTCCATCCCAAGGGACTGCCAGTTCAGGCCCACGCTTTTCAGCAGGGCCTCAAGCTCGCCGCTTTTCTGCATCAACAACACAATGGGCTTGGGCCGGAATTTTTTTTGAATCCCGGCGGCACCCATTTGATCCCACAATACCGGGGTCGAACCCTCCACAACCGCGGCCACTTGAGGGATCCATTTTAGCGGATCATCGCGGCGCGGTTTCATCAAGATGGTGGTAAAATTATGTTCTGCGTCGATCTTCAAGCCCATGCGTCGGACCCTCCGAAGATCATCCCGGGTAGGCGTGAGGGGTTCGGTGTAACCTCCGAAAGACCCGTTGTGCACGTCCCATTTGGTTCCCCTTTCCGGTCTTGCCGTTTCGACGGGAACATCCAGCTCGTTATTTTTATTCGCGATGATGACATTGAAGAGCTCCTGGATGGGACAACCCGCCATTTGACGGAGGAAATTAAACACGCATTCGGCCCAATTCATCCCGCGGGTCTCATCGTCCCCCACGACGTTGGCGAAATAGACCTTCAGGGCCTTGCTCGCTTTCATAGCTTTCACCACGACCCTGTTCTTATACAAGACCCCGAGGCTGGTCCCAAGACTTGAGAGCCCGGCAAGGATAAGTTCGGCGTGAAGCACCCCGTCCTTGATCCGGCTCCTGCAGGAGATCTCAGGGTAAAAGAGACTCACGTCCTTCATCCGGGAAATGCGCCGCTGTCGGCCATACTGCGGTCCCGAAGGCGTGTGGGAAGCGAAGGACTGTCCGATCTTGACCTGTCCGTCCCAGCTTGTGACCTTCATGATGTTCCCGTAAGGCGTATCCAGAACGGCCAAGGCTTCGCAGCCGACCAGCCTCGCGAATTCAGTGAGCGCCGCGTAAATACCGTCAGGATTCATGAAGTCCTCGCCATGGCCTTCCGTCATGTACCGGATTCCGTCCCCCACCAAGTTCTGGACGCTGTTGTGCTCCGTGGGAATGCCCATTTTGTCCACGACTTCCGCAATCTCCATCACCCGCCGATACACACGTCTGAAGGCGTCCCCTTGACCGATCGCGTTGGCTCTTTGATCGAGATCTCCGTAGAGCTTTCCGAGCTCGTCAACGAATGTTCCGGTCCCTTCGCCAAACCTTTTTCCCATCAGCTGGCTTATCACGAGGGCCCCCGGCACTTTTTCTCTGACCGCCGCTTCGACGATGTTTCTGGCGATATCCCCGAAGGCCGCGGAGTTGATGCGGTGGGCGGTCGCGGGAAAGCCCCGCGAAAGAGTGGTCCCGCCGCCGTCATCCGTCCCGCTGATGTCCAGGCGGGCCCGGTCGGTTGTGAAAAGATCGGCCATCCCAGAAAAGACGCTTCCTCCGGAGCCGCCCGACTGAATGATGATTTTCCTCCTCATGTTGAGAAATTTCGCTCCTTCTTCAAAGTTCGGCATATCCTTGAAGCGATGCAGATTGCCCATCACGACGTGAATATGTTCCGCCAGGACCGCGAACTCTCTGAAATTCTTGGCACTGTTGACTGCCGATATTTCAACTTCCAATTGCTCCTGTAAAATGCTGTTAACCTTAAGCCGTTCATGAGCCACCATGGCGATATGTTTGTAAGCCTTGAGGGCGGCCTCGCGGACTGGGGCATTCTCAGGCCCGCTGACGAGTTTTTGCTGGTCAGGAGAATCGAAGATCTCAAAACCGATGGTTTCCCCAGCCACCATTTCTTCCAGATCGTTGAGAAGCTCATTGGCGCCAAAGACAAATTTCGGATTCTTGATCTCGGCCAGCCGCCTAAGCAGGATCATGCGGTTCTTCTGGGACACCTCGGGGCTTGCGAGAGCGTCCTTGTATCCCGCGATGCGAGCGTGGCCGTATCTTAATTGCTCAAACTCATCACTGTCGCAAAAAGCCGCCGCGTCGTCCCGGATTGCCTTGAAGGCACGCCGACGGTAAATGCAGATCAGGCTTTCCCCGACTTCCAGATGGATCGTCATGGTATTCGGATTGGCCGCTTCCAGGTTAGCTGCCAGGAACATGGTGGACGCTTTGGGCCTTTGGCCTTCCGGCAGACGGGTATTCCCGGCCCTTTCCAGAGCTTCGCTCGTAGCGTTACTGTCAAAAAACGCCAGCCAGGCCGCGGCCTGCTTCCGGATCCAGTAAAAACTTTCGCCTTCGGCTTCATAATCCAGAAGGAACGTGATCAACAGACGGTTGGCCGCTTGGAAATCGCCGCTCTGCGGGTCCAGCGTTTGACCGAGCTCCGCCACGACCTTCAACAGTTCGGCTTCCATATCGGTCCAACGCCGGATCGCCTCGTAGTTGCCGTCCGCGACATTTTGAAGGGCTGTCGCTTCCTCGCTTTTTTTGACGTCCTTTAATTTCTGTATCTCTTTCAAGGACTGTTCGTAGGCGAGACTCTTCTGGTGCGCGAGCCTCCCCTGATGGGCTAGTTGTTCCAAGGCTTCGATCACATCCGTTTCTCCCAAAAAGAGAAGTGAATCCGCGCCCTGGATACTGGCAAAAAGCATGGCGTTGTGCTCTTCCTCGGCGTCCGTGATATCCTCCGGCTTCGATTGGGATGGGTCAGCGATCGCGGGGCCAAAGCCCTGGACCGTTGTGAAGTAGTGCTTCGCCTGGTTCAAAAGAAGTACCTTGAGCCGTGCCTTCTGGGAGGCTGCTCCCTTGGCGACGACATTCGCCACGTCCTCTTCCTTGAGGCGCACGATGGCGTCGTTGGCCCTCTGAAAATCGGCGGGCCATTCCTGTTGGCTCTGCACTTCCTTGAAAAGATCCAGGTAGAAGGCTTCGGGCACCGCCGCCTCCGTTTCTCTCACCATTTGATAGAATCTTTTCTTCATGAAATGGTATTCGAACGTCATGCCCTCGAGCCTCAAAAGCACCGCCGTCCAGATCAGATTGACCGTATAAACGAAGGGATTGGGCGCCCGAAGAATATGCGCGATCAGAACCCCTGGCGTAATCGTTTCGCCAAAGAATCTCTTGCTCAGAAAAGTCGCGTAAAAAACGGGGCTGAAGATTTTTAATATTCTTCTAAAGGCGGTTCCGGAAACGCCGTTTTCCGTCGCCTTTTCGGGATTAACGTCGCGTAATTCGGCGCGGCCTTTTACAGCGTTCGAGGGAATTTCAGAGATTTGACTGTCCCCCGCCGGCTGTCTCTGTCTTCCGACAGACAAGGCGTTGACCGCTGATAAATCCCCCTTCTCGGAGCGGCCGGTGGCTTCGTTTAACATACCGGCGGCTTCCATCGCCCGAATGGCGCCTTCACGAAATTCCGGATAAAAGCTTGTGCCAAGCACCGCTTCCCCGGATTTTCCGGCGATATCATTCCCAAAAACATCGTTCCATTCACGGGAAGAGCCCATGCTTTCTGTACGGTCCCTTACCTGGACTAATGCAAAATGGGCATCGTCATAGTCACCAACCGCCAGAGCCTTCCGCGCTTCCCCCAACCAATTACGGAATTGCCTTCTCCCTTTATCCTTGGAACCCGGAGCGAGAAAACCGTCCAGCCAGTCGATCTGCCGGAGAACCGTCATCACAACTGCCTGCCGCTCCGCTTCGTCCGTAAGGTCCAGTTCTCTGGTGACGCCTTTTTCTTTCGAGACGACTTCCCAATCGGCACCCATCGGCTCTTCCCCGAGTTGTCTCGCCCTCGCCTCGGAGCGAACTCCCGCCCCCGTTTGAGATTCCGTCCGGCTGGATAAAATTAGCTTCGTCGTAACTTCGTGGCCAACAGGCACGGGACGCGCACTGCGGGCAACCGTGAAGAATCGACTCCGGAGAGCGGCAGCTCCGTCATTTCCAAGGACTTCTGATGAGAATCGAAGCTCGCTTCTGAGCAGCGGCTCGATCTGAGATTTCGCGACGGCGTCACCGCCGAGGAGGGCGTTCAGATAACTTTTCTGATCTTCGGGGCCGACTTCACTGATCTGAGGGGTGATCCCGATGTAAGAAACGCCGGAAGCAACGATCTTTTCTTTGAGCCCTTCGCTATGAAAGCCGCCGGTCACGAGTACCGCGCGAGGCTCCTTCCCCGAAGCAAGGCGCGCGAGCGAATTTTTGAGCATGATGTCTTCGCGGTCGATCGCCTTTTCATAAAAATGAACGGCCGTCCCAAAAAGCACAGTGATCGGAGACGAATTCTTCGGCGTAAGACCCAGTCCCTGCACCAAGCCCTCAGGCGAAAGCTTTTGCTCGCGAACAGAAGCGAATTCCTCGCGGCTGAGTTCAAGCGCAAAGGTTTTTTTGACGAGGCGGTGAGCGTCAAGGACACCGATCAGTCGCTTTTCCGGTTCCGTCGTCGCCAGCACCCCAGTGATCTTCCTTGAGAGAAGTTCGATCTCACCATTCAACCGATCGCTCTGGAGCTCGCTTAAAAGGATGATCTGCTGGATATAGAGGCGAAGGTTCGGATAAGCATCAAACGAAAAAGCCTTGGGCAGGACGTCAAGCAAGCGTTCAAAGACGAAGCGTGTCTTGTAAACGGGAAGATCGTGTTTCTTGGCGGATTCGAAGATCTGCTCTACTTCGCGCGCAACGCTCAGCGTTCTACGCTCAACGATTTCGTTGTGCGTTGTGCGTTGAGCGTTGAGCCTGACCTGAATATCTTTCAAAAACTCTGTCTTCTCAGCCTCCACTTTTTGAAGATCGATCTTCCCATCCAGCTCACGCAGCCGGAAATAGCGGACCAGTACAGGATATTCCACCTGAGCGCGTGCGTCGGTGAGGTCGACGGGCACAAAGTACGGAGTTCTCGTCTTCTGCTTTGTCTTTACGCTGTACTCCGTACTCCGTATTTGAGAAGTCAGATGTTTGGCGGCTGCAATCTTCAGCGTATTCAGCCAATCCTGAAGCGACAGCTTGCCATCTCCGTAAGCAGTTTCATTCAGGAGAAATTCGCGAAGGTCTTTGCCCATCTGACGGCCGGCTTGCTTCTGCCATTCCCCATAAATTGCCGACAAGAACTCCGAGGAAGTATTCCTGTGCTGATAAACATCCCGATAAGCGTCCAGATCTTCGCGATAGGCCGAGGCCTCTTCGACGCCGTAGCCTTTCATACCGCTTTCCGGCTCCATCAAGAATGCTTCCGCGCCCGTCAATTCACCGGCGCGCATCAGCCGGTCATTGACGGTCTTGCGGACTTCGGCATTGCCGCTCGAAATATCTAGTGCCTCAGGATGCAACTCATAGCCGGCCCCCTCGGAGAAGATTTGCTTGATGCCGTACTGTTTCCGGAGAAGGTGTAGAATGTCGCGGATATTCGTCTGGGCGGAGTAATTGGCGTGGGCTTCTTCGATGTGGATGATAAGGTTCTTGGCGCCGGGAACCGGAATGATTTCGGAGACTTTGCCAAGTTCTGCCGGAAGTTTGAAGGCCTCGCGATTCAGGAGCTGACTGAGCGGTTCGACGGGGGCGGCATAGGCAAATTGGCCGGGTGTAACGATGCTTGTCGATACAAAAGTGAAGACAAGAATCCCCGCCAATAAGCGCCTTAAACGATTGTGAGGCCTCATGAAATAGATGTAATCCCTTCTGGAATTTTACTGGGTCAGCTTTCGAGAAATGTAACACAAATCTTCTAAATTTCAAGGGGTTGAAAAAGGTTTTATCAGGCAATGACAAACCTTTTTTAATGGAGAGCTTTTTTCGGTGCTAACGCTAAAAATTGCTATAAGATGATTAGCTCGACTCTTTTCTTTACCCGAAAACTGAACCTGTTGATTAAAAACAGGTTCTGAGGTATATATATGGGGTGTTTACCTCCGATCCAAGCAGCGAGGCACCCATGAAAAACACTTCTGGCAGACAATTACTTTCGGCTTTAATCGTTCTTCTCTTTTCCCTCACGTCCCTTCCGATATCATTGAGATCCGAAGTCCCGGAAACAACACCAGCGCCTTCTCTCTCTTTGTCCAGTCTCTCCGTCCCTGAGGAACTCGGGAAGGTCAGTGAGCGATTTACCACTAATAGCACCCGGACGATCATTCAAATCCAGGACGTTCACGCGCATGCCGTCGCCCAGCAGAATATCGCCGCGATTCTGGAGCGCCTGCGCACGGTTTTTGGAATCGAAACCGCGGCCCTCGAAGGCGCCTGGTCCTTCACGTCGCTTCCTAAAAGTCATGCGATCCCGACTTCGCGCGAAAAACAGCTTCTCGCTACGACCCTTCTGGAAGCGGACCTGATCTCCGGGCCCCTTTATGCAGCGATCATGTCCCCAGCCCCGATCTTGCTGGCGGGGGTTGAGGACGAGGCCCTCTATGAGAAGAACCGGCAGCTCTTTTTGGCCCATCTCGCTCAAGCGCCGGAAATAAAAACAAAGCTGGTGGCTTACGGACAAGAGCTTCGCGCGGCCCAACAGATGTCCTGGAATCCGGAGCTGCTCACCTTCGCAGAATCCTTCGGGAAATTCCGGGACACCTCTGACCTCGCGAAATTCCTGCCGCTCCTCCTTAAAACCACGGAGGCCCACGGCGCCGTCTCTTCCGACCTCGCGCAGGTCCTTTTGCTCAGGGATACCATGACGCTTGAAAAAAGCTTCGATAAGGAACGCCTCGAGGCCGAAGTCAAGCAGGTCATTAAAAAATACCGTGATAGACCCTGGACTGTGGAAGAACTGATTCGCGGCGGCAAGATCCCCGCGGAAGAGGTCGGACTTTACCCGGAAATCAAGAAATTGACTCGCCTCTATCAAATGCGCGACCAAGTCTCCCTCAAGGAGCTGATGGACCAGATCGGAACTCTCACCAGGCGCGTTCTTGAAACCCTGATCAAGACGCCCGACGAACGCGCTTTATGGGGGAAAACCGAACGCTTCTACCTTGCTCAGAGGATCCTTCTGCTGCAGGCAACGCCGGAAGACATAAAATCTTACGACGCTGAAAAAGCGCTTCTCGAGGCCGAATTGGCGACGGCAGGTCTCTCTGAATTTCTGACGTTGTCAGTCGCTTTCTACGAAACCGTTAAAAAACGCGACGAGATCTTTTTTGAGAAGATCATGAACGACCCCGCCTTCGCCGGCAATATCGCGATCGTCACCGGCGGTTTCCATACGGACGGTCTGTCTCAAAAATTCCGCGATGCGGGTGTTTCTTTCATCACGATCTCCCCGGATCTAGGGGGCACTTCGGCGAACGAGAAACTTTATAACGAAAGAATGGCGGGGAACGTTCCTCGGGGAACGGAGGCGTTAACCGAGAAACGTTCTCCGGGAAACGCGCCGCTAGGCAGCCAGACACTTTCCGAGCTCCAGAACGCCCCCGCGGAGATCGATGAGAGATTTCTCCAGGCTCTTGAGGTGCTTTTTCAAACCAAGGACGTGCGAAAAGCGCTCAGTGTCTTCCGGGGAGAACCAGTGGCCGTTTCGAAGAACGACAAGATCCGGGACCTTGCTTCGCGGAAACGCTTCAGGGAAAACAGAGGCGCCGAGACCGTGTCCGTTCTGGATCTGAAAGTCGACGAATTCATGTCTCTTCTGACCCATGAAGAACAATTGGAAACCGTTCGCGCCTTGAACAAGCGGGCTGAAAACGCGGAACACAGACCGGCTTTGATCTCTTCGGTCAACGCCTTGGTAAAGATCGCAGAAGACCCGAAGGCTTCGGCGCTTGTTGAAAAAACCCTCCGAAGCGGCAATCCGATCGCCTTGCTCAAGGACGGCGCGCTTCCCGGAAAGTTTTTGTCTGCCGCCCAAGCCGGGCGAGTGAAACTTTTTGAGGTGGAAGACGGGAGCATGGACACCCTGATTTCCCGGACGCCTCTTCTCACGGAATTCATTCGCCACCACCCGCCGGTGGTCGTGATGAATCACTATAACAACGCGCACTATCCGGTGCTTGAAGAAATGCCAGAATCCCTTCGCCTTTACACGATCATCACGCTCAGCGAATCCCTCTACCGGGCCGCCAGGAACCAGAAGTTCCTTGGGCTCTTGGGAAGCCTCGAGACAGAGATTCTGTCACAGGAACTCTCCGAAAAATCCGTATAAAATAAAAGGGACTGGTCGCTCGGGATTCGTGCCTCGCAAAGACGAAGAAAAACGAGACCCTAGCCCCGAGTCCCGGGTCCCTGCTTTTCCGCTCGATCCTTCCAATTGGCGAGAGTATTTTCGAAGCTTTGATCGAGGATATTTTTTACCTTCTCTTCCCCGAGGATCATGCCCGCGATCCCGAGATCCCATGAAAATTCGACCGAAACCTCGACCCCTTCCGGCGTCTCCTGGAAGTGATGGATTCGTGTCATCGAACCGTTCATGGGAAGCTTGCTTTGAATGACCGCTTTTTTCATCGGCTCCCAGACGCTCATTTCATGCTCGGCCTCAATATGCTGCCGGTCGAGAACGCAACTCTCCCGCCAGCGGAGGCCCTGCCCTTCCTTGACGGCACCCGTCCGTTCGCACTCCTTGACGCCATCCACCCATTCAGGCATACGCGCCACATCACCGAGAATGCCCCAGACTTTCCTAAGGGAAGCACGCATCAATATTTGTTTTTTGAGTGAATTCATGTTTTCAGTAAGGAGTACGGCGTCGTGCGTACGGAGTAAAACAATTTCGCCGTACGCCGTACACCTTGCACCTTTCGCTCATTTCAGTTCAATCCCCACAGGACAGTGATCCGAGCCGATCACATCGGTCAGATGCCACGCCCGCTTCACTTCCGGCGCAAGCGATTCCGTCACAAAATGATAATCAATGCGCCAGCCCACATTCCGCTCACGGGCACCGGTCTTCATATCCCACCAGCTGTATTGCCCGGGCTCCTTATTAAATTGCCGGAAAATATCGACCTGGCCGTCCGCGACCCACCGGTCCAGCCATGCCCGTTCAATCGGAAGAAAGCCGGAGGTTTTCTCATTCTCCTTTGGCCTCGCGAGATCGATCTCCTTGTGAGCGGTGTTGTAATCCCCGCAGACGATAATGTTCTTCTGGCGCTTCTTAAGCTTGCGCACGCATTTGAGCGTCTCGTCGTAAAAATCCATTTTATAGTGAAGCCGCTCGTCACTCGCCTTGCCGTTCGGGAAATAAATATTGAGAAAAGCGAAACCGGGATACTCGGCGATGATGACGCGCCCTTCTTGGTCAAATTTCTTGACGCCGAATCCGTTCTCGACCTTTTGAGGCTTTTCTTTCGTGAAAAGGGCGACGCCGCTATAGCCGGGACGCTCCGCGGAATTCCAGAAGGTGTGATACCCTTCCGGGTGCATCAGGAACATATCGAGCTGCTCAGGTTTCGCCTTCGTCTCCTGAACTCCGAGAACGTCCGGCTTCTCCCTCGCGAGCCAATCCAGAAAACCCTTCTTCTGGACAGCTCTTATTCCGTTGACGTTCCAACTTAGAATCTTCACGCTCTTTGATCCTTGATAACGCCGCCATGACCCACACGGGGTTCATGGCAGCCCCGCACCCCACGCGGTGCTGGGGCGTTGACGTTCCAGCTAAGGATTTTCATTACCGCCTGAGCCCTGTCCCGAGGCGGATTGATTCTTGCCGGACGTTATGATTTTCGAGATTATTTTTTTCAAGGATTCGATATCCGTAACCATAGCAGCAAGGAGTCCCGTTCCAGCTTTCACAAGCCTGATCGCTATGGAGATTAGTAAAAAGACACCTCCCCCGAGAAAAGAAATGGCGATCCACTTAAGATCAAAATTGATCGGCCCCTGCGCCGTAGAGACACGAAAGGAATCCAACTTTAAAAGGGTCCCCCAGGCGTTAAGAATCGGCGTCAAATTTTCTGGGGCTTGAAGAATCCTCATGATCGTAAAAAACAATTTTACGCTCCAATACCCCCCGAAGCCGATCATGGAAAGCCCAAGAATCGCGCCTAGCAGACGGAATAAATCTTTTGTTCCTGCGCAGCTAAAGGATGGCTTTTCTCCCGACATTAAATCATCCATAGTTCGCCTCCGTTGTCTGGAAGGTTGCAAAACGCTTCAGAAGGATGGAAATTCTTGCGCTTTGATAAGGCCTTATTTGTTGAGGATTTCCTGCGCCCGCTCGGGCTGATCGGTACGGATCACAAGGCAACCGCAATCCTGATTCGGTGTGGCTGTACAATAAGCGTAGGCAATATTAATGTCCGCTTCGGCAAGCCGTTGGCAGATACGCGCAAGAGTGCCGGCCCTATTATCAATCTCCACGACCAGGACGTCCTGCTCCATCACATAAAGTTCTTCTTGTTCGAGAAGCAGGCTGGCTTTGGTAGGATGATCCACGATGAACCGCACCACCGCGTTGTCAACCGTATCGTGGACCGCCATAGCGAGGATATTCACGCCGGCCTCGGACAGGATCGAGCAGGTGCGCGCCATGATCCCGGGACGGTTCGGAAGGAAAACAGAAAGTTGTTTTTGAATCGCCATAGTTTATCCTTTGTGCACAAGAAAATACTAACATGCTTCTTGGGGACTGACAAATGCTTTGGCCAGAAAGCAAAAAAACAGAACCTGATGAATCAGGCACGGATTTTAAAAATAAATCCCGAAAGTCTCCTCCGCTCTTTATTGGATCACGGAAAAGCAGACCTCACCGCGGTGGTCATAAATAAAAAGACCCAAGCTTGTTTATCAGGCTTGGGTCTTTTATAATAAATTCCGGCAGTTTGTCCTAATTCTTATTAATATATTCGGGAAATCAGGACTAACTGCCTCCCAATCCGTAAATAAAAAACCCCCGGGCCTATAAGACCCGAGGGTTTTTAATAATAAATCCCGGCAGTTTGCTACTCTCCCAACGAATTGCTCCGTTAGTACCATCGCCGGTAGAGGGCTTAACTTCCGTATTCGGAATGGGAACGGGTGTTGCCCCTCTCCTATGGCCACCGGAAAGCGATGTCTCCAACCCCAGACACAATGCTGCTGGGTTTGAAGCGCGAATTTCAATCTGACCTCCGTCGGATCGTAATGATCCAACGGGGTGAATAAGTCCCGACAGTTATTATTTCTCTTCGTGTTTTGCGACACGAAGATAAAAGATTGTCAAGCCGAACGACCGATTAGTACGAGTAAGCTGAAGGCCTTACGGCCCTTACACATCTCGCCTATCAACCTCGTAGTCTACGAGGGGTCTTCTAAACCGAAAACCGGTTGGGAAATCTTATCTTGGAGTTGGCTTGGCGCTTAGATGCTTTCAGCGCTTATCCTGTCCGAGCATCGATACCCTGCGCTACCCCTGG
>CAISGE010000072.1 GCA_903884815.1 Candidatus Omnitrophota bacterium | reverse complement strand
GGAGATTGGATATTCCGTGTTGGTTATTGGGCGTTGGGATCGAAAAGCTGAATATCCAATATTCAACAAGGAATTTCCAATGATGAAGGGAAAACAAAACCTTGGAGATTGGATATTCCGTGTTGGTTATTGGGTGTTGGGATTGAAAAGCTGAACATCCTATGTTCTACGTGATGTAAGTTTCGTTTTGCTTTTATCAATGACCGGAGGCGCAAGATGATCAAGCCAAAGAAGTTCCCCTTGAAGTCCAAGATCCCCGCGCTCCAAAAGAAAAAGGCCGCGATAAAAGCGAAGCCGGCTTTCGTGGAAGCGGCGGATCCTGCGATCGCCCGGCCGAAGGCGGGTTTTCCCATCGTCGGCATTGGCGCGTCCGCCGGGGGCTTGGCGGCATTCGAGGCTTTCTTTTCCGGGATGCCCGCCGGTAAAGATCCCGGCATGGCCTTTGTGCTGATCCAGCATCTGGCTCCGGACCATGAGAGTCTTCTTACTGATCTCATCCGGCGCTACACCCGCATGCCGGTCCACGAGGTCGAGGACGGAATGGTGGTGCGTCCCAACTGCGTTTATATCATTCCTCCCAACCGTGACATGGCACTTCTCAACGGCGCGTTGCAGCTCTTGGAACCGTCCTTTCCCCGTGGGCAGCGCCTGCCGATCGATTTCTTTTTCCGGGCTCTCGCTCAGGATCAGCGTGAACGGGCCATTTGCGTCGTCCTTTCGGGCACCGGCTCGGACGGCACGCTCGGCGTTCGGGCCGTCAAAGGCGAGGGTGGACTGGTGATCGTCCAGAAGCCCGAGTCCACCGAGTATGACGGTATGCCGCGCAGTGCTCTCGGCACCGGCATTGCGGATTACGAATTACCGCCGGCCGAAATGCCGGCTAAAATTATCGCTTACGCGTCTCGCGCCTATGGCAAGGCCCACGGACTTCCCGCCGGACAGGCCCCTGCCGGTAACGCGCTCAGCAAGCTCTTCTTCCTACTGAGAACCAAGACCGGGCACGATTTTTCTAATTATAAACCCAGTACCGTCAACCGCCGCATCGAACGGCGCATGGCCGTCCAGCGGATCGAAAACCTGGACGGGTACGTGAAGTTTTTACAGCAAACTCCGGCCGAGGCGGAGGCGCTTTTTCGCGATCTTCTGATCAATGTGACCAGCTTCTTTCGCGATCCGGAGGCCTTCAAAACGCTCGAGGATCAGGCGATCCCCAGGCTCTTTAGCGGCAAACCCGCCAACGGCGTGGTCCGCGTCTGGGTGCCGGGATGTTCCACCGGGGAGGAGGCTTATTCGATCGCCATTCTTTTGGTGGAGCGCATGGAGGCGCTCAAGCAAAGCTACGCGCTGCAGATCTTTGCCACCGACATTGACAGCGAGGCGATCCTCACCGCCCGCTCCGGCCTTTATCCCGCCAGCATTGCGGCCGATCTCACCCGGGAGCGACTCGAGCGCTTTTTTACCGCCGAGCCCGGCGGCAACGCGTACCGCATTCACAAAGGCATACGCGACATGCTGGTTTTTTCCGAGCAGGATGTGATCAAAGATCCGCCGTTCTCCAAGCTTGATCTGATCAGCTGCCGCAACCTCATGATCTACCTGAACGCGGATCTTCAGAAAAGACTCATTCCTCTCTTCCACTACGCGCTCGTCCCGCAAGGGATGCTTTTCCTGGGTTCCTCGGAGTCCGTGGGAGAGTTCGAGGCGCTCTTTGCCGCGCTGAACCGCAAAGCGAAACTGTATGTCCGCAAAGAGGATCTCCGTAGCGTTCCGCGCACGCTTTTGAGCCATTTCCTTCCGCCGATGTTGGCGACCGAGGTGACGCGAACGCGCGCCCCCGGAAAGACGGCATTCCCCATCAAACTGCCGCTGCAAGAGCTGACCGAACGGGCGCTTTTGAGCGAGATGGCATCGGCCGCCGCCCTTGTGAACAGCCAGGGTGAAGTCCTTTATCTGCACGGCCGTACCGGGATGTACCTGGAGCCGGCGCCGGGCGAGGCCGGCATTAGCAACATCCTGAAAATGGCCCGCGAAGGACTGCGGCTCGAGCTGAACCGGGTGCTCCACAAAGCCGTCCGTGAAAAAAAGACCGTGCGCTGTCCGGGCCTGCGCGTTAAGACAAACGGTCATTTTACGACCGTCAACCTGACGGTGCGCGCGCTGGCCTCCGGCTCTTCCCGGGCGGAGACGCCGATGTATCTTGTTATCCTGGAGGAAGCGCCGGCCCCGGATTCCGGACAGGCCGGACCGCTGACAAGCGCGAACACAAAAATAGAAACGGACAAGCGCATCGCCGCGCTCAAAGTAGAGCTTCGAACCAAAGACGAATACCTTCAATCGGCGAATGAGGAACTGGAGACCTCCAACGAGGAGCTCAAGTCCTCCAACGAGGAGATGCAGTCGGTGAATGAAGAGCTTCAGTCCACGAACGAAGAGTTGGAGACTTCCAAGGAAGAATTGCAGTCGGTGAATGAGGAACTCTCCACGGTCAACTGCGAGCTCCAAACCAAGGTGGTGGATTTATCGCGGGCCAATAACGACATGAATAATCTCCTGGCCGGCACCGGCATCGCCACGATCTTTCTGGACCATCAGCTGCGCATCCTGCGCTTTACTCCCACGGTGGCTCGGATCATTAATCTGATCCACAGCGACGTGGGGCGCCCGGTGAGCCATATCGTTTCGAATCTGAAGGGCTACGAAAGTCTTGTCGCGGACACTCAGTCCGTGCTGGATACCCTCGTCGCCAAAGAGGCGGAAGTTCAGACCCGGGAGGGAAAGTGGTACGCGCTGCGCATTCAGCCCTACCGCACGCTCGACAACATAATCGAAGGCGCCGTGATCACGTTTTCGGACATTACGGAGATCGTGAGGATCCGGGAAGAGCTTAAGAAAGCCAATGATGTGCTTCGCCTGGCGGTGGTCGTGCGCGACGGACACGATGCTATTACGGTGCAGGATCTGGAGGGCCGCACGCTCGCCTGGAATCCGAGTGCGGTGAGGATGTATGGTTGGAGTGAGGACGAGGCCCTGGCCATGAATGTCCGCGACCGGATCCCGGAAGAGAAGCGGGAAGACGCCTTGGAAAAGATCTGCCAGCTGAGCCGGGCGGATATTCTGGAGCCGTATCAAACGCAGCGGATCACGAAGCAAGGCGGGGTCATTAATGTCTCGATCGTTTCCACCGCTTTAGTGAATGAGGCCGGGAAGATGTACGCTGTTGCGACGACGGAGCGGGAGATCGGACGCAAAAGCTGAATATCCAATATTCCACAAGGAATTGTCCAAGGATGGAGAAGCTGAATAACCAATATCCAACAAGGAAATTCCAATGACGAAGGAAAACAAAACCTTGGATATTGGATATTCCGTGTTGGTTATTGGAGATTGAGATTGAAAAGCTAAATATTTAATATTCATGCACGGAATTTTCAGGGATGAAGGAAAAAACAGGGAGTTTTAAATGGATCACACATTAGCCGTCTTTGAGAATTTCAAGATACGCAGGATGTACGACGAGAAAACGGAAACCTGGTTTTTTTCCGTGGTGGACATTGTCCAGGCGCTGATCCAGCAGACGGACTACCAAACCGCGCGAAAGTATTGGAACAAGCTGAGAGAACGGCTCAAAGCGGAAGGCAGTCAACCGGTGACAAATTGTCACCGGTTGAAAATGGTCGCGGCGGACGGTAAATTGCGTCTGACCGATGTTGCCAACCCCGAAACACTTCTTCGGCTTATACAGTCTGTCCCGAGCGCTAAGGCGGAACCGATCAAGCTCTGGCTTGCCAAAGTCGGATACGAGCGTCTTCAGGATATGGCAGACCCGGCGCGGTCGCTTGACAGAGCGCGCGAATACTGGCAGAAACACGGAAGAAGCAAGAAATGGATTCAGCAGCGGATGATGGGACAGGAAACCCGCAATAAGCTGACGGATTACTGGAAAGAACACGACATCAAAAATGAGAAAGAATACGCGATCCTGACCAATATCATCCATCAGGAATGGTCGGATTTGACAGTCAAAGATCATAAAACGATGAAGGGTTTAAAGACCCAGAACCTGCGCGACCACATGAGCGAGGCGGAACTTATTTTTACCGCGTTGGCGGAGCTCTCTGCCCGCCAAATTGCTGAAACCATGAAAGCGAACGGTATGCCGGAAAATGCCTCTGCCGGAAAGACGGGCGGCAGTATTGCAAGGAAAGCACGATTAAGCCTGGAAGAAAAAACGGGGATCAAAGTGGTGAGCCCGGAGAATTATTTATCCTCAGAACCGCTAAAAAGGATCGGTCGATGAGTTGCCATTCTTTTAATTGGATATTGAGATTGAAAAGCTGAATAACCAATATCCAACAAGGAATTTCCAGGGATGAAGGAAAAGCAAAACCTTGGAGATTGGATGTTCCGTGTTGGTTATTGGAGATTGAGATTGAAAAGCTAAACATTTAATATTCAGGCACGGAATTTTCAGGGATGAAGGGAAAAACAGGGGGTTCATGGTGAAAAATGAAGGGAATGGGTTAGGCGACGCGGGGGAACTGCGCCGGCGGGCGGAGGAGATCGCGCTGGAAAAGGCGGGGGAACAGAGAGCCCCGTCGACTGAAGAAATTCAGGGAATGCTTCACGAATTGCGGGTGCATCAGATCGAGCTGGAGATGCAGAATGACGAACTCCGCCGCACTCAACTGGCACTGGACACGTCGAAGGCGCGCTACTTTGACCTCTATGAGCTGGCTCCCGTGGGCTATTGCACCGTGAGCGAGCAGGGGCTGATCCTGGAAGCCAATCTCACCGCTGCGACATTGCTCGGCACTTCCCGTGGAGGGAGGGTCCCGTGGCCGTTCACCCAGTTTATCCAGAAAGAGGACCAGGATATCTATTATCTGCACCGGAAAAATCTTTTCGAAACAGGAGCGCCTCAGGCCTGCGAACTGCGGATGGCGAAAAGAGACGGGACGGTATTTTGGGCGCATTTGGAAGCCACCGCCGGGAAGGATGCCGACGGCACGCGGGTGTGCCGCGTCGTCATGAGCGATATTACCGCTCTCAAAAAGGCGGAGGAAGCGCGGGAAAAGCTGGCGGACGCCAAGGCCCTGTTCACGGCAACCGTTTCCCATGAGTTGCGAAGCCCTCTGGCCGCGATCAAAGCGGGCACGGATCTTATCGCGGATGGTTTGGTCGGACCCGTGAGTGAGGAACAGAAAGATATTTTGAGCACGATGCAGAAGAATATCGATCGCTTGGTCCGGCTGATCAACAATGTTCTGTTTTACGAGAAAGTGGAAGCCGGAAAAATGGAGTATGTCCGGGTGGAAGAGGACGTGAGCGAAGTGATCCGGGAGGTTCATCAAAGCGCGCTTCTTTTCGCGGGAAAAAGAAGAACAGATCTTATTCTGGAGCTCGGGAAGGATCTTCCCAAGGTGAAATTCGACAAAGATAAGATCTTTCAGGTACTGATCAACTTGATCGCCAATGCAGTCAAGTACAGCGAAAAGGGGAGTATCGTCACGCAGGCGTGGCGTGAAGGTCAGGGAATCCATGTTTGTGTGCGGGACTCCGGCCCGGGCATCAAGGCCGAATCCCTGGTAGGGATCTTCGATCCTTTTTCCCAGACGGGAAGCGCCCGCCAGGGCGGCACGGGCCTGGGACTGGCGATCGCGCGGGAGATCGTGCTTGCGCATCACGGAAAAATCTGGGCCGAGTCAGAGCTCGGGAAAGGCAGCGCGTTTCATTTTACTTTACCTGTTTAAGATGGAAGGAAAAGCTGAATATCCAATATTCAACAAGGAATTTCCGGGGGTGGAAAAGATGAATATCCAATATTCAACAAGGAATTTCCAATGACGAAGGGAAAAACATTCGACCTCCAGGATCGGTTTGTTGACTATGCGGTGAGGATCATAAGACTTGCCGAGGCGATCCCTGAAAGCAAAGCGGGAAAACACATCTGCTCTCAATTGTTGAGAAGCGGCACCTCTCCGGCGCCAAACTATGGAGAGGCGCAGAGCGCTGAATCAAAGGCTGATTTCATTCACAAACTCAAGATCGCCTTAAAAGAACTTCGCGAAACCGAGATATGGCTGAAGATCATTGTTCGGGCAAAGTTGATCAAGTCGTCGGAGCAACTCGAGCCACTTCTAAAGGAAACGGATGAATTGATCGCCATATTGTTTAAGAGCGTTGAGACGGCGAAAAAAAACAAAGATCGAACATGATCCTAGCCCTGGAGATTGGATATTCCGTGTTGGTTATTGGAGATTGGGATTGAAAAGCTGAATATCCAATATTCAGCAAGGAATCTCCAACGACGAAGGAAAAACGAAGCCCTGGAGATTGGATATTCCGTGTTGGTTATTGGGTTTTGGGATTGAAAAGCTGAATATCCAATATTCAGCAAGGAATCTCCAACGACGAAGGAAAAACGAAGCCTTGGAGATTGGGATTGAAAAGCTGAACATCCTACGTTCTACGCAGCGCAGGTGAGGCATGAAAAAAACAATTCTAATAGTGGATGACGAGGCCGATATCCTGAGGGTTTCATCGATCCGGTTGGAAAGATCGGGCTATGAGGTCTTTCAGGCCGCGGATGGCCCGGAGGCTCTGGAGCTCGCGCGACAAGCCATGCCGGACCTGATCCTCTTGGATGTGCTGTTGCCGACGCTGGATGGCACGGAGGTTACCCGGACATTGAAAAGGGACGCGGCCCTGAAGCATATTCCGGTGATCCTGTTTTCCGCGGCGGTCGAGGATCTGGCGAAGCGGGCTCTTGAAAGCGGGGCGGACGGATATCTTTTCAAACCTTTTGGAACGGGAGAGCTTCTGGGCATGATCGGGAAGCATCTTGCCGCCCCCTCTCACTAAGGTGTGAAGGCTATGGAAAAAGAAGCGAAGAAGCATTTTTGGGATTGTGAGAGGGCCGAGACCCGGATGACGCCTCACTTCAGGGCCGCATCCGAGGTCCTGAGCATCCTGACCTTTCTGGGCGGCGGCGCGGTGCTCGCGGGCTGGGCCCTGGATATTCCGGTACTCAAGAGCGTTTTGCCGGGCCTTGTGACCATGAAAGCCAACACGGCCTTGTGCTTTGTTTTCCTGGGCCTGTCTCTGTGGCTCTTGCAGACCAAGCGGAGGGATAACCGGCTCTGCCAAACGGCTGCCCAGGTGTCGGGTTGTGTGGTGCTCGTGATCGGTCTTCTGACTCTTTTTGAATACCTTTTGGGCTGTAACCTCGGGATCGATCAGCTATTGTTCAAAGAACTTTCCGGCGCGATCCTCACCTCCAGCCCCGGCCGGATGGCCTTTAATACGGCGATCAATTTCACAGTTACCGGCCTGGCGCTTATTATATTGGCCTCTAAAACAAAGAACCGCTGCTTTTTTGCTCAGATACTGATGTGCCCGGTGGGGATCCTTAGCGCCCTGGCCTTTATCGGTTATCTTTATCACGCGGCCCCGCTTTTTATCGGTCTTCACTTTAGCACGGCCATGGCCCTGCATACGGCGGTGTTTTTTCTGGTTTCTTATTTTGGGCTGCTTTTTTGCCGGCCCGGCTGCGGGCTGATGGTGCCGGTGAGCTCGGATGCTCTCGGCGGAAAATTGATCCGCCGCCTTCTTCCCATCACGATCCTGATCCCTTTGACTTTAGGCTGGGTGAATAGCTATTTTGAAAAGAACGGGCGGGGGAGCCCTGCGTTCAGCGATTCCTTTGTCGCGACCGGAAATCTCACGATCATCTCTCTGTGCGTCTATGTGCTTGCTTCTTTTCTCAACAAAGCGGAGGCCCTGCGCAGACGAGCCGAAGAGGCGCTCCGGGAGAGCGAGAAGCGGTTCATGGATGTTCTGTATGCTTCCAAGGATGCCATTCTTTTGATCGACGGAGACAAATTCGTGGATTGCAATGAAGCCACCGCGCGGATGCTCGGATATTCCAGTCGCAAAGAATTCCTGATGACGCATCCCTCGGAGTTGTCCCCGCCCCAGCAGCCGGATGGGAAGAGCTCGTTCGAAAAAGCCAATGAAATGATAAAGGCGGCCTTTGCGGAGGGATTCCACAGGTTCGAGTGGACCCATAAAAAAGCTAACGGCAAGAACTTTCCGGTGGAGGTCTCCTTAACGCCCATTTCGATCCATGGCAAGAACGTCCTTCATTGCCTCTGGCGCGATCTGACCGAGTTCAAGAAGGAGCTTGAAAACTCACGGGAACGCGAGGAAGAGCTGCGCCGCTGGCATGAGCTCACGCTGGACCGTGAGGACCGCGTGCAGGAGCTCAAGCGCGAGGTGAATGATCTTTGCCGTCATCTTGGACGCGGCGCGCCCTATTCGAGCGAGGAAACCGGCCCGGCGGATCCCGGAACCACGGGACCCCAGTCATGAGACAGGCATCCGGTGCGTTATGAAAAAAAAAGACATATCTGACGTGGAGGTTTCCCCGAAGGCCGGCATGCGACGCATCGCGTGGCTCTGGGCGTTGCTGATCCTGGCTTTTTTCGCCGGAGGCGTTTGGTTCTTCAGGGCCCAGGTCGTCAATGCCGAAAATGAGGCGATCACGGTGAATGCCGCGATCGCCCGGCTCAAGGTCGAGGCTCTTGCCCGTTGGCGCGGTGAGAGGCTCGGAGACGCCCGGGTTCTTTCAAAAAGTGAGTTCCTGATCCGGGGGGTCAACGCGTGGATCAAGGATCCGAAGGCTTCAGATGCCGCCAAGATCATGGCCCGGTTCAAGGCAATGACAGTGAGCTACAAGTATAGTGATATCTCGATGGTGGATGTCAGAGGGCAAATGCTCATCAGCCTGTCTGGAGCGCGGAAAGCTTTTTCGGTGGAGGAATCGTCGGCCTTGGAAGCTTCCCTGCGAGATCATCAGCCGGTCATGACGGACCTTTATCTTGACCCCGCGACCGGAAAGCCCCGCCTGGATGTTCTCGCTCCCTTCTATGAAGAGGTGGCGGGAAAAGAGCAGGCCACGGGGGCTTTTGTATTGACCGTTGACCCGGAGGTGACTTTTTATCCGATGATCCGGGAGTGGCCGGTGCCGACGAGAACTGCTGAAACGCTCCTTGTCCGCCGCGATGGGGACAGCACGCTGTGGCTCAATAATGTACGCTTCAATCCGGAAGCGGCATTCAAGATGCGGCAGCCTCTGACGCAAACCGGGATCCCGGCGGTTCAGGCGGTACTGGGCAAGGAGGGACCGTTCCGCGGCACCGATTATCGCGGGAAAAAGGTGGTTTCCTTTCTGGCGCGCGTGCCGGATTCGCCGTGGTTCATGGTCTCGAAGATCGACGCGGACGAGATCTTCTCGGGGATCCGTCTCAGCATTTATATCTACTATGCGCTGCTTGTCGCTTTACTGGCCGTGGCGATCTTCTCCACGGCCGCGCTGTACCAGCGCGCGACATTCTTCAAAGTGCTTCACGAAAAAGACGAGGTGCTCGCGATTTACAACCGTCAGCTTGCCGGGGTCAATAAGGAGCTCGAGGCCTTCAGCTATTCGGTCTCGCATGATCTCCGGGCGCCGTTAAGGAGTATCGACGGATTCAGCAAAGCGCTTCTTGAGGAATATCAGGACAAGCTTGATGAAACCGGGAAAGACTACTTGAGCCGCGTGCGGGCGGCGACGGTGAGCATGGGACAATTGATCGATGATCTTCTAGGACTCTCCCGCGTGGGGCGCTTAAAAATGGATTTGACGCGGGAGGATCTGAGTGCCGTGGCCTCGCGCATTGCCGCGGAGCTTAAGGAACGGGACCCCGCCCGCAAGGCCGAGTTCTTGATCCAACCGGACCTCGTCGCGAGTGGGGACGCGAATCTGATCGAGATCGCTTTGCGCAACCTGCTGGAGAACGCGTGGAAATTCACGAGCAAGAAGCCCTCGGCCAGGATCGAGTTCGGCACCGCGAAAGTCGACGGCCGGGAGGCCTATTTCGTGCGCGATGACGGGGCCGGGTTTGACGCGCGGTATTATGACAAGCTCTTCAATCCGTTCCAGCGTCTGCATAGCGAGAAGGATTATTCCGGAACGGGGATCGGGCTGGTGACCGTAAAGCGTGTGATCGAGCGCCACGGCGGCCGCGTCTGGGGCGAGAGCGAGCTGGGCAAGGGAGCGATATTTTATTTCACACTTCACGAAAAAGGGGAGGCTGTATGAGCGAAAGAAAGATCTTATTGGTCGAAGACAGGCAGGATGACATTGATCTCACGATGCGGTCGCTTAAAGAGAATAAGATCACCAACAAGGTGGAGGTGGTCCGGGACGGCGTCGAGGCGCTCGAATACCTTTTTGGCACAGGCGCGTATGCGGGCCGGGATCCCAAAGATCTGCCGGCCGTGATGCTCTTGGATATCAAACTGCCCAAGGTTGACGGGATCGAAGTCCTGCGGCAGATCCGGGCCAACGATGTGACGAGGCTTCTTCCCGTCGTGGTCCTGACCTCCTCGAAGGAGGAGAGGGACGTGATCAATAGCTACAAGTTCGGGTGCAACAGCTATGTCCGCAAGCCCGTCGGGTTCGAAGAATTCAATAAGGCGATCGGGGAACTCGGGATGTACTGGCTCCTCTTGAACGAGCCGCCGGTGGTGTAGTTTTACGGTTTGATTTCCCTCCCACGAGGGCAGGGGCAGGTTGAACGATATTCGTATAACGCATGAGCTTCCAAGAAAGAGATGAGATGACAACGAACGCTGTTTCCAGGATCTTGATCGTCGACGACAACCCCGACGATATTTTTCTGGCCAAGCGCGAGCTCAAACAAGCCGGCGTGCTGTGGGACATTCGGGAAGCGGACTCGAAGGAGTCTTTCCTGAGGGAGCTGGAAGAGTATCCTCCGGACATGATCCTTTGCGACTATAAAATGCCGGCGTTCGGAGCCCCTGAAGTTCTCAAGATCACCAAGAGCCTTCCCCGGGTTGTTCCGGTCATTATTATTTCCGGCAAGATCGGCGAGGAGAAGGCCGTGGAATTATTGAAAGCGGGGGCTGTCGACTTTCTCGTCAAAGAAAAGCTGGAGAGGCTCGGCGTCGCGGTCAGGGCGGCGCTTGAAAAGGTGCGCTCTGAGGGGGAGAACCGGGACCGGGATGAGGCCTTTCGGGAATCCGAAAAGCGCTTCCGTCGCGCGATGCTGAGTGCTTTGGAGGATCAGAAGCGAGCGCGGGAGAAAATAGCGAGCTCGGCGGAGGAGTGGCGCCGGACCTTTGACAGCATCTCCGATATGGTTTTCCTTCTCGATAAAGAGCACACGCTCATCCGGGCCAACAAAGCGGTTTTTGATGCCTTTGGGGTCGGGCCCGCAGAGATCCTCGGAAAAAAGTGCTACGAATGGATGCACCGGACGGGGCATGCCTGGCCGGGTTGTCCTTTCGAGGAACTCTTGAAAGATAAAAAAGTGCATTCGGGAGAGGCCCTGGGGCCCAAGGGCGAGACCCTTTGGGTGACGGTTTCTCCCATTCTGGACGCGCAAGGCGAGCTTCGGGGCGCGGTTCATATTGCGACGGACATTACGGAGAGGAAAAGGATCGAGGCGGAGGTGCTGGAAAGCCGCGACTATTTGAGGAGCATTATTGATTCGGTCGCGGATCCCATTTTTGTGAAGGATGAGGGTTTTCATTGGATTCTTTTTAACGACGCCTTTTGCAAGTTTATGGGGCGTTCCTCCCAAGAGATCCTTGGCAAGACGGATTATGATTTTTTCCCGAAAGCCGAGGCCGATGTCTTTCGGGAAAAAGACAAAAGTGTTTTTGGAAGCGGCCTGGCCAATATTAATGAAGAAATGTTCACGGACGCGAAGGGTGTTTCTCATGTGATCGTGACAAAGAAGGCCATTTACACAGACCTTCTGGGCAAAAAAATGCTGGTCGGCGTGATCCGGGATATCACGGAATTAAAAAAGATCGAGGCGGCGCTTCTGGGCGAGCGGGGACATCTTGAAGAAAAGGTCCGGGACCGGACACTGGAGCTCCAACAGACCAATCAAAGGTTGAAACTGACGGCGGAGGACCTGCGGCGGGTGAGTCGGGCGAAGACGGAATTTTTGGCCAATATGTCGCATGAGCTGCGGACGCCGCTTAATTCCATTCTCGGATTCTCGGAAGTTCTTTTTGATGGGACGTTCGGCGCGCTTAATGAACGCCAAAAAAAGTATGCGGACAACATTCTTTCAAGCGGCAAGCATCTTCTTGCCCTGATCAATGAGATCCTGGATCTGTCCAAAGTGGAGTCCGGAAAGATGGAGCTGGAGATGAGCCTTATTCCGGTTCAGGGCTGCCTGGAAGAAGCCTTGGGGCTGGCGGAAGGGCTTTTTTTAGCAAAAAAAATCCAGCCCTCCATCGAACTGGACGAAGC
This sequence comes from Candidatus Omnitrophota bacterium, assembly GCA_903884815.1. GTDB lineage: Bacteria > Omnitrophota > Omnitrophia > Omnitrophales > Aquincolibacteriaceae > Aquincolibacterium > Aquincolibacterium aerophilum. Next base: position 12,399 of record CAISGE010000072.1, on the reverse strand, counting down.
AACCGGCAGTATTCGCGCCGATCCGCGCAAGATACGGCAGGTGGTTTTCAATTTGCTGGCGAATGCCGTCAAATTTACTCCCGAAGGAGGGAAAGTCGGGATCCGGGCCCGGAAAACGGACGGCGAAGTCGAGATCGCCGTTTGGGATACGGGAGTTGGGATCGATCCCAAGAACCTGGAGAGTGTGTTTACGGCTTTTTCCCGTGTGGAGAGCGCTTATACCAAGGAGACCGAGGGCGCGGGGCTGGGGCTTACGATCTCGCGGAGGTTCGTGGAGCTTCATGGAGGCAAGATCTGGATCGAATCCGAGGGGGTCGGCAAGGGAACGACCGTAAAGTTCACCCTTCCGGCGAATAGGACTTCCTGATTTTTTAATTAAGAAATTCAGAATAGAATTCCTTCCCCCTTGTGGGAGAGGGAAAGAGGCAACAAGAAATTTCTAATGACGGAAAAGATGAATAACCAATATCCAACAAGGAATTTCCAATGATGAAGGGAAAACAAAACCTTGGATATTGGATATTCCGTGTTGGTTATTGGATGTTGGAATAAAGTTTTCCCCCCTCTACTTGTGGGAGAGAAAAAAGAAGAAGGAGACTGAAATGAAAAAAAAGATACTGATCATCGAGGATGACACGAAAAACAGAATGCTTGAGAAAGATCTTCTGGAGGTCGCGGGGTTCGAGGTCCTTGAGGCGACCCATGGATCGGAAGGAATCGCTTTGGCGCAAAAGGAAAGGCCGGACGCGATCGTCATGGACTTGCGGCTTCCGGATCTGCGGGGGGACGAGGTCGTCCGGGAATTGCGGTGTCATGCGGAAACGCGCGAGATCCCCGTCATTTATGTCACAGCCTCTGTTGTGGGAGATCTGCTCGTCGGCGACGGCGCGATGCCGAACACGACGCTGATCACCAAGCCGATCGACACACGGACTTTCGCGACGCAGATCACCCAGTTCATCCCGGGAGGACTTCATGGATAAGCTCAAAAAGCAGGTCATTCTTTGCGTCGATGACGATAAGAAGAATCTCGAGCTTCTCGAGGCCCTTCTTTCGCCTTTGGGGTACGCGATCAAATTTTCCGCATCCGGCGACGACGCTTTAAGTCAGATCCAGGCCGGGGTCCCGGACCTGATCCTTTTGGATGTGATGATGCCGCATCTATCGGGTTTCGAGGTGCTGGAGCGTCTGCGCGCGGAGGTTCGGACCCAGCATGTTCCCGTGGTGCTTTTGACGGCCTTGAACGCGGCCGAAGACAAGGCCCGCGGCCTGAGAGCCGGTTGCGATGATTTTATTTCGAAGCCCTTTGACAAAAGCGAGCTGATCGCGCGGGTCCGGTCGCTTCTCAGGATCAGCGCTTACCGCAGTCTCCTGGAGGAAAAAGAAGCCATGGAAATGGTCATGCACGGTGTCGCCGAAGGGGTGGTGGTCTGTGACCCCGCATGGAACGTGACGAATGTCAATCACGCGAGCCAGGGGTATTTGGGAAGGACGGACCTGAAGGGGCTCAATTTCGTGGACCTTATTTTCCACGACTTTAAGGTTTCGATAACGCCCAATGAGGTGCGGGATCTCGCGCAGCCCTCGCTGCGATTCAAGATCAAGCGGGCAGGCGCCTCGCCCAGTGTTCCCGCTCATTTTTTAGTGACGCGGGAAGTGCTGCTCGGCGAAGAGCAGAAGATCGCGTGGTTTTTTGTGAGGCTTCAGGATATTACAAATGAATAAAAGAGACAGCGGAGGCCTTCCATGATCCAGGAGCATAAACAAGTCATTCTTTGCGTGGACGATGATAAGAAGAATCTCGAGCTTCTGGAGGCGCTTCTTTCGCCGCGGGGCTATCAGCTGAAATTCTCAGGATCCGGCGAAGACGCCTTGAAGCAGATCGAGACCGAGGTCCCGGATCTCATTTTACTCGATGTGATGATGCCGCTTCTCTCAGGCTTTGAGGTGTTGGGGAAGCTGCGAGCGCAGGAGAAGACGCGTCTCATCCCGGTGGTTCTTTTGACGGCCTTGAACGCCGAGGAAGACCGTGTCCGGGGGATCGAGGCCGGCTGCGATGATTTTATTTCAAAGCCTTTTGACAAAAGTGAGCTCATCGCCCGGGTCCGGTCACTTCTCAAGAGCAGCTATTACCGGAGGTCCCTCGACGAGAAAGGGAAATTCGAGGCGGTGATCCAGGATTTGGGGGAGGGCGTGGTCGTTTGCGGGACGGATTGGACGGTCACAAGCGTCAATCGTTCGGCCCAGCGTTTTCTGGACTTGAAGGAAGGAGTGTCCTTTCTCGACCATATTTACGCGCATTATTCCGTCTCCGTCAGCCGCGAGATGCTAAACGATATCACGCAATCGCAGGATAAATTCGATATCATTCGTGAAGCGACGGAAGCCTTCAAGGGCCTCTGCCTCGAGGCACACCGGGATATCTTGAGGGATCCCGGTCAGACACCCACGAGCGTTGTCCTGACGCTCCGGGACGTGACCCAGCAGCGGAATGAGAACTTTATCGTCCAGGATTTTATGGCGCTTCTTTCGCATAAATTCAACACGCCGCTGTCCGTGATCACGGGAGCCCTCGACCTTCTCAGGCCGGCGATCCAGGAAGCGGAGAATCTTAAATTCCTCGATGTCGCGGAAAAGAAACTTAAGGAGATCCATGAGATCTCCCGCAGGCTGATCTATATCCTGGAGATGCAAAGCAAGGGGATGACGGATATTTACCGGGCAGATTTTTTGCAAACCGCGGTTTACGAAACCAAGGAGAAACTGGACGCACGGCACGGGATCAAGGCCCTTCTGATCAAGGATATTACTGTCACGAAAGTGGCTTTGTGGAAGGTGATCGCGCTGGAAGAGTTGATGGAGAATGCCTACAAGTTCCGGGGCAAGGACGGGCTGAGCCTTAAAATATCGGTCGCGGAAGACGCGATGATCCTCAGTGACAACGGCGCGGGGATCCCCCCGGAGGAACAGGAAAAGATCTTCGAGCCTTTTTACCAGATCTATAAGGATTTTCACGGGAATATTCCCGGGCTTGGGCTCGGGCTCACGCTCGTGAAGCAGCTCGTGGAGCTCCATAAGGGGAAGATCGAGCTGCAAAGCGCTATGGGGCATGGGACCAAGATCAAGATAGTCTTTAGTTCTCCTTCTGAAAAGAGGCGGTAGCGGCTCCTTTTAAGGGGATATTCGGTTTTCGAGTTTGTGAGAGAGGCCTATGAAGATCAGAGCGAAGTTCATGATGACCATCTCGGCGATCCTGATCCTGGGGGGTACCCTCATGCTTGCCTGGGGCTATTATGCTTCGCACAAGAGCGCGGTCCGTCAGGCCATTCAGGATGACAATACCCTTTCCGGCACGATCCATGAGGCTGTTTACGGGTTCATGCGGACCGGCCAGCAGGAATACCTGGATGGCTATCTGGAGAAAGCACGCCGGTTCGAGTCGGTCAGTGAGATCCGGGTCATTCGCGCGCCTTCTCTAGAAAAAGAAATGGGGATTAAAAGCACGACGCGCGTCAAAGACGATCTGGACCGGCAGGTGCTTCAAACCGGACAGACCATTGATAGAGAGCTGACCCTCGCTCAGGGAAGGGCGATACGGCATGTGTCGCCGATTCTTTTGGATTCCACGTGCCTGGTCTGCCACCCCGGCTTCAAAGAAGGCGAAGTGATCGCGGCATTGAGTACCACCCTCAGTTTTCAGTCCAGCCTTGATCGCAACGTTCGAAGTCTCATGCAGGCGGGCCTTATTCAAATTCTCATCATACTGCTCGTGGCCGTGGCTATTTTTTCTTTGTTTAACCGGTTCATTATGGATCCTGTTGCCCAGATCGGGGCCTTTGTCAAAAAGCTTGGAGGGGGCGATTTGGCCGCGAAGATCAGTCTGAGATCGTCAGGGAAAACACAGACCTCTGCGGCGAAGGACCCGGAAGCGAAGCTGGATCCTCAGGACGAGCTTGGGGGGCTGGCAATCGCTTTCAATAAGATGTCCCGGGATCTCCAGGAAACGATCGTGACGCGGGACGATCTTCTCAAGGAAGTCGAGCTGCGTAAAAAGCTCGAGCAGTCGATCCAGGGTCGCGAGCTTTTTTTGGCGAGCCTCACGGATGCGATTCCTAATCCTGTTTTTTATAAGGATCGACATGGAGTGTACCTGGGCTGTAACCGGGCTTTCGAGACATTTTTAGGTATCTCCAAAGAAAAGCTGACTGGAAAAACAGACGAAGATATCTTTCCTCCGGATGTTGCCGCGTTTTCAAGGGAAAAGGAGAAAAAGCTTCTTGATTCCTCAGGAATGGTGTTTTATCAAATGGTATTAAAAAATGCCAATGGGCAGCCCCGGAACGTCATTTTTAACGAAGCCACTTTTCTTGATCCGGCCCAGGGCGTTTCAAGGCTTGTCGGTGTCATTATCGATGTGACCGAGCAAAAGCGATTGGATCGGGCCCTTCAGGAAAGCGAAAAACGGTTCATGGATGTTCTGTACGCGTCCAAGGACGCGATCCTCCTGATCGACGGAGACAAATTCGTGGATTGCAACGAGGCAACGGCCCGGATGCTCGGCTATGCGACCCGGCAAGAGTTTTTGATGACGCATCCTTCCGAATTATCGCCGCCCACGCAGCCGGACGGACAGAGTTCTTTTGAAAAGGCGAATAGGATGATGAACATCGCCTTCACGGAGGGGTTCAACCGGTTCGAATGGATCCATAAAAAAGCCAATGGGGAGAATTTTCCGGTCGAGGTTTCCCTGACGCCTATCGCGATACGAGGCAAGAACATCCTCCATTGCCTTTGGAGGGATGAGACCGAGGTGAAAAAGGCGGAAGAAGCCCTGCGTCAAAGTGAAGAGAAAATGCGGAGCATCACCGATTCGGCGCAGGATGCCATTCTCATGATGGATCCTCAAGGAATGATCAGTTTTTGGAACCCTTCCGCGGAGCGCATCCTGGGATACCGCGCGGAGGAAGCCCTCGGCATGAATTTGCATCAACTGCTGGCGCCCACTCGCTTCCATGTGGCGCATCATGCGGCTTTCCCCGGATTTCTCAAGACCGGACAAGGCGCGGCGGTCGGGAAGACGTTGGAGCTTGTGGCGGCTCGTAAGGACGGCGTGGAAATTCCCGTGGAGCTTTCCTTGTCCGCGATTCAACGAGGGGATGGCTGGCATGCCGTTGGCATTATGCGCGACATCAGCGAAAAAAAGATAGACCGGAGCCTGCTGGAGGAAAGGGCGAAGGAAACCCGGGAGGCCCTCAAGGAGTCGCTCCTCGCGCAGGAGGCCCTTTTGCGGATGTTGCAGGATAACAGGGAGGTGAAGGAAAAATTGGAGCAGAGCATGGGGGAGGTCCGGAAGAACCAGCAGATGCTGCTTCAGTCGGAGAAGCTGGCTTCGATCGGGCAACTCGCTGCGGGCATTGCCCACGAGATCAATAATCCCACGGGTTTTATCGGGAGCAATATCGCGACGCTGGATACCTACATGGCGGACATCACAAAGATCTTCCGAGTCATGGAGGCTCTCAAAGCGGCGGTGAAGGAAGGCGATATCGGGAAGGCCCAAAAAGTCGAGAAAGAAGTGGAGGAGTTGGAGCGGGAGACCGATGTTTCCTACATCTTTAGCGATGTGGATAATTTACTCCGGGAATCCAAGGAGGGTGTCGTCCGGATCGCGAACATCGTGCGGGACCTGAAGCTTTTTTCGCACACGCAAGAAGACGTGTTCATCCCCTCGGAGCTTTGCAAGATCATTGATGGCGTGATCAACATCGTGTGGAGCGAGCTCAAATATAAAGCGGATCTTAAGAAGGATTATGCGCCCGACCTTTTGGTGAATTGCAACCCGCAGCAGATCGGCCAGGTCCTGATCAATATCCTCGTGAATGCCGCACAGGCGATCGAGGGCAAGGGCGCGATCACGATCAAGACTTATGCGGCGGAGGGATTCGCGATTATTGTGATCACCGACACGGGCTGCGGGATCCCTCAGGAAAATCTGAGCAAGATCTTTGATCCGTTCTTTACGACAAAGGCTCCCGGAAAAGGTACCGGGTTGGGTTTGGGGATCAGCGCGGCGATCATCAAAAAACACGGCGGCTATATCAAGGCGGAAAGCGAGCCTGGAAAAGGCACCACTTTTACGATCTCGTTGCCGATGAATACTACCAAAGGGGTGTCATGATGCGTTATGGCGTTTTGATCGTCGATGATGACGAGGCGGTTGTTCATTCGCTGATGCGTGTTTTGCATGGTGCGGATTACGACATCGCGTCAGTCACTAATGGAGAGGAAGCTCTCGCCTACATTCAGAGCCACAAGGTCGATCTCATGATCTCCGATTACAAATTAAGTGGGATGAACGGCATTGATCTTCTCGAAACGGTCCATAAAAAACATCCTGGGATCGTGGCGATCCTTCTGACCGGCCAGGCCGATGTGCAGATCGCGGCGGACGCGGTGAACCGGCTCTCTCTCTACAAGTTTTTTGTAAAGCCCTGGGACAATAACGAATTGCAGGTTGCCGTAAAAGAGGCTTTCAGAAAACATACGGCTTCTCGGCCTACGGAAGTGACGGCTGCCGATATCATGTCCAAATTCCCGGTCACGATCAAAGAGAACACGCCGTTGGCCGCGGCAGCGGAGCTTATGATGCGCTTCAAGATCAGCGGTATGCCGGTGCTGTCGCTTTCGGGAGCGCTTACCGGGATCATTACCGCGACCGATCTTTTCCGGGTCATGGGCGAGCAGGAGGGGAAGGCCCCTTCGGGAACGGCGTCTTTCGCGGAGGATGTTAACATTACCGAGGTGATGGCCCGGCGGGTTGAAACGATCAACAAAGAAACGACACTTCGCGAGATCATCCGGCTGATGTTTAACAAGAACATCCACACGATCCCTGTCGTGGAAGGTGGCGAGCTGATCGGGATCGTGGGACGGCGGGACGTACTGAACGCCTATTACCGCAGCTCCCGCGAATCAAAGAACCGGTAACGGACGGCACAGGTTTTCCATTTAAAAAGGATAAAGCATGCCCCAATCAAAAGCGACAAGTCTGGTGATCCTGGATGATGAAGCGAATATCCTGAGCGCGTGCGCGCGTCTTTTCAGGAATGAAGCCTTTGGCGTGTTCACGACCAGCGATCCCCAAGAAGCGCTGCGCGTGATCGGGACGCAGGATATCAAGGTGGTGCTTTCGGACCAGAGGATGCCGGTGCTCTCCGGGGTGGAGTTCCTGAAACAGGTGAAAGATAAAAAACCTGCCGTGATCCGTATCCTTTTTACCGGGCATACGGACATCCAGTCGGCGGAGGACGCGATCAATCAAGGGGAAGTTTACCGCTTCATCAACAAACCCTGGCAGGATGAAGACCTGCGCGTGGTGATCCGTGACGCGATGCACCGTTATGATCTGACGGAGGAGAACCGGAAGCTTTACGAGCTGACGCAGAAGCAAAATGAAGATCTTCAGGCCGCGAACGCGCAGCTCAATATTCTGATCGAAAAGGAAAAGGCTTTCACTTCCACCACTTCTCACGAGCTCCGAACTCCGCTCGCGTCGATCAAAATGGCGGTCGACCTTATTGCTCAGCTGACGGAAGGAAAGCTCGATGAGGAGACTGCCCGCTATCTGGATATCGCCAAGCGCGGGGCGGACCGGCTCGCCCGTCTCGTGAACGACATCCTCAGTCTTTCCAAGCTCGAATCCGGCGCGGAGACCCTGAAGCTGGAACTCTTTCAGATCAATGAGGTCATTAAAGAGGTGGCGGCCTCGCAGAGATTGGTGGCGGAAGGAAAAGGACTTTATCTCAAAACCGACTTGGCTCCTGGTCTTCCCGCGGTGAAACTCAATGCCGACAAGATTAATCAGGTTTTGAATAATCTCCTCAATAATGCCGTCAAGTTCACGAATCAGGGAGGCATCACGGTGACGAGCCGTATGGGCCGGGAGGCGGGTTTTATCGAGGTGTGTGTCCGTGACACCGGGCCCGGTATCGCGCAGGAAGATCTCGGGAAACTTTTCAAGAAATTCCAGCAGCTTGCCAACTCGGATTCGCAGGTGAGCGGGACCGGTTTGGGCCTGGCGATCTGTCGGGAAGTGATCACGCGACATCAGGGCAACATTTGGGTGGAGTCTCAAGTGGGGCAGGGCACGTCCTTCATTTTTAAATTGCCGATCCCTTAAAAGGCGGAAATTCTCATGGAAGATCCTAAAGTCATTTTGATCATTGATGATGAAGTCGATATTGTCATGATGCTGAAGGGTCTGCTCAAGCGCAAAGGGTACTGCGTGCTGACCGCGCATAACGGAAAAGAAGGACTTCAGAAGATCGCAGAAACAAACCCTCACTTGATCATCCTCGACATCAATATGCCGGAGATGGACGGGGCCTCTTTCTACGAACATATTTATGATCGCGTGAAAAAGCAGGCCAAATATCCGGTGATGGTCCTGACGGCGAGAGCCCGGTTGGGGGAACTCTTCGCCAAGTTGGATGTGGACGCGTTTATGTCGAAGCCCTTTGAGCTGGATGCCTTCCTGCACGAAGTGGATATCATCATGAAAAGAAGGTACGGCATTTTGGCGGAGGATGCGGCGGGGACAAGCGCGCTCCCTTCCCAAAAGAAAAAACTGCAGAACATTCTTGTGATCGAGGATGATCAGGACGCGTTTAACAGGATCGTGCTGGCGTTCGCGAATCGCGGGTATGTTCTCTCGGGCTCCAAAACGGGAGTGGACGGGATCGAGCATGCCATGACGAACCCTCCGGATGTGATCCTGATCAACCTCGGACTGCCGGATCTTGCCGGCGATATTGTCGCTCTCAAATTAAAGAGGATGCCGAAGACCATGGACATTCCCGTGATCTTGTATCGCCCCTTCGATATTCAAACCGAGTACTCGGTGGAAAAAGAGATTTGCAAGAAAGCGGGGATTGACCGGCTGATCGAGTCCGACGACCCTCAAGTCCTGCTCAAAGAGATTGAACGGAAATGGGCCGAAGCCCAGAAGGCTTGAATTTATAGCATGATCCAACCGGGGAGGGAAAAGTTTTTATGAGTAAAAAGATCCTTATTGTGGACGACGAGCAGGACCTTGTGGCGGCGACCGCCCTGCGGCTTGAAAGGAATGGCTACGAGGTTGTAAAGGCCTACGATGCGAAGGAAGCGATCGACGCCGTATCCCGCGAAAAGCCGGATCTCATCTTGCTCGACCATATGCTGCCGCATAGCAGCGGGCTGGGTTTGTTAGAAATGTTTAAAAGCTTCGGGAATGCGATGCTCACCCCGGTGGTCCTGATGACCGCCCAGACCAGCGGCGATATCCGGAAAAAAGCCCTGGCGGCCGGCGCGACTGATTTTATCGCCAAGCCGGTCAGCGGCGAGGAGCTTTTGAAGACGATCGCCGGGATCCTCGATAAGAAATAATAAAAAGGGGACAGGCTACTTTTCCCTAAAAAGCAGCCTGTCCCTTTTTTGTTTCGGAATTCGCTATCCAGAATTTCTCTAACCTGCCGTCACATATAGAGTTATAAAACCTTAGATTTTATGTAACTTTTCCCCCGGAGCAGCGTTTAATAGGTGGAAGAAAAGGAGCCGTGGATACGATGGAAAAAAGCGATGAAGAGCTGATGAAGGCGTACCAGGAAGGAGACGAGGAAGCGATGAGCGAGATCTTTGGGCGATACCAGAAAAGGATCTTCAATTTCGCGCTTCGTTTTCTGGCTTCCAGGGCGGATGCCGAGGACGCGACGGCGGATGTTTTCCTGAACCTGATGAAGACGGGGACTGGATTCAATCCGGTCGCGAAATTCTCGACTTGGCTTTACACCATTGCCCGCAACGCCTGTTTTTCCAAGCTTCGGAAACGCCGGAACGTTTTTTCGCTTTCTTTTTCCAAAGGCCCGGGAGAAAGCGAAACCGATTGGGATATTCCGGACCCGTCGCCTGAGGGGGAGGAACTTCATCAAAAGGAGCTGGATGGACACATCAAGTCCGCGGTCGCTCAGCTTCCGGTCAGCCAAAGGGAAGTGATGATCCTGCGGGAATATCACGATCTTTCCTACGCGGAGATCGCGAAGATCACCGGCGAATCTCTCTCCAACGTTAAGGTCCTTATTTTCCGGGCACGGGAGCAGCTGAGGCAGTCCCTCAGCTTCCTGCTCAAGGAGGTGCAGTCATGAGTGCTATGAACACGAAGGAGGATGAAATGATCCGGCAAGCGATTTCGGCATGGATCGATGGCGAAGCGACCCCGCGCGAAAAAGAAGTCGCGGAAAAGGCGGTTCGTGAGAACCCCGGGTACGCGCGCTATGCCGCAGAACTCAGAAAACTTAGCAGTTCACTGAAGCGCTGGGAAGCGGAGGAGCTTTCCCCGGATTTTCTCCGGCGGCTTCAAAATCCAAACTCAAAGGAGGGTTTTTCCATGAAAAACCTGTTCAGTCAGTTCAATTTCAAAGTTGCCGGAGGGCTTGTGGCGGCGTGTCTGGCGATCGTCGTCGTCGCGCATCTTCCGGAGGCGTTTCGAAAAGAAAGTGATAAGAAGTATTGGAGCAACGAGTGGTGGCATGCGGCGCCTCTCAAAACAAGTCCTGTCCAGGGCGTTACTGAACCCGAGAAGGCGCGTGAAGTTTTACAGAAGACTGAGGCGAAAGGTCCGGTTGAGGCTCTTCAGAGAGTGGCAAGCGATGCCGTGGCCAAAGTTGCGGCCTATTCATTGTCGTCGCCGCAGGTTACTTCGCTGAGGTCAGAGGCGCGCGGGGGGATGATGGCACCGCAGTCGGTTGTCGCTTCAGGATTAAGTTTCGACCAGCGGTATATCCCGAATCAGCCCGGAAATACCGAAGGCTACAATAAAGTCGAGGAGCTTTCGTTCAAGAATGTCACGAACGATCCGCTTTCCACGTTCTCAATCGATGTGGATACCGCCTCCTACAGCAATCTCCGGCGGTTTTTGACGGAAGGCCAGATGCCGCCCCAGGATGCGGTCCGCGTTGAGGAGATGATCAATTACTTCCACTACGATTACCCGAAGGCGGCGGGGACGGAACCCTTTTCGATCACCACCGAAGTGGGGCCTTGCGCCTGGAATTCCGCGCATGAGATCGTACTGATCGGACTCAAAGGCCGGGAGCTTGACCAAGCGACGATGCCGCCGAGCAATCTCGTGTTCCTGATCGACGTCTCGGGGTCGATGAGCGATGCGAACAAATTGCCGCTGCTCCAACAGGCGTTCCGGAAGCTGACAAATCAGCTGAGTGAAAAGGAGAAAGTGGCGATGGTGGTTTATGCCGGGAACGCGGGGCTGGTGCTTCCGTCGACGCCGGGTTCCGAGAAGTCGAAGATCCTGGCGGCGATCGACGGGCTGCAGTCGGGCGGGTCCACGGCCGGCGGGCAGGGCCTCGCGCTTGCTTATCAGACCGCCAAGGAGAATTTCATCAAGGGCGGCAACAACCGCGTGATCCTCGCGACCGACGGCGATTTCAATGTCGGGGCCTCAAGCGACGCGGAAATGGTGCGTCTGATCGAATCGAAGCGCGACGAGGGGATCTTCCTGACCGTGCTCGGGTTTGGCGAGGGGAATCTCAAGGACTCCAAGATGCAGCAGATCGCCGACAAGGGGAACGGGAATTACTTTTACATCGATTCCCTGATGGAGGCGCAGAAGGTGCTGGTCCGCGAGCTCGGGTCCACGCTTTTTACGATCGCCAAGGATGTGAAGATCCAGGTCGAGTTTAATCCAGCCCTCGTCAAAAGCTACCGGCTGATCGGTTACGAGAAGCGGGCTCTGGCGAACGAAGATTTCAATAATGACAAGAAGGACGCGGGCGAGCTAGGGGCCGGGCACACGGTGACGGCGCTTTACGAGATCATTCCGGCCGGTTCCCCGGATGAGGCGGGGACTACCGTGGATCCGCTCAAGTATCAGCAGCCGGCCAAAGTGCAGTCAAGCGGCGAGCTCTTAACCGTGAAACTGCGCTACAAAGAACCGGACGGCGATACCAGCAAACTGATCACGAAAGTGCTGACGCATCCTGCCGCGGGGGCCGTGGTTTCCGGGAATTTCATCCAGGCAAACGCGGTCGCAGAATTTGGGATGCTTCTCCGCAAGTCACAGTTCAAGGGAAGCGCGAAGTACCAGAACGTGATCAATGCCTTGAAGGGGCTGAAGACCGAAGATCCTGACGGCTATCGCGCGGAGCTTCTCGGTCTCGTTGAAAAGGCGAAGGGGCTGGATGAAACGGTTGTGAATGGCATCCAGTTCAAGAACTAGTACTGTGTCAGATTTAACTTTAAGGGTTCACAGTACTGTACCGTGTACCCTTAATTTATAAATAGACACGGCACTAGCGGGACGGCAATAAAAAAGCCGGCTCCCCAAAAGGGGAACCGGCTTTTTTGTCT
>CAISGE010000071.1 GCA_903884815.1 Candidatus Omnitrophota bacterium | reverse complement strand
TTCAATCACGCGGCTCCTTCCTCATATTTCACGGTCACGGTTCTTCATTACAATGATGCTGACGACTTGGATCGGAAACTGGAGAGTGCCAGGGAAAAGCTCCAGGTCCGCGAAGCGGCTGTTAGGAGAGTTGAGGCGTTCAATCACGCGGCTCCTTCCTCATATTTCACGGTCACGGTTCTTCATTACAATGATGCTGACGACTTGGATCGGAAACTGGAGAGTGCCAGGGAAAAGCTCCAGGTCCGCGAAGCGGCGGTTAGTAGAGTCGAGGCGTTCAATCACACCGTTCCCTCCTCTATGACATTTGGAGTCTCGGTCCTTCCGAGCGATGATGCTGTCGACTTGGATCGGAAACTGGAGAGTGCCAGGGAAAAGCTCGCGCTTCAATCCGAAGCGCCGGCGGCGATGCTCCGCACCGAGAAGCGGACAGTGCAGACGGAGCAGGACATAGATCATCCTAGCTACGGGAACCTGCGCGTTTCTACATTAAAAGATGAGGACACGGGCAATTCGGTCACTGTGGCACCGGAGCTTTTTGGCCATATTATTTCTATTAAAGTGAATGGCGGCAAGACGGAACTGCTTTCGCCGGAACGGGGGAGCTGGTTTATGTTCCCGTGGTCGGGCGCGCTTGAGGCGGAGGGCCAGAAGATCACGATCGATGGCGAGGTTGTGGATCTTTCCGGAGCGCCTATCGATTGGAAAAAAGACGGCAAAACGGCCAACCACGGATTCGCGCGGACGCGCACTCCGTGGAAAGTGATCGATTCCGGTCGCAAGCAGATGACAGGGCTTCCCATGATCGAGGGTGAAATTCCGTATATCACGCTTGAACTGAACACTTCGGACATTCAGGGCGTTCCGGAAAAGTTTAGAGACCTTCGGGTCCGGCGCACTATTTTTGTGGCAGCGAACGGGGAGGTCGCGATCCAGTATGAGATCGAGAATACGGGAACGATCGCGAAAAAGGTCGGCTTCGGCGAGCATCTTGTTTTCAACACGCCCAACCGTGATCAATGGTCCGGGGCTCCGTCGTGGCTTTCCATACAGGGTCTTAAGGGCGCTCAATGGGATGAGTCCCGTCCGGTTTCGAGCGGGACACCCTCCGGGATACTTCATAGTTCTGATTACTCGATCCTGATGGCTGCGGATCCCGAAGTCTTCCTTAATCAAACATTCTGGACACCGGAAGGTAAGGACTATCTCGGGTTAGAACCACAAACCGGTCCTCCGGGAGCAATGGATGTCACGATACAACCGGGCAAGACCCTTCGCACGTGGGTTAGCTTATTTTTCTCACCGGTTAAGAGGGTATCTTCTTTGCCCCAGTCTCAAGCCACGGGTGCTGGTCGGGGTGCTTCCACAAGCTCGCCCCTTGAATGGATGGGGTCGCCGGCACAGGAATTGAACAAGGCGGCGGCGGACCTTAAGACCCTTCTCCAGCAGTCATGGGGCATCCGTCCTGAATTCATCACGATAGAGCAGCCCTCTCCCGTTCTTCCTCATCACGCGGCTCTCAGATATGTCGTGATCCAGAATCCCGAGCAGTCTCAGGCTTCCGTGACGCTCGGATTTACCGCGTACAAAGGCGGTGGGGTATTGCTTAGCGGAAGGTGTTTTAATAATATTGACGGTTCCGGAAATTTGATGGACGAACCGATCGGGACTCGTTCGGAAAAGGGGATCACGTTGACGCCGAGATTGATCCGGCCGTTCATGTCAAGCGAGCGCGTTCAAAACACACTGAAACACGGAGGCATCGGCTCGGAAGACATCGCGGGATTCGCGGGTCGTTTGATGACGGCGCTGCAGGCAAGGCCGGATTATCTCGTGGAAGTTCTTGAAGCAGCGGACACCTTTCACGATCTGCCCTTCGACATTATGCCGGGTTGGAGGAATGTGCTAGCTCAAGAGGCGAAATCCCGGGACCTGGATCCCGCCGCATTCGCCGCGGAATTTTTCAACCAATATAAGCAGAACGTGATCGACACGCTCAAGAGCCGCGCCGAGGGCCGCGCCTTTGGTGCAATGTGGAAGGATCTTGGATGGAGAGTCCGCGATTGGGCGTCTTTGGGGGCCGGTTGGCAACAGGCCATGCTCTCGTGGGCTATTCTCCCGATCGGGCACTATTTTACCTCGCGGCTGGAACTCGGCGATCCGGTAACCTCTCCCTTTCATTCCACGACTTGGTTCGGCATGAATGTAGCACTCTTAGGGGCGTTGGTCGTCACCGTTTTTGCCGCGCTCTTGGTACCGAAGCGGTATCCCACAGCAAGGCCAGCGGCGGTACTCGACGAGGTTAGCGATGACATAACAACTCGTGCGGAGATGAGGGTGGAGGTGACAGCGGTTACTGCGGATCACTACAAGTCAGTCCCAACCGCGACAGCGGAGGAGGAGCGGAGAGTTTGGTACCACGTGGCTGGGACGACCGATGAAGGGCGTTCCGTGGAAGGCCTTCTTATATCGTGGGCTGACAATGGGGCTACAATTTACAGCAAGGCTTCAGGCGTTAGACGGGTGACATTCCAAAAGGCTCCCACAGTTCAACAAATCAGTTATGATCCCGGGTTCGTGACTTATCGAGAGGCCTACAGAGCGTTTCGTTTCCAGGCCCTTGAGAAGAGGCTCACCACGATTTCTGCCGCAGTGACCCTGGCGCTCGGTATATTCTCGCTGGTTTTCTTCCCTTCGCTTTTTCTGAATCTTGTTTCCGTTGGCGCGGCGACACTCGCGCTTTCCGGTGTCATCTTTTTCGGGATATTTCTCGCGTCTTTTTTTTCGCGGGCCGACGCATGGTTGGCGCTCATGACCGCCGTGGTCGCGGCAGCCGGTGTTTTAGCCGCCGCGCTGGGTTTGGAGATTGTCGCGAGTCCTTTTGTGGCGGCTGCTTTTACGGGGGTCATTTTTTCGGGCATCAGTTTTTTTGGGCCATGGAAAGATCCCAATTTCAAGCTGCGATCATGGTGGGCAGGGATCCATAAGAAGAGGATCGTTGATGCTACCTCGACCGAGGCGGGGCTCAACCTGCCGTTAGGCGAGGATTCCTATCACTTGAGTTCCTTGTGGTGGGCGTCTCTGGTGCCTGACACCGCGAACCTGGCCTATTTGGTGGCTTTCCCTTCAGTGCGTTTGACCCGCATCAACGCTACTCCGGAGCAGGTGACAAGGGCGGCTTGGTTTCTGAACAGGAAAGAGGTTAGCGGCATAAACTACGAATTATTTGCTGTGATGGCTCATTTCCGGCTGCTGGGATTCAACCTCGGCAGACCCGTTCTTCAGGGAATTCTTTTTGTCCCCAAAACAAGCGGTCAGGTCGTTGCGATCACCATCCCCGGAAGTTTCTGGAAGCCTTCGGAACAAACAATCGTGCCCTTCGCCAACAGGGTCAGCAAGGCCTTTAATGGACAAAGAACCCTGGATGAGGACACGGTTTTTTCAGGCGCTCCGGATAAGGTGGATCTTGCTCTTGATGGTAAGGATAGAATCTCGATCACCCGCGCGGAGATGAGGAACCGGAGGGAAGTGGCCGCAGATATGCTGAAGGTCCTCAGACCGATGCTTGCCGGATATACCCCCCAAACGGATCCTCAACAGATCTGGAACGAGAGCGCGCTCTTAGCAACGCGGAAATTCTGGGAAAGCCGAGGGTTCCAGCCCAGAGCCGTCGCGTCCTTTGCTGCCGGTCTTTACCGTGAGTTCCATGATGCCTGGATCGTTCAGAATGAAGGCTCGGACTCCTTTGAGTTTTTTAATTCCCTAGTGAGTCACCTGAATACCATGAGCACGGCCAGCCCCAAACTCCGCGCGAAGCCTATGGCTCAACCGACGGCATGGAGGGCGATCCAGCCCCAACCCGGGGATAAGGTGAAATTATCCGACGGAATCGTTTGGACCTTTGAGGGATTCATATCCGGCGGCGGCAATATTGTCAAGCTTCGGGGCCCTTTTACAACCCGGGAAATGCCTCTTGCTCAACTGAAAGGTAGTCTTGTGATGACCAAAGAGGAGGTCGCAAAAAGGTCGACTTGGGGGCTAGGGCGTGTGTTCAACCGCCGCGGCTTGGAACTTGTCCCTGCAGGTACGCAAAGAACCAACCGCGCCGAGCTTCGCGGTTTCCTCGGGGCGATCATGCTGGCGGGAGTTTTGGGGCTCGTGAGCTGTCAGGTTTCTGAGCCGGCTTCCGAGGTGCCACTTGCTGTGGAAGCGGCGAAACAACCCAGCCTTTTGGCCCATCTGAAATACGGCGATTCGGGTCCTACCGCGGGGGTCCTTGCGACGGCCAATCCGAAAAAAAATCTTCTGATGATCAAGCTCCCAGGCGGAGAGAAGATCGAGGAAGAGGTTCCGGCAGGCAAGCGAGTTCCGATGCCCACGGATCGATGGGCAAACCCGATGGACTCGAAACATACAGGCGCTGGACTGATCTGGGTCTTCGGACAAGGCGTTCAACACGACGAGACTGCAGTTCACGACAATGGCGCTCCGATCGCTGTCAGTTATTCTTACGTGGATGAGGATGATGGGATGTCGAAAACCCTGACGTTCTCTCTCAAACGCCGTTCCCAAGCGAGGAAATCAGATCTTACTCAAGGCGCTGACGACCCCGCAAAGCTTTTTGGCACCCGGGCGGAAAAGAGGACGAAGGACCGGGGAGGGAATCCCGGATTCGTGACGATGCTCAAGGCGCACGGGCTGCTGGTGAGGGACCTTTTCGTCCTCCTCAGATGGGCCGGCCATTGGCTCATACGGATCGCTATTGTTGCCGCGGCCCCTTTCTTTTCGGCGTATAAGATTAACGCGTTCATCTCGGCGCGGCTGGAACCGTCGGCACAATACGCCCGGTGGACGATCGTTCTCGTAACTTACGGTTTCGCTTCACTCGTCGTGGGTGTGATCCTATATTACGGCTTTAAAAGATACCGGCCCAAACTGCCCCTTTACAGGAAGGTGATCACTCCCGCTGTATATGCTCACCACGATTTTATGAACCGTTTTGCTGACGGGTTCGGCCCGGCCGGGCACGCCGTAGCGCGCTGGCTCGAGACCCTGAGCATCCGGAATCACAATCTGTTGATCGTCGCCAAAGGCATTCTGAAATCCCCGGAACTCCGGAATCCACATATTGTGCTCCATCAGATCAAAGAAGTTCCCGCTATTCAGGAGATCCAGGATCTCCGGCCGGCCAATTACACCCGGGGGGAAGATGGCCAACTAGTTGAAGTTAAGAGACCTGGAAAACCTGTCGTGCGTCAGCAGCAGGTGAAAGTGCGCACGGAATCTGTGGTCATCGAATGCGTCAGTCCGTCCGGTGATAAATTGGCGGTCAGGCTTTCGATCCAACAGATCTCGGCCGATCAAGAGAATCTGAAGGTTGAAGTGGATGCCGCAGTGACCGGACCTACCGTGGCAGGCCAAGGCAGGGACTTGCCCCGCGAAACCGTCCTGGTGCGGGGAAGTCCGGATATCGAAAAAACAGTTCGCCAGATCCTGGAGAATGTTTTTCCCTACACTCAGTCCTTCACCTACAAATCGGGGGAGCTAGACGTGCTCAGAGAACTGCTTCTTCTGGAGGACGATATCGAGAGCGCCATCGGTAGAGGGGAAGGGGATACCGTCGCAGGGCTTCTCAATCGCGCGGAAGAGATTCTTTCAAGCTCGCGGAAAAAGAAGCTTTTCGGGGAATTTTTGAGAGATATGCTTATGCGTCGATTCCGGTCAGACAAAGACCGCCCGCTGGCCGTGCAGATCCTGACGGGCGATCAATTGCAGGGGCCTATCGCGGGCGTCCTCGGAGCGGCTCTGAAATCCGTGATGGCTAAGGAATTCGTCCAGCCACGCCCCCAGAGCATCGCGGCTCTTAGGAACCAAGGTATCCGCGTCCCGGGATATTTCCTCAATTCTTTGACCATCCGGGGCAAAACCGGCAGTTTCTTCCAGTTCTATGTTCCTCTTTCCGGTTCTCCGATTTTGGAACTTCCTGCGGACGATGCGGCGATGGATACACAAGATGCAGAACAAGAACAGGAGCTTAGCGCAGACGGGTTCGCGGCTGCGCTTATCGAAGGCTCGGGGCTCGACGCAGAGAGACTCGCGGAAGAGATCACGGCAGCCGTGGATTTCGATTCCCTTTCGCCGTCTGTGCGGTTTCCCTGGATGGATGTGCAGGCTCGATTGGCTCCTTCCGATGACGGGGGGCCTGTCGATTTTTCCACCTTTTTCACGGATGCAAAGCAGGCCGTCCTCGAAGCGCTTGCCAACCCCCGCGCCGAGGCGCGCCAGCCGTTTGTTGAGGGATGGAAGGCCGCGGTGAAAGGGACCTTTGCTCTTTCCTGGTACCTATACCGGCAGGCTCAGGAAGGTCTTTTCGATGTGCTTGTGGGGGGCATTGCCGGGCTCTTTGGCACGCTCATTCTCGTGCCCTTCGTGGCGCTTTTCTACCCGCTGTGGCGCGCATTCGGGCCGGAGGATATCGAGCATGATCCGAGTTACGCCCACGTGTGGGAATCTCTGCAGGAATTGATCCATCACGGGGAACAAGGCCCAGATGCTCTTGATCGTCCTTCACCGAATGACGATAACCCCGGTACAAATCGCCGCAATGAAACGCGGGTGGAGCTTCAGGATAAATCTGCGCTCACGAAACTGGGATCGCCCGAGGAATACCAGGGATTTTATCGTTTTGGAGATTTGATGGAAAGGCTCGCTGACTGGCTGGAAGTGTGGCAGCGGCAGAACCCGGAGGTCAACGCATTTGCCATGAGCCCCGCTGCAGACAAGATCCTTTGGGCTCGGATGGGCGCTTCGTTTTCCCAAGATCCCGCGGAGTGGGTTGCCGGATTTTTTGAGGCGCTTTCCCGGGATCACAAGTGGAGTTTGGATCCCAACCAGCAGGTCCGGCTCAGGATACGTCGGTACCGGGAGATCGCCTCGATAGTTGATAGATCCATGATCGAACTAGAGCCGGTGAAAGTAGCTGTTACCCATGAGGTTCCGGTTCAACCGCCCGTAACGCAAAGCGCCGCTTTTTCCGCGGAGGCTGTCAGACCTCCCTTTGCGCAGGCGGCACCGCCGGTTGTTCAGGCGCAGACTGCGACACCGGTTGTTCCGAACAGGAATCCTGTCCCGCGGCCTGCGGGAGCACCGGGAGTCCGGATGGCAGATGTCAGAGGATCGGCGGCACTCGCTCCCCGGATGGCGGCTTCCAGAGTGTCTGTGGCGCCCGCTTCCCGGATGTCAGACAAAGAACAGTCTCTGCATCAGTATTGGACGGATAATTTAAAGTACTACCTCTGGGGGGATGAGGACCCGGAAGTTAAAAAGGCATCAAGCTCGCCGAAGTCCACTTTGGGGGTGGTTCGCCCCGTAATCCCGTCGCCTGTCCAGGTATCTGCTGTGGCTCCGTCAGTTTCCGCTGCCAATACGGCGCCGCAACCTGTTCGCCCGGGTGCGCGGAGAGTTGTTCCGGTCGCGGCCCAGGCACCGGCCAAGTTTGTTGGCTCCCTTCAGCGGTTGGCCATGCAGGGCAACAGGATCGATCAAAAGAAACTTAAAAAGATCCAGGATGTCTGGATGGCTGTCGTGAGTAAGATCCCGGAAGCCCGGAAGGAACACTATTACGCTTTTCTGAAAGCGCTTGAGAAGGGGCTTGGCAAATCGACTTTTTTTGAAGGGTTAAACGGGACGAGGGCCACGAAGCTGGAGATCCTCGCGAAAGTCCGAGAAGCCGATCGCGTGCACGTCCAAACGCGCGAAATCCCTCCAGGTTATGAAACTATTGCGAAGGCTATCCGCGACAAGTACGGGCGTTCGGAATCACGGGATCAGCAAAGCGCCGCCGTGCGTATGGCGGAACTTTTAAGCGCAGGAGACAACCGTTCCGCGGCGGAAGCCGTGACGTTAGTCGTCGCTGCTTATCAGGATTATCGCAAAGTGATGGATGCTCCTGATGTGGACAAGGCAACGCGCCGTGCCGCGGAAAAAGAGTGGCATGGGCTTGCGGTCGCGTTTGCGCAGGCTTCCAAAGAAAGCAGGGATCGGTTTTCTTATGCCTCAATACATCTGTTTCAGGGCGCAGTTTATGACCTGGTTCACGGGGCGTTTCAAGAGCAGGTGGATCGTGCTGACCGTCAGAGATTTTTCAAGAAGCTCGCCGGTTGGACCGTTGCCGGGATCGTGCTTGGCGCCGCGCTCGTCACTCCCAATCCAGGTCTGACGTTCGCAATCCTCCTTGCTGCATTCGCCATAGGCGGCATCACTATTCCCTCCGCCCGAAAATTCTTTTTCGGCGGTTTTTTGCGTCAGTATTTCCGGGTCATGAAAGCGATCGGGGCCATGCAACCGGGATTATTGGATTCCCTGTCGCCGAAGAGAGCCCTATCGCGTCGCGTGAAAGCTTTAAAAGCGTTTCGTTACGGAGACGATAGCGCCATTCCTTTTCTGGTCCAGGCGTTGAAAGATGAAAATCTGCCTCTTCAGTTGAAAGATGAAAATCCGCCTCTTCTGTTGAAAGATGAAAATCTGTCTCTTCAGCTGTTGACCATTGCCGCGCTAAGCCAGATCGGGTATGGAGCAGCTCCTGCGTTGCTCGCGGAAGCGATTGGCAACATTAAACCCTTGTTACGTGCGGCCGCGCAGTTTGTGTTAAAAGTAGCCGCGCGAGATAATCTGGCGGTACGTTTTCTCTTGGAATCCCGGGGATTGGATTGGTATTCCGATGACCTCAATGATTGGTCACTTGCTTCTGGCCGGGCTGAGACGAGAACGGCCGCGGAACTTGCGGTCATGGTGTTGGAACGCCTGGCGATCATTGATGATGCTGAGGTCTGGGGTCTCACACGCGAGGTCGTCCGTGCCGGAGTTTCTAGTCTCGATGAGGTGAGAGAGCATTTGGCGGAGACCTCCGCAGCCCATCGGGACGTATTTCGCACACAAAAATTCAGACAGGAACATTTGTTGCCAAAGGTACGCAAATGGGGAGTCGTGACCACGATCGTTTTGAGCCTCGGCGCGGTCGCGGTGACATTCGGAGGTTTGGCTGCGTGGACCTCCGGTCTGCTGATCGCCGCGGGCGCTGTTTTTGCCCTGTCATTCCTGATCGTGCCGTATTTTTTCCGGAGTGCGATCCGGAGAGCGACCGAAGAAATCGCCGAGATCGATTCTTTTTCCAAGAAAAGCCAACTGGCTCTTAAGGTGATCGAGGGGATGGAGGTCGAGGCGGGTCGGGCCGGGATTCCTTTCAGTGATTTTGTTTCTAAGATCCAGAGCCAATACCCGCGATTGGTCCAGGATGTCCTGGCTGAAGAGGCCTCGGAAGGAAAGGTTCATGGATGGGCCGATTCCCGTCTCCATCGGTCAGAAACAAGGACCTCCGCGCTTTCGCATGAGGCGGAGTTATTGGCTCTGCGGCGGGAGGTGCTCGACCATCTCAAGGACACACGGGCTTTTTCGCCGATTTTCGGGTACGCAGCGCTGGCACTCTACAACAAGCACCATCCGAAAGAGAAACTCACGATTGAGCAGGTGGCCACCGATCCGAAGGCCCACGCCAAAATGCGCAACTGGGTCACGGACCACTTCGGCATGGAAGTCGTGATGGGCAATATGGACATTTACATGCTCCACGAAGCCATTTTGAAAGCCAACGGCAAGAAGGATCTCCGGCCCGAATTCAACGATGACTTGAGCCTGGCCCCTTCCCAACTTCTTTACCTGGATCAAGCGGGCATTACGGATCTGGATAATCTGGCTCCTGCCAAAGACGTGCTCGAACACGGCAGGATCAAAGCTCTTGCCGAATTTTTCAGTGACATGAAAGATCAACGCCCCGGCGAACCCCGCATCGCGAAAGTGATCGCGCCGATGTCTCTGGCCGTGATGCTGATGGATTCCAATGAAATGTCGATGGGATTGTACAACGGAAAAGAAGATCAACATGACGAGGATTTTGTCAAATTCCAGAAAGTCATGAAATACGCCGAGGATGTCGTCGCGGCGGTGTCGGAATATCTTGTCAAGGAGGGGCATGTGGACGGCATTGTCTACCTGGAACCGACGGCAACGGGACTGGCTCACAATAAATTATTCGATCTTGACGCCTACGAGAAGTACGGCGTGGATCCTGTCGGCAGATTGTCCGAGTTGCTCCATGGCCTCGGCGCTTTGTCCGGCTATCATCCGTGCTGCCCCGGCCATGACCGCGACATGAATCAGCAAATCATGGAACGGTTCACTAAAATCAAAGGCCTCGACATTTTGAGCATCGATGCTGTCTATGAGAACCTCGCGGAAATCTATGATTATCTGGAAGCAATCCATGCCGGTGAGCCGAGGCGGCCCGTCCTGATGGGAAACCTCAATACCGAAGCGGGAAGCGAATTGGCGGAGAAGGATGAAGCCGCGGTGATTGCTGCAGTCGAGAAGCTTTTTAGAGACATGGGAACACGGGGTTTTATTGTCGCCACGAGTTGCGACTTGAATATCGCCGGGCACGTCATAGACAGGATGGGAGGCCTCGATGCCTATCTAGACCAATTGGAGAAAAATATCATGGCTTTTTCCAAGAGGTCCGGGGAATTGGCGAAGAGGTTTCGCTCCGAATCCCGGGACTTGACGAAACAAAGCGTTTATGCCGCGGCCCTCCAGATCGCTCTGCAGGCGGTGCAACGGGCAGAGTTTAGTGACTTAGAGCCAAGAAAGGTCCTTATCGAGATCGATGGCTATGCCGGGATCCGGCGTTTCAGTCGGACCGTGGAAGTGGAGGACGACGACTTGCGTGATCTTGCTCTGATCCCGGACGAGAGGAGCATAAACCTTTTTGGACAGGCGGTCCCTGCCGATATCGAGGCCATGATCAACAGCCATTTGAGCGACGCGAAACCGAGCCGGTTCCAGGTTTTTGAGGCCGGGACTTTTAAATCAAAAATTTCGGGGGGGAGTATCATCCCCGTGATCCGGATCCGGCAAGTCGTAGATGACGACGGCCGTCGGATCCCGCCTGTGGCTCGGCGCTTTGGCGCTAAATCTAAGGGATTCACTGGTAGAGAAGAGGATTCCCTCTTTGAAGGGATGGAGACGGTGATTTCCGACGACAGCGGCAGCCGTGTGGATCGAGTCATGATCGACGGCCATCCTGTTTATTTTCTCTCGAACGCGGCGGGGCATGAAGCTGAGGCGACAACTCTCGGAGCGAATCTTATTTCGCTTTTGATGAAGCAACCTGATGGAAGCAGGGTTCAGAGGATATGGCATAAAGGCAAGGGCGAAAAGCTTTTGGACGCGGAGGGAGCTCCTTTCGGTGGCGGCTCCGCGGTGATGGGCCCCTGGACCACTCGCGGTCCGGCTCAGTTTGAAGCGCGGGGGAAGACTTACAAGATCGATACCGGATCGAAGCTGACGCGGCCGATCGGACCGAATAAGGAATACGGACTGCACGGCTATTTTGCCCGGATGAAGTGGACGACGGACGAAGCCACGGATATCCGGATCGTCGACGGGGTTCCGCAGATCTCCTTCCATTTGAAGACGAAAGACTATCCGGAATTGCTGGCCGAAGATTTTCATTTAGGCGATGCCGAATTGATCCTTACGTATAAGCTTGGGGATTCGGGCGTGACTCCCGAGATCAAGATCATCAATAACAATCCTTATCCGATCTTTCTGAATTTCGGTCTCCATTTCTTCTTCCTGCTTGAAAATATCCAGGACTGGGAAGTTTTTTCCGAAGCCTCAAAGCGCCGGCTTGTGACAAGCGACGGGATGAACGCGCCCACCGTTGAGACCGTGGATGTTGCGGGCACCTCCGAGGACCTGAGTCAGGGCCTTCCTCTTAAGCAATACATCGAACAGCTTTATACGGGATTGACCTTCGGCGCGGACGGGAATTCTACAGCGTATTTCTATAATAAAAAAACGGGAGAGATCCTGAGCGTTACGCAAGACGAACTTTTTGGGAGCAGGACGGCATGGGTGCCCATTGGGATAGCAGGCATCGAAGGTGTCGCGAGTATCCAGCCCACCACGGGCGCCGGTATTTTCGATATGATTAAAGTTCCGGAGAACGACTCTGTTTTGGGCACCATGGCGGTCACCAGCAAATTCGAGCCTCGTGCCGAAGTTCGCAGTCCTTCCTTCGGTGAGCGTGTCTGGATGGCGACGAAGGTGACGGGTATTTTTATGGGGAAACTTAGTGTAGCGGCGGCTCCCTTTATCAAGCCGGTACTTGTTCTTGCGGCGGCCGCAGCCGGCGCGTGGTTCGCTCAGGTCCAAATGGGCAGGGCCCATCCCGAAGTGGCATCCCAGGGATTTTTCATGATGGTCATTCTTTGCCTTTATGTTTCTAGCATCGGCCTGCCTGCCTTTGGGGTCTATATTTTTGCCGGGGCCGTGGAAGTGATCGGGGGGGCTTTTAGGGATCATTTTTTTCCACAGGTGATACGCACGACCGGCGAAGCCCGAATGATTGCTTATCACTTGGCAGGAGTGCGTGCCGGTTGGGAAGAATGGATCGGAAATCGCGAACTCCAAGGGCGCGCCGAAGCGCGGGTCCGGGTATTGGTCAATCAATTGGCCGAGAAGCGGCAAATACAACAGGTGTTATTTGTGTTGCCGCGCGATGGGACAAATTACGTCCACCTGGATCCTGCTACCAAATGGAAAATTGCAAAGGCCATTGTCCGGGTTGCCGGGGTTATTGGCTTAGAAAAATTTTTGAAAGGAAAACCTGAGGTTTACGGCGAGGTCCAGTATTTGGATGATTATCTCGTAAGGCCTTTGCTCCGGAAGGTCAGGAATTATGAATCGAGCACATCGCAAGAAATCGCTGCTGAAATTCCCTTCTGGATGACCCGGGCGGAAACGCGTGACGCCGAAACGATCATGAGGGAGATTGGTGACCGTGTTCCCGAGCTTGTTTCCGTTCGTGCCGCATTGAAGCAAGACGATATTCCGGAAGCTTTAAACCGCATGGCCGCGATCGAGGAACAATATCTCCGGGCTGATGACGCGCTATATGCGCTTCTTTTAGAACTTAGTGGGTCTATAACCAAACGTTCCGAAGGGCGGAGCACGGAAATCATCCCCGGACCGATTGAGGTGCGTTTGCGAGAGGGGACGGCGGCGCGGTTTTATTTGCCCCTGAGCGAAACGACCATCCAATACATCATGACCGAAACCGGACTTTCGCGAGCACAGGTCGAAACTTTGGTGGCCCAAAAAATTGCGGAGGCTGCGGCCGCACGCGAAGCTAGCTCCAAGCCCCTTGACCGTTCCGAAGTCCGATTTCCTGTCGTAGTGCTCGCCGGGCTGATGTCTGTGACATCTGCAATTGCTTTTACAAAACCGGTTGAGACCCGGCGTGCGGCCGAGCTTCCGGGAGGGACTTTTATCCAGCAGTTTGAGCGGCCGGTTGGGAAGTCCCGAGGGATGGCGGTAACAACAACGGGGATGACAAATTTGGCGTACGATCCGGCGGTGGTGCTCGCGAACGATAAAGCGCCGCTGGAAGCGAAAACAAAGGCCGTTGAAGATCTCGGAAAGATAAAAAACGCCGCGTCGGCCCAAGTGCTCTTTACGGCTTGGACGGACATGTACGATTCGGGGGGGAGTTTAAGGGAGAAGATCAAGGACGCGCTAATCGGGATGTCCGGTGAGGTGGCCCCCATCGCGATCACACAGTATTTCGCGCTCAGGCAGGAGTTCGGCCACAGGCCCAAGAATATGGGCGGTCACATCCTCATGGAGGCCACCGGGGATCTCCTCGGACAACTCGAGAATCCGGAGGCACAGTTCTATTCGTTTCTGATCCAGGGCAACATCGCTGCAGCGGCGGAGGTGCCGGGTGCGCCGGAATTCGCGAGACGTCATCTGACATCCCCCGACAGGGAACTCAGGACCCGTGCGATGAAAACGCTGGAGGTT
This sequence comes from Candidatus Omnitrophota bacterium, assembly GCA_903884815.1. Classification (GTDB taxonomy): domain Bacteria; phylum Omnitrophota; class Omnitrophia; order Omnitrophales; family Aquincolibacteriaceae; genus Aquincolibacterium; species Aquincolibacterium aerophilum. The sequence continues at coordinate 48,905 of CAISGE010000071.1, read as the reverse complement.
CTGCGGGTGACCTCCTTCAGTGATTTCTGGAATTATCATAAAACCGAGAATTTGGGAATGCTGATCCTAGGCATCATCGGCTTGGGTTTTGTGGCTTTCAAGATATTTGGAAATATTGTGATGAACATCTTTATTCTGCGGCATCCCGTGGGCTATTGGGTCGAAGCTTTGAAAAACGACGTTACGCGTGATGACGCGGTGGAGGAACTGATCAAGCTTGGGGATCGGGCGCTCCCTGCGATTCATGAGTTATTGGCGCAGACGGATCTCGATTTGGAAATACAGCATGCGGCTCACCGAGTCCTCGCAAGGAGCGTGGCGGAACCGGAAGGGGAAGATTTGGGGCGAGCGGAAAAACGCGCTTTTGCCCCCGCGCAAAATGCCGTGCTGGATGATCTCGGGAATCTGACGGATGAAGCGGCCCAGGATTTTGATATAGCTGTGACAGACTGGTGGAACAGGAAGGTGGTGGACAAGATCGGATCGATGGGCGGGACTCACGCTGTCGGGAGGATCGATCTTTATAACTTGGGGAAGAAGGAGCGGATCTTTGCGACCGTCGGATCTTCTCACTTTCAAAACGGCCCCGAGCTCGTCGCCCGGGCGCTTAAGCCGTTCTTCGTGTTCATTCTCTCCAATCTTGAGGTTGGGACAAGAAGAGACGCTCAGCGCTGGACATCGGCCATTCTTGGGGAGATCGCTATTTCCGAGGGCCATACCGATGGTAGCTTGCCCTGGATCAACGTGAAGCTGAAACCCGTATTGGGACTGTTACATAGAAATCCCCGCTTGGTCCGGGCCTATAGGGAGCTCGGCGAGGCTCGCTCTGAAGAGACAGCCAACCGGGCGGAAATGAGATTTCATCAGAGTCCTCCGTCTCGGATCGGACACACCCAATTGATCGGGGCGGGGTATTATGCGCCGAGTGTCCCGCATTGGCCGCAGGAGCGGATGAGTTTTAAAGGGGACCGTGTGATCCTGACACCCGAGCAGATCGAATCCCTTCGTGTGTTCTACAAGGAGCTCTGTTTTGGTCTGCTCGCCATGAATAAGGTGGAACAGGTCGAGGCCTCGCTGGGAACTGCTGGCGTTGCCGATGTCATCAACCAGATCGCCGGAGTTCCTGTGGTCCATGCGGCTGAAGAGGCTGGAGAGCCGAACGATGTTCTTGGGACGCTTCTGCCGGGTGACGGTAACCTCACGGCCGAGAACGGTGTCTTCAAGATTCCCAGCGGCGTGGCAGAATCTGTGACGACTGTTTCCCAAGCGCAGGGGACGCTCGCGATTGGCGGCGATATGGTTAAGGCGTATCTCATGAATAGGGAAGGAAAGAAGGCCCTCTATGCTCTGTTGAAGGCTTCGTCCGGGTCCGGCGATGCCCCGCTTGTCGTGGTGGGGTCGAGGGACGCACTGATCCGGGATATTGAACGCGGTCTTATGTCCGAAGGTGTCGTGGCTCCTTCTGAATTCGAGGTCCGGACGGCGATCCTGGAGGCGATCAAACAGGGAGAGATCCTCAAAGTGATTGAACCGGCCGGAGGCCAGACGGAAAATCAGGTTCTCAATCAGTATGCTGTGGGTCTCGGGAAAGACGCGGCGGGGTTTGCGACCCTGCATCTCGCGGCGAATTCAAGCGAAGGTCTTGAGACGGGGATACACTTTGCGTTCGGTGCGCCCGGCGTCCGCTCGGGGGATATGATGGTCGTGACGGCGCTGGGGATCGCTCTTAAGAATTTAGCGAGTCTCCTGCGAAATGTTCCGGACGATGCCGCTCGCGAGGCACTTCTGCTGAAGTTTGTGACGGAGTATTTGCCGGGCGTCAGGCAGATGGGGCTGAATTTCTTCCTCGTCGAGAACCTCATGGCGTTGGCCAGGGAATTTGTCGCCCGCTCCGAGATCCGAAAGGCGGCATAGTTTTCTTACGGCGCAAGGCGTACGGCGTATTGCAAACGCTGTACACTGTACTCCTTCCGCCGTACTTTTTTTGTTTACGAATTTCCTCTTCTCACTTTCCCGTTTCCTCGATAGAATACGCCTCGGTCCATAACTCCTTTGTAAACTGAGACTTAGACCCATGTTCAAGCCTGTCCTCGAGCAGTTGGAAGTCTTCAAAGAAAATCTCGTCGAGCTTATCTCCGAGCGTGAGCTCACCGCCAAGCTTGAAGCTTCTCTTAAGGAAAAGCGTCCGCTCCGCATCAAATATGGGGCCGATCCTTCTGCTCCGGACCTTCATCTCGGGCATACCGTCCCGCTTCGCAAACTCCGCCAGCTTCAGGATTTAGGACATCTCGTGGTCTTTATTATCGGTGACTTTACGGCGCGTATCGGCGATCCTTCCGGGAAATCCGAGACGCGGCCGATGCAAACCGAAGAGCAGGTGCTGGCGAACGCGAAAACGTATCAGGAACAGGTGTTCCAGATCCTCGACAAGAAAAAGACGGAGGTCCGCTACAACTCGGAGTGGTTGGGGAAGATGCGGCCTGAGGATTTTCTGAAACTGACGGCGCAGTACACCGTGGCGCGTATTCTTGAGCGCGATGATTTCTCCAAACGTTACAAGGCCGGACAGCCGATCGCGCTTGTGGAATTCCTTTACCCGCTTCTTCAGGGCCATGATTCCGTAGAGATCCGTTCGGATATCGAGATCGGGGGGACGGACCAGAAATTCAATCTGCTTGTGGGCCGCGAGCTTCAAAAGACCGACGGTCAGACGCCGCAGGTGGTCATGACGCTTCCCTTGATCGAAGGACTGGACGGCGTTCAGAAAATGTCCAAAAGCCTCGGCAACCATATCGCTCTCAAGGACTCCCCGAGGGAGATGTTCGGCAAGGTGATGTCGATCCCGGATACCATGATGGAACGTTACTATCGCTACCTGGCAGCACTTTCCCTCAAAGAAGTGGAGTCGGTGCTCGCGGATCTGAAATGCGGCATTCTTCATCCGCGGGAAGCGAAGTCGCGCCTTGCGGAACGCATCGTTTCTCTTTTTCATTCCGAGACGGACGGGATCCGGGCACGGGAAGAGTTCGATGAGATCTTCAAGAATAAAGGCATGCCGGTGGATATCCCTACCGTGAAGATCTCCCAAAGGACGATCGATATCGTAAGCCTTCTCGTTGAAGCAAAGCTCGTGGCGAGCAAAACTGAAGCCCGCCGGCTGATGGAACAGGGCGGTGTCAAGATCGGCCATGAAAAGATCACGGACCCGAAGGCGGCTATTACGATCGGGGATCCTTTTGTCCTGCAATGCGGTAAGCGGAAATTCGCAAAAATAGTACTGAGTACGTAGTAAGTCGTAGGTGGTAGGTAGCAGGAACGCTGGAGCAGAGCGAACGGATTTTCTACTTACTACGTACCCTCTACTACCTACCTTTTTAATTTTGAGGCTCATGAATAATTCCCACTCCGATGTTCTTATAAAATTCGAAAAGGTTTCCAAGAAGTACGGAGCCTTTCACGCCCTTCGCGATGTCTCCTTCGAAGTGAAGGCCGGGGAGATCGTCGGGTTCCTGGGGCCCAATGGCGCGGGCAAGACCACGGCCATGCGCATTATCTCGGGATTCTTTCCTCCGACGAGCGGACGCGTTTTGATCCGTGGCATCGATATCGCCAAGCATCCCCACAAGGCGAAGCGCGCGCTCGGCTATCTTCCGGAAACCGTCAGCCTTTATCCGGATATGAAGGTGATCGAATACCTGCGCTTTGTGGCGAAACTTAAAGGTGTTCCCGGCCATGAGCTCACGGACCATGTCCGTGGCAAAATGTCCTTTTGTGGATTGCTTGGGGTCGGGCATCGCCTGATCGGCCGTCTTTCCAAGGGATACCGCCAGCGTGTCGGGCTCGCTCAGGCGCTCATGGCGGATCCTTCGGTCCTCATCCTGGATGAACCGACGACGGGGCTTGATCCGACGCAGATCAAGGAAATACGGGAATTGGTCCACGCGCTCGGGCAGAACCGCGCCGTGATCCTCTCGACGCATATTCTTCCGGAAGTCTCCACGCTTTGCAGTCGGGTCATGATGATCAATCAGGGACAGATCCTCGCAAGCGGAACCGTGAAGGAACTTGCGTCCTGTCTTAAGGATCGGGAGGCGATCCATCTCAGGCTCAAGGACCGCCGTGATCAGGATCATGCCCTCAAGCTTCTGGGCGCGATGCCGGGGGTCGAGAACTTGAACTGCGCGGAGGAAGTGAAAGGCGAGACGTTCATCTCGTTTGAAACTTCGCCTGAGGAGGACTTGCGACCGCTGATCACGAAGCTTTTTGTCGAGCAGGGGATCTCGCTGGTGGAGATCCAGCGCCAGCAGTTGTCCCTCGAAGATATTTTCCTGGGGCTTTTGAAGGACGGGAAGCTAGGGAGGCGTTTCTGATGAGGAAAGTTTTCGCGATCGCGCGCAAGGAATTCAGCAGCTGTTTTCATTCTTGGCTGGGGGTCATGATGTCGGTGCTGGTGCTCCTGGTCTCGGGGGTGTTTTTCGTGATCCTGGTGCTTAATTACGCCAAGATCTCCATGAACCCGCAGCAGTACGGGCTGTCGAACTTCTCGGGGATCAATCAGACGCAATTTATCTTCGGATCTTTTTTTATCAATATCAGCATCATGCTGCTTTTTCTGGTGCCGATCCTCACGATGCGCTCCTTTGCGGAAGAAAAACGGGGGGAAACCCTGGAGCTGATGTTCACCTATCCCTTGTCCGACTTTGAGATCGTGGCCGGCAAGCAGTTGGGGATCGTCTGGTTCTTTGAGATCCTCCTTTTGCCGCTGTTAGGGTATATCGTGATTTACCGCTGGATCGGTGGTGAGATCGATTGGGGGCCGGTGCTGCTCGGGTATCTTGGGTTCTGGCTTTTGGGGAACGCTTACCTCGCGGCGGGGGTTTTCATCTCGAGTCTGACCAAAAGTCCCATGGTGAGCGCCATCGGGACTTTCAGTCTTCTTCTGGTGTTCTGGATCTTTGACTGGGTGGAGGGTATTTCGAGCGGGGTGTGGGCCCACATTTTTACTGAGCTTTCACCGCTCGCCCATTACAGAAATTTTACGATCGGGATCCTGGATGTTCAGGATCTTGTGTATTTCGGATTCTTTTTCTTCTATTTCCTTTTTCTCACGCTGCGGTCGATCGAAACACGGAACTGGAAGAGCTGATGCGCCAATTCTTTCTGAAATTCCAGATTCTGTTCGAGGCGGCGATCCTTCTGGCGACGATCGCGCTGGTCTATATCGTGATCCAGCCATTCCACGAACGGTGGGACATGACGCAGGATAAGATCTATTCTCTGCCACAGTCGACCCTCGGCGTATTGCGGGACCTGAAAGGGCAGAAGATCGACACGCTTCTTTTTTTTCAACAAGATGATCCCGCGCGACAGGGTCTCGAGATTTTTCTAAAGGAATGCCGCCGTCACCACCCGGAATTTCATTATGACTTTTATGACCCGAATCGCCGGCCGCAATTGGCACGCAAGTTCAATGTCACGGACTCCAAGACGGTGATCTTCCGTTCCGGCGATCGTGAAGAGCGTTTGGTCGCGCCGACGGAAGAGGGCTTTACGAACGCGTTCCTGCGACTTCTTCACCCCAAGGACCTTGATGTCTGCTTTGTGACGGGGCACGGGGAAGTTGTCCTCGAGGATGAGGCCACGGGCGGGTATCTTCAATTCCGGGACACGCTCCAGGGCTATAACGCCAAGATCCACGCGATTGTGCTAACCCGCGATCATGTGCCTGACGCTTGCCAGGTGGTCGTCGTGGGGGGGCCCCGCTGGGATCTGACGCCGGAAGAGTTCGCGGATCTTGATAAGGCTTTTAATGCCGGGAAGGGTGTCCTTTTACTGATCGATCCCATGGATCCGGGCGCGGGCCAGGCCTTTATCGAGTATGTCAGAAAATATGGTGTGGCGCTCGGACAGAACGTGATCGTGGATAAGAAGAGCCGCATGGTCGGCGGGGATTTCTTGATGCCGCTGGTGAGCCGTTATCTGGTGACGCACCCTGTCGCCAAGAGTATGAAACAGGCCACTTTTTTTCCGCTGGTGCGGACGGTACAGCCTTCCACGGATGTCACCCCGGGTCTTGAGGTGATGCCGCTTGCCCTGACCGGTGAGGGGAGTTGGGCCGAGAGCGATCTCCCCGGAATGGAGAACGGAACGGCTGTTTTTGATATGAAAACGGATATTGCCGGGCCTCTTTCGGTCGCGGTGGCGGTGGAGCGGAAACAGGCCGTAGGAGGTCGGATGATCGTGGTCGGGGATGGGGATTTTCTGACGAACGGTTACCTGAGCCTCTCCGGCAACAAGGAGTTCGGTCTGAATATGATCCGTTGGCTCGCGAGTGATGACCGTTTTATGGATGTGAAACGCCCGGAGCTCCGGTTTAAACCGCTGCTTCTGGATACGCCGCACCGGGCGCAGCTGATGTTTGTTTTGATCGGCGTTTACCCGTTTTTTTTCCTAGCCGTCGGGGGAATCTATCTCCTGATCCGTTCAAAAACGTCATGATTCTCATTAATTTAAATCTGAAGGTAATCATGACAGCCCAAACTATTGAGATTTGGACGTCATGAAGTTAGTCCGGACGCTTGCTTTTATCCTTATTTTTGTATTCGCCGCCGCCGTCTATCTCTTCCAAGTGCGGTTAGCCAAAGAGTCTCTGAAGACTATTCCGGACGAAGTGAACCGGAATGTGACCCTTTCACAAAATGATACGATCGATCGTATCGCGCTTCGCGACAATACTCAGAAAACTCAGATCGAACTCCAAAAAAAGGACGGCTCCTGGTTTTTGGAGGTTCCGGTCCGGTATCCGGCAGAATCCGGGATCCTGGAAGGTCTGGCCGCGACGGCGCGATTGGCATCCCGGCAGCCTCGTCTGCGGTCTGAAAAAGAATGGGCCGAGTACGGGTTGGCTAGCCCTGACATGGAGATCACCTTGGGTTTGGCTGAGAAAAAAACGGCTACGCTTCTCATCGGGATGAAGGTTCCCGTCGGAAAGGCGTTCTACGCCCGCTGGGCTGAAGAGCGCGGGTATTTTCTCTTATCGTCCGAGATGAAATCCGTATTCCGGCAAAGTGTTTACGGGTTGCGGGAAAAGCGGATCTTTCGCGCCGCGCCGGAGACATACCGGAAAATCACCGTGGAAATGGGGGAGCACAGTTATCAATTTAGAAAAGACGGCCCCGATTGGTACTGGTTTGAGCCTGTTGCGAAGTTTGGACAAAAGGTGCCCGCCGGAGTGATGTATGCCGTGCTCACGACGCTTCAGAACCTTCACGTCAAAGAGTTTCTGGATAGCAATAAGAAATCCCGGGCCGAGCTCGGGTTCTTCATGATCCACGACAGGATCCGGGTCGAAGGGGAAGGCGTGAAGACGGAGAACTTCCATTTTGGAAATGAGGTTCCCGAGCACAATGCGTATTATGGTCTTCGGGAAGGGGAAGATACGGTATTCTTTGTGGATCGCGGAAAAGTGATCGAGCTCTTCGACCTGATGAAAAAAATAGCACCGGATGAAGGAAGCCCGGCGGCGGAGGACGCCAAAACCGAGGCTCCCGCCGCTCTTGTCCCTCCACTCTCCCGAGTTTTATGACGATCGCTGCCAGTATTCAGACCCTCAGAAAATCTATCGGGGAAATCACGCAGGGGACGGGTCGGAGCTCCGAAAGTGTCCGCCTTGTGATCGTGACGAAAACGGTGGAGCCTGCGCGGATCCTTGAAGCGTATCAGGCGGGCGAGCGCGATTTTGGGGAGAACCGGGTCCAGGAGTGGGATGAGAAAAAGGATCTTCTTCCGCAGGACATTCGCTGGCATTTGATCGGGCATCTTCAAACCAATAAAGTAAAGCACGTGATCGGCCGTGTTTCACTCATCCATTCGCTGGACCGTCTGGCGCTCGCGGACGCGCTCGAGAAACAGGCGATCGCGAAGGGGATCCGCGAAGTTCCTTGCCTGGTCCAGGTGAATATGGCCGGAGAGGAAAGCAAATTCGGGTTGGATCCCGCCGCGGTGGATGATTTTATTCGCCAAATGCCCGACAGGCCTCGGGTGAAGATCCAAGGCCTCATGGCGATCGGCCCCATGACAGAGAATGAGAAGAGGATCCGCGAGTGTTTTCGTAAGACGCGGGAACTCCTGGAAGATCTGAAAGGGAAATTCCCTCAGCAGTCCTGGGGCATCCTTTCCATGGGCATGTCTTCCGATTACAGAATAGCTATTGAAGAAGGCGCAAATATGCTTAGAATTGGCTCTTTAATTTTTCCGCGGGAGATCCCTACATGAAAAAGTTGTCGTCTTGCAAGATCGGATTGATCGGTGTTGGAAATATGGGCGTTTCGATCCTGGAAGGGGTTCTGGCCAGACGCCTTACGGTCCCGTCCCGCGTCTGGGTCTATGACAAGGATTTGGCGAAGGCCCGCAGTTTTTCCAAGAAGCATCACGTGGCAGTCGCCGCGTCGGTCCCGGACCTCATAAAAAAGACGGACGTGGTGTTGCTGGCGATCAAGCCGCAGGACTTTTTGCTCTTTGCTCAGGAATATAAGGTGTTCTTTAAACCGGGGCAGGGGGTGATCTCGATCCTGGCCGGACTGACAATGGAAAAAATCGGGAAGGCGATTGGCCGGAACGCCGTGATCGTCCGGGCGATGCCCAATCTTGGCGCGAAGGCCGGAGCGTCCATGACTGTTGTTTGCGGGAAGAATAAGAAATGGCTTTCTTTTGCGGCCGCTCTTTTTTCAGGATGTGGGGAGGTTGCGATGCTGCCAGAAAAGACGCTCGATCTTGTAACGGCCCTAAGCGGCAGCGGGCCGGCTTATTTTTTTCATCTCATGGAGCTTCTGGAGGATTTCGGTGTGAAACAGGGGCTGCCGCGCAGCGTGGCCGCGACACTGGCGGTTCAGACGGGCTTGGGCGCCGCGCTTGTGGCCAAGGATTCCGAGGTGTCGTGCGGGGAACTCCGCAAGATGGTGACTTCTAAAAAGGGGACCACGGAGGCCGCTCTTAAAACTTTGAATAAGAAAAAATTCGGAAAGATCTTTCAATCTGCTTTGGCGGCGGCGATGCGGCGGAGTCGGGAATTGCGAAAGTAAGCACAACGTGAAAGCTTTTCGTTGCTCGTTGACCGTTGCGCCACAAACTAAGCGGAACTATTTGATTGTAGTTATGACAGGTGATCGAGGGGGCTTCTAAATGTTTGCAATTGGAATCATTTTTCAGGGTTTGGCGCTGTTGGTCCACGGGATCTGCACTCTTCTTTACTGGCTTCTTTTCGCCCGGATCATTATTTCCTGGATTCCTATAGATCCTTTTTCAGGACCCGTCCAGTTCCTGATCCAGGTGACGGACCCGATCCTGGCGCCCTTGCGACGGTTGCCTCTGACGATCGGGATGCTGGATCTTTCACCGATGGTTGCCTTTTTTATGCTTTTTATTACTGACAAGATCCTCGTCACGGTTTTGATGAGGCTCGCTTATCAATTTGGGGGAGGATGATCTTATGGCCATGAAGCGCACACAGAAACCTCAGAGTTCACTCTTGAAAAAGATCGACGCCTGCGTCGCGGCGATCCGGAAGCAAACGGATTTTGTGCCGGAGATCGCGCTGGTGCTCGGCACCGGACTCGGGAATCTCGCGGGGCGCATCAAGGCCGAAACCGTCCTGACCTATGACAAACTGCCGCATTTTCCGGAATCGACCGTCGAGTCGCACAAGGGGCAGCTCGTGCTCGGGGAACTTTCGGGGAAGAAGATCGCGGCGATGGAAGGCCGGTTCCATTTTTATGAAGGTTACTCGCTTGACGAGGTGACGTTCGGGGTGCGCGTTCTCCGCCAGCTTGGCGCGAAGGTGCTCATCGTTTCGAACGCGGCGGGCGGGCTGAATCTGAGTTATAAAAAAGGCGAGATCGTGCTGATCACCGACCAGATCAATTTCATGGGCGTGAACCCGCTTGTGGGCCCCAACGAGAACAAGCTCGGGCCGCGTTTCCCGGACATGTACGAGCCCTATTCGAAACGGCTGATCGATCTGACGGCGCAGGCCTCGCAGGAGGTCAAGGTGCCCGTGAACCGCGGCGTTTATATCGGAGTGACCGGCCCCTGCCTTGAGACGCGCGCCGAATACCGCATGATGCGCCAGTGGGGCGCGGACCTTGTTGGGATGTCGACGGTGCCGGAAGTGATTGTGGGCGTGCACATGGGGATGGAGGTTCTCGGATTAAGCATTGTGACGGACACTTGCGATCCGGACCATTTGGAGCCCTGCGACATCAAAGAGATTATTAAGACCGCGAACGAGGCGGGACCCAAGCTGGATAAGTTGATCACCAAGGCTATTGAAAAGTTTTAAAATGAGTAAGGCGTACGGAGTACGGAGTACGGAGCTCAAAAATCCAAGGCTTCGGTTCAAGCTTCGGTTTTTACACCTTACGCCGTACACCTTACGACATACTAATGAATATGACTGAACCTAAAAATTATAAAGACACGCTCAATCTACCGCAGACAAGCTTTCCCATGAAAGCGAATCTGGCTCAGCGTGAGCCGGAGATGCTCAAATCCTGGGAAGCGGACGGGGTGTACCTCGCCATACGCGCGAAGTCGGCGGGGAAGCCCAAATATGTGCTCCATGACGGGCCCCCTTACGCGAATGGACACATCCATATCGGGCATGCCCTTAACAAGGTCCTCAAAGACCTCATCGTGAAATACCAGACTATGCGGGGCCACGATGCGCTTTACGTGCCGGGTTGGGATTGCCACGGTCTTCCCATCGAGCACGCCTGCCTGAAGGAGATGGGGAAACGCAAAGAGGAGGTGGACCGGGTGGAGTTTCGCCAGCAGGCGCGCAAGTACGCCGAAAGGTTCGTGGGGACGCAGCGAGAAGGCTTTAAGCGGCTCGGGATATTCGGGGAATGGGAAAAGCCTTATCTGACGATGAACTACGAGTATCAGACGACGATCGCGGCGTCTTTTATCAAGCTTTATGAGGATGGTTTTATCGAGCAGCGGCTGAAACCGGTGCCCTGGTGCTTTGATTGTGATACGGCGCTCGCGGAGGCGGAACTGGAGTATGAGGACAAGGTCTCTAAATCGATCTTTGTCAAATTCCCGGTGCTCGCCGCCGAAAAAGTTTTCAAATTGCCGGCTGGGAGTTCGGTCTCTCTTCTGGTGTGGACCACCACGCCGTGGACCCTGCCCGCCAACGTCGGCGCGGCGGTACATCCTGAACTCGAATACGGGGCGTTTCAGAAAGGTCTTGAGGTCTATCTCTTCGCGAAAGCGCTTGAGCCCAAGCTCAAAGAAAAGATCGATCTCGCGGGGTTCAGCCTCATTCAATCCGAGTCCGGGCAGGTACTCGAAGGACTTGAGTATCAGCATCCGTTCCTGGACCGGAAGGGGAAAGTTATCACGGCGGATTATGTTTCCAGCGAGGACGGTACCGGGATCGTTCATATCGCACCGGGGCACGGGGAAGACGACTACAAGTATGGGCATCTCGCCAACGGACTGCCGATCCTCTCGCCGGTCGATCATCGCGGGAAATTCACGGCAGAATTTCCCCTTTGCCAGGGAGAACATGCCTTTAAGGCCAATCCGAAGATCACCGCGCTTTTAAATGAAAAGGGACTTCTCCTTAAAGAGGAGGATCATCCGCACAGCTACCCGCATTGCTGGCGCTGCAAAAAACCGATCCTTTTCCGCGCGACGACGCAGTGGTTCATGAAGATCGATCACAAGGATCTCCGCAAACGCATGCAGGGGGCCATCGACAAGAACATTCAGTTCATCCCGGATTGGGGCAAGAAGCGCATCGGTGCGATGGTGGAGACACGGCCGGAGTGGTGTTTGTCTCGCCAGAGGTATTGGGGCGTTCCGATTCCGGTCATCCGCTGCAAGCATTGTACCGGCGTTCATTTCGTCAAGGAATCCAAGGCGAAAATCCTCGAATTTTTTGAGAAAGAAGGCGCGGACGCCTGGTTCGCGCATCCCGCGGAAGCCTTTCTTCCCGCGGAGCTGAAATGCCCGAAATGTCATCAGGGCGAGTTCGAAAAAGAGACCGATATTATTGACGTCTGGTTTGATTCGGGCGTGAGCCACCAAGCGGTGTTGCGCCGCCATCCGGGGCTCAAGTATCCCGCCGATCTTTATCTAGAAGGTTCTGACCAGCATCGCGGATGGTTCCAGAGTTCGCTGACGACTTCGATAGCGTTGGAAGATCAAAGTCCGTTTAAAAGCGTTCTGACGCACGGGTTCGTGATGGACGGGCAGGGGAAGAAGATGTCGAAATCCGCGGGCAATGTTGTGACGCCTCAGGATGTCATGAAAGAATTCGGTGCGGACGTGTTGCGCCTCTGGGTCACTTCCTGCGATTATCAGTTCGATGTCCGGCTGTCCAATGAGATCCTGAAGCAGTTGGTGGATACCTACCGCAAGATCCGGAATACGTTCCGTTATCTTTTGTCGAACCTTTATGATTTCGATGTCGCGAAGCATGCGGTGCCTCATGACAAGCTGCACCCCCTCGATCGCTGGGCCCTGGCCCGGGTCGATCGGTTGGTCGCGGCTGTCACCGACCTTTATGAGCGCTTCGAATTCCATGAGATTTACCGCGAGGTCTACGACTTCTGCGTGGCAGATCTAAGCTCTTACTATCTGGATGCTCTGAAGGATACGCTTTATACTGCGGCTCCCGATGCCTGGCTGCGCCGCTCGGCCCAGACTGCGCTTTTCGGGATTCTCTCGCGTTTGGTGAAGATCCTTGCGCCGATTTTGCCCTTTACTGCCGACGAGGTCTGGAAATCCTATGAACTTGAAAAGGGCGTTTTCACTGTTCACGCGAGTGCCTGGCCGGTCTCGCACGGCAAGCAAGCCGGTGAAGAGTTCCGGGATTGGGAATATCTCCGGGAAGTTCGCAACGCGGTCACGCCTTTCCTTGAAAAGAAGCGAGAGGCCGGGGCGATCGGGGCGGGGCTTGAGGCGAAGGTGTTCCTGACTGCAGAAGATCCCGGATCAGCCGAAATACTAGGTAGATATGAAAAAGAACTCGCTCGCGTTTTTGTCGTGTCCCAGGTTGTTCTGGAAAAGAAGGCCCTGGAGGGTATGGAGACCGCAGAAGGTCTTTCCGCCGTCCTCCAGAGGAAACTCGGACTGAGGGTTCTTGTCACCAAGGCCGACGGTGGCAAATGCGTCCGTTGCTGGAATTATTCAGCCTCTCTTGGCGGAAATTCCGAGCACGCGTCTCTCTGTCCCAAATGTACCGAGGCCGTCAAGGCGACAGGCGTTTAAAAAAAGGAAACTTTCTATTTTGAAAAAAACCGCGTTTTCTCACGTGAGAACTCCGAAAACGCTTCTCAAAAAGAGCCTTGTCGCTCTCGTTCTTTTCTTTCTGGGGGCTTTGGCCGCTTATTTCCTTCCGCTCCTGGTCCCGGCCTCCGGGGCGTCGGCCTGGGTTCACCACCCGTTGCTTCCGATCTTTGTGATGACCCTGATCTTTGTGGTGGCCCATAAGGCTATCGAACGCCTGATCAAGAAGCTCCTCGAAAAGTATTTCTTCCATAAAAAAACCTACGCGCAAATGACACTGATGGACCTGGCGGGCGACTTGGCGGTCAATCTCGATCTTCAGGAGATCGCGAATCTGGTGGTGAACACCTTTGGGGAAGTCCTGCATCTGAAGACGGTGGCGTTGCTTGTTCCGGATCCGCTACAGAATAATTTTGAGGTCGCTTCCGCCTATGGATGGAGGATCTCGGCGTCCAAAAAGATCCGGCTCGCGGTCGACACGCCGCTTCTTAAAATGATCCATCAGACCGGGCCGCACATTTTGATGCGCGGACCCGTTCTCCAAAGTCTCTCCTGGCAGGAGGCCAACGCTTTGGCCTGTGACCTTGATGCTTTGCAGGCGGGCTGGGTGATCCCGCTTTTTGTCAAAGGGGAGCTGGAGGGGATCCTTGCGTTCGGAGCGCTCGTGCCGGACACCGTTTTTGATCAAAGCGATTTCCATTTTTTCCGGGAGTTCGCGGCCGTGATCGGTCCCTGCCTGCATAATGCCCTGGTCGTGAAACGTTTGAGGCAGCTGAATTTTGAGCTCCAGGACTCCCAGTCCCAGTGGGTTCAGAAGACCAAACTGAACGCGATCGAGAAGCTCGCCGCGGGGATCGCGCACGAGATCCATAATCCTCTGGCGATCATTTCCGGGAAGGCGCAGGTCCTCCTCATGCAGAAGGGGCCGAAACAGCTTGAGCCGAACGTTCAGGAGGCCCTCAATACGATAGTGAAGCAAACGCGAAGGGCGGCCGATATTACAAGGAAACTTCTCCTGTATTCTCAGGGCTCCCGTGGGCCCCAGGAGTGGGTTTCTCTCGAAAAAGTGTTGGATGAGACGCTCGCGCTTTTGGCGTATCAGGCGTCCCTTGACAAGATCGAGATCACGAGGAATCTGGATCCGGAGCTTCCGCGTTATCATGCGAATATCCAGGAGATCCGGGAGATCTTCCTCAATCTGCTTTTGAACGCGGTAGAGGCGGTGGGCTCGGAAGGAAAAATCGTGGTGGAAATGAAGTACCTCCGTGAGGAAGGGCTCCTTGAGATCACGTGCTCGGATACGGGCAAGGGGATTCCGGCGGATCATCTGGACAAGGTCTTCAACCCGTTCTATACGACGAGGCACGAGGCGGTGGGGTTGGGGCTCTTCGTGACTCAGCAGATCACGCACCGTTACGGTGGCTCGATCCGGGTTGAAAGCCAGGTAGGGATCGGCAGTTTGTTCACCCTCCAACTGCCGTGCTCGCCGGAAACGGCGAGGAGTGGGGAAGCGGAGAAGCGCGTGGTGGAGGGGGTTAGCGGAAGAGGCGGGCAATAAATTTTCGGAATCGTTCACTTGATGGCGAAATGCATTCACCCAGGAGGATTATTCGATGATAAAGAAATTGTTGATCGTAGATGATGAGGCGGAGATCTGTGAGTTTTTGAAATCTTTTTTTGAAGATCGCGATTTCAAGGTCGCGACAGCGCATAACGGGATCGCGGCGCTGGAGCAGGTGGAACGTTTTCAGCCCGATGTTGTTCTTCTGGACATTCAAATGCCGGGAATGGATGGACTTCAGACGCTCAAGAAGATGAAGGACACCCATCCCAAATTGAAGGTCATCATGGTCACTGCCGTGGAGACCCAGGAAAAGATCGAAGAAGCGATGCGTCTCGGGGCGGACAATTACATCACCAAGCCGCTCAGCCTTGAGTATCTTGAGAAGGACGTCCAGGACAAGATCGACTCGCTCGCCAAGATATCTTAATGCCGGAGTTCTCGCCGCTCGCGCGGTGAGGTTCCAGCACCGTTAACTTTTAATTTTACGGGTTAACGGTCCCAATACCTATCAATCTCAGCGGAGCTGAGATTGGGGTCGTCAAAACTACCATTTTTAAAAAATGAAAAGTTTGGACGGTACAGCGCTGCGAATCCTTAAAATTAAAAGGAACGCAGCCCTAGAAAGTGACCCGGTTTTCCGGGGAATGCCCGCTATGCCCAAAAAAGTGGATCTTTTGACTGTCCCTAAGTTTGATTATCAGGAAGTGCTCCGGGATGTCGCCCGGAGTATGGTTCGACTCAAAAGGCCGGACCGTCTGCTCAAGCTGATCATCCGTTTCATTGACCGCCAGTTCGGACTGACGCACGCCTCGCTTCTTGTTCTCGATCCCAAAAAGGGATGTTATGTGTTCGTGAATTCCAAGGGGGCCAAGCGTCTTCCCGTGGGCCTCGTGAAGTTCGACACGAATCACCCCGTCGTTCAGTGGTTTGCCGGATCTCAGAAAAAACTTCCGATCCAGAAGGACTTTCTTTTCCTCTCCGATGTGAAAAAAATGCTCTCCCGCGCGGAATTCCGCATGGCCTCGAATTCCAAGGGCGACCATCTCCTCGCGATCCAGAAAACGATGCAGAATCTCAAGGTGGAACTGCTGGTTCCCGGCTATTTCAAGGATACGCTCGTGGGCCTTCTGATGTTGGGGAGGCGCGTGAACGGTCGCTGCTTCACCACCCAGGAGGTGACTTTTTTCCAGACGCTGGCGCACGATTGTTCGATGGCCGTCAAAACCGCGGAGCACAACCAGAATCTGATTGAACAGAATCATGAGCTCGAGCGGCGGCTTCAGGAGATTGAACGGATGCGTAGTAAGGAGCAGAAGACCTATTATGAGATCATGCGTTCTTTGGCCGAAGAAGTTCACGCCAAGGAGCCCAATATCTTCGGACATGTTTCGGAAGTGGAGCGACTCGGGATGATGACGGCCCGGGAGATGGGGATCGACCTTTCCGGAAATACCAAGGATCTCCTTTCCGCGGCGCTGATCCTTCATGATGTTGGAAAGATCGGAATCCCTGATAACATCCTTTGCAAGCCGGGCCAGCTGACCCAGGAAGAATGGAAGGTCATGAAGACTCATGTCGAAAAGGGCGCACGGATCCTCGAGCCGCTCACGGATTTTAAAAGAGTTCGGGAGATCATCATGGCGCATCATGAGCGGTTTGATGGATCGGGTTATCCTCGAGGGCTCAAGGGTGACGAGATTTCGATCGAGGCCCGCATTATCGCCGTGGTCGACAGCTTTCACGCCATCGTCTCATCTCGTTGCTATCGGGAAGGGCGATCGCTAGACTCGGCCATTCAGGAAGTCCGCAACTGTTCCGGGACCCAGTTCGACCCGGTCGTGGTCGACGCTTTTCTGAGGGCACTCAAGAAGGAACTGCAGAAAAAAGGGGAGATTCCGAGCGTTTTAAACGAATACTCGGAAGCCTAAGGGCTCCAAGGATTGGGTCGAGTTATCGCTTGCGTTCCGCAGAAGCATCAGTATAATGCCGCCTCAATTATTCAAGCATGAAAGTGGTCCCGTCGACGGTGGGGCGCTTCAATTTCACGGAAAGCAGGGGTAAAATTTATGAAAAAAATGAAGAAATCCTCCAAAAAATCGGTTAAAAAACCGGTCAAAAGATCCCTGAAAAAATCCGTAAAAAAAGCAAAAGCCAAGAAATCCGTCAAGACGCTGAAGGCCCCCAAGGCTGTTAAGGTGCCCAAGGCCCAGAGGCTTCCCAAGAAGGAACTTGATGTTTATAAGAAAATGCTGCTTCTTCTTCGCTCAAAGATCGCCGGGGAACTCCAGCATATCGAGGGGGATTCCCTGAGCGCGAACCAGCCGGGCAATTCCGCGGAGCTTTCGGACGTGGCCGATATGGCGACGGACAATTATGACCGGGAGCTGAATATCGGGCTGGCTTCCAATGAGCAGCAGATCCTGAATGATATTGATGTAGCCCTCAAGCGGATCGAGGAAGGCACCTATGGCATCTGCGAGATCTACGGGACGGAGATCCCGAAGAAACGCCTTTTGGCCATGCCCTACACCCGTCTTTCCATGAAGGCCCAGGAAGAAGAAGAGAAGAACCAGCCGCGTCCGTGATCTTCTTCTACGGTCTCGTAGGGTCCCTTGTTCTTCTGGACCAGCTTTCTAAGTTTTTAGCCCTTCACTACCTTTCTTCCGAAGCTTCAGTCTCCGTCATCCCGGATGTCTTGGACCTGACACTGGTTCGCAATCGTGGCGTCGCGTTCGGCCTTTTCAGCGGCTACGCGCCGGCACTTTTTACGGTCATCACGATCAGCCTCGTGTTCCTTTTTGTGATCACGAACCGTTCTCACGCCAAAGCTTCTCCGGGGACTTCCAATGTCGATCGCTGGGCGCTCAGCCTGATTCTGGGAGGGGCGGTGGGGAATTGGATCGACCGGCTGCGCTTTGCCGCTGTGATCGATTTTATCGATTTCCGGGTATGGCCGGTCTTTAATATTGCCGATGCCGCGATCACGATCGGGGTCAGCCTTTACTTTATCCGTGTTCTGATGTCCAAGGACAAGCCCAATTCTCCATCAAAAAATTTAAAGGCTAATTGGACTAGTCCCAATGCCAATCAATTTCCACAGCATGGAAATTGGGGCAATCCTGACTACCATAAAGGAAAAGAAAAGAAAAGTCAGGATAGTCCTGGCAACCTTTTTTCAGAAAAAAACAGAGGCCAGGACAAAAAATGAGACCCATCCTTTTTTCCTTCGGCTCGCTCCATCTCTATTCCTACGGACTGTCGATCGCCCTCGGAGTGCTTCTGGCTATTCATCTCATGAAGCAGCGTGCGCTCAAAACCGGATTTCCTACGGGTGACGGCGTGTTTGACATGGCCTTCACGGTGCTGGTCTGGGGATTCGCCGGCGCGCGGCTTTTTTATGTTCTCCAGAATCTTTCCTATTATGGCAGGGAGCCCCTCAAGATCTTTGCTGTGTGGGAAGGTGGGCTGATCTTCTATGGCGGCGCGATCTCGGCTTTTGCGGGCCTCCTGAGGATGTCTCGTAAAAAGCAGTGGCCCTTCTGGAAGCTCCTGGATTTCCTCATTCCTTATGGCGTGCTGACCCATGCGTTTGGCAGGATCGGATGTTTTCTGAACGGATGCTGCTACGGCAAGGCGTGTGATCTGCCCTGGGCCGTGCGGTTCCCGGAACTCCCGTACCCGGTGCATCCGACCCAGCTTTATGAGGCGCTTTATGATCTCGTTCTTTTCGCTTTTCTGATCGCGCGCCGGAAAAAGGTCCGCTTTGAAGGCGAGATCGCTCTGCTTTATTTTCTTCTTTATGGGTTTGGCCGCTATCTGATCGAATTTCTCCGCGAGCCTAGTTGGGTTTGGCAGGGACTGACCGGGAATCAGTGGCTCAGCGCCGCGATCATCTTCGCGGCTTTTATTGTGTTCCAGTCGCGAAAACGAAAAGTCCATTAGCGTATGCCCAAAAACCGTTTCACGGAAGTCGTGGTGGAAGGTGCTGACGTCCTGCAGCGTCTCGATATCTTTCTCGCGGGCAAGATGTCCAACCAGCATTCTCGCGCCCATCTTCAAAAGATGATCAAGAACGGCGCCGTGCTCTTGGACGGAAAAAATGTCACACCTCACTACCGGGTCAAGGAAGGCGAAAAGATCCGCGTCGAAAAGCTCGATATCCGGGAGGATGATCTTCCGGCCGAGTCGATCCCGATCGATATTGTTTATGAGGATAACGACTGTCTGGTCGTGAACAAACGCGCCGGGATGGTTGTTCATCCGGCCCATGGCAATCCCAACCACACCCTCG
Source organism: Candidatus Omnitrophota bacterium (assembly GCA_903884815.1). Taxonomy (GTDB): domain Bacteria; phylum Omnitrophota; class Omnitrophia; order Omnitrophales; family Aquincolibacteriaceae; genus Aquincolibacterium; species Aquincolibacterium aerophilum. Next base: position 29,757 of record CAISGE010000071.1, on the reverse strand, counting down.
TCAACGCCCTGCTTTTTCATGTCCAGAGCCTTGGAAATGCCGAAGACAAGGTGCGACCCGGGATCGTGCACCGTCTCGACAAGGACACCTCAGGACTTTTGGTGGTCGCCAAGAACGACTATGCGCATGCCCACCTCGCCCGTCAGTTCAAGGATCATACGATCGACCGCGTCTATAATGCTTTTGTTCGCGGGGTGATCCAGCATGATGAAGGGTTTTGCGAGGAACCCGTCGGCCGTGCTTTTCTGAACCGCAAGAAGGTGGTGATCCGCCCGTCGGGGGGTAAGGACGCGCTCACTTTTTTTAAAGTCCTGAAACGCTTTCCGAACGCGACTTTTGTGGAGATCCGTCCTCAGACCGGTCGAACGCATCAGATCCGCGTTCATTTTTCCTTTATGGGACATCCCGTGTTGGGGGATGTGCTTTATGGGGTTCCGTTTCCGCAGATCAAGCGTCAGGCTCTTCACGCCCGGACGCTTGGATTTGAGCAGCCCCGCACGAAGAAATGGATACAACTGACGAGCGAACTCCCGGACGATATGCAGGGCCTGCTTCGTTTTCTGGAATCACAGTCCTAGTCTCTCTTAAGTGCTTCGCGTCATGGCGCTTACCGACCTCCTGTTGCCATAAAAATCATAGAGTCGAGCAGGCAGTTCGTTTATAATTGCAAGCTGTGAATCCTGTTCACTGGCTTTTCTTCATCGGGACCGTCGGGGTCTCTCTGGTTTTTGCGCTCTACGGGCAGTGGGTGCTTCTGAAATACAAGGCCTCCACGTACCGCACAGCCGTGACCGGCTGTGAGGTCTCCCGGTTTGTCCTGGATCAGGCCGGACTTCTCCACATAGCCGTGACCCCTATCGAACCCTCAGAGGAACCTTCCTCCATGGAGGGGCTCTTTCTCGACCCCAAGGTCTATGAAGGCAGGGACTTTCTTTCACTCCTTCGGGCCGCGCGTCTGGCCTTCCTCAAAAGCCAGCTCTCCAACATGACCTTTTGGGTACGTCTGAAGAAGCGCATGGCGTTTGTGATCCGCTTTACCGTGCTGTCGGGGTGGATCCTTTTGGCGTTGGGATGCTTTGTTCCGGGGCTTCGGTTCCTGGTCAACCTCGGCCTCGGCTGCTTCAGCGTGGTCATGGGCATAGTGATCTTCGACCTTCCTTTCGAAATGGAAGTCGAGGAAAAGACCTTTAAGCTTCTCAAGCAATCCGGGCATTTTCAGATAAATGAAATGCTCCATTTGAAGAAGCTCAACCGGGCCATCGCGCTGTGGGGCGTGGCCTCAATCGTTCGAGCGCCTTTCAATAAATGCCTTTTGCTTTTAGGAAAAAAGGGGACGGTCTATGAGCTATAAAAATCTTGGCGAATTCCTGAAAGATCTTCGTGAAGCCGGGGAGTTGGTGGAGGTCGCGGCGCCGGTGAATCCGGTGTTGGAAGTCACAGAGATCTATGACCGGGTCGTCAAAAAGGAAGGCCCGGCGCTTCTCTTTAGAAACGTCCAAGGTGCTTCCATGCCGCTTGTCATCAACCTTTTTGGATCCCGGAAGCGCATGTGTATGGCGCTCGGTGTGAAGGATCTTTCCGAGGTTGCCGATCGTATTCATTCGTTTATGGATCTCAAGCCGCCCAAGAATCTTTTGGAGAAGCTTGCGATGATTCCGAAAATTTCGGAACTGAACGCTGTGATCCCAAAATTCGTCAAGCATGCCCCGTGTCAGGAAGTGGTGATCCTCGCGGGGGAAGGCAAGCCCAATTCTCCATCAAAAAATTCAAAGGTTAATGGGGCTAGTCCTGGCAACCCTCTTTTAGAAGAAAATAGAGGCCAGGGCAAGATGCTGGATCAGCTTCCGCTCATCCAGTGCTGGCCCAAGGACGGGGGGAAGTTCATCACGTTCCCGCTAGTGATTACCAAGGATCCCCAGACGCATCAGCGTAATCTCGGGCTTTACCGCATGCATGTTTATGATGACCGGACGACCGGTATGCATTGGCAGATCCACAAGGACGGCGCGGAGCATTTCCGCAATCTTCCCAAGGGCAGCAAGGGCCGTCTGCCTGTGGCCTGCGTAATCGGCGCGGACCCAGCCACCATGTTCGCGGCCGCATGCCCGCTTCCCAAAGACATGGACGAGTTGATGTTGGCGGGTTTTTTGCGGAAGCACCCGGTGGAACTCGTGAAGTGTAAGACAATCGATCTCGAAGTGCCGGCCGAGGCTGAGATCGTCCTCGAAGGGTATGTGGAAGAAGGGGAGATGCGACTTGAGGGGCCCTTCGGTGATCACACCGGGTTTTATTCACGGGCCAAGGATTTTCCGGTATTCCATATCACCTGCATGACCCACCGCAAGAACCCGGTCTATGTGACGACGGTGGTTGGCCGGGCACCGATGGAAGATTGTTATATGGGGAAGGCCATTGAACGGATCTTCCTGCCGATGATCCAGAAGCAATTCCCCGAGATCACGGATATTTGCCTGCCGTGGGAGGGCGCGTTCCACAATTGCCTGATCGTTTCCATTCACAAGAAATATCCGGGACAGGGAAAGAAGATCATCCACGCCATCTGGGGCCTGGGGCAGATGATGTTCTCCAAGATGATCGTCGTGCTCGACCATGACACGAACATCCAGGACCTCCAAGAAGTGTCATGGCGCGTTTTAAATAACCTGGATCCCAAACGCGATATTGTGTTTGGCGAGGGGCCTTTGGATGAGCTCGATCATGCCGCCGCGAGGGATTTTAGTGGTTCCAAGATCGGCATTGACGCGACACGCAAGACCTCAGAGGAGGGGATGGAACGACCCTGGCCGGAGGATATTGTGATGCCTGAGGCGATCAAGCGTCTTGTGGGATCCCGGTGGAAAGAATACGGACTCGATCCGAAATACCTTCAATAGAAAATCTACGATCCCAGGCGGGTAAGCGAGGAATAACTTTTGGAGCTCAAAACATTGTTCGGCAAGATCAGGATTTTCCTGTCTGATATCAAACTCGAGCATTCCTTGTTCGCGCTTCCTTTCGCCTACCTCGGTCTTTTCTTCGCGGAAAAGAAGATGCCGGGCTTTTTCCTCTTCTTCTGGATCACGATCGCGATGGTGAGCTTCCGGACCATGGCCATGGGGCTCAACCGTCTTCTGGACCGGACGATTGACGGTGAGAATCCGAGGACACAAGGGCGGGCTTTGCCGCTGAAAAAGATCCGCCCCGGCTTTGTCTGGCTCGCCGTGGCTGTTTCACTCCTTGTCTTTGAATGGAGTGCTTACAAACTCGGTCCTCTTTGTTTCTGGCTTTCGTCGATCCCGGTAGCACTGGCCGGGATCTATCCTCTCACCAAGCGTTTTACCTGGCTGTCTCATTTCGTGCTAGGGCTTGTGCTCGGGATCGCACCTTACGGCGCATGGATCGCAAGTCGGGGATCTTTCGGATGGACGCCGGCCTTCCTGACCGCCGGTGTGATGCTCTGGGTCGCGGGATTCGATATGATCTATGCCCTTCAAGACAAAGATTTTGATCAGAAGAGGGGCCTTTATTCCGTGCCCGCCCTATTTGGAGAGGCACGGACGATTCAGATCACCCGATTGCTCCATGGGGTTGCCTTGCTGTGCTGGGGGGTGGCGGGGTTTCTGAATGGCGCAGGGTGGATCTATGCGCTCGGGTTGATCGTGGTGGCCTATTGTCTGGTCCGCGAGCATCGGCTTGTCCGCTCCTTTGGCGTCGCGAAGATCAACGAAGCCTTTTTTCTCATGAATGCCGTGGTTAGTTTTACGTTGTTTGCGGCAGCGGTTTTGGACGTGCTTTTATAGCTATTTCTTCATTATGGAATAAGAAGAATATTCCGGGGAAGTCGATTTTTTCATTGATAGTTTTCGGAAATTTGCGTTATAGTTCTTAATTGTGGATCTCTGGTTTTGGCGGGGTTGCGGGGAATCCCATAAGGGGGCTTCTGGATGGAAAAAAACACAGATTTTAATAAGTTATTTATCTTCGAGCTTGCCAATAACCATGGTGGAGATCTCGGGCATGGCTTGAACATGATCCGAAAGCTGAAGGAGGTTAGCGCGTCGTTTCCTTTCACTTTCGCCGTCAAACTCCAATACCGGGAACTCGACACCTTTGTTCACCCCGCGTATAAGGGGCGGCAGGACATTAAATATATCAAGCGTTTCACGGAAACGCGTCTAAAGCCCGAGGAGCTCAAGGCTCTTCGGGACGAGATCAAGAGGTGCGGATTTTTGGCGATCTGCACGCCTTTCGATGAGCCGTCGGTCGATCTCATCGAGGAACACGGTTTCGATATGATCAAGATCGGCAGCTGTTCTTTGACGGATTGGCCCCTTCTGGAAAGGATCGTCAAGACTTCTCACCCGATCATTGCTTCCACTGCAGGCGTCTCCTTTGATGACATTGATAAGGTCGTTCTGTTCCTGGAGCATCGAGAAAAAAAATTCGCTTTGATGCATTGCGTAGGCGAATACCCGACACCGGACGATCATCTGAAATTGGATCGCATCAACGTTCTTCAGAAAAGGTACCCCGGGGTGGAAATAGGCTATTCGACGCATGAAGCCCCGGAGCATTATATGCCGGTTCGGGTCGCCATCGGCAAAGGGGCGCGCCTTTTCGAGAAGCACGTGGGGCTCAAAGAGGGGCGCCACGAACTCAATGCCTATTCCGCGACACCGGAGCAGCTTCAGCGCTGGCTGGAGTCTGCTGAAGAAGCCTTCCAAATGTGCGGGGAACCGGGTGTTAGCAGTGAACCCACCGAGAAAGAGCGATCAGATCTCAAGGGGCTGCAGCGAGGTGTTTTTGCGCGGAGGGCCATTTTGAAGGGGGAAAAGATCAGTGCAGCGAATGTTTTCTGTGCCATTCCCAACCAGCCCGGGCAGCTGCTCGCGAACGATCTTTCCAAATATACGGAATTCACCTCTCAGGCCGATGTCGCCCAAGACCAGCCGGTGTTGTTCGCAAATCTAAGCGCGAATAATCTGAGGCAGCGCATCCTTGAGATCATGCGAAAAGTCAGGGATGTGCTTCTTGTGTCCAAAGTGACTCTGCCCAACCGTATGGATTTCGAATTTTCGCATCACTATGGCATCGACCAGTTCGAGGAGTGGGGCGCCACGATCATTAATTGCATCAACCGGGAATATTGTAAAAAAATGATCATCCTTTTGCCCGGGCAAAAACACCCCTTGCATTATCACGTCAAAAAAGAGGAGACGTTCAATGTCCTGTATGGGGATGTGACGATCACTCTGAATGGGGAGGAGAAGGAGTATCGTCCGGGAGATATGGTGGTGGTGGAGCGGGGATGCAGGCATAGCTTCAGCTCCCAGTCGGGGGCTATCTTCGAAGAGATTTCGACGACTCACGTGCTGCAGGATTCATTTTATGACGATCCGAAGGTCAAAAAGATCGAGGAAAGAAAAACACCCATCACGTTCTGGCAGGACTGGCTTAAAAAGCCGATGTATTGATGACGCCGGATTCCATGCTCACGATCGCCTGGGATGTGGATGATGTCTTGAATGATTTGATGCGTGTTTGGCTCGAGGAAAAATGGCTTCCGGAACACCCGGGATGCGCGTTGCGGTATGGAGATATCGTCAAAAATCCTCCGCATGAAATTTTAGGCATCTCGCTTGAGTCGTACCTGGCATCACTCGACGCGTTTCGGTTGTCTATCGATTTTATGCAAATGCCTCCCGTGAAGGAAGTCCGGGACTGGTTTTCTGCCTCCGGTCATTTGTTCCGGCATGTCGCGGTCACTGCGGTGCCGATGAAAGCGGCCCATGTGAGCGCAGCCTGGGTGATGCGCCATTTCGGCCCGTGGATCAGGACCTTTCATGTGGTCCCCTCGCCTCGGGAGGGAGAGCAGGTTTTTCAATACGATCAGGACAAGGCCGCATTTCTGAAATGGATCGGCAAGATCGATCTTTCGATCGATGATGCAGAGGCCAACTTGTCGCAATGTCAGCAGGCAGGTATTAGGGGGCTCGCATTTCCGAGACCTTGGAACCGGAATGTTACGACCATCACTCAAACACTTGACTCGCTTACCGACCTTTCCTCTTGAGGGAAGATTTTCGTGAAGCGTTCCAGGATTTCTTGAAGAGGATATCTTAGCGATGACAGCCGAAAAATTAAAAGCCGAGGAAAATAATAACAGGAACAAGCTTAAGGAAGAGAAGCCTCTGGTCTATGCAAAGGTCGCGAAGTTTGACGAAAAGATCAAACGCGGCGAAAGTATCGCGATCATTCAGTTTCAGTATAATTACGTCTGTAATTTCGCCTGCCAGCACTGCTCGATCAAAGGATTCCAAGGACGGAAAGATGCCAAGTCCTTTACGCTGGCGGATGTTAAAGAGCTTTTTCGTCAAGCCGATGAGTTGGGCCTCGCCCGCGTCACCATCACCGGCGGGGAACCCCTGGTTTTCAAGGATTTTGATGGACTCGTAGCGGCCATTGACCCGCAGAAGTTCTATATCAATTGCGACACCAACGGCTGGTTTCTGGACGAAAAAAAGGCGCTGCATTTGAAGAGCATCGGGGTGGATAGGATCCAACTCAGTCTCGACAGTCTGAATGCCGCGGAGCATGACGATTTCAGGAAAGCCCCGGGTTCTCATGAGAGGGCCTTGAAAGCTGTGGATGCGGCGGTCGGTGCGGGCCTTGCCATTTTTATCCAGACCGTGGTGACCAAGCAAAGGCTTCGGTCGCGCGAGTTTATCGAATTTCTCGAGTTTTTTAATAAAAAAGGCATCGGGGTGTTCGTGACTTACGCCAAGCCTGTCGGTTCTTGGGAAGGGAATTATGATGTCCTGGTGGACAAGAACGATATGGCCTTCATGAAAGAATTAGAAAAAAAACACAAAGTCTTCACGCACCTGACCCCGGCTTACGGAATGGATCTGGGTTGCATTGCGGTGAAAGGGATGTTCTCAGTCACGCAGTACGGCGATGTGTTGCCTTGTCCGTACATCCACACATCGATCGGCAATGTCTTTAGGGAACCGCTCAAAGATGTCCTCCAGAGAGGCCTGGACATCAAGTATTTCGGCGAGCATGTAGAAACTTGTTTGATCGCGGAAGACAGGGCCTTCATCGACAAATATGTGGCGAAGCGGATCTACGGAAAATCTCTGCCGGTATCGTGCGCGGAAGTATTTACGGAAGAAGATAAGACCCGGAAGCCGTTTAATGAACACCCGCTCCATGGATAAAGTCCTTTTTATTGTTCCTCCCTATGTGACCTTCGATCGATTCGTCAGTCCCTCCTTCAACGAACGGACGAATAAGAAGAAGTCCGGTCAATACGGAAGTGTGATGACGGATATGCCGCTCGGCGTGCTCTCGCTGAGCGCCTATATAAAAAAACACACCTCTGTGGAGATCCGGTTGCTGGATTTTAATATCGTTCTCAACAAGCTCGAAAGTTTCGACTATCGTTCTTTTCCGGAATTATTCCGAGCCATACTTCTCTCCAAGGAATGGGCCGACTATTCCCCGAATATCATCGGGATATCCACCTTGTTTACGCCTTCCTACTACAACATGTTGGATGTGGCGCGTGTCGCGCGCGAGACGTTCCCCGGAGCCCTTATCCTGGCCGGGGGCGGTATCCCGACCAACATGTATAAAGAGATTTTTAAGAGCAGCGACTCTTTTGACGCATTGTGTTATGGCGAAGGGGAAAAGCCCTTGCGGGGACTGATCGAGGCTGAAGATCGGAAGAGATTTTTAGAGACGCACCTTTCCTGGATCACTCGTGAGAAAGCTGAAAGGAAGCGATCCTTCCGGCATGATTTTATCGAGGATCTCGATGAGATTCCTTTTCTGGATTATGGCTTGCTCGATCTTGGGGCCTATAGTTTAAATCCGATCCAGTCCTTATTTCCCCTTGCGGGGGAGCCCCGGAAAAGCATGCCCGTCCTGACCTCCAGGGGTTGTCCCCACCATTGCTGTTTTTGCGCGTCGCATACTGTTCATGGACGGATCATGCGGTATCACAGCCTTCAGCGGATCCGGGAAGATTTTACGCGGCTTAAGGAGACCTACGGCGTCCAGACCCTTGTTTTTCAAGACGACCATTTGATGTCCGATAAGAACAGGGTTTATGCGATCATCGATATCATGAAGGAATTGCAATTGACGGCTTTTTTCCCGTCGTCGCTAGCGCTTTACGCGCTGGACCGGAAAATGCTGGAAGCCCTGAAGAGTATTGGCGTTAATCACTTGATCTTATCCGTCGAATCGGGAAGTGACCGGGTCCTGAGAGAGATCATGCATAAACCCCTTAATCTCTCAATTGTCAAAAGAGTGATCGACGATTGCCGGGAGTTAGGTATCGCTTCGGACGTTTCAATCCTTATCGGACTTCCCGGAGAGACCAAACAGGACATCGAGGATGCCCGGGCTTTTTTAAAAACCCTGGATGCCACCTGGTTCCGGATCAGTATGGCGACACCCTTGGTGGGCAGCGAAATGCTCGACATCTGCATCAAAAAAAATTATCTCAAGGGAAGCTATATCGATGGCGATTTTAAAAATGCGATCATTGAAACCGAGGATTTTACGGCGGAGTATTTGCAGTCCGAGGCTTACGCGCTCAACCTGGAGCTTAACTTTGTCGGGAATAGCGATCTCCGCTTGGGCCATTACGAGACCGCTCTCAAGGGGTTTGAGAATGTCATCAAGGTGAAAAGCGATCATGCTTTCGCTTTTTATTACGGTGCGCAGTGTTGCAATGCTTTGGGATCGGAAGAGAAATGCCGGGCCTACAAGGCGCGCTACCGGGAGATCGTTGAGACGATTCCTTTTTGGAGTGAATGTGTGAAGCGGTATGGCTTGGAGCCATCCGTCTAACTCAGGATGCCTATGGATCTCGCGGAAGCTTTGGCCGTTCTTGAAAAACAGGTTCCGGATCCTTCTAAGGGATTGCCCGAAGAGGTGTTTCATTACATCAGCAAAACGACACCGCTCGTGAATGTGGATCTCTTGATCAAAGATGAAGGGGGACGCACCCTTTTGTCCTGGAGAGATGACGAGCATTCCGGGGTGGGCTGGCATGTGCCGGGCGGTATCGTCCGCTTCAAGGAGTCGTTGGAGGAACGTGTAAGAAAGGTCTCCGAAACGGAGATCGGGGCTTTCGTTTCGTTTGAGAGGGTTCCGCTTGCGGTCAATCAATGCATTCACAGCGAGCGAGAGATCCGGAGTCATTTTATTTCGATCTTGTACCGCTGTTCTCTTCCGGGTTCCTTTGTCCCGAAGAATTCGGGTCTCTCACGGAGGGATGCCGGCTATTTGGAGTGGCATGACTCGTGTCCTGCTGATCTTTTGAAGTGCCAATCGATGTACATTCGCTATTTGTAGATTCAACCGAGAGAGTATGCCTTGAAAGCAAAAGACATTAGCGGCCAAGCCCCCGGAGGAAAACGGACGAAGCTTGCCGACGTGCTTCCTCTGGACACTCCCTATGTCATCCAGATATTCCCTATTTATGCCTGCAACTTCAAGTGTGGTTACTGTATTTTTTCCTCGGATAAAGCCAGGCACGGCTTTATTTCTGATGAAGTGATCATGGATTTCGAACTTTATAAAAAGTGCATTGACGATATCGCGCGGTTTCCGGAGCAGGTCAAAGTGCTTCGGTTTGTCGGGATCGGAGAACCGCTCCTGCACAAAAGAATCGCGGAGATGGTCGCCTACGCGAATTCTAGAAATGTTGCCCGAACGATCGAGCTTCTGACGAACGCTTCCTTACTGACGCCGGCCATATCCGATGCCCTTATCGGGGCGGGGCTTTCAAGATTGGTTGTATCCCTGCAGGGGACCTCTGCGGAAAAATACCGGAGTGTCTGCGGAACAAGCGTCGACTTTGAAGGCCTTCTCGGAAACCTTCGGTATTTTTTCCACAAGAAAGGCAACACCCAGGTCTACATCAAGATCATCGACTGTGCCCTCGAAGGAAAAGAAGATGAACAGCGGTTCAGGGAGCTTTTTGGGGACGTTTGCGATACTTTGGCCGTGGAACATGCCGTGCCGATCCATTCGGGCGTGGACTATGAAAAGGTTCTCAAGAGTAAGGAGGAGCCCGTGACCCAGTTTGGACTTCCGGTCACCGATGTGAAGATCTGCCCCCAGCCTTTTTTTACACTCCAGATCAATCCCGACGGAAAGGTCGTCCCTTGTTATTCTTTCGAATATCCGGGGATCATGGGAGACTGTCATGATCAATCGGTTTCTGAGATCTGGAAAGGGAAGAAGTTCCAGGAATTTCGGCGTTCGATGTTGGAGGGGACTCGGAATATGGGGACGATCTGTGCTGGCTGCAATATTATCAAATACAGGTTGTTCCCGGAAGATGTTTTGAATGATGCCGCGGAACGGCTTAAAAAGTTTTACTCCTGTTGAGAGCATGCTTACAAAGAGACGGCCTTCGATGAGATCTCAAGGATCGCGCGATTGCTCTAAACCCCGGGGAATACGGATGGCCCGAAATTGTCCTGCTTGCGCCTGTTCCAAGCGGCGCTTTTTTTATGAACAGCATTTCCATAATAAGACGCTCGCGCTTATGGAAAAATACGACGTCGTTTCGTGCGCGAGGTGCGGTTTTGCGTATGCGGACAACATCCCATCGCAGGCGGCGTTTAATCGTTATTACTCACAAATGTCCAAATATGAATTTAGTGATAAGCGGGGAGAAGTTCCGGCTAGCCACTTAAGGCATTTCAAGAAAATAGTCGATTTTATAAAGCCGCACATGCTTGATCGTAAAGCGAGGATTCTCGACGTTGGCTGTTCCACCGGAGGGCTTCTGTCGGTGTTCCGGCGAAGCGGGTATGAACGTCTCTCGGGCGTGGATCCTTCCCGGCCCTGTGCGAAAGCCGCGAAGGCTCTTTACGGTATCCCCGTGACGCCTTGTAACATTTTTGATTTTCATGAGGATGGGAAATTTGACCTGGTGGTCCTGTCGGCTGTCTTGGAACACGTGGTGGACCTTCACGCACTGCTTGAGAAGATCGGGGGCCTGTTGAGGGAGCAAGGCATGCTTTTCATCGAAGTGCCTGATGCCGACCGGTTTGATGCTTATATCACGGCGCCTTTTCAACAATTCAGCGTGGAACACATCAATTACTTCACTCGGAGATCTCTTGGGAATCTTCTGGAAAGGGCTTTCTTCGAGATCGTGAAGGTCCGGGCAGATGAAAATAAAATAAGCGAGGCGATCGATCCCGATATCTTTTTGATAGCGCGAAAGATGGGGGGAAGGAAAACGCGTCTTTGCTGTGATGATTTTGGTGTGCGGAAGATCCGAAGCTATGTGGCCCGCTGTTCACAAGAAGACCTGGCCATGAAGAAACGTGTCTGTGATAAATTAACCGGTATAAAAAAAGTCATTGTTTGGGGTGCCGGAACACACACGCAAAGATTGCTGGGGGCCGGACTCGATCCTTCGAGGGTGTTTTTTATTGCCGATTCCAATCCCCGATACTGGGGCAAGCGATTGAACGGGATTCCCGTCATGTCGCCGAAGGGGATTCACCAAGAAAAGATACCTATTCTGATCTCGACTTATTCATTCCAGGATGAGATTGCGGGTCAAATTAAAGAGGGTTTGAAATTAAAGAACAAGATCATTAAGCTGTACTGACTCGTGATGGGAAAATCATCCGGGGAATATGTTCTATCGGAATAACCTGCCGGGGAGGCATTCATGAAATTGATCAGTATTGTGACGCCGTGTTTTAATGAAGCCGAAAATATCCAAGAGATCTATGTGCGAGTCAAAGAGGTCATGGGCAGCCTGCCGGCCTATACCTATGAACACGTTTTTATCGATAACGCGTCGACAGACAGCACGGTCATGATCCTCAAGGGGATCGCCGCGAAAGACAAGAACATAAAGATCATTGTGAACAGCCGGAACTTCGGGCATATTCGGTCGCCCTATTACGGTCTGCTTCAGACAAAAGGCGAAGCGGCGATCATCATCGCGGCGGACTTTCAGGATCCTCCGGAACTGATCAGGGAATTCGTCAGGAAATGGGAAGAAGGCTACAAGTTGGTGGTGGGGGTCAAGAAAGAAAGCAAGGAATCCCCGCTGATGTACTGGGTCCGGGAATGCTACTATAACCTCGTCAAGAAATTGTCCGAACTGGAGCTCATCAAGAACTTCACGGGGTTCGGTCTGTACGATAAGGCTATTATTGACATCATGAGGAGCATGAACGATCCTTACCCATATGTGCGAGGTATTATTTGTGAGGTGGGGTTTGAAAGAGCGACCGTTCCGTATGCCCAACCCGCTCGGAAAAGGGGTTTTACCAAGAATAATCTTTACGCCCTCTATGACCTGGCGATGCTCGGCTTTGTGAATCATTCCAAGCTGCCCCTGCGATTATCCAGTTTTATTGGCTTCGGGGTGTCCTTGCTCAGTGTTCTCTTTGGCCTCGGCTACTTAATCTACAAACTGGTCTTCTGGAACACATTTCAAGGCGGGGTAGCGCCGCTTGTCATTGGCATGTTCTTCATGGGGGGCATCCAGCTCTTTTTCCTGGGTGTGATCGGGGAGTACGTGGGCTCGATCTACACGCAGGTGTTAAAGCGCCCCCTTGTGATCGAGAAGGAAAGGATCAATTTCTGAAAAATTCAAGCGAGACGGTTGGATTTAAAATGCACAACGTTTGTATCTTTTGTAAGAGCAAGAAATTAGCCATCCGGTACGTGGTGAGCGACTTCCACATCCTTCAATGTAAAGAGTGTGGTCTGTCCTTCGTAGGCGAGGTTCTTTCGAAGGAAGAGCTGATTCCGTACTATGAAAAACAAAAGTTGGATGTTTCCGTTTATTCGGATGAGGCGAACAAAGAGAACCTGAAATATTATTATTCGAAAATTGCCGATCATATCTGCCAAAGGGTCCCGACTGGTAAGATCCTGGATGTGGGGTGCTCTTCGGGCTATTTCCTGGATTGTATGCTTGAATATGGGTGGGAATGCCATGGTATCGAAATGGATGCCCGTTATGCCGAGAGGGCTAGGGGTAAGCATGGGAGCCATATTTCCGGAGGTGCCCTTGAAGAGTATGAATGTCCCCAAGATTTTTTTGATGTTATTAGCATGCAGGACGTCCTGGACCATCTGCCCGATCCGCTTAAAGCCTTGGCCAAGTGTCACGATCTCTTGAAACCCGGAGGCCTTCTTATCGTGAAGGTGCATGATGTCTCGAGCCTCTATGCGAGGATCACCGGATCGAAGTACTACGCGATCCTTCCGCCGCTGCATCTCGTTTATTTTGACCGAAGGAATCTTTTGGCGATGCTCGAGGCGTCAGGCTTCGGGGTCGAGCAGTATGAATATTTCCCTCATCTCTTGTTTTTAAAGACGGTCCTGGGTTGGCTCTCACCAGAAAACAAACGGCATGTCCTTAGCCGGATTTGTGCCTCTTTGGGTTCCTCTCTGATCGGGAAGATACGGATCAAAAAAAACTTATTTGATATCGTGACAGTGTTTGCCCATAAAAAATAATCTCTTGAGAAAGAATCGCATGAAAAGACTTTTGTATTACGCCGAGGTGGCAAAAAAGTTACGCCCTGCGTCGATGGGCCCCAAGCTCTGGAATTATCTGAAGTATCGCTTTTCATCGCGGAATGCAGTGCTGTCCGTGCGCCGTTATACCCCCCAAATTGTCTGCCTGTTGCTCACGAACCGTTGCAACCTTAATTGTAGCTACTGTAATGCAGGCAAGATCCTTGATGAGGGAAAGACGAGGCAGCGGGAGAACGAGGCCACGCTTGAGAAGGTGCAGCGTATTTTTGAAAATCCGTGGTTCGCGAACGCTCTTTTTGTGGACTTGCAGGGTGGCGAACCGCTTTTGGTGAAGGATCTCGACCGTATTATTGTTTATCTTAGCAAACAAGGGCGCATGACAAATACTTCGACCAATGGGTTGCTTCTGGCGGAGCGCATTCTTGATCTGAAGCGCGCTGGGATCTCCAGGATCAACGTCTCTCTTTATGAGGCGAATCGATCGATCCTTGAAAGGGATCTTTCGAAGATCAATAGCATCTTTCCCGTGCATGCGACTTATGTGCTACTTCGCAGCGAGGTCGAGAAGCAGCCGGAGAAAATTCTGAAGATAGCCCGTTTTATCCGTGAGTCGGGATGCCGCAGTCTTCGGTTTTTTATGTACCGGCCCATGGGTTTCAACCCGAAACCGGATGAGATTCTTTTGGAGTCGCATCCCTCTTATCGGGAATTTCGAAGTCGCGCTGAGGAAGCTCTGCCAGGCTTTTGTTTTTTTCCACCGCTTGTCAGAAAAGAAGGCGTCCGGAAACTCTGCCCTCAGCTATGGCAGAGGACCGGCTGCGACATGTCAGGACAAATGATAGTTTGTTGTGGTATGAACACCCTCTTAGGAGGGGCGAGCGGGAACCTGTTTGAGGCCGGGATTGACGCCTACAATCATCCCCTGATGGTCGACATGCGCAAACAACTGATGGATCCTGAGGTTGATCCTCCGGAAATCTGCAAGGATTGTAATCTATTGGGAGATCCGGGCTGGTAGTTTTCTAAATAGGGAATATCCCTTGGCGCGGCCTCGAAGAAGGCAGTCCAGAAAGATAAAAAATGATCAAACTTTCCGATTACGTTTTTGAATTTATTGCGAAGCTTCGCGTCCGAAATGTCTTTTTATTGCCTGGAGGGGGATGCATGCATCTTTTAGACTCTCTTGGGAGCCGCCCTGATCTGGATTATGTTTGCTGTCTTCACGAACAGGCGGCGGTAATCGCCGCGGAAGCTTACGCCCAATATACGGGAAGCCTCGGAGTGGCCTTGGTGACGACGGGCCCCGGCGGGACGAATGCCATTACGGGGGTTTCCGGGGCTTGGATCGATTCCACCCCGCTTTTGGTCCTTTCGGGACAGGTCAAGCGTTCTGACATGATCGGTACGAGTGGTGTGAGGCAGTTGGGTATTCAGGAAGTGGATATTATTTCGATGGTGAAACCGGTCACCAAATACGCCGTGACTATTTTGGATCCCCTGAGTGTTCGATACCATCTTGAGAGGGCTGCTCATCTGGCGTATTCGGGCCGGCCGGGTCCTGTTTGGATCGATATTCCACTTGATGTGCAGGGGACTATGATCGACGAATCCAAGCTCGAGGGATTTAAGCCGGTCGATGCGCCGTCCCGCGAGCGCAGCCATGATCTTTCCTCTCAGGTCGATCAAGCCATTGCGTTATTGAACGCCTCAGAGAGGCCGGTGATCCTTGCGGGGAACGGCATACGGTTGGCCGGCGGTCTCCGGGAATTTGTTGACCTTGCGGAATCTCTCAAAATACCTGTCCTGACCACTTGGAAGGCCATCGATTTCTTGCCGGAAGATCATCCGTTCTTTTTCGGGAGGCCGGGCTCAATTGGCCAGAGGGGAGCGAATTTCATTCAGCAGAATAGCGACCTAATCCTCACGCTGGGTGCGCGCCTGGATCTTCTTCAAGTCGGGTATAACTACCCGAACTTTGGCCGCGCGGCCAAAAAGATTATTGTAGAAATCGATCCCGCGGAGATCAAGAAGCTGAAAATGCACATCGATCTTCCGGCTTGCGGAAATGTGAAGGATTTTCTGTTCGAGATCTTAAAGAAGCGGAGTCTCTTGAAGGTTGTGGAGCGTTCTTCCTGGCTGGAGCGCTGCAGGCAATGGAAGCAGAAATATCCCGTGGTACTCCCGGAATATTGGGAGGCAAAAGGCGTTGTTAACACCTATGCCTTGGTCGATGTGCTATCCGACCTGCTTTCCGAGGAGGATGTTCTTGTCCCGGGAAGTTCCGGGGGCTGCAGCGAAATTACGATGCAGGCGTTCAGGGTCAAAAAAGGACAGCGTATCCTAAATAGCCCGGGGCTGGGTGCTATGGGATTTGGGTTGCCGGCTGCGATTGGAGCCTGCCTGGCGAGCGGCAGAAAACGCACGGTCAGCCTGATCGGAGACGGGGGATTGCAGCATAATATCCAGGAACTGGAGACTCTCGCCCGATTGAAGCTGCCTTTGAAGTTGTTTGTCCTGAACAATAACGGCTATGCGTCGATCCGGAATACCCAAAGAACTCATTTTGAAGGGCGTCTAGTGGCCTGTGACCCTTCCAGCGGACTGGCGCTTCCCGATACCTGCGCCATTGCTGTCGCCTACGGCCTGAAGCACATGAAAATTGAAGATCAGCAAAACCTTCGAGAGCGTGTCGCTGACGTGTTGGCGGGCGACGGGCCCTTCCTGTGTGAAGTCATGACCGATCCCGGCCTCTTGACCTCGCCGAGGTTATCCTCCGAGGTTCGGCCTGACGGTTCCATCGTATCAAAGCCGATGGAGGACCTTTGGCCGTTCTTAGAGCGCAAAGAATTTTATGAGAATATGATCATTCCTCCTTTGGAGTCTCTGTGAGGCGGGTTCTATGAAGATCTTTATTACAGGCGGTGCGGGGTTCATCGGACGCAATTTAAGAGAACAGCTTGGCGCCAAGTATGAGATCCTGGCGCCGGAGAAAAGAGAGCTGGACCTCCTGGATGCTGAGAATGTCCGAGACTATGTTCAAGCCAACAGTTTTGATGTGGTCCTCCATGCTGCGACATGGAATGCTACCCGGAACTCCAAAAAGGACACAACGAAGATCCTGGAGAATAATCTTCGCATGTTCTTTAATCTGGCCCGCTGTAGCGGATCCTATGGCAAGATGATCAATCTCGGATCGGGCCAGGAATATGCACGGGAACACTGGATCCCGAGAATGAAAGAGGAGTATTTTGACACGTATGTCCCGGAGGACGAACCCGGGCTGTCACGGTACCTTATCGGCAAATACATTGAACGCGCGGACAACATTGTCAACCTGCGTCCTTTTGCCGTATTCGGAAAATACGAGGATTGGGAAATACGTTTTATTTCGAATGCCTGCTGCAAGGCAGCCTGGGATCTTCCCATCACGATCAAAAAAAATGTTTTTTTTGATTATCTCTATATTGATGACATGGTCAGGATCACGGATTGGTTTATCCGTAATCCCGCGGAGGAAAAATCTTATAATGTTTGCGCGGGGAGGACATACGACTTGGTCACTCTGGCAAAGAAGGTTTTAAAGGCCTCGGGGAAGGACTTGGAAATACGGGTGGCGCACTCTGGCTTGGACAAGGAGTACAGCGGTGATAACACCCGGCTACTCCTGGAAATGGGCCCCTTTTCTTTTTCCGACATTGATACAAGCGTTGCTTCTTTGTATGATTGGTATCGAATTCATAAAAAGGATATAAAACGCGAATTGCTGCTGAGTGACAAATGAGCGGGAGCAGTGCCATCGGCATCCCCTCTAAGTGGTCAGATTCTTGAGATTTTTTTCCCGTTGGGTACGGAGTAGCAGAAGATACGGATTGTTTCAGCGGCGCTCTTTTGAGCGAGTTTGCCTAAACGAGCAACGGGATTGATGTGGGGCGTATTCATATGCCCTAAGATTTATTCTTCTTGTGGCAAGATGCCCGATGAGGAAAAAAGTGCGCGTTGCGGGTAAAAAATAGAGTAGTTTTTCGAACGACTCCTAGTGTTTTATTTTATAAACCGCTAAAATATCTAGCGAGTTTAGAAGCCTATTTAAAGGTGATTCCATGACGTCCAAGCGGGTTTATCTGATTACGGGAGCCAGCGGTTTTATTGGTGCTTGTTTGACAAGAAAGTTGATCGCTGAGAACGCGGAAGTACACCTTTTGTTGAGGAAAACCGCCAAAACTTGGCGGATCGATGATCTTTTAAATAAGGTAAAGGTTCATATTTGCGACCTTTCAGACTTGAACGAGTTGCGCGGTCTGATCCAAAAGATCCAACCGACGGTTATCTATCATTTGGCAACCTACGGTGCCTATTCTTCCCAGCAGGATGCGGATCTTTGCATCAAGACCAATATTCAGGGGACCCAGCATCTGCTCACAGCGTCGATGGATGTCGACTTCGAGTTATTCGTCAATACGGGAAGCTCCTCGGAATACGGGTTTAAGAAGTCGCCGATGAAGGAAACAGATCTTCTGGAGCCGGCGAGTTACTATGCTGTCACGAAATCTGCACAGACCCTGCTGTGTTTTCATGCGGCCCAGGCTAAAAAAAGGCCGATCGTGACAATGCGCCCCTTTTCGGTTTACGGGCCCTATGAAGAACCCTCCCGATTCATCCCGACCTTAATGAGAGCGCTCTATTCGAAAGAAAAGATGAAACTTGTTTCGCCTGAAACTTCCCATGATCACATCTATATCGACGATATTTTGCAGGCCTATCTGCGCGTGGATCTACTGAAGGAATTCCCGGGAGAGACGTTCAATATCGGGGCGGGTGTGCAATCGTCCATCAAGGCAGTTGTTGAAACGGCGGTCCGGGTCACGGGAGAAACAACCGAATTCGAATGGGGGAGCATGCCGTCAAGGATCTGGGATACCAATCAGTGGCTCGCCGATATTTCGAAAGCAAAGCAGCTGCTGGACTGGTCACCCGAGACGGATCTTGAACACGGACTGCTTAAAACGTGGGAATGGTTTAGGGCTAATCACGTGTTGTGGACCGGACGATGAGATGTCTTCTGTGGAAATGTTGAATCAGCCAGGTCTTTCTAAAAAAGTTTCTTTTTTTTTCACCTTCTTGTGCCCGCTTGTCTTAGCGGGCTTTGTCACAACCGTCGCGTATCAGCTTTTTTTCCACTTTGCTCCTTTTATCTGGTCATTCAATAGCCGGTTGCCGATATTAGAATATATTCCGACGGTTCGCTCCGTAGTAACGACCCCACGTAATGGTATCCAGATCTATGTCCTTTATGGGCTCGTCCATTTGATCGTCGCGACAACTTTTGGGCTATATTGCTTTATAAACAAAATACATCATCCGTTTTTTCGGCGAGGCTTGGCATTTCTGTTTGCCTTGCCGTCTCTTCTATTTCTCAGAGAGGTCGGTTTTACGCCGCCCATGGCGGAATATTCGAAGGCTCTCCTTCATGATGTTCCAGCTATGTATTTCATCCTTTCGGTTCTTGGGATCACGGTAATACTGTCCCTGCTCATTAACACACGCCGCATCCTCGCGGTCATTCTTTCGCTCTTGCTACTCCCGATATGCATGGTCGCTTCAAGCGCTTATTCTTCAGTGGATTATAATTTAATTCTTTTCCCAGCCATGCGGATCTTTCACGGTTTTCCACTCAATCAAACCGGTTTTCAGTATGACCATCTTCTCTCGTTACTGGCAGTATTGTGGATCAAGCTTGGCTTTTCTTTTTATCAATTTAATCTTGTGGGGCAATTCTCTGTTTATGCTTTCTTTATGGGTTTGTACCTTTTTGGACGCCGTTTATTTACTCACAAATGCTATGCCCTTTACTTGTTGATTAGTGCTGTGCTTGTCAGGATGTACGGGAACATCGCAGATATTATCTTTTGTATTCAGGTGACCCCGTTGAGACTTGACTGGTGGTTGGTTGCACTGCTGGCAGTTTATTCCAAAGGGGATGCCCACTGGCTGACGGGGCTGGCGCTCGGTTTCTTATTGATCTTTCATCACTCTTTTGGCGTGATCTATACGCTGGCCTATGCCATCCTCGTTTTATTCTTTTTTGGTATGGACGTGCTATCGAAAAAGGATCCTTTGAGTACGGTTTCGAGGAACTACGTCATGCTTTACGCGAAGAATGGCGTTCTCCTAGGTGCCTCTTTTCTCATTTATCGTGTTTTTTTTGCGTATGGCCCTTCGTCCGCGGAGACGTTTCGGCAGCATGGCCTCGGATTCATTCCGGTGCTCAGGCAGTCCTTTTACTGGTATGTGCCGGTGATGCTGGGCGTTGTTTTTATCTATCATTGGCGGAATCGTTTCTTTCTTCCCGGGCGCCACTTCCGGGCTGTTGTTTTTTTGATTCTGCTCGCGATCGGAAATTCCCTGTACTTCTTTGGCCGTAGCCATGAAAACAACATTATCAATATTTCCAGTATTCTGCTGCTTTGCTTATTTCTTTTGTTTGATTTGGTTCATTCGGAATTCGAGAGATCGTTTTCCTGGAAACCCGCGAGATGGATCTTGCCGCTATTCGCGGTCGTGTTTATTGGTGCCATAAGCTTTGTCTATGCCGGCAATGCACCCGAGAGGGTCCTGAAACAAATCGAAAGCGCAAGAACGCATTTTTCCTTCAATCGTAAAATGGAATCGGGATTTAATCATGATGTGATGAGCGTTAAGAAATTGACCCGTTCAAGTCCGAATGTGACTTTTGTCAGCTACAACGATGGCTATTATTATTATGAGGGAGGGTATATCCCCAGGAATCCGTACTGTTCTTCCGATGGCAGGCTTGTGCTCACTAAAGATTTTAATGGTTTTCTTGAGGGATCAATGAGCGACGGGCATTACCTCGCAATGCCGTTGAAAGGTTTCGACGATTTCGCGTTTGGAAACCTTCTGTGGGAACTTCCCCGTCGATATTTTAAATTCGATGCTGGAATAGTCGTGGTGTCAAGCGACTCCATAAACTGATCTCGTGTTGCCCTTTTCCTTTATATGAAGGCTCGTCAATGTTGCGACCGTTTGATTTAATGAAAAAATCTACTTTTTCTTCTCTCGCGTCACTTTTCGCACCGCTTGTTCTGGCAGGCTTTGTCACGGCTGTTGCCTACCAGCTTTTTTATCTTTTTGCCCCGTTCATCTGGTCGTTGAACACGACATGCCCCCTGGGTGATTATACGCCCGCAAAGCGTCTCTATATTATGGAGCCGCGTAATGGCATGCAGCTCTATGTTCTTTATGGCCTCGTCTACCTCATTATCGCGATAACCTTTTTGCTTTACCGCCTCATAAGCACAATCTCTGTTCCTTCGTTGCGGCGAAGCTTTTTGATTTTTTCGGCATTGCCATGTCTTTTGTTTTTCCGGACGGTCGGGTTTACCCCGCCCATGGCGGAATATTCGCGGTCTCTCTTTCATGATTCTCCCGCCATGTATTTCATGCTTTCCGTTCTGGGGATCACGATTCTTTTGACTCAGCTTCTCAAGAATCGCTGCGTCCTTTCGATCATTCTTGGGCTGTTTCTATTTCCGGCATGCATGGTCGCTTCCGCTCATTATTCGGGTGAAGATTACGATTACATTCTTTTTCCGGCTATGCGGATCCTTCACGGGTTTCCACTCAATCAAACCGGTTTTCAGTACGATCATTTGTTGTCACTCCTTGCGGTCCTGTGGATGAAGCTTGGATTCTCGATCTATTCTTTCAGTATAGTCGGCCAGATTTCAGTTTATGCTTTTTTTATGGGCCTCTACCTTTTTGGGAGCCGCTTTTTCACTCACAAATGCTATGCGCTTTACTTGTTGATCAGTGCTGTTCTTGTTAGGATGTACGGGAATATTGCGGATATTATCGTGTGCTTTCAAGTGACCCCTTTGAGACTTGATTGGTGGTTTGTTGTTCTGCTTTCTGTTTATTTTAAGGGAGATGCCCACTGGCTGACGGGATTGGTGCTAGGTCTCTTATTGATCTTTCATCACGCATTTGGCGTGATCTATACGCTGGCCTATGCGCTTCTTGTTCTATTCTTCTATTGCATGGACGTGTTATCGAAAAAGGATCCTTTGAGCACGGTTTCGCGGAACTACGTCATGCTTTACGCGAAGAATTTCGTTCTCCTAGGTGCCTCTTTTCTCATTTATCAGTTGTTCTTTGCCTTCGGCCAATCAACTGCATCGCTTTACCGGCAGCATGGCATCGGATTCCTTCCGGTCCTCAGGCAGTCCTTTTATTGGTATGTGCCGGTGATGCTGAGCGTTTTTTTTATCTACCACTGGAGAAACCGTTCCTTCCTTTCGGCGCGCCACTTCCGGGCTGTCGTTTTTTTGATCCTGCTCGCGATCGGAAATTCCCTGTACTTCTTTGGCCGTAGCCATGTAAACAACATTATCAATATTTCCAGCATTCTTCTGCTTTGCTTTTTTCTTTTGTTTGATCTGGTTCATTCAGAGTTCGAGAGATCGTTTTCCTGGAAACCCGCGAGATGGATCTTGCCGCTACTCGCAGTGGTCTTTATCGGCGCCATAAGTTTTGTCTATGCCGGCAAAGCGCCCGAAAGACTCCGGGAACAGGCCGCTAATTTCATGGCGCATGAAATGTGCGGTCGTGATCACGGAGTCGAGCAGCTTCTTCGCTCCAATACAACGCTTATTAAAGAACTCACCCGGTTTAATCCCAAAGTAACGTTTGTCAGTGGCCTTGAGGCATACTATTATCACGAGAGCGGTTATGTGCCACAAAGCCCTAGCGGTATTCCCGCCATGTTATTCATGAAAGATATGGTGGGTTTTTTAGACACGCAACTGTTGGAGGGGTATTATCTAGCGATGCCTCGACATGATGCGCTCACTTATGGTGAGGTGATGGTGCGTCCTCGTGCTCGTAATGGAGTGCCTTACCCATTCGTCCTCATCATTTCTAATAACGAGATTGGATGAATTTAAAACTATGAGATTTACGAAGACCCGCTGTCCCATTTGTTTGTCCTTGGAAGATTATGAGGTCTTGTACCCCAAGAACTTTGAGGCGGCGGACCTGAGCGCGGACGTTTATTCTGCCCGGAAGATGCCCGACCGCATTCACTACCAGATCGTGCGCTGCAAGCAAGACGGCATGCTCCGCTCGAATCCGGTCCCTGAGGAGTCGTTCATTAATGAGCTCTACAAACAAAGCAAATTCACCTATGCTCATGAGACGGAAAATCTGGTCGCGACCTATCTGGAGGCGCTGGAGCCTGTTTTACGGCAGCTTTCGAAGGACGCGAGGATCCTGGAGGTCGGTTGCGGGAACGGATTTCTTCTGAAGGCGCTTTATGACAAGGGCTATGTTAATGTTTCTGGCGTGGAACCTAGTATGGAGGCCGCGGCTAAAAGCGACCCTCTCATCCGTGATAAGATCACGGTCGACGTGCTCGGCCCTGCGACTTACAAGCCTGGAACATTTGACCTAATCTGTTTTTTTCAGGTACTTGAGCATATGTCGGATCCGAATTCTTTCTTGAAGATCTGTCATGACCTGCTTCTCCCTGGAGCTTTTATTGTGGCGTTCAATCACGACGCGGAAAGCTTGCAGGCGAAGATCCTCAGGGAAAGAAGTCCGATCATTGATATCGGTCATTACTCTCTTTTTAGCAAGGCTACGATGGGTAAAATCTTCAGGCAGAACAGCTTTCTGCCTGTTAAAATGTTTTTGCCCTTCAATATCGTTTCACTTAGGCATGTTCTTTTGCTCCTTCCTTTTTTCAACCGGATCAAAATGAAGTTTTTAGGGAGCCGGGAGGGATGGTGGGGGCGTTTTTTGAGTCGTGGATTGCGCGTCAAGCTTGGGAATCTTTGCATGGTCGCAGTCAAAAAATGAGCACTATGAAAGTTAATCGTGAACAAAAAGCCTTAAGGCTCTGGATCCTTGAATTCAGTCACCGGCATCATCTTTCCCACTTGGGGTCCTGCCTGAGTGCCGTAGATATCCTTGCTGCGGTGTACAAGGTTAAAAAGAAACGGGAACGGTTTGTTCTTTCCTGCGGACATGCCGGGATTGCTCTTTTTGCGGTTCTTGTGAGATGCGGACTTCTGAAGGCTGCGGATGCGGAACGCCTTCATATACATCCGGACAGAGATCCTGGAAAGGGGATCGATGTTTCAACGGGAAGCCTCGGACAGGGGCTTCCGATCGCGGTGGGGATGGCTTTGGCCGACAGAAGAAAAAATGTTTATTGCCTCATCTCTGACGGGGAGTGTGCGGAGGGCAGTATCTGGGAAGCTCTTCGGGTCGCGGTCGACCAGAAATTGAGCAATTTAAAGATCATTGTAAATGCGAACGGTTGGGGGGCCTATGACCCTGTTTCTTTGTCGTTACTCTTAAAGAGGTTGAGAGGGTTCGGTTGTTGTTTAAAAAAGGTGGAGGGACATGATCCCGAGAAACTGTGCCGGGCATTCAAGTCGAGCTCGGGGTGCCAGCCTCTTGTGATTTTTGCCGACACCAATGCTGAGTCGTTCCCGTTCCTTAAGGGACAGGATGCCCACTATCATGTGATGACAGAGGCCGAATATGAAATGGCGAGGGACCTTTTGAAATGAAACAGCCTGCATCCATGATCAGAATGCGCCGGATCTTTGCCGATACCCTCCATGACCAAATGCGGAAAAACCGGAAAATATGGGTGGTGACGGGGGATCTGGGTTATAAAATGTGGGATCCGATCAGGAAAGATTATCCCGGACGGTTTATCAATGTCGGTGCTGCCGAGCAGCTGATGGTGGGGGCGGGGGTCGGGTTGGCCTTGGAAGGGAAGATCCCGTTTGTTTACTCGATCACCACTTTCTTGCTCTACCGACCTTTTGAAACAATACGGAATTATATCCACAGCGAAAAAATTCCGGTGAAGCTGGTTGGAGCCGGAAGGGATTATGATTATGCCCACGACGGGATCTCCCATTGGGCGCCGGAGGATAAGGCCCTCATGAGGATCTGCAAGAACATCCGTTCCCGGTGGCCGAAAACACCGGAGGATATCCCGGATCTTATTGCAGAGATGATCGAGAACGATCAGCCTTATTACGTGAATTTGAGAAAATAACTTCGCACTATCTTAAGGAGCGGCTCTCATGGTTAAGAAAATTTCTGCGGTGATCGCATGCTACAAAGACGAACAGGCGATTCCCCACATGTACCGGAGGTTGACGGAAACGTTCGTCAAGATCGGTGTGGATTACGAGATCATCTTTGTCAATGACGGAAGCCCGGATAACACGGAAACGCTTTTGGCGGGGCTGGTTCAAAAGGACGGCCATGTGATCGCCGTGAATCATTCCCGCAATTTCAGCTCACAAATGGCCTTTACCAGCGGGATGGACATCGCGACAGGGGATGCCGTCGTATTGCTGGACGGGGATCTTCAGGACCCGCCCGAGTTGATCGAACAATTTTACGGAAAATGGAACCAGGGCTTTGATGTGGTCTATGGTGTCCGGACGAAGAGGGAAGCCCCTTTGATGATGCAAGCAGCGTACAAGGCGTTCTATTTTATTTTCCATAAACTTTCTTATGTGCGGATCCCCCTGAACGCAGGTGATTTTTCATTAATGGACAGAAAAGTGGTAGATGTCATGAAGTCCTTTCCCGAAAGGGATCGTTTTCTACGCGGGCTGCGAGCCTGGACAGGTTTTAAGCAGACGGGTGTTGATTATCTCAGACCGGAACGCATGTTCGGCAAAACCACGAATAATCTTTGGAAAAACATGAATTGGGCAACGAAAGGGATATTCTCTTTCTCCTACATTCCGCTCGAGCTAATGTCTTTTTTTTCAGCCCTTGTGTTTGTTCTGGCCGTCCTGGGGATGATCCTCCAGATCATGCTCAGGCTCTTGTGGCCCAGCATGGCGCCGCGCGGAGTCACGACCACGATCATCGTGGTTTTATTCATCGGGTCGATCCAGTTGCTGGGCATCAGCGTGCTGGGCCAATACATTGGGAAAATATTTGAAGAAGTGAAGCAGCGGCCGAAATATCTTGTGAAGAGTGTTTTTCGGAACGACCCCTCCCGAAAATGAAGGGTAAGACACCTTCCGAAAAACGGTCCAGCGAAGTTTGGCAGCCATTCCCATTTGTCTCCCTCGGCAGCTCTAAGGACAGGGTGCTTTTTTACCCTGAGAATTTTCTCGGACTTTCAAGTTGCGACGGTCTATCTAGACATGACAAGAGTTTTCGGTGAGTCTATCGGAATGACTGACAACTTGCGGGGTTACGGATACTTATGAAACTACTCTTAGTGAATTACTGTTCGAGTGCCGATTAAACGCTCGGGAAGTGTCCATCGAAATCGTGCGAAACCCATGACAAATCTTACTAAATCGAGATCCGTTTTTAGTTCCCCATGGGTCATTTATGCTTTGGCCGCTGCCTTTATTTTTACCTTGGGATTTTTTATCCATTTTGGGCGGGAGGCGCAGGCCTCAAAGTCCTGGCGATATGTGATGCCGGACGGGGACCCTCTTTATTACTGGAGTATCGCCAAAGGTCGGATGATGACGCCTCGCTGCGATGGCGATCCTTTTTATTATGAGGAGCAGGGGCTGCGTCATGTTATTCCTTTCACCACTGCAGAAATCATCGGACTTCTATCTAAATACACGAAGATCCCGCTTTCCTGGTTTTTCCCTGTGTGGCAAATTCTGACGCCGCTTTTGATGTGGCTTGTCCTGACGCTTTGCTGCTGGAAATTTTGGAAATACCCATTGGATATTTGCGCCCCGGGGACCTTGCTCCTTCTTTTGCTTCTGCTCTACTGCCCCTGGCCCGGCATTCAGATGATCCTGCTGCGATTCTCACGGCCGATGGACGGGATCGCGCCCCTTTTTCTTTGGATTTCTCTAATCTTCAGGGGGGATCCGGACAATCAAAAACACCGTGTCGCGATCGTGCTGGCTTCAGCTTTGACATTATGGCTGCAGCCTTTTTATGCTGTTTTCGGGCTTTGGGTTACGGGCCTTGAATATGTTTTTTCCCTGATAAGGGGGGAGAGGTTCCGGAGAACCGCGCTGTCTTTATTCGCGACGGGGAGTTGCTTGCTGTCAGGCCTTATTTATGCGGGGTATGCTTTTTTCGGAAAAAATTTAAAATTCGTTGTTCTCAACCCCCCTAAGCTTATGCCGGTCCCCGGTTTTTATTTTTTGATACCAGTTCTTATGGCCCTTTGCGTGGCGGGGGTCGTGCTGTTCCTTTGCAGCCGTTTAAAGAGGTCCGTGACCGCCCTCGACCGCCTGGTTCTGGAGTGGTCCTTTTTTGGATTATTTGTTTTTGGTGTTTGCACGTTTGTGCCGCCGATTTTTATGCCTGCGATTTCGGATATCCGTAGCCACTTACTTTACTTTTCGGTCATCATGATCTTTTCGATGGCAGGATGGATCCATGAGAAACTTTGCGCCTTAAAAGAAGTGCGTCTTTTTTCTAAATTCAGCGTCGTTTTCATGTCCGTGGCGGCAGCGTTCCTTCTTTTTACGGGGATCACCAGGAAAAATATTTTTGCATTAAATAGCGAGATTTATTTTATTTATGTCTCGCAGTATTTTCTCGTGCTGATCTTTTTCCTCTGGATATTGGAAAGGTTTGACCTCGTGAAGAGGTTCGTCCTGCGGAAGGAAGTTCTTTGGAGCATCATCCTCCTTGTGGCTGTCGTGGGGTACTGGAAATTTCCTGTTTATTCTTATAACCGGGATTTTCCTTTTGATGGTGGGTATCAATGGCTGAAGCGGCATGCGCAAAAAAACGAGGTGGTTTTAACTGCGACGGCCGATTCCCGCTTCGGTCAGTATTTATTCCTTGAGACAGGCCTGAAATCTTTTTTCTATATTAACGGAGGGATCCCTTTGAGTCCCGCGCAGGGCTATCGGAGGGATTTTGTTATGGGGTTGCTGCTGGGGATGTTGGATCAAGCTCCGCTTGGGAAGGGACTTTCCATCGAGCAAAGGCTCCGTGTTTTCAGGCTGGATTACATTTTGATGCCGAAGCCCAGCCCGTTCTATGATGCGATCAAACGCCAGCTTCAGGGACATTTGCTTGAGGTGTATCAGGACCAACAATGTTTGCTCTGGAGGGTGATGTGAAGGTGAAATTTTTCACTCGGGTGGGTTTCTTCAAGTCGCTTTCCTGGATCCATCTTTGCACCATTCTTTTTCTGGTCCCGGTCTGCCCGGCGTTTTCCGTAGAGAACATCGACAGCCTTATTCGCCAAGGTGACGCCGCGGTTACGCGCGGGGACTTTGAGCAAGTGAAATTGCTGGGACAAAGGATCGTGGATGAGGCCCCCCGTAATCTGGAGGGGTATCGATTTGTTTTGATCTATTTGGTGTCTGTCGGCAACGAACGCGGGTTTAATCAGACCGTGGATTATGCGAAAACCCTGTTCGGCTCGGATCGGCTGCAATTGTCGTTCCTCGAAATGGTTGCGCGAGTCTTATTCGCAGGCGGCCAATCTGAGGAGGCCTCGAAGAAACTGTCTGAATATGAGGCGAAATGGCGTGAGGTGTATAAGAAGTCCCGACCCTCCACTGAGAAAGTGAGGGGAGGCCAGAGTCGGGCTCGTTAGGGTTGAGATTACAAGCGTTCTCATAATCCGCTCATATCTAGAATCAATAATCTTTAAAGTTTCCCGGTGAGTCGAAAGCTGAGGGGAAGGCCGGCGTCGATTTTTGTATTTCGAGATTCTTTTGCAATGTTGTCGTGCAGGCCTGTTCCTTGGTTTTGTTTTTCACGCAACTTCGACGGACTCCGTTAAGACAGCTTTAGGGGAGTCTGATATTATCGTTTTCTGTTTTCTTGAGTAGCAGGATGTTTCGTATTTAGTTTCAGCGAACTCGATGGTAACAGGGGAGCGCAGGGTCCGGAAGCCTTTTTGCGATCCTCTCCTGCTCGTTTAAAAACCATGAAACTGGTGCCGCGGGTTTTTTACCGTGGGAGGCTATTCAAGTGGCAGAAGCTTGCATTCCAAGGATCATCTCTGTTCATCCTATTTTGTATGTGAAATAAAAAGCGTGAGACCCATGACAAATCTTAGTAAGTCAAGATCCGTTTTTAGTTCCCCGCTGGTCATTTATGCTTTGGCCGCCGCTTTTATTTTTACCTTGGGATTTTTTATCCATTTTGGACGGGAGGCGGAAGCTTCAAAGTCCTGGAAATATGTGATGTTTGACGGGGATCCCTCTTACTATTGGAGCATTGCCAAAGGGCGGATGATGACACCCCGCTGTGACGGGAATCCCTATTACTTTGAGGAACAAGGACTGCGCCACATCATTCCTTTCACCACAGCTGAAGTCGTCGGGCTTTTATCCAAATATTCGAAGATCCCGCTTTCATGGTTTTTTCCTGCTTGGCAAATCCTGATGCCGCTTTTGATGTGGCTCGTCTTGACGCTTTGTTGCTGGAAACTATGGAAATATCCCCTGGATGTTTGCGCTCCGGGGACCTTGCTTCTACTTTTACTTCTCCTTTACTGCCCCTGGGTCGGCCTTAAAATTACATTATTGCGATTCTCACGGCCAATGGACGGGATCGCGCCTCTTTTTCTGTGGATTTCCTTGATTTTTAAAGGAGATCCGGATAATAAAAAACATCGTGTGGCGATCATGCTGGCTTCTGCTTTGACATTGTGGCTGCATCCTTTTAATGCTGTTTTCGGGCTTTGGGCCACGGGATTTGAATTTGTTTATTTCCTGATCAGGAGGGAGAGGTTCCGGAGAGCCGCGCTGTTTTTATTCGCCATCGGGAGTTGCCTACTCTCGGGGCTTATTTATGCGGCTTATGCTTTCATCGGAAAAAATATCAGCGCTGCCATCATCTCCCCCCCCATACCGAGGCCGGTCCCGGCTGTTTATTTTCTGGTGATGATTCTCACGGTCCTTTGCATTGCGGGGGTTGTACATTTTTTCTGCAGGCGTTTAAATAAATCAGCGACGGCGCTTGATCGCCTGGTCCTGGTGTGGTTTGTTTTCGGATTATTTATTTGTGGGATTTCTGAATTTGTTCCTAACCTTCAAGAGACACGGAGTCGGAGATGCCGCTGAGGCCGGCGGGAATGGTGACGCTGGTGAGGTTGGTGCAGCCGCAGAACGCCGAGTTGCCGATGTTGGTGACGCCGTTGGGGATCGCGAAGGTGGTTCCGGGTTTGCCTGGCGGGTATGCGATCAGGGTGGTTTG
>CAISGE010000070.1 GCA_903884815.1 Candidatus Omnitrophota bacterium | reverse complement strand
TGTCGAGATGGAGCGCGACATCTTTAAAAAAGCAGTCGGCATACTTTTTAAAAAAAACGACCGAAAACGGTTCGCTTTCATAGGCGATCACCGTTCGGTCTTTCCGCTCGAAGAGATGTGTCGGGCGTTGGAAGTATCACGGAGTGGGTATTATGCGTTCAAGAAGCGGCCCAAAAGTCAGCGGCGGGTCGATAACGAACGACTGCTCATTGAGATAAAGCGAGTGTTCTGGCTGAATGACCGCAATTACGGCAGCCACAGCCCGCGGATCTGGGAGCAAGTTGCATCGTAAAGAACAGATGCGCTGTCCCGAGAACCGTGTGGCGCGGATTATGCGTGTTAATGGCATTGTTGCCATCCAGAAGCGTAAGTTACGGGTAACGACGAACTCGAAGCACGATCATCCGGCGTGGCCGAATGTTCTGAACCGGAACTTTGTGATTGAGAAGCCCAATTCCGCTTGGGTGTCGGATATCACTTATGTCTGGACGCTCGAAGGCAGGCCGTATGTGGCAACAGGGCTTGATCTGTTCTCACGCGGTATCGTGGGATGGGCGATGGATAAAACCATTGCCGACACACTGACGACGCAAGCCATGCAGCAAGCGATCTTGCGGCGCAACCCGACGAAGGGCCTTATCTGTCATTCGGACCGGGGCAAGCCAGTATGCCGACAATGATTTTAAGGCGATACAGGCCCAGAACGAGTTCGTCGGGAGCATGAGTCGCAAGGGGGACTGTTGGGACCATGCCGTCGCAGAGAGATTTTTTCACACTCTCAAGGTCGAGTTGATTCCTCGGAATAAGTTCAAGACTCGGGATGAAGCAAAAAGAAGAATCTTTGAGTGCGTCGAGATATATTATAATCGCACAAGGGCTCATTCGACGCTTCGTTATTTGAGCCCTTTTGAATACGAAAAAGAAGCGGTCTTGGTATAATAAAAAATTGGAGGAGAAAAAAGAATTTGCGCACAAAAATGCTTGCTTTAATAGGAGCCTTCTTGGTGGGTTCATTGGGATACGCTGCAACAATTAATATAGCCCTTGAGAGGACTCAAGGCAAAGACGGAGCAAATATTTACAAAAAAAATTTTTAGGAATGAAAATTACAACGCCGGTAACGATCACGACGCGAGTCCCTGTATCCGCATTTGAAAGAGCCCCAGGAGATCGCATGTTCTTTAACTCTACCGAAGGCGAGAGAATAATTAATATCATGCTTCATTATAATAAATTTGATAAAAATTCGTATGTTCATACTGTCACGTCCCTTAGTGGGCACCAAGACACTTTTAGAGTTGATATAGAAGAGGAAAAGATTAGTGGGAATATTTTTTTATTATGCTTTCCCTGATAAGTACAGCAAGGAGAGGGAATATTGTTTTATATACCCGCTCGGAGACAAGCACATCGAGTTTTCTTTTTTTAATCAGCGGGAAGATTTGATTCTAAGTATTATGAGATCCATTCAGTTCTTTAAAGGAGACCGTGAAAATCCAAATTATCCATATTGATCTAATTGAAGGTTCACGGTGCTAACTAAACAACATGTCCACTGATTTGGGGAAGGTCAACATTTCTTATGAAGCTAACTAGAAGGCCGCTCTTGTCATGAGCTTTTCCGATCTATCTAAAAGCAGCATCGCGAAACGAATCGTAAGAAAAATGTCACGTTTCCTTAAAATTCAAGAAATATTAAACTTGGAAAATATTGGTGAGAGACTGGATATGAATTATTACTCAATGGATTATGAAAAACTTACGCCTCTCCAAAAAGCGCACTATAAAAGGTATGAATTTGCCGCAGCTCAGATTGAAAATGATGTGGTTGCTGATTTAGCCTGCGGGACAGGATACGGCAGTTTAATGTTGTCGAAAAAATGTAAGTCAGTTACCGGGCACGATATAGACGTCAGAACAATTAAGGCGATAAGAAAAAGATATGTCCGTGAATCCAACGTTTTTTTTGAAGCTAAGAATTTATTAAATATTTCCTGCAAAAATATATTCGATAAAATCATATCGTTTGAAACCATAGAACATTTTACCCCGGACGAAATCAGCATAGTACTTAGTCTATTCCATGAGGCGCTGAAAGACGGGGGTAAGTTAATATTCTCTACTCCCTACGATCAAAAGGAGACGGTCCTTTCAATGAGGCACCATAAGACTTTTAATATCGTTGAAGCAACTTTAAAAGATTATCTTGATGGATTGTTTGAGATTGAAAAATTCTATTTCCAGGATAAGGACACTTATGACGTTAAAAACGATGAGGGTGTTAAGGATTATATAATCTGTATCGCAAAAAAAATCTCAGCCAGACGTTAATTGGTAAATAGGGCTTCAGGAAAAAATATGCAAAAGTTTGTCGTCGTAGGGATGCCCAGGACAGGATCGAGTCTTTTAAGAACTACGCTAGAACAACATCCTAAAATTAAGATGTACGGAGAGCTTTTTCACCCGATACATACGGAACGAAAGGGATCGCATGCGATCGCCGGTAGTGCTCCTGTTTCTTTTTATTCAACAAAAGACGATGCGATTGATTTTCTTTGTAAGAATGTCTGGACGAATGATATAAGTGAAAAATACGATGCCGTAGGATTCGTTCTTTTCGCTGATCACGTTCGTTGCCCGGGTACTAAAAAGTTATTTTTACGCTTAAAGGAGATGTTCCCATCATTGAAATTTATACACATAGAACGATATGATGTCTTGGAATCCTGGGTATCAAGAGAGGCGGCAAAAAAAACAGGGCAATGGCGTGACCCATTACAACGCGAGAAATCGGAAAATGTCAATGATTTGCCGATAGTTGCTGGTCCGTTGGAAGTGGAAAGATTCTTTCAAAGCTACGAAGAAGCGAATAGTTTGTTTAGGAGTATTTCTTCTAAGAGGAATTACTTGCACGTTGAGTATAATCAAATTGTTGCGGACTTAGAAAAAACATTCCGCAGCATTTTCGCTTTCTTAGGCGTGGAAAGTGTTTGCGTTAAGCATATTATAAAAAAACAAAGAACATTAACAGCTTTGGAACAGATCCAAAACATTCGGGAGTTGCGTCAATTCTTCAAACGATCAAAATATGCGCATTTAGTCGGTTTTCGACCATAACGAGCTGCCCGCGCAAAAAGGGAACATCAGGGAGCCGAGACGTGAAGGTGGGATTATTCATACATGCTTTCTATTCGGACGTACTGACAGATATTGTCGGCACGGTCCCTGTCGGCAGATTTGACGGTGTTGTCGTTACATCCTCTCTTCCAAAGGAGCAGATCGTCAGTGTTTGTATGCGTAAGTTTGACAATGTTGATTTTATAAAGGTTCCCAATGTTGGGCGGGACATAGCTCCTTTTGTAATTTTCGCGCAGCCTAAGCTTAAAGATTATGATCTTTGCTTGTGGCTCCATACTAAAAAGAGTTTATTGCTTCAGGCTGTTTGGGACAGTGCTCCTGGTTTGGGCAGTGGATGGTGTGAGTATTTGGTAAAGAATCTTGCGGGGACAGGAGAAATCGTTGATAGCATAATTAAGAAGTTCGAAGAAAACCCTAAGCTTGGAATGCTTTTCCCAGAGCCTTATGCCGGTCTTCCACATAAGATGAGTTGGGGTAGTAATTATTCACTATCAAAAGAATTGTGCAGAAGGATGGAAATGGATCTGCATAGTAATCCTGATGGAAGCCCCCCGCCACATAGCTCTGGGACAATGTTTTGGTTTAGGCCGGAGTCTTTAAGGAAGTTATGGAATTTGAAATTGAAATTGGACGACTTTGCTAATGTTGATATTAATACGCTGGACGGGAGCATCGCGCATTCTTTGGAGAGGATTTTTGGCCTTATTGTGGACAGTTCGAATTATGATGTTGAAGTTTATACTCCACACAAGGTGTCAAAATGAACTCACTTAAAAGATGGGTGGCTAAAAAGATATTGGGTGGTGATATTCTCCGGAGGCATGTAGACGCATTGTTAAAGCCCATCGAGAGATCTCCTCTGCATGAGAATGATCAGCCTAAGTTTTTTGATTATGATGACGTTCCTGCCAAATTGATCGCCTTTTATTTTCCTCAGTTTCATCCTTTTGATGAGAATGATCGTCTTTGGGGGAAGGGTTTTACCGATTGGACTAACACCACTAAATGTAAGCCGGCGTTTATTGGCCATAGGATACCAAGATTGCCCTGCGAGTTGGGTTTTTATGATACGAGAATCAAGGCGGTAATGGAGCGGCAGATCCAGCTGGCCAGGGGGCATGGTATTTATGGTTTTTGTTTTCATCATTATTGGTTTTCTGGAAAACCCGTGATGAGAGTGCCATACGATATGATGCTGGCAAATCCAGATTTAGATATTCCATTTTGTTTGCATTGGGCGAATGAGGCGTGGACTTCCCGGTGGGATGGCGTTCATGAAAAAGGAGGCGTATTGTTAGCGCAAACGCACACGCCGGGAGATGATATTGCTTTTCTAAAAAACATAGAACCCGCATTAAGAGATAAGCGATATATTAAGATTGATGGAAGGCCTGTTTTGGTCATATATCGTCCGCTCTTATTCCCTGATATAAAGTCTACGGTGACAAGATGGAATAAGTATTTAGATAGTTGCGGCTTGCCGCATCTTTATCTTGCCAATATGCAGACACGTTTTGAAAAACTGTTTGACCCTAGGGCTATCAATTTTGATGCTGCGATAGAATATCCACCTCATCATTCTATAATGAGCCCTTGCGTTACGAAAAAGCATGAGTTCCATGAAGCCTCTGAATGTGTCATTCGTGACTATATAGACATGGTGAATAATGCTATTGCTCGGCCTTCCGTTGAATATGACTGGTTTAGAGGCGTTATGGTTGGCTGGGACAATACTCCGAGAAGAAAAGAGTCGACAGTTTTCGTTAATAGCACTCCCGATCAATACGGCAGATGGCTAAGAAAGATGATAGAGATCACAAAAAATAAGCCTAACCCAGAAAAGAGGTTGGTTTTCATTAACGCGTGGAATGAATGGGCCGAGAGCGCATACCTAGAACCAGATTTTGATATGGGGTATGCTTTTTTAAATGAAACCGCAAGGGCGGTGTCAAAAGAATAAGATAAGAATTCGTAAATCAAAGTTTTGAAAACGTAATTTGTTTAATCTGTTCGCCTGAGAGATTAGGGGAAGGTTGCAGTCCCTTGTAGGGACGCCCTGAAGGCTGATAAACTTCGCCCGGATTCTTCATTCCAAGGGCTTCGTGAGGCCGCTGCTGGTTGTATTCATCGATAAAACGGTCGAAACGTTCTTGCTATTGTAAGAAATTCTCTCCTGCCAGCTTCGTTGCTTCTTTTTTGCACGTCAGATGCACCCTCTCGTGCCCGCCGTTTTTCTGGGGATTTTCCGGCTTGATCCTCTCGATCAAAATACCGAGCCTGAGCCACCATACCGAAAGTCGGCTCAAGTGAAATGACGAGTTCGGTGCGGCGAAGGGGACCCCATTATCGGTGCGGATCATTTTTGGTAAACCGTACTCCTTGAAAACTCTCTCAAATACTTCAAAGGCATAGGTTTACGCATTAGTTTCGAGTCCTTCGTAGGCCATAAAAACCGATTCGAGAAATCCGTGATGGTCAGAGGGTAACAATACCGGCAGTCACCGAGCATGAATTCGCCTTTATAGTCACTACACCAAAAATCATTGGTTCTTGAGCCGAGGACAAGTGAGTGCCTTCCCCATTGAAGCGTCTTCGGGTCTTTCGTTTCACCAGACCATGGCGGTCTAAAATGAAATGCAATGAACCGAACTTTTAGCCGGAGGCTTTACCTCGGGATATTTTCGTTTGAGGATTCCCCGGATCTTAAGCGCACCTCAGAAGGGCTTGTCCCTTTTAACCCATAAGATTTCTTTTTCGATCTACATGGGCAGTTGATTGGCGTATCGGATAAGGTGTAACCCATGTCTCAGGTCGCACATAATTGCTTTGAATGGGTAACGGGACGGTTCTAATTCGCCATAGTTTTTTATACGAATCGGGACGCTCCGATACTTTTCCCGTTGCAAGCGAAAGGTTTATGGTAGATCAGTTCTAAGCCTCTTATGTTTTACGAATGTGAGAGTCCTCCGTGTTGAAAATCGAAAGTTCAGCGGGGACTCTTTCAACGGGCTGGTTGTTTTTCATAGCGCAAAAGGTTAGTCCAAAAGTTTCTTGGCTTCTTTGTCGATATTCGCTATGCTTGCCGCCGGTAAGATTTTTTATCTGCGGTAGCAGGTAGGATCCTAACGCATACAAAAAGGTATTATGGCCCCCAAAGTCCTCGTTGCTGATGATGAACCAGGGATAGTAAGTCTGCTAGAAACCCTGTTGCAGATGAAAGGCTTTGATGTGATCACGGCCTTCAACGGCACCGAGGCCCTAGACAAAGCTCTCCGGGAAAAGCCCGATGTGATCCTCCTGGATATCGTGATGCCCGGCCTTGCAGGATACCAGGTTTTCGAAAAAATTCAGGAGGACTTGTACACCAAGCATCTTCCCGTGTTCATCATGTCGGCCCGGAAAAATATGGCGGATCTGTTTCCGCCTTCGGATCGGATCACGTTCGTGAGCAAACCCTTCGATTCCAACACCCTCATTGATAAGGTCGTTCAGTCCGTCGCGCATAAAAAAGCGCCCGAGCAACGCCCTGTCATACCTCCTAAAACGACGGTGGACCTCGAACAGGCCCTGGTTCTGGGGAGTCGGGATTTTTTGGTCGCGAAGATGAAGGAGTTTTTTACGGGGAAAGGTTATCAAGTCACGACAAGTTCGAATGAGGACGATGCCCTTCAGAAGTGCGGAGCGACGGCT
The DNA here is from genome assembly GCA_903884815.1 of Candidatus Omnitrophota bacterium. Lineage (GTDB taxonomy): Bacteria > Omnitrophota > Omnitrophia > Omnitrophales > Aquincolibacteriaceae > Aquincolibacterium > Aquincolibacterium aerophilum. Next base: position 91,147 of record CAISGE010000070.1, on the reverse strand, counting down.
CCGAAGTACTTTTTCTGCGAGTTCCGGGAGGTTCCGGACTTACTGGACGCGGAAATGGTTTATCAAAAGATGAAGCACGGACCGAACGTTGGCAAGGTTCGTTTTTATATCTACTGCCGACAGGACTTGCTCTCCCGTGCCGAACTGGCCTTCCCGTCTCATATGATCGTGTCTTACGTTGAATCAAAGGATTTGCTGGAAAAGATCGAAAAAGTTCTCGCGAATTAACTCGCGAGAGAAGGCGGGAGGATCGAAAGCGGATCAGCCGGTGATCTTGGGAATGGTAAAAATGAAACTTGTGCCGTAGCCTACCTTGCTTTGCACCCAGATCCGTCCGCCGTGCAGTTCCACGAGCCCCCGGGCGATCGAAAGACCCAATCCAGTGCCGCGTTCCGCAGTTCCGGTTGAGCGGTGTCCCAACTGGCTGAATTGTTCAAAAAGAAGAGAGATCTTATCCTCGGGGACCCCGGGGCCTGTATCCGCCACAAAGCATTCCGTTTCCTTGGCCCTATCCCTGAAGCCCACCGTGATCTTTCCTTGCTGGGTGAACTTTATGGCGTTCCCGACCAGGTTGACCAGCACCTGCGCCAAGCGATCTGCATCCGCGTGGATCAGGAGACCCGGGGAAGCATCTTCGATCTCGAGGATCAAGCCTTTTCGTAGGGCCAGGGGCTGAAATCCCTCCAGGAGTTTTCGGGCCATGGGGACGGCTTCAAATTCAGAGCGTTCAAGCCGGATCTTTCCGGCTTCGAGCCTGGAAGCATCCAGCAGGTTATCAATCATTCGAAGCAAGCGCTCTCCAGCTTCTTTACTGTTCTCCATGATTTTTCGCTGTTGAGGATTAAGCTCTCCCAGCACGCCTCTCAAAAGGACATTGATCCCTTCACAGTTGACGGTCAGGGGATTTTTTAGGTCATGGGCTACCATATTAATGACATCGGTTTTGAGGTTGATCATATCTTGCAAAAGTTGATTGTGGACTTCTAAGGCGTGGGCGGCTTCTTTGATCGAAACCAGTTCCTTTTTCTCCGTCACGTCGTGCAGGAACCCCTGCCTGCCGCATACTTCTCCGCGGGCGTTTTTGATGGCGTTGGAAAAAAGTGTGACATAGATCCGGCGGTTTTTGGAGGTATGCAGCGCGACCTCGGCAATGGTTGCGTCACTTCCGCCTGAAACCCCTTTCCCGAAAACCTCCAGATCTCCGGGATTGACAAGAAATCGGGCGGGGAGAAACGTTTGCCCCACCAGCTCGGAGGGGACTTCGACTTCCAGGAGTCGCAAAAGAGCGGGGTTGGCGTACGTGATCTTATTTTGGAGACTCAACGTGTAGATGCCGAGGTCAGAACTCTCCAGCATCTCGAAATTTTCTTTTTCTTCGATTTCAAACTTGTTTTTCACGGCTCGGAAAACATCCGTCTGAGTCACGATCCCGCACATTTTCCCTTCGTGGCTGACCACGACCCGCCGGATCCTTTTCGATTCCATCAGCTTCACCACGCTCAAAATGCTCGCATCACGCTGCACGTTCTCTACGGGAGAAGACATGATCTCTTCGACCCGGGTTTGCGTGACATCGGACCCGCGTGAAATAACTTTGCCGACGAGGTCCCGTGTCGTGAAGATCCCTGCGGCGACTTCCCCTTCTTTGACCACAATGCATGAAACTCCGTGTTCGGTCATTAGACGGGCAGCGTCCCCAACGGTCATCTTCCGGGGCACCGTCAGTACGTTGGGGGTCATGATCGCCCCGACGTTGCGCCACATTTCGTACGCAGCCAGGGCCCGGGTCAAATCCGTTTGCGTCACGATTCCGACTAACTGATCTCCATCGAGAACGGGCAACCGTTTGATCTTGTGCGAACTCATCAAGCGGCTCGCTTCAAGGATCGAAGCGTGGACGTTGATGCTCTGAACGGAAGATGTCAGGATCTCAGTTATCTTTCGATCGTATTTTTTAAAGCTCCCGGCCACTTTTCTAAGCAGGTCCGTCTCGGTAATAATGCCGTGCATATGGCCGTCTTTCATTACGACAAGACAGGAGATTCGCCTCTCGGCCATCTTCTGGGCGGCCGCGAGGACACTTTGTTCAGAGTCAATGTTTGCCACATCGGCCGTCATGATGTCCCCCACACTTAGCCAGGTACGCGTGGAGATGAGTGAGTGCTTGGAAGAAGATTGTTTGAGACTTTCTTGGGATCGAGGGTCGAAAGAATCCATGATGTTGTTCTTTTCTGGTTGAAAGGCCGCCGGTATCGACTTGTGTCCGGTTGTGGGATGTTTCCATCCGTTGAAACCGACAACAAACGAGTTGTCTCTACGGCAACAAGCAACGAAGTTTCAGAAATAGCTTAACGGAGAAGAACCCAAACTCTCGAATAATGTAGCAAGGAAATGCGGGAAATCAAAGCTAATGATTCGCAGAAAAACAAGGAAGTCATGATCTTACTCCTGTCGCATCCGGGGTAGCTTTCTTACTCCCGCTCAAATTCCAGCCTTCCCATGATAGAATTTTGCGATTTTCCAATTATCCCTATGTACTAAAAGAGTTCCGAAAAATAATCTTGCGGCCCCTTTTTTTATGACATTTTGAACTGAGAATGCTAGATTCTTGCCAAACTTAGAATCTGCTCCCGCTCTCCCGGGGTGCATGAGGCTGAAGTTGTATTAAGAAAAATTCAAAGCATTAAGATGAAGTAATTGTAATGTTGAATTCATTCCACCGTAATGTATGAAAAGCTATATTTCAGCTCAGTCGTTAGGAATTGCTTTTGTCACGCACGACTAAAGTTATGTTGCTTCATAGCATTCATGACGTCCAGGCCAGACGAACATCGGCAGGGGGGGGTATCGAGAAGTTTTCGGCGGAGCACTGGTTGAAGCGCCTAATATGAAATCACGGGTGGCTTAGTCGAAAAAGGTTCCGTGATGGTCCGACTAAAGTCTTATATCTTTTGTGATGCATTTGGCGTAATCTATAAAAAATCGTTTTGGATACTAGTAAATCAATGGAAAGATATTTTTAATATGTCTATTCCTCTGGCAGAACAAAAAAAGAGTTCTAAGTCTCAGAGCCTCGTTTCTTCGCAGATCAAAGAAGAAAGGCTCCGTCTCATCGAACAAGAGGTTTGTTCCTATGGGGATACGGTTCACTATACGCAAAACCCCAGGATGTTCAGCCGCTGCGAGGGAAGTTATCTCTACGATATGGCCGGGAAGCCCTACCTGGATCTGCAGATGTGGTATTCAACGGTCAATCTTGGATACGCCAACCCGCGCATCAATGATGCCGCAAAACGACAAATCGACACTTTGCCGCAACTGGCCTGCCAGTATCTGCACCAAGAAAAGATCGAACTTGCGGAGATGATCGCTGAAAGCGTTCAGAAGAGCTTTGGCCTCAAGGGACGTGTGCATTTCAATGTCGGCGGGGCTCAAGCTGTTGAGGACGCGCTCAAACTTGTTCGTAAAACAACCGGTCGAAGTCGTATGTTTGCTTTCGAGGGGAGTTATCATGGCAGGACGCTCGGGGCATCATCGCTGACCGCTTCCTACCGCTACCGTGAGGCCTTTGGACCTTTTGCCGATCGTGCCGAATTTATTCCTTACCCTCACGCTTTTCGTTCTCCTTATCCGAATAATCCCGAAGCGGCCGAAGAGTATTTCATCCATCAATTCGAACGTAAGTTTGAGCATGAATGTACGGGAGCGTGGGACCCTAAGGCGAAGCGATGCGAATTCGGCGGTTTTTTTATCGAACCTGTTCAGGGAACGGGGGGGTACATCGTGCCTCCGAGAGGTTATTTTAAACGTCTCGCTAAAATTTGTCGCGATTATGGGATTTTGTTTGTAGACGACGAAGTGCAAATGGGCGTTTTCCGAACTGGGAAAATGTGGGCCCTCGAACACTTTGATGTGCAGCCGGATATCCTGATTTTTGCGAAGGCGATCACGAACGGGCTCAATCCATTATCCGGAATTTGGGCGCGCGAAGAATTGATTTCTCCTGCGAAGTTCGGCCCCGGTTCGACCCACTCAACCTATTCGTCTAATACGATCGGAACCGCGGCGGCGCTTGAGGTTATGAAAGTTTTAAGTGAGAAAAATTACGAACCCATCATTAACGCTAAATCAGAGCGTTTTATGCAACGGTTGAAAGCACTCCAGCGGAAGCATCCCGAAATGGGACATGTTGATGGACTTGGGTTGGCGTTGCGGGTCGAAATGTGCGAAGAGGACGGCATTACGCCCAATCGTGATTTGGCGAATAAGATATTTGCGGTGGGCATGGAAGAGAATCTTGAAATCGATGGCCGGTCTCTGGGGTTGGTTTTAAATATCGTGGGTTATCATAAGCACGTCATTGCCATCGCTCCTTCTCTTGAGATTACCGACGATGAAATTGATTTGGCTTGCAAGCTTTTGGATGTGGCCATCATACGCGCGAAAAATTCGTGAGTTGGTATGGCTGTTAAGTTCTGCTTGCGACTGCCCAAAGTTCCAAGCTCTCCCGATCTAGGAAACGGTCTTCAATTCGATGCGGTACCCTCCAAAGCAACGGTCATCTTAATCCATGGGCTGACCGGAACTCCGAAAGAGGTTAAATTTCTCGCCACTCACTTGCAGCGTAACGGTTATTCGGTCATTTGTCCCCGTTTGGCCCGCCACGGCGAGCCCATGCACATCCTGAAGTATGGCAAATGGCATGAATTCTATAAAACCGTCAAAGATGTTTTGGCGAAAATCCCGAAAGAAGACACCATTTTCGTCGGGGGACTTTCCATGGGCGCATTACTTGGACTTTTGCTTGCCGAGGAATTTCCCGACCGGGTTTCGGGCGCCGTTTGTTTCTCGCCAACCCTCTTCTACGACGGATGGAACGTTCCTTGGAGTCGCCATCTATTGCCGCTTGCTTATTACACGCCCATTCGCTATTTTGCCTATCACAAGGAAGAGCCACCCTATGGAATCAAGAATGAACGCATTCGCCGGCGAGTTCATAAGTATTATGAGAAAGCTATGATCCACGACGCATCGGAAGTTTCAAAATATGGCTATCCCTATTTTCCGGTGACTTTATATTGCGAGCTAAGAAAAGTGATCAACCGCGTGAAGGGTAGACTTCCGAGGGTGAAGGCTCCCGTGCTGATGGTCCAAGCCTATGAAGATGATATGACCAGCATCAAAAATTCGAAATACATTTATGATCGCGTCGGATCTTTAAAGAAAGAGATCATGTACTTGTATGATTCTTATCACGTGATCACGGCCGATCAAGAAAGGGAAAAAGCAGCTCAGAAAATGGTGGATTTCTTTAATGAGTGCCTGCCTCTTTCGGATCAAGCCGTGTTGCCTGCATGCCACGGGAGACAAGGGGCGTTCTAATGGCCTTCCTTAATAAACCGATCATTTTTTTTGATTTCGACAATACGATCACATGCGTGGATGTGTTAGGTGCCGTCATCGAAAGATTTTCGATCAATAACGATTGGAAACCCGCTGAGGTTGCCTGGCGGTCCGGGCAAATAGGATCTCGCGAGTGCCTAGAAATTCAGCTAAAAGGGGTTCGCGTCAAACGGGAAGATTTGATCCGATTGATCACCAATATTCCCATCGATCATTCCTTCGTGAAACTTCTTGGATATCTGAACCAAAATCAGATACCGTCCATGATCGTTAGCGATAGCTTCTCATGGCTTATTCAGACCGTTTTGAATCACCATGGCATTCCGGACATTCCTGTCTTTGCCAATCGTTTGGAATTTGAGCGCGACAGGCTAATTCCTTCCTTTCCTTTTCTCTCGCCGGATTGCCCCAAATGTGCGCATTGTAAAAAAATTCATCTTCTGAAAAACGCGGGTAAAACCCGGATTTACGTAGGCGACGGGATGTCGGATGTTTGTCCGGCGATGGAGGCGGAAATTGTATTTGCAAAGAGTGACTTGGCGCAATATCTCGAGCGTGAAGGGAAGTCCTATTTTCCGTTTCAGGGGTTGGAAACTGTCCACGATTTTTTCTTAAACCGATCCGCTATTTAAAAAACACACGCCGAGCCTTTCAAATTTTCTCCAGATCTCATTCCCGGCCGGTCTACTTGCGGAGCCTTTACCTCGGGATATTTTCTTTTGCGGATTTCCCGGGTCTTTGGCGTACGCTGGGAAGGTTTGTCTCTCTTAACTTGAAAAATTTCTTTCTTGACCTGCATGGGCAGCCGATGGGCGTATCAGAACGTCCGATCCATTGAACAGTGCAGGTTCGCTTCGTGATAACGGCCCCAAAACTTATAATCTTCCTTTCTCAGAATGCCAAACTCCTTGCAAAGAGGAGTGATTTTTCAATCAGCAATACCCGTCCGACAGATTTCATGGGTGGCCGCGAGAACATTCTCTCTTAGGACATGGTCCACTCCGTTATGCCAGCATTCCCCAAAAGTCCTACCGATGTTTCCAGCATATGGTGTAACCTATGTCTCAGATTGCCCAAGCAACGGGTGGGTGAAAACCATCCGCTGTTTTATTTGAGGATGGCAATTCTAACAGGCTATTTTGGCGTGAAGTTCCCGTGGAGTGGATCCTTTTTAAAAACTCATTTGATCATGAAAGCTACTTTCAGCCGCGTAGTCTCAGAATAATCCTGGAAATGATGAATGAATCTTCAAGAAAGAAGTTGGGGCTTTGTGCAATCGCGGAATGGAACAATGACAGACGATAACTCCATTTTGAGTAAACATTCAAAGTTTCTTTTAGTCGGAATTATTCTGCTCGGAGTGGTTCTTCGGATGCAGGGGTTAACACGAAGCTTTTGGTATGACGAAGTGGGGTATTCAACGCTTGTGGGGTTTCGAACCTTGTTCGGGGGGATGTGGAATCGGATTTGGGAGGACCCCGCGGCACCTTTTTATCCACTCCTGATGTCTTTTTGGGTCCGACTGTTTGGCGACTCCGAACTTTCCGTGAGAATGCTTCCTTTTCTTTGCGGCATTTTATCGATCGTGTTGATTTACCTTGTCGCATTAAAATTGACAGATCGACTGAGCGCGATGATCGCTTCATTTTTGTTAGCCCTCTCGCCTGTTCATGTTTGGTACTCTCGTGAAGCCGTGCCTTACTCGATGCTTTTATTGCTCGCCTTGATGAGTGTTTACTCATTTTACAAAATCAAAGAAAAAGGTCGCATTGGGGGTTGGTGCGCGGTTTACTTTCTTTCTCTGCTCATCGCGGTTTTTACGCATTGGTTCGTTATTGTTCTTGTCGTAGTGTTTTCATGCCTGGTGTTGTCCGAAAAGAACAAGCGCGTGAAATTCCTGGTTTGGGGTTTGAATTCTTCTATTTTTATTTTCCCGCTTTGTTTTTTAATCGTTAAATCGAAGATTACGCTTGTCCCGATTTTGTCGGGAGCCTTTTTTTTAAGAGCATTTACACCTTTTGAGGGATGGATGCTTTTTTTTAACTGGTTTTCAATGGGCAACGCCATTTGGCCGATCAACCCTTATTCGCACGAACAACTGAAGAGTCTGCTGGGGCAGCCTTATTTGCTTTTTTCGCAGTTTTTCTTCGCGTATCTTTTCACGAAGGGCCTTATTGCTCAAGTCAGGGAGACCAGGAGAATCGATTTGTGCCTTTACCTTTTTGCGCTGCCTCTGACTCTGATCCTCTTATCGCTTCAATGGCCTCATCTTTACATAGAACGTTATGCTTTGATTCTTTTGCCGTTCTTTTATATCGCTGTAGGCAAAGGAGCGACTCACTTTAAGCGTCGGTGGCTCCGTTTTTCCGCTTACACCCTGTTGGCGATTTTGGGTGCGGCCGCGATGGATGGAAGTTTGAGTTGTGGTTCGAAGGAAATTTGGTCGGTGTATAAACCCAATGAAGATTGGCGCTCAGCCGTCGACTATTTTGATAAAGACCAGTCCGTGGAAGGGGATCCTGTTGTCGTTCTCACGACCGCGTCCGCTATCAGCCTTCGTTACCATCAGGAACAGTTTAAAAAATCAAAAAAGAAATTTCCTGATTTGCGTATTTTCAGATATCGCAAAGGAAGTCTTTACTCCCTTGTCCGAAGACAGAAGACGAAGGTTTTTTATTTAATCGAAGATGTTTATTGGAAAATGAATTTTGATGCCCTCAAAAAAGCGGCGGATAGTGATGCCCGTTTTGAGTTTTTAACAAAAACTACTTTAAGCGGGCTGAGGATTTTTAAATACCATGTTAAATCTCTGGATATGCGGCCGAATTAGACGGGAAAGGCTTTTTGATCTTCCGTGAGCATTCTCTCCATTTTGTCTGCCAAGAGTTATGCCGACCTCGATAAGCCTTGTCTTCTTAGGGCAAGTGCGCGCGTGCGGCTGATTTCTTGGCATTCTTGATATGATCCCCTGGAACGCTTCTGCATCGGCACCTTTGTCCCTGAAGATTCTGTTACTTTTCGGATGCCTTCTTTGCAGCTTCCCATTCGATGGGTCGGCCAAGGAAGTGATCCGTGTTTATTATGAGCACGCAGTACCTTGCTTTAAAAATCCACATTCTCCGGATACCCTAAGTAAAGACGTACCGAAGATGCACCTGTACACTATCTTGCTTCGCGCCTTGAAAGGAATCACCTTGAGACGGTGCAAAACGGACTACGGCCTGTTGGGATGGGCAAGCACGAAATGCACCTATGGCATTTTCCCCGTCTATCGGTCCGTGCGCCTGCTTATTGACTCTTTCGAATGTGAGCCGGCTGAGGCGTGTCGTTCTTTCAGAAAGTATTTCGAATCCGAGGATCCGAATATTATTCGCCTTGATTATCACGGATATGATGGAACCTCGGGCAATTTTGATTCAGGTAGATCCGATGATCAAAAGTTCGAGATCTCCGACTTTCCACGAATGCCGAAAACCCTTCGCCTGATCGTAAGGGAAGATATAAAAGAAAGTCCGCGTCATTTCAAGATTGAGTTCGATCCCGACCCCCAATCCTTCAAAAAGGAAGAAACGAGGGTTCGGGGTAGTGTATGGCAGGCAGCGGTCATTGAATTTGATCCCGCGAACGTCCTGGACCGACAGCCTGCTGAAGAGCCTGTGCAAAACAAATGACCAGCCGGTCTGCTGGCGCAGCCCCCTCCCTGAAGCATTTCCACGGCGCGGCTATTCGTGGTTGAGATGTGCGCGCCGCACCGGAGTGATATCTTGTTTGATTACCTCAAGACCTTTTCTGGTTCATCAAACGTTGCTCAGTCCTTCTGAGGATGCAGTCGAAAATCAGATCTGCCGAGGGCTTGGTCGAGTCGACATGCGTGTTGTGAAATTGCAGAAAGCGGGAGCGTCTCACGTGGGGTACGTGCGGCCGATGGTTCCCATCGCAATTAAAAGGCTCACAGCTTATCCGCTGTGAGCTTTTTTATTGCCCGTTGGGTTTCGCGTGATCTTTTGCTTAGAATGTGACTAATCTCATGTCCTGAGGCAGCCGATAACTAAGGCGTGGTGTGGATCGGGAATCATTAACGTTGGTATTCGACTTTGAAATGATACAAACGTATTCCAATTAGACCAATCTTTTGGGAGGAAAAATGAAAAAACTGATTGTATTTGTAGGCGCGTCGCTGCTCATTGCGCACTGTTCCATTGGGTCAGCCCTAGCCGCTTCCGTTGGTCCCACGAGCGATGTGGCGACACCCGAGGGAGGCCTTTTGGAGATCCCGAAGATTGGGAAGAGCCCTTTGAAGGCAAGTTTTGTTTACGATTACGAGAACCGTGATTTGAGGCCCAAGACAGGTGATCCTAAAGCTCATGTGCACTGGTTCCTCGCAAAGATCTCCTGCGACATCATGGATCGGGTGGAGCCTTATATCGAACTTGGTAGTGCGAAGATGGCAGCGCGTGCACCGGTCGGAGCAACCCGGGATTCTTTTGAATATGGGGCTAGTTTTGCTTGGGGCCTCGGGGCGAAAGTAATTCTTTTCAAACAGAAGGTTTTCTCGAGTCAAGCTAAGGACCTGCAGATTTTTTCTGATTCGAAGTTCCGTCGAACACGAACTCAACTGGACAAGTTTATAGGCCAGGACATAACAGACGGAGTCGTAAATGCAACATGGTTAGAATGGCAAACTGCCCTGGGCGTGTCTCAGGAATTCAAACTCAGTAAGGATTTTACAGTGACTCCCTACTTCGGGGGTAAGTATTCAGACATGGATGCCATTTCAAAAGGCGCTGCTTTTACCGCATCGGGATCGGGAATCAATGGTAAATCGAGAGATCAAAGCCAATATAAATTCGGGCCATTCGTCGGCATGGATATCGGGATCGGGAAATTCGTGAGCCTTTCTGTGGAAGGACGATTTGTTGATGAAAATTCAGTTTCTGCCGGGATCACATTGCGAATCTAAGAGAGTTGGGGTTCGAGCGGTTGGGGATGAGGCTGTTTAAGGGCAATAAAAGGTATGAGCAATAGGGTGGAAATTGATACAAAGAAAACCTTGCAAAGACTTATCGGAATGGGGAACGACGAGGAAATGGATTATCCCCAGATTGCTGCCAATATAAATAATGGGAGGCGCATGTGAGAACATCGGCTTTTATTGTGGCATGTTTGATGTTGCCTTTCTTTAGCGCTGGGTGTGTCAACATGGATACATGGAACAAAGAATCCCAAGTGGCGCTCAACACCAATCTCAATGCATGCGTTGCTCAGGGGATGACAAAAAGCGAACTGATCATGCAGGTGGGGCAACCGACAGCCAAAGAAGTGGTCGAAGATGGCGGCGAAATATGGATTTATGATGTAGTGGATCGCGGCGATACTACGACAACGGGGCAAATGGGGGCGTTCGGGACATTCGCCGCAACCTCCACTACAAGCGAGGAAAAGAGTAAGGTCACGGTGCGTTTCAATAAGAAGGGCGAAATGGTCGCGATTGCAACGTCGGGGCCTGCCAGGGGGCAATTCCGGTTCTTGCATCCTCCTCAGCGGTAGCGAGTCAGTTGAGAGTAGGGGGGGGGAAGGGGTGCGCGTGGTCGAAGGTCCCAATCCTTTTGCCCCGATTTTGTTCTTTTTGCAGATAAAAGGCTTACAGCGAAGCCGTTGTAAGCGTTTTTATCGCTTTCTTTTTTCGCGAGGTTTTTTTTCTTGGATTTCATCAATATCAGATTTGGAGTTGTCGATAACTAGCACTGTGTCAATGAGATGGCTGTGGGTGCACGGTATAGCATAGTCGCTCCATCCGATTTTTTATCGGGGAAAAGGGAGGCGGTGTGTTGAAAGAAGAGATCCGGAAGGCCATCGCGGACCTGCCATTAACCCTTAAAGAAGAAAAAAATATTTTTATTCTGGACGGCCTTCTTGCCGAGCGGAAGGCGTTTTTGAGCAGCAAGAAAATTACCTACCTTGCCCGGTTCCGTTTCGATGAATCCAAAAAAGAACTTCGCTTTACGGAGATGCTCAAGGAGAGCGGATCCGGATTATCCATGGGAAACGTTGACGACACGCCCGGTTTTGGATTTAAGACGGAAACCTATAAAACCGGTTGGGGGAAGCCCCGGGAAGGCACGATCGAAGAGCAGTCCGCGCTCTTCGGGAAAAACTACGCTTACCAATTCGATTATGCTTGCATCCGACAAAAGATCGAAGCCCTGGCGGTTGCCATGGGTTACACCTTTCATTACTCACTTCTCGGAGTTTAAATCATGAAAGTTCCCAAAACGATCCCGTTTTTTTTCGCCGCAATAGTATGTTTTTTTATGATCCTGCCGCCGGGTTTTTCTAGTTTTTTGGATAAAGCGGTACAGGTGCTGAAAACTGCCACCTCGGGTACGCCTCCAGACGCTTCCAAGTCTTTTATTGAAACGAGCGTTCCAGAAGTCAAAGTGCGGGGGGTTATCGGAGAGAATACCCAGGACGCGAGCTTCAGCGTTAGAAATACCGGAGCGGGCACGCTCAATTTTACGGTCAAGTCAACGATGTCCTGGCTCGAAGTGATCCCGGAACAGGGAACTTCCTCGGCCGGATCGGAGCAGAAGATCAACCTTCGCTTCAAGACCGCGGATCTTAAAGAGGGGAATTATGTGGCGCCGGTCGTGATCGAAGATGCGAACGCCCAGAACAGTCCCCGTACCGTGCTTGTGCGGCTGGAGATGCTTCCCGGAGCCGTGCTCGCGCTGGATCAAAAACAGTTGAGTGCAAAATTCCGTCAAGGAGAAAACGCGAGCGATCAGACGTTCATGATCCAGAACCTGGGAGCCGGGATGTTGAATTATTCGCTTCGCTTGGCTTTCTCGGCGGACGATGGGAGTGCGTGGATGGCAGCGGAACCTGCGAATGGGCAGATCTCCGGCAATCAGTCCGCTTCCGCAACAATCAAGATGAAAACTTCCGCGATGTCCGCCGGAGCTCACGTTGCTACGATCACGGTAACTGCTCCGGGCGCAGAGAACAGTCCGCAAAATATCCAGGTAACGGCTTTTGTGATGACGAACGATGTTCTTTCGCTAAGCGCCCAGGAATTGTCCGCTGAGGGAGTAAAGGGAAAACCGGTCAATCCTCAGATCCTCCGCGTTGTAAACACAAGTTCTTCCGTTGTTACGATTAAAGCTACAGCAAAAGATCCCTGGTTTTCTGTGATGCCCGCCTCGAAGACGCTGCAGGGGGGAGAGGAGGTCGTTCTCACGATCAACTATGAAACAAAACAGCTTCAACCCGGCGAGCAGACCAGTGAAATCGTGATCACGGACGAAGCCGCGAAAACTTTGAAGAAGATCCCAGTCAAGTTCAAGCTTACCGTGCCGCCGGTGATAGCGATCGATGCGGAAAAACTGGATTTCAAGGCCAAAGCCGGAAAAGCTCTCGAAGGAAGCGGCAATTTTGTCATCAAAAACGACGGTGACGGAACATTGAATTTCCAATGCGTCAAAGACGCTCCGTGGCTGGAGCTCGGCACTGTTTCCGGAAAGCTCGAAAAAGGTGATTCGGCGCAGATCGATATAAAGGTCCATACTTCCGGCCTCCCGGTTGGCGAACATCTGGCCACGATCCAGGTCACGGATCCCAACGCCGAGAACAGCCCGCAGAAACTTCCAGTGAAATTGATCATTGTTGCAGGAGGAGCCTTGTCTTTGGATATGGCCAAGTTTCAAGTCGAAGCTAAAAAGGGAGAAACGGTCCCGACGAAAATTCTTGTGCTGAGAAATTCCGGCAATGAAACCGTTTCGTACAAGATCAGCTCGGATGTTCCATGGATGGAAGTTCCTGCCGTGGGCCAGGTCAATGCCGGACAGCAGCAGACGATCGAAGTCGCGTTCAAGCCCGGGGACCTTCCGGCCGGACCGCAGCCCGGGCGTATTGTAATTGAATACGGTGAAAAGCAAACGCTGACGGTTGAAGCTGTTTTAGTTCTTAAGGAAGAAAAAAAAATAATTTTTGTGCCGGCACAGCTGGCGTTTGCTGGAACACGCGGCCGCGTAGTCCAACCCCAAACATTTGAAATGCTGTATCAAGGAAGCAAGAACCTGGAATATCAATGGAAGGCTTCCGAAAAATGGGTGACCGTTAATTCCGAAAAGGGATCCATTGCCCCGGGCCAAAAATTGAAAGCAACGGTTTCCTGTGATCTTGCGATGCTGGAGCTCGGCGATTACCAGGCTGCATTGCAAGTGATCGACATTCAAACAGGGAATGCGGCTCAGTCGTTTCCGGTGTCACTCAAAGTCGGAAAAACTACCGGAAAGCCCGGGCAAGAAGTCGTCGAAGATTTCACTTTTGATATGTCCGGAAAAACATGGGAGAACCGTGACCCGGTTGTTGATGCAAATTTATTTGAAGGTTATCGCGTCCCTAATGTGCTGAAAAATTTCGTTATACCTGGCAAGTCCAAAATCCAGTCGACTGGTGCGGAAGACACTTATGATGGAGTGGCGGACATCGACTATACCGTACAAGAAATAGCTCCCAAAACAATTGCAGTGACCACATGGAACGCGAGCGTATTAGTCCATTTTTACAGTCCGAGAGCCCTATGGGGCCACATGGATAAACACGATTACGACGAAGCGACGGGAGGGCATCATTTAGCGAACGATTGGAAAAAGCCTGTTTTTATAGGGTCTGCGCCGCTTCCCGCTGAAGAAAGTCAGGTGTTTCAGTGGACGGCTACCAATTACAATGGGAAAGAACATTTTTGTTATATCCGGAATAATGGGATCGTGGCCCGGATCAGGATCGATGAGAGTCCTAAACTATACCAAGAAGCTCACAATGGGCAGTCTTTCGACCCTAATAAAACAGTGTACGAGCCTCTTCAGAAGGCCATGCAGACCGAGGATTGGAAAAAGATCTTTCGATCGGATAACCCCCATTATGACCGGTTACCAAATTCTCTTAAGCCGCTCGTTAAAAATATCGGATACATCAGGGCGGATGACATCAACCTTCAAGTGAGAGGCTTTGACGGCGCCTCCCCGGAAATGGAGCTTCGCTATTCGGCCCGCAGTTTGCCGCTTTTTAATGCGGCGTCCGGCTGGAAAAAGGATAGTTATGTGCTCCATTTCGATATTTCTTTTCGAGCCCCAGGAAAAGAAAGCGAAGAAAGAATCGAAAAAGAGATCGGCTGGCAGATTGATGATTGGCGCAAAACGGACACGTATTTTGAAACCAACATCAATAACAATCCCGGACTCGGGGACAGTGGTGCCATTGCCACGTTTGTTGACCCTGGGACCCGCGGTACTTGGCCGCATAGGCAGTTATCGGGTGTGAGGTGGGCCATTCGCTTCAAGAATGTTTATTTTCGGTGTGAATATAATCCCGATGTCGTTGATAGGGTAAGTGTCCTTGAGATGACCCCAGGAGCAGAAGAACAAATTATGGCGGTGTTCAACGAATTGAAAAATATGGACACTTCCGTATTTTTTAAATCAGCTGCTTCTTCGGAAGCGCAAAAAACATTAGCCGATGAAATGTCTGAGCCCGAGGCTGATGTGCCGCCGCCGCTGACTTTGGCGGAAGATTTTTGGAATCCGGAACCTGACAATAGCGAAAAATTACCGCCGATTACGTTACAAGGCGGTCCTTCGCAGCCTCAGGCCGCTGCACCAGTCCCAACCGGTCCGCAATCCGGAGACAGGAATGAGCAGGGGCTTGTCTGGTCGCCCGTGGCCGGCGGAGGATGGGTGAAGCCCGAGATTTATGAGACCGACTTTGCAATGATCCAGGAAGGGAAAGTGTATACGGATCAATGGGGATGGGTCAGCGAAAGCGAAGCCAAAGAAAGGGATGCGAACTACCAGAAGTTCCAGGCCGCCAATCAGGCCTCGGACCAGAAACGCCAGGCTGAACTCAAACAAATGTCCGAAGATATCCGAAAGACAAAACAGGAGATAAGGGAAGCGGAGACAAGGCGTGCGCAGACTGCGGCCCTTCGCAAAAAAGAGGATGAGCTCCGTGACAAGCTGAACGGGCTTGAAAAGGATATGGACCAGGCCGCGCGCGATTCGCGCTGGTATTCCCGGTCGACCATGACGGCTACGGCCCAGATGACCGCCCGTGAGATCGTGACGGGTGAAGATGCCGAAGGAGGGATGTCGATCAAATCGATGGCCGCGCGGATGCTTATTGGGGGTGCAACGCTGGGATGGTCGGAAGTCGCGTATACCGGAGCAGGCGCCGGTTATACCATGGTCGATAATCTCCGAAAGGGTCGGTCGATCATGGACTCTGCTGCTATTACGGCTCTTACGATGATCGGACAGGAGGCCGGCGGACAGATGGCCTCGGGTCTTTTCACGTGGGCGGGCGGCGCGGCATCCCGAGGGGTTCGGAAGGCGCTCGGCATGGCCCCTGAGGTTGGGACAGAAGGCTTGAGTAAAGAACTTGTTAGAAAAAAGATGGCAATTCAAAAAGCCTTGGGCATTAAAGACGAAGCGACGCAAGCCAAGGCGATCAAAGAGCTTTTCCCGGGCGCGGGAAGGGGCGAAATGATACAACTCGAGGGTCTGGGCCAGCTTGGAAAAAATGAAGTGAAAAAGATAAATAGCGTGATCAACAAAGAAGTCAACGAGGCCTTTGATGAGGGCATGAAGAAAACGATAAAGGAGTTCCAGGGAAAAGAAGGCGTGCAGATCAAAGAAGTGATGGCGGGAGACAGCGGTTCAAGCGCTACCGGCAGGGTCGCCTCGATCAATACGGACGCGGATTTTACAGTGCGTCCGAATTTCGAAGAATCGACCTTAAAGGTTTACGCCGACAAATATCATGGCGGGGATCTCATGAAGGCCGACAGGGAGCTCTGTAAAAAACTCGCAGAGGCTCAAGAATCTTTTATGGATACGAGCCTGAGGGCCAGGGGTCTGAGTGCTCACGATGTGCGATCCCAGATTTATAACGGCTCTGGGCTGTCGGCTGGCCCAGGCGATGCTTATGCAAGGGGATTCGTAGAGACACGGCAGGCTGTTCAGGGGAAGACAAAGTTTTTCAAAGTGGAGGAAGGTGAGATTAAATCTTACAAGACCTCCGGGCAGGCGATGACGGACCAGGACCTTCTTATCCGGAAAGATCTTCTTGAAAAGGAGATCAAGAGGCTTGACGAATCGATGCCGGGCGCAAGCCCCCGTGAGGCCCACTCCGTAGCGGCGAAGAAACAAAGTCTTGAGAAAGAGCTGACTGAGCTTGCCGGAGAAGATTCTCCCAAGGTTAAGCCTGGAGAAGCAGAAAGTATCATGAAAAAGCAAAAAGAGGCCCTTTCCAAAACGGATGAACTTACGGCTGAAAAAGCGTCCAAGGCTCTTGAGAGGGCCGATAAAGCGCTTGCTCTTCAAGAGGCCGCTAAAAATCTGGAGATCCTAAAGAAAGGTGGCAAGGTAGCGGATCTCGACAAGATCGCCAGGATCGACCCCGCACTTTTGGAGAAGGCCAGACTTATTCGTGCGAATCCTCAACAAGTGAAGCAGATATTGGGTGGCCTGAGCGAAGATGAATTCATCATGCAGGTTGATGCCGCGGCCGGGGAAGCCAGTCGGAAGATCAAAGGGAATTAAAAAAGAACATCGTTCGGATGTGTAGAAATTTACGAATATCAGCTCAATATGCTGACCTTCCCATTAATTGAAAACCTCTTCCAATTGTTCTTGGCCAGGCTACGGCCAACTTTGATGCTTTTCCGGGATCTTTTGCTTAGAATGTGCCTAATCTCATGTTCTGAGGCAGCCGATAACTAGGGCGTGATCGTGTGTCCGAGAGGCGTGGTTTCGAAAGATAAAGGGTTGGATTGAATGCTGGCACAAATCGAAAGAACGAATATATCCCCAGGACTTTCCCAAGAGTCTTTCTCTAAGGCTCTTTTTTGGGCGCTTGCCGGAGTGGCGCTTATATTCATGCTTTTCATCTCGCGGGATTTCGGAATCACCTGGGATGACTGGATCAGCGACCACTACGGGAGGCTTGTGCTTCGCTTTCTTGCCACGGGAGGGGCGGCGAAAGAGTGTTTTGTTTTCTTCGGCGTCCAATATCTCTATGGGGCTCTTTTCGATGCCATGGCGAATCTTCTCTACGGCCTCTGGCATCATAACCTTTCCCAAATGATCTTCTCCAACCCTCCGTTCGAGCTCTACCTGCCATATTATTATGAATCCCGGCATTTTCTTAACGCTTGCTTTGGGTGGTCTGCCATGCTATTCGCGGGACTTCTGGCCAAGGAACTGGCCGGATGGCGGGCGGCATCTCTGACCTTTTTGTTCCTGATCGTCACGCCTTGTTTCCTAGGGCACTCGATGAATAATCCCAAGGACATACCGTTTGCCGCCGCGTATATTTTTTCTATCTACGGCATGACACGCTTTTTAAAAGCTTGGCCCCGACCCTCCTTCGCAGCCGCTTCCGTGCTTGCCCTCGGGATCGCGATAGCGGTCAATATCCGGGCTAGCGCGGCATTCATTCTCTTCTGCTTCTTGTTTTTCTTTCTCTTTGTATCGTGGCTTCTAGGTGTCCTGAGGCAGAAGGAATTCCGTGTGCCGCGGAATACCTTTCTGAAAGTCCTGTGGGTCCTTGGAGCCGGTTATTTTCTGGGATTTATCTTTTGGCCTTACGGATTGATCGATCCGATACACCACCCGTTGAAGGGGCTTGAGGAACTTTCTTACTTCCGGGCCGCCGTCCAGGGATCCATGCTCTTCAACGGTCAGACAGTCTGGCTGAACGCAGCTCCCTGGTTTTATATCCCCGTTTGGATGCTGATCACCATTCCTTTGTTCGTACAGGCGGGATTAGTGCTGTCGGCGATCCGTTTCGGTTCTGTTTTGAAAAAGATCCCGGGCCGTTATTTGCTGCTGATCCTTATGGTGACGGTCCTCCCGGTTATTTACGCGATGCTCCGGAGATCGATCCTTTATGATAGCTGGCGTCATTTTCTTTTTATTTACCCGACGCTTGTGATCCTGTCGGTGCTGGGATGGCAGGAGCTTTTCGCGTGGTTCAAGACCCGGCGGGAGAAGATCCTCGGAGGGTTGCTGCTTATGGTGTTCGCGGTGGAGCCGGTGGGGTGGATGGTGAGGAATCATCCGAATGAATACGTTTATTTTAATCCTTGGGTGGGCGGGATACGGGGTGCTTATGGGCGCTATGAGACTGATTATTGGGGGAATGGTTTGAAGCAAGCGGCGCAGTGGCTGGCAAGCGATTGTCAGAAACAAGGAGGGACCGGACCGGTCCGTATTGCCTCGGACGGAGAACCCCCCCAAGTGGCCTATTATCTATTGCGCGGGCTCGCCGGAAGGTATGTTCTGAGTCATTCCAAGGACGACGCAGATTATGTGATCAAACTTTCGAGATATCTTTCTCCCGAAGATTTTCGTCAGGGGCGGTGGCCGCCGCCTGGGACGGTGCACACGGTCACGGTGGATGGGGTTCCTATCTGCGCCGTAGTAAAAGTGAAAAAATATGGCA
The DNA here is from genome assembly GCA_903884815.1 of Candidatus Omnitrophota bacterium. Classification (GTDB taxonomy): domain Bacteria; phylum Omnitrophota; class Omnitrophia; order Omnitrophales; family Aquincolibacteriaceae; genus Aquincolibacterium; species Aquincolibacterium aerophilum. Next base: position 72,244 of record CAISGE010000070.1, on the reverse strand, counting down.
AAGCTGTGCCCACGACTTGAAAGGTTCATCATTCCGAAATAGGGGATCGCGGATTCTTGTTACAAGATCAGGCCCTTTCGTACAAGGAGTTATTTAGGGTTCCCGATTTATAAGGGCAACGGCTGTTGATTTTAAAGGATGAGTGGCCTACGATGCCCCACATGACGCATATCTCGGCGCTTTGTTGCATGCTTTTTGCCTATCTGCTTCTTGGCGTTTCCTATTACGGTTGGGGGCGAGTCGCCGCGTTCTGCTTAGGTGTTTCGAATGAAAAGCCTGAATCCTTCGCACTTCCCGTTTGGCTGGGTTGGGCTTTCACGCTTTTGCTATTTCAGATAGCGCATTTTTTCTTCTCCCTCACAGCTTATGTTTCCATCCCTGTGTTTGCCTTGGGCTTTGTTTTTGCGATCCTTCAGACTCGGCCGGGCGTGCGGAGTTATTTTGTTAGCCAGGGGGAGCTGATCTTGCTCGCGATTGGCGTGGTCTTGTTTCTGGGGGTTGCCGTTTGGATTGCTTCGAGATCCATGCTGCCCCCGACGCACTGGGATCTGGGGCTGTATTACTTGAATACGATCCGTTGGATCAACACTTACCCGATCGTTCCCGGACTTGGCAACCTTCATGGGAGACTGGCTTTCAATCACTCATTTTTCACGTATGTTGCCGCGCTCAACTTATATCCCTACTTTGGACACGGATGTTCACTCGCCAATAGCTTCCTTTTCCTGATTGTTTTGGCAACCCTTTTTCCCTCTGTCGCGTCCGTCATCCGTCAGCCATCACGGCTCATGCTAGAACATCCTTTCCGGTATATTTCGGATCTTTTCTTGCTGCCGATCCTTGTGTTTATTGCGTTGTTCTCAGACGGGATCGCTTCAGCGACGGCGGATCTGGCCTCGGCGCTTCTGCAATTGACTATGTTTATCCTGCTTGCCCACGGGATCGCCGAATGGCTCCAGGGACAAAAAGCTCAGCGCTATCGAGCGACGGTTCTCGTCGTCTTGGCCGCGACGGCTGTGACGGTAAAACTGAGCAATCTGGCTTTTTCCTCAGTGATCCTCGGTTTTACTTCTGCCTACGCGTGGAGAACATCACACCCTTCTTCCTTGAAAGGCGTTTTTCGTTTCCTTATGCCTGCGGTTCTCGCGATCCCGGTCTGGTGCCTGAGAGGTATTATCCTTTCCGGAGTGCCGCTTTTTCCATCCACGATCGGTTGGGTGGCTGTTGATTGGGCCGTGCCCAAAGAGAAAATCATAGATACAGCCAATTGGGTCTATAGTTGGGCCCGGATGCCGAGGGTCCCCTGGCAGGATGTCCTGAGCAGTTGGGCATGGCTGAACCCCTGGCTTCACAGAATAGCGAAGTATCACAGGATCGACGTGATTTATCCCGTTCTGTGGACCGCTTCCTTTTGCCTGATCGCTGCGGGTGTGGCCCGTCTCACAAAAGCGAGGCGGCCGTATGATCTGGAATGGGCCATTTTGCTTCCTCCCGTGGCATCCCTGGTCTATTGGTTCTTTACCGCCCCTGACCCAAGGTTTTCTGCCGCGTGTTTTTTTCTGGCTGCAATAAGTTCGATCCTTTTATTTTTTGTGGCCGCCCAGGGGAATATCCGTAGGGGAATGTTTATTGTGACAGTGGGTACTATTTTTTGTATGGGGAGCGTTCTTCTTTTGAGCAACGCGTTCATTCACAATAGGAAGATTCTGCAGGTTTCGAACGCGGGATGGCATGTGATCCCCGCCGCATCTTTAAATAGACGAATCACAGTCTCCGGGTTCGCGGTGTACACTCCAAGGCGCGGGGATGCATGTTGGGATTCGCCGCTGCCTTGCACCCCCTATTTTGACGCGCACTTAAGGCTGAGGGTGCCTGGCCGGATGGTTTCTGGGTTTACAGTTCAAAAGGAGAAATAAATGCGGCATTTTTCTCTAAAACCGCTTGAATTTCCTATGATCCGGTTCTATAAAGGTAAACGTTTGGCACGCAAGGTCCACGGAGCGGGAGGTTCAAGCATGCGTTTGAAGGTCATCGCCGCAGTGCTCGCGGTGCTTTTGGGGAGCCTCGGCTGCGGGAAGGTCGCGATCGGGGAGCCGATCAAGGTGGGGGTTCTTTTCTCGATGAGCGGGGCGATGGCGCCCATTGAAACCTCTGTCAAGGACGCGACGCTCATGGCCATCGAGGAGATCAATGCCCGGGGCGGCCTGCTGGGGCGCAGGATCCAACCCGTTATCGCTGATGGAAGATCCGATTGGGCTACTTTTTCCGCCGAGGCCGAGCGGCTGATCACAAAAGAAAAAGTCTGCGTGGTCTTTGGCGGCTGGACCTCGGAAAGCCGCAAGGCCCTCAAGCCTCTCTTTGAGAAATACAATCATCTTCTGATCTATCCTGTCCAATATGAAGGCCTTGAGCAATCCCCGAACATCATTTACACCGGAGCGGCCCCCAACCAGCAGATCCTTCCCGCAGTGAAGTGGTGTTTTGACAAGGGGTGGAAGCGTCTTTTTCTTGTCGGTTCCGACTACCTTTTTTCACACGCGGCCCATGAGATCATCAAAGCTCAGGCGAACGCGCTGGGCGGGGAGATCGTGGGAGAAGACTATCTTCTGCCCGGCACCAAGGATGTCGCGGGCGTGATTCAGAATATCTTCAACTCAAAGCCGGATGTCATTCTCAATACCCTGACCGGGGATACGAATGCCGCTTTTTTTACGGAGTTGCGCAGGGCCGGCGTGACACCGGACAGGCTCCCCACGCTTTCCTTCAGTCTCGGAGAACAGGAACTCACAGGGATGGATCCGAAGACCGTCGCCGGTAATTACGGATCCCGGAATTATTTCCAGAGTATTGCCTCAGAGGAAAATAAGGTTTTTGTGGCGGCCTTTAAGAAGAAATACGGAGCAAACCGCGTGATCGATGATCCGGTCGAAGCGGGCTATGTGGGGGTGTACTTGTGGGCCCAGGCCGTGGAGGATGCGGCGACAGAAGATGTGAACGCCGTGCGCAAAACCATCCAGGGCCAAAGCTTCTCGGCCCCGGAAGGCATTGTGTACGTCGATCCCGGGACGCAGCATACCTGGAAAACGGTGAGGATCGGGGTCATTAAGGAAGACGGGCAGTTCTCGATCGTCTGGACTTCCGGGAAGCCGGTTCGTCCCGTGCCCTACCCGCTGAGTAAGCTTAAGGCGGAGTGGGAGAAGTTTATGGAAGATCTTTATCAGAGTTGGGGGCAAAAGTGGGCGAACCCCAGGAGATGAGCATGCTCAAGGATTTTCTCAAGCCGAAGATCGCGACCAAGCTCACCGGCTGGTTTTTGTTGATCACTCTGGTGCCTTTGGCGGTGATCGTCTATCTGGCGAATGACCGGGGCAAGGAACAGCTCCAGCATGAGATCATGAACAAGCTGGTGGTCATGACGGTTGAGCGTGTCAGTAACATTGAGACTTATATCCGCGAGACACAGCGGACTTTGGAACTGCTTGTCCTGCAGCCCTCCGCCATCCGGGCGCTGGAGATATTGGAAGAGGCAGCTCAGCAAAGCGGCTTGAAGTCTCCCGACTATGCGGTCGTGGAAGGAAAGGTCCGGCCCGGTTTTTCCCGCTACCAGGCGATCACGGGATTTCAGGATCTCTCGTTTATCACGCCGGACGGGGTGGTTATTTTTTCCCTCAACCGGAAACAGGATCTCGGTGTGAATTACAAAATAGGTCCCTTGCACGATTCTGCCGCCGCCAAAGTCTTTGACCTGGCCAGCACGCTGCTTGCGACCGAGGTTTCGGAGTTTGAATTTCTCCGCGGGATGAACGAGCCCGAGGTCTTTATGGCGACCCCGTTCCTGAAATCCGGGAAAATGATCGGGATCGCCATGGTCCGGTTGAATACGAAGGAGATCTACGCGTTGGCAAGCGACTACCGCGGGTTGGGGGAAACAGGCGAGACCGTGATCGGCACCAAGGTCGGGAATCAGGTGGTCTTTGTGGCCCCGACCCGGCATGATCCCTCCGCGGTCTTTAAGCGCAAGGTAAATATTGATGCGGATCCGGAGGCCCCCTTGGTTCAGGCCGTTCAGGGTAAGAAAGGTCAGGGGATCTCTATCGATTACCGGGGGAAAGAAGTCCTGGAGGTTTGGCGCTACGTCCCGTTCTTTGGATGGGGGATCATCGTGAAGGTTGACGCCGAGGAAGTGTTTGCCCCGATCAATCTATTGCGGAAAAATCTCATTACTATTTTGGTGATCACCATGGGCTTGACCATTTTCGCGTCGATCCTGATCTCACGTTCGATCTCCAACCCCATCCAGATACTACAGAAGGGGACCGAAATTATCGGAAACGGGAATTGGGACTACACCGTGGCCATGAGTTCGCGTGATGAGATCGGCGATCTTTCGCGCTCCTTCGACCGGATGACGGCTCACTTGGCGAAAACGACGGCGTCACGGGATCAGTTGAATGCGATGGCCCTGCAACTGCAGCGTTCGAACAAGGAACTCGAGGATTTCGCGTATGTTGTTTCTCACGATCTCAAGGCGCCTCTTCGCGGGATCACTTCCGTATCGACCTGGCTCAAGGAAGATTACGCCGACAAGTTCGATGACGAAGGCAAACATCAACTCGATCTCTTGAGGAGTCGTGCTCTCCGGATGGATGCCCTGATCAGCGGGATCCTGCAATATTCCCGGGTCGGGAATGTGGAAGGCGACGAGGAACTGGCCGACATGAATCTTCTGGTCAAGGAGATCATTGAGAACTTGAACCCGCCTCCGCGCATCCATATCGCGATCGACGGAACGCTGCCGACCGTGAAGTGTCCTCGGGTCAGGATGCATCAGGTCTTCCAAAATCTGATCTCGAATGCCATGAAGTTTTCGGACAAACCGCAAGGTGAGATCAAGGTCCGCTGCGAAGAGCAGAAGGACGCGTGGCAATTCTGTGTCGAGGATAACGGGACGGGGATCGATCCCAAGAATTTCGAAAAGATCTTCAAATTATTCCAGACGCTGGGCGCGGAAGTGGGGACTGAAAACACCGGTGTGGGCCTGGCGCTTGTGAAGAGAATTATTGAGTTGCGGGGCGGACGCGTTTGGATAGAATCCAAGCTCGGCGAGGGAAGCCGTTTTTTCTTTACCTGGCCTAAATAACTGCGGGATGCATAGGAGCGTGCGATGAAGGACGGAAGGTCTATTCTTTTACTGGAAGACGATGAGATCGATGTGACGGCGATCAAGCGCGCCTTGAAGGAACTGAACATCAAGAACCCTCTGATCGTTTGCGAGAACGGGGCCAAGGGGCTGGAGTGGCTTCGTGCCAATCTGAACGCGCTTCCGGCGGTGATCCTTTCCGACATCGATATGCCGGTCATGAACGGGCTGGAATTTCTGGACAAGCTTAAACACGATCCCGATCTGCTGAAGATCCCCGTGGTGATCCTGAGCACGTTCCGGGAGGAGTCGGACCGCGCGAAGGCTTTCAAGCTGGGGGTCGCGGGGTATATGATCAAGCCCGTGGACGCGGGCAAGTATCTTTCCGTCATGGAAACTATCGCGGCCTATTGGCGGACGAGCGAGCTTCCCTCCTAAACGAGTTCGACCTGCGATAAACAAGAGATCCTGAAAGGGTGGCATCGAGATGAGTGAGGATGCGGAAAAGAAAGAAGACGCTCCGCTGCGTCTCCTGCTTCTCGAGGATGATGAAGTGGACGCTCAGTGGGTGACGCGCTCTCTACGCCATTCCAAGACACTGAAGTATGTGGTCTCCCGCGGCGAAACCCTCGCCCAGGCCCTGGAGCTCCTTAAAAAAGAAACCTTCGACATTATTTTAAGCGACCTCAAGGTGCCGGATGCCTTTGGTCTTGAGATCTATCAGGCCTTCGCCAAGAACGCTCCCGGGCTTCCGATCATTTTGTGGACCGGGAATGTCCTGGACGAAGGGGTGGCGATCGAGGCCGTTTCGAAAGGCGCCCAGGATTATCTGATCAAGGGGCAGGTGGATGAACGGGGGCTTTTGCGTGCCCTGGCTTACGCGAACGAGCGAAAAAAACTGATGGGCATGCGTGATCATTTTGTGAACGTGGTCAGCCATGAGCTCAGGAATCCTTTGTTCGCGATCCAGGAGTTGGTTCGGATCGTTTATAACAGTGTCGCAGCGAAGGGGCCTGAGGATCAAAAGAATATTCTCGAGATGGTCATGAACTCGGTGGCGCGCCTCTTCAGGATCACGGACGATCTGTTGGCGATCGCGAAACTGGAAGCGGGAAAAGCCAAGGAAGTGAAAACCCTTTTTAATATCAACGATGTTGTCCGGGAAGTCGCGGGTCTCTTTGAAGAGGTGGCGCGGAAAAAGGGGTTGCAACTTAAGACCGCTTTGTCTGCGGAGGTCGTGCAGGTTTGCGCGGATAAAGACAAGATCACGCGGGTGTTCACGAACCTCTTGAGCAATTCTCTGAAATTTTGCCAGGAAGGTTTTGTGGAGATCTCTGTCTCGGAGTCTCCGGCGGAAGTCCGGTGCGCCGTGAAGGATACGGGCTGCGGGATCGCGCCTGAGGAATTAGGCAAGGTCTTCAGTAAATTTGAGCAGTTTGGCAAGCCGGCCCTCGGTGTTGAAAAAGGGACTGGGTTGGGGCTTTCGATCAGTAAAGAGATCGTGGAACGCCATGGCGGGAAGATCGGGGTCGAAAGCGAGTTTGGAAAAGGCACCACGTTCTTTTTCACCCTTCCCAAGGATTCCCCCGAGCGTAAGAAGCTTGGGGAGATCCTCACCGCGGAAGGGGCGATCACCCCGGAACAGCTCCAGGTGGCCCTGAAAAAACAGAGCGGTGGCGGATAAAGTTTCTTCCTCAGTTCCTTTGGAATCACTTACACTGTCTCTCTTTTCCAGTATAAGCCGAATCGTATTTAAATCTATTTACGGGAGGTTCTATGTTCGATATGAGCAAGCTGGGTGATATGGCGAAACTTGCGGGGGAAGCCAAGCAGATGCAGGAAAAACAGGAGCGGATGGCGCGGGAGCAGCTCGACGCGCTTAAGAAGATATCCGCGCAGTTGGATACGGTCGTCTCTCTTTTGCAGAGCAGCGATAACAAAAAATAATCGAAAGAAGATAAGCAATGCAGCCAGGAAATATGCAAGACGAGATCACCCGACGGCGGACGTTTGCCATTATTTCGCATCCGGATGCCGGAAAGACGACGTTGACCGAGAAATTCCTTCTCTATGGAGGAGCGGTGCAGCTCGCGGGTTCGGTGACCGCCCGCAAGCAGCAGCGGGAGACGGCCTCTGACTGGATGGAGATGGAGAAAAAGCGCGGTATCTCCATCAGCTCCACCCTGCTTCAGTTCGATTACGGTCCCTGGCGCGTGAACCTTCTTGACACACCGGGACACAAAGATTTCTCCGAAGACACCTACCGGGTACTCATGGCGGTCGACGCCGTCGTGATGGTGATCGATTCCGGTAAAGGCATCGAGAGCCAGACCCGCAAGCTTTTTGAGATCTGCCGGCACCGGGGGATTCCGATCTTTACTTTCATGAACAAGCTTGACCGTCCCGGCCTGTCGCCTTTGGCGCTGATCGATGAGTTGGAAACCGTCCTGGGGATCCACGCTTATCCGGTGAATTGGCCTCTCGGAAGCGGCAGGGAGTTTAAAGGGGTTTACGATCGTCTCCATAAGGAGGTGCATCTTTTTGAGAAAGTCCCGGGTGGTGCCTACAAAGCGCCGGTGTCGATCCACGGTTTTAATGATCCCTCGGTCAAGGCGATCATCGACGAGCAATCGTATGCCCATGCGGCCGAGGAATTGGAACTTCTCGACACGGCCCATGTCGGTTTTTCCCCGGAGTCCGTGCTGCAAGGCAAGACTACACCGGTATTTTTTGGAAGTGCCGCCAATAATTTCGGCGTCCAACTCCTGCTTGATGGTTTTATCAAATATTCCGCCGGACCGGCAGAAAGAAAAGCCGGGGATCGTGTCATCCCCGTGACGCAGAAGGCTTTTTCCGGTTTTATTTTCAAGATCCAGACCAATATGAACCCTCTCCACCGCGACAGGATCGCGTTTCTGCGTATTTGTTCGGGGAAGTTTCTCCGGGACATGGATGTTTATCACACACGCACGGGCAAAAGCATCCGGATCGCGGGATCGCATACGCTTCTTGGCCAAAGCCGCGAGACCGTGAATGAAGCTTATCCAGGCGATATCGTCGGCTTCGCGGTGAAATCCGATTTTCGCGTCGGGGATACGGTGAGCGAAGATCCCACGATCACCTTTAACAGCATTCCGCGTTTTGCGCCCGAATGCTTTGCTCAGATCAGTAATCCCTCTCCGGGAAAGTACAAGCCCTTCCGCAAAGGAGTGGAGCATTTGCTGGCCGAAGACATCGTCCAGGTGTTCAGCTGGATCAAGCCGTTCAATCCGAATGCCGCGCTTCTCGGGGCCGTGGGTCCTCTTCAGTATGAGGTATTGCAGTATCGCTTGAAGGAGGAATATGGCGCCGAATCGACGCTGGAGATGCTTCCTTGGAAAATACTTCGGTGGGCGGAAAGCGATCTGAGCGACGCCGCTTTGGCGGATTCTCTTTCGTACGGAGTTGCACTGGCCCGGGATGAGCAGGGGCGGCGGGTGGTGCTTTTCTTAAGCGAATGGCTTCTCCGGAATTTTCAGGAGAACCGCCCCGAGATCACACTCCGGGAATCTCCCTTGTAGAGGTGTCTATCCTTCGTTAGTATGTCGGCATAGTCTGGATTTTCGGCGCCGGCAGGTGAACTTATCATTCTTAGTACACGATCCTTAGGAGATTCTGTTTATGATCAGCACGCGTCTCTCTCTCTCTCTCTCTCTCTCTCTCTCGTAAAAAACTCATGAGTCTCGTTCGTGGCGCGGGAAAAAGCGAAACCGCCGTCATCCTGAGCCCCGCAGAGGGCGAAGGATCTCAAGAGAGATTTTTCCCTCTCTCTTGCTTTTGCAAGAAAACAATAGGTCAGAATGACGGGTATTTCCTTGGGTCTCTTAAACCTTCGATTCTTGCCGTCGCGCTTTGTTTCTTTCTCTCCCCCGTGGCTTCCGCCAATAACGTTGCTTTCGCCAACGCCAAACTTCTCAACAAGAACGCCCTCCTGAACACCATCGCGGTTCAGTTCGATATTTCCTGGGACAACGCCTGGTACAATGCGACGAGTAACGACGCGGTGTGGGTGTTCGGAAAATATTGCCTCTCGGATTGCGCCGACGGCGGTACCGGCACCTGGCATCACATGACGATCGGTGGGCTTTTTACCCATGGCTCCGGTAGTCCTTCCATTGATATTTTTGTTCCGAGCGACAAGAAAGGCGCCTTTGTTCAGCTTCAGAATTTTGGGGACACCGGGACGGTTTCCAAGACCGGCACGCAACTCGTGTGGGATTACGGCGCGGACGGGGTGAGCGACACGCAGGCGACGCAATCGGGCATGAAGTTCCGCCTTTTCGCGATCGAGATGGTGTATATCCCCGAAGGTTCTTTTACCGCGGGAGACGGTGCTTCTGCTAATTCTTTAGGTTTGGCAGGCAACAGTCTCTGGGGCATCACAAGCGAGAGTGAGATCACGACCACGAATTCCTCGGGCAACTGGCAGTACCAAAGCGGGGGCAATTCAGGAGAAGCCAACACCGACGAAATTTTTACGATCCCCGCGGCATTCCCGAAAGGCTACGGCGCGTTTTATCTCATGAAATATGAAATGTCCCAGGGCCAGTACGTCCGCTTTCTGAACACACTCACCCGCACCCAGCAGCAAACGCGCGTAGCGTCCGATATTTCCGGAGACGCCGTAGCGAATAACTTCGTGATGGTCGATAGCGATGGCTCCCCTAACCGCAACACGATACAGTGCCCGACGACGGGGAACGGCACTTCGCCGGCCCGCGTGATCTTTAATACCGGCTCCCGTGATTCCCGCGCGGCGAGTGATATCTCCTGGCCGGATCTGATGGCGTACGCGGACTGGGCGGGCTTAAGGCCGATCACGGAGCTAGAATTCGAGAAGGCCGCGCGCGGTCCCGAGGCTCCCGTGGCGGGGGAATATGCCTGGGGCACGACGAATATCACGGCATGCGATACGATCAGCGGCACGGAAGACGGCACCGAGTACTGCGCCACTGGGGGCGCTAACTGCAATTACAACTATGCAGGCTTCACCAATGGCGACGGGGATTCTGGTCCCTTACGCGTGGGTATCTTTGCAACAGGGTCGTCTGATACACGCGAGAAATCCGGCGCGGGTTATTACGGCAATCTGGACCTGACCGGCAATGAAAGCGAGAGAACCGTGACGGTGGGGAATGCCACGGGGCGGGCATTCACGGGCACGCATGGGGACGGGGCGCTGAGTACGAACGGCAACGCCGATGTCGCGGACTGGCCGGGCTATAGTTCCGGCGAAGTGACCGGTGCCGCAGGCTCCGGGTTTCGCGGCGGGGATGGTTACAGCGGTGCCGACAGCGCGGGAGTCTCGGACCGCGAGACCGCGGCCCTCGAGGACGCCACCCGTGTCGGCAACTTCGGGGGCCGGGTTGGGAGGACGGCGCCTTAATTTCGTACGGCGTAAGGCGTACGGAGTCATGATGACGACGCTCCCCGCACAGAGGCTAGGCACAAAACGCCATGACCAACAATGGTCAACGGGCATTTCCCCCCTCACCTTAATCCTCTCCCACACGGGGAAAAGAGGGGACGCTCTTCGCGGATGTTTTAACTTGCCCCGCATTGTCTCTAAGCCATTTTTGTTTGAAAGAATGGCATAGCAAGGTAATATACCAACATCATGACCGCCTCCTACGACGACCAGATCCGTGAATGGGTTCAAAACGGACGCATTTCGAAGCCGATGGCGGACGCCCTTCTTGATCATTATTCCAAACAAGCCGATCCTTCCAAAAAAGGATCGGGGGATGTTCCCGTCTCCGTGGATCTGATGGAACTGATGAATCTCATCGATCTTTTGGAGAAAAAAGAGGGTGTGCAGCACCCTGCCATTCCTCATGAGGCACCGTCTGCTCCGAGCGTGCAAGCCTCGGGCCTCCCCGAGCCATTCCTTCCGGAGGATCAAGCTCCGCCCGAATTGCCCCCGGATTTACCCCAGGAGCGTTCCGGGCATTCGAAAATCGTAAGTCCGTACGAGGAATTGGAAAAGAAGTGCCAGGGGCTCGAGGCGGAGCTTGCCGCTGAGAAAAAGGCCCACGCGGAATTTTCCGAAAAAGAATTTGCTTACGCCAAGCGGTTCGCGGACGCGGAGGAAAAAAGAAGACAAGCTCAGGCCGACGAGGAAGGCAAAAGGAAATCCCTCGAGGCCGAGAACCATCGCCTTGCCGAAGAACTCAAGCATGCTCACGAAGAGGAAGCGCGTCTTGCGCGAAAAATAGGCGGTCTCGAGATCTTGATCGAGGCGCCGCGCGCCCAGGTGTCGGCCCTCGAGCAAAAATGCGCGGAATATCAAAACGAGATTGCGCGGTTGGAGAAGGCCCGCTCCGAGAGAGAAGCTGATTTCCTCGAGCAGGAGCGACTCCGCGGTCTGGCCGCGAGAGAAGAGCAACGGTCTGAAAATGAGAAAGAGCGTTGGGATCTCGAAAGAAAAAACTTTGCTGAGGAACTAGCTGGGAGAGATGCCGAAATTGCGGGACTTCAGTCCCGGTTGCAAGAGGCGCTCGCATCCGTTGAGTCGGTGAAGGCTCAAAGCCTCGCCCTGGAAGCAAGTCTTCAAGAAGCGAACGGACGATTTGAAATGGCGCGGTCGGAAAAAGAGCGGTCGGAAAATGAAAAACAAACTATTGCCGCAGCGCTTACCGGGAAGGATGCCGAAATTGCGGGACTTCAGTCCCATCTGAAAGAGGCTGTCGCGCCGGTCGTGGCCTTGAGGGATCAGATCCTCGTTCTTGAAGGGGAGAATCAGCATCTCGGGATGGAAATCAGAGATCGCGCCGAGCGCATCGCTGCGTTGGAGCAAGAAAAGGAACTTTTTTCTCAGAAAGTCGCCAAAATGAGCGAAGCGGCAGCCCTCGCTGAGGCGAGGATCAAGGAGCTTGAAGAAAGCGCGAACCAGACAGTCTCGCAATTGGAGGAGCTTCGGAAACGATGCGTGGAGCTCGAGAACGAAGCGGCTCAGCTTCGGAGCAGCTTTGATGAAAAGGTTCGCCTCGAAGAAGAGTTGAAACGGGGAAAAGAAATGCTCGCGAAGGCTCAGGCCCGTTCGAAATATCTTGAAGAAACCCTGTTGGCCCTCGAGAAACAGATCGATTCTCTTTCCTGAGATTGGATCGAGCGCCCGGCGGGGTTGGGAGCGTTTATCGAAAAAGTTAAGGGTTTCTCGAACGCCGCATAGAAACTTCTTAACTCTTGCGGCAAGCGGACGATAATCCTTCGTGTCCCGTAAGAAATATCATTCTTGAAATTATCACGGACGATTAAGATTGAAGTGCTATAATTATAGTGAAAAAATCAATCCCTCTTCTGGATACAGTCCAGATCGGGCCAAGGAAAGGACATCATGAAAAATATCCTCTTAAGAGACATCATGACCAAAGATCCCGTCACTTTAAATATCGATGAGCCCTTTTGCAAGGTCGCGGAGATCTTTCAAAAAAGGGATATCCGGCATCTCCCGATCGTGAATGCTCAGGGACAGATCCTGGGGATCATTTCCCAGCGGGACCTGAATCGTATTGCGTCCCCGAAGAAGGCGCCTGATGGCGCGTATTTATATGATCCCGTGGAGTTGACCAAGTATATTCTGAAACAGCATGTCATTCAGAAGGTCTATTCGCTTGGGCCGGATGACTCCCTCGAGAAAGCCGTGGAGGTCATGGCCCAAAATAAATTGGGCTGCATGCCGATCGTGGATGACAGCAAGCGCGTGGTCGGGATCACGACCGTTACCGACATTCTTTACCTTTTCCTTAAGAGCTTGCGCGAAAAAAAGTAAAAAGACATTTTTTAAACCCTTCGTAAAGGACGGGCCGTTTTGAAGAAGATACTGGTCGTTGACGATGATCCCCTCATGGTGCAACTGCTCGCCCCAAGGCTCACTGCCGCGGGTTTTGAGGTTTGTTCTGCCTTTAATGGGGAAGAAGCCCTTGGGATCACCCGGCAAGAGAAGCCCCACTTGATCGTCATGGACGTCCTGATGCCGATCATGAGTGGCTACGAAGCAATGCAAATCCTCCGCAAGGATCCTCTGACGAAGGACATTCCGGCCATCATTATTTCTTCGCGCGGCGGTATGCGGGATTTTTTTGATGGCATCAGTAACATCGAATTTCTGCCAAAACCTCTTGAAAGCAAGCTCCTTATCAGCCGGATCGAGGCCCTGATCGGCTGCGCGCAGCCGGGGGGAGACTCGGCCAAATGTGTGGTACTTGCCGGGGTTGAGGATCTTCTGGTCAACAAGATCCGGGATCTTCTGGGGAAGTTCGACTTTCAGGTACTCACCGCCCTTCACGAGGCGGACGCGGCACAGTTGATCAAGAAATCAAAGCCCCAAATGGTTTTTTGCCAGTTCTGGGAAGACGAGCACATCTTTGATCCCCGCAAAATCGCTCTGGAGGTTCGCCTAAGCCCCGCCGTTGCGGAGACTCCTTTTTTTGTTTATTGTAAAGAGTCGCTGTCCCTTGAAGCAATGAAGTCTTTTGACGGGGAGAAGATCCTTTCTTATAAGGAAAGCAGTGATCTTCTCCGTAAAATAGAAGCCCTCGCAACAAAAAAAGCCGCCTGATCAGTGCGACCCTCGCCTGACACACTGGCCCTCTTTCCTTTCCGTGTATTTTTCGCGGTCTCATGACTTTTCAGCTTGTGTGCAAAAGCACTTGTGATTAGTATGTCGTTAAGTTTCTCCTTGTAACTCGATCTGTATACAAAGACAGTTAGGACTCACTTGCAACGAGCCGCTAAATGCTGATTGTTTCTTCTGATCGTCAACCCTTAAGGAGCCTCCCATGTCCCCAGCCATTTCAAAAAAATCTCTGAAGAGGATCATTCTAGCGGTTGCTGTTGTGGCAATTGCGTTTTTTGGTTTTCAATACTTGAAAGCGAAACAATCGGAACTTCCGAAAGGATTCGCCTCGGGGAATGGCAGGATTGAGGCCAAATTGGTGGATGCGGTTGCCAAGGATGCTCTCAGGGTCAAGGAGATCCTCGTTGACGAAGGGGACCTCGTCAAACCGGGCCAGGTACTGGTTGTTCTGGATACCTCGACCTTCGATTCCCAGTTGGCTGAGGCGAAGTTGAGGGTCGCAGCGGCACAGGAACGTATGGCGAGCGCGAATTTTTCCGCTATCAAACAGAAGAGCATGCTCGACAACGCGAAGCTCGAGTATGACCGCACGAAGAAACTTGTCGAACAAAATGCCCTGTCCCAGCGTGAATTTGACGCCCGCACGACATCCTTAGCGACCAATACGGCTGCCCTCTCGGAAGAGGAAGCGAAGATGAACACGGCCAAGCAGGAAGTGGAGGTTGCGAAGGCGAACGTAACGACGATCCAGACGCATATCGATGATGCAACGCTCAAGTCCCCGGTCATGGGAAGAGTTCTTTATCGCCTGGCTGAGCCCGGCGAAATGCTTGCGGCCGGTGGAAAGGCGCTGACGCTGGTCAATCTGGAAGATGTCTATATGGAGATCTATCTGCCCTCGCAACAAGCGGCCGGCCTTAAGGTGGGCGCTGAGGCGAGGCTCACGGTGGACTTTGCTCCGGGACGCGCCGCTCAAGGGTTTGTCAGTTTTGTGTCCCCGGAAGCACAATTCACTCCCAAACAGGTCGAGACGCTCAGTGAGCGCGACAAGCTGATGTTCCGGGTCAAGATCCAAGTCCCTAAGGAGTTGATCGCTTCCCGCATTGATCGTGTCAAGACGGGGATCCGTGGTGTGGGTTATGTGAAGCTGACGGATTCCGCGGTTTGGCCGAGTTGGTTGCAGAATCTCTGGGTCCCAGACGCTCAGCCGGCCGTTCCAAAATCCGCAACAGCGGTTAAATAAGAATCCTAACGATCCTGTCGAAACATCACAGAGAACGAAAAGGCTTAAGCGTGCGGACGGCTCTCGCGATTGATCTTATGAACGACGTCAATTGGGAAATCTGACCTATGGTGTCTCCCGCTTCTCAGCCGCATTCGACCGTGCCCGCCGGAAAATCTGTAGTTTCCGTTAAAGACGTCACTCACCGTTATGGCAAGGCTGTCGCGCTGGACGGTATTTCCCTGGATATTCCCAGCGGTATCATGGTGGGCATTATTGGCCCTGACGGCGTCGGTAAGTCGACACTCATGGCCCTGATCGCCGGATCCAAAAAGATGCAACAGGGAACCGTCTCGGTTCTCGATGGGGATATGGCCGATATCCGCCACCGGAATGTTGTGTGCCCCCGGATCGCGTATATGCCTCAAGGGTTGGGAAAAAATCTCTATCTGGAACTCAGTGTCTATGACAACGTCGATTTTATGGCGCAGCTTTTCGGATTATCCGCCGAGGAACGTCCGATCCGTGTGAAGCAACTGCTCGAGGCCACGGGACTTGGCCCTTTCGCCAGTCGCCCCGCAGGCAAGCTTTCAGGCGGCATGAAGCAAAAGGTCGGGCTTTGCGGCGCGTTGGTCCATGACCCTGATCTGCTCATTCTTGATGAACCCACTACCGGGGTCGATCCTCTTTCCCGCCGCCAATTCTGGACGCTTATTGATGATATACGCGCGGGCCGTCCCGGTATGAGCGTCCTTATCTCCACGGCTTACATGGATGAGGCTCAAAAGTGGGACTGGATCGTGGCGATGGATGCCGGACGCGTGCTGGCGACCGGAACGCCGAAGGAATTGATGAAGCGGACAGGCACGGAAGATCTGGAGAAATGTTTTATCGGGTTGCTCCCGGAAGAAAAACGCAAAGGGCATAACGAGTTAACGATACCGCCGCTTGTGACGGAAGGAGCGGAAGTTGTCATCGATGCCAAGGGGCTGACGCGCCGGTTCGGCAGTTTTACCGCCGTGGATCACGTCAGCCTTTCGATCGGTTGCGGGGAGATCTTCGGATTCCTCGGCTCCAACGGTTGCGGCAAGTCGACCACCATGAAGATGCTGACGGGGCTCTTGCCTCCCACCGAGGGAACGGCGACGCTCTTCGGCAGTTCGGTGGAGGCCGGCAGTATCGAGGTACGCAAGAAGCTGGGTTATATGACGCAGTCGTTCTCTCTCTACGGCGAACTCACCGTCCGTCAGAACCTGGTTCTGGACGCGCTCCTTTATCACATTCCTTCGAAGAAGTCAGAAGAACGCATCAAGGAGCTTGTTGAAAAGTTTGGGCTCGGGGCACATCTTGATTCTCTGGCCGAATCTTTGCCGATGGGTCTGCGGCAGCGGCTTTCGCTGGCGGTCGCCGTCTTGCATGAACCCAAAATACTGATCCTGGATGAACCCACTTCCGGCGTCGATCCGGTCGCCCGGGACAGCTTCTGGGAACTCTTGATCGATCTTTCCAGGAAGCAGGGTGTGACAATCTTCATCACGACGCATTTCATGAACGAGGGAATGCGCTGTGACCGGATCTCACTGATGAACGCGGGGAGGGTGCTTGCGTGTGATGCGCCGCAGAAGTTGATCGAAACGCGCGGCGCCACGAATCTGGAAGATGCGTTCATCGGGTACATGGAAGATGCCGCCGCTGAAGACGCAGCCGGCATCAAAAACAAGGAAAAAGCCGCCAGTCCTGCCTCGGCGGCCGGTCAGCCGGCGCTTTCAAAAACGGCCTCAAAGCCGTCTGCGCTCCGGTTGCGGCTTGTGCGTATGTTCGCCTACGTCCGCAATGAAACCATGCAGATCCTGCGTGATCCGGTGCGACTTGTTTTTTCTTTTTTTGGATCGGCGCTCCTCATGCTTGTTTTCGGCTTTGGGATCACCACGGATGTCGAACACGTCCGCTATGCGGCCTACGATCTCGATCAGTCGCCGGAAAGCCGCGCTTATCTCGAGCAGTTCGCCGGATCGCCGCGTTATTTTAAACATACACCGCCGGTCCGTTCGGCTGACGAGGGCCTGCTCCGTCTCCAGGCGGACGATATTTCAGTACTTCTCGAGATCCCTCCTAGCTTTGGCAGGAACTTCCGGAGAGGGAATGCCCCCGATGTTTTGGCACAGGTGGATGGTGCGATGACCTTTCGCGGCGAGACCGTGGCCCAGTATGTTCAGGGGGTCAACGATAAGATGCTTCAGAATCCGGCGATGGGACTGCAAACCGGCCCGCCGAAGAACACCGCGACCTTTCAGGAACGGTTCATGTACAATCCGACTTTTGAAAGCGTGTTCGCGATCGTGCCGAGCGTTCCGGCCCTGTTGCTCGTTCTGATCCCGGCGATCCTTATGGCGGTCAGCATTGTACGGGAAAAGGAGCTTGGCTCCATGATCAACTTCTATGTCACGCCGACGGGAAAGCTGGAGTATCTCCTTGGAAAACAATTGCCCTATATCGCGATCGCACTGATCAACTTTTTTATTTTGGCAGCAATGGCGCGGTTTATTTTCGGCGTGCCGGTCAAAGGCAGTTTTCTCTTCCTGACGTTGTGTACGTTGCTTTACGTCACGACGACCACCGGGATCGGGATGGTCATCTCGACGTTTACAAGCAGTCAAGTCGCGGCGGTTTTTGTCACTGCGATCCTTACCATCACGCCGACTGTCCAGTTCTCCGGCCTATTGCAGCCGGTCTCGACGCTGATAGGACGGGCCCGGCTCTTCGGTACGTTCTGGCCGACCACTTATTACATGCACTCGAGCGTGGGCGCCTATACCAAGGGGATCAGTATCTGGCTCATGATGCCGGACCTTATTTATCTGGCCTGTTGTATTCCGATCTTATGGGGGTGCAGTATGCTGGGACTCAGAAAGCAGGAGAAATAACATGGCGTCACTGCAGAACATTTTTTGGCTGGGCTTGAAGGAGATACGCAGTCTGGTGAGCGATAAGGTCATGCTTCTGTTCGTCATCTATGCGTTCACGATGGCGGTTTATGTCCAGGCGACAGGGACGTCGAATGAAGTCAACAACGCTTCGATCGCCTTCGTGGACGAGAACGGTTCGGCCCTGTCGAAGGAGATCTTTAATGCGTTCTATCCGCCGCGGTTCCAGATCCCCAAGAAGATCAATGCCGACGAGATCGAAAATACCATGGATCAAGGGCAGTTCATGTTTGTGGTCGTCATTCCGCCTCAGTTTGAGTCCGATCTTCGCGCCGGCCGTAATCCGGAGATCCAGATCAATATCGACGCCACGGCGATGCAACAGGCCAGTATCGGTTCGAATTACATTAAGAATATCATCAATAAGCGCATCTCTAACTTTCTCAAGCGCACGGACGAGAAGGTTGCCTTGCCCGTCAATCTGATCGTTCGCAAGCTCTTCAATCCCAACGGTGTATCCTCCTGGTTCCTGAGCGTGGTGGCCATCATTAATCAGATCTCTCTTCTGACGATCGTGCTGACCGGCGCCGCGGTAATCCGGGAGCGCGAGCACGGAACGCTGGAGCACTTACTTGTGATGCCTCTGACCGCATTTGAGATCGCGGTGGCGAAGGTTTGGGCCAACGGTCTGGTGATTCTGATCGCGACCGCCGCCTCACTTTTTGGCGTAGTCGAGATGGCCTTGAGGGTGCCTTTCGCGGGTTCGCATCTGCTGTGGTTTTTGGGCGTGATCCTTTATCTTTTCTTCGCGACGGCGCTCGGGATCTTTCTGGGGACGACCTCGCGGTCGATGGCGCAATTCGCGCTTTTGATCATTCTGGTGATCCTCATGCTGATGTTGCTCTCGGGAGGGTCGACGCCCGTTGAAAGCCAGCCTCAATGGCTGCAGCGCTTGACTTTCTTTTTGCCCTCGAGACATTTTGTCAGTTTTTCACAGATCATCATTTACCGTGGCGGCGGGATTCGCGCGGTCTGGTCCCAGTTCCTGATGGTGGGGGCGACGGGGCTCGGATTCTTTTTGTACAGTCTTGTGCTTTTTAGAAAATCAATCGCTGTGACGAAGTAAGTTCCGGTCACTTTAATAGGAGAATATCCAATGAAACGTGTGATCCTCTTTCTTGCCATCGTTCTATTCGCTTCCGGTTGCGCGATCGGACCGCGCTATCATGAGCCGGCCATGGAGCTGCCTCAGAGCTACCGCAGTTACAAAACCCTGGAGCAGGGGGAATCGATGGTCAATCTGCCTTGGTGGAAAGTTTTTAATGACGCCAATTTGCAGGAATTGATCCGTGAAACTCTGGCCAACAATTACGATTTGCGAGCTGCGGCGGCACGCGTGGATGAGGCGCGCGCTCAAGTCGGTGTGACACGGTCTCAGATCATGCCTCATACGGATCTGACAACCGGTGCTTCGAGGGACCGGAATTCGGAAGCTCTTAATCCGACTTTGGATCATGTGACTTCGAATTTTAACGGAGGGTTCAGCACAGGTTGGGAAGTGGATCTTTGGGGGAAAATCCGTCAGTCCATTCACGCGTCCCAAGCGGAATTTTTAGCCACGGAAGATGCGCGTCGCGGCGTGATGGTGACCCTTGTGGCCGATGCGGCTCAAACCTACTTCACGATCCTCGAGTTGGATCTTGAATTGGATATCGCCCAGAAGACCCTGAAGACGAGGAGCGACAATCTGGATCTTTTCAAGAAGCGTTTTCAAGGAGGCACTGCTTCCGGGCTTGAAGTGGCCCGGGCCGAGGCCGATTATCAGCAAACTGCCGCGAATATTCCCGAGATCGAGCGCCAGATCTCGATCCTGGAAAACAAACTTTCAGCCTTGCTTGGGCGCAATCCGGGTCCCATTCAGAGGACGGCTCCTTTATCCAAGCAATCTTTTGTGCCGGAGATGCCTGGCTCGGGTCTTCCTTCCGAAATATTGAAGCGGCGGCCTGACATTATGGAAGCGGAACAACTCGTGCGAGCCGCCAATGCCACTGTGGGCGTCAAGGTGGGGGAGTTCATGCCGCTTTTAAATATGAACAATTTTGTGGGCGGTGCGGGCGAACATCCTTCTCAGGTTTTTAATTCGGAAGGTTATACTTGGACGATCGGCGGGGATGTCAAGATGCCGCTTTTTGAAGGCGGGAAGAATGTTTACAATTACAAGGGCGCCAAGGCGAAATGGCAGCAGTCCGTCGCAGTCTATAAACAGACGGTGGTGTCCGCGTTTCATGAGGTGGCGGATTCATTGGTGGGTATTGAGAAGGTAAAGAAAGTTCGCGAAGAACAGGAAAAGCAAGTTACAGCGCTGAAAGAGTCCGCCAAACTCTCACTGATTCGATATGAAAGCGGACTTTCCAGTTACATCGAAGTCTTGGATGCCGACCAGCAGTATTACAGCGCGCAGACGGCACTTGCTCGCACCCAAGGTTCCCAGCTGCTCTATTATGTCCAACTCTATCGCGCGCTTGGTGGCGGTTGGCAGCAGGAGTCCAAGCAGTAGGGATTTCTTCCACGTGAGGTGTTGATGATGCGGCACGCGTTTTTTTACAGTTTTAAGACCAAGGTGACGCTCGTTTTGATCCTTGCGATGGTCTTGGTCATGGGATTGCATAATTTTTACACTCTCAAAGGTGAACTCAATACCCAGTTCGAGCAATTGCGCAATTTCCTCAAAGTGATTGCCGGAACGGCCGCTGTAGCGGTTAATCCCGAGAATCTTCGGGAGATCCCGATGGAGAGGGGAGGAGTTCAAAGCCCCGCGTATCGGGAAGTCGCCCGGCATCTTATTAAGATTCTTGATATGAACGAGCCCCTCCAATACATCTACATCCTTTCGAAGACTGAAACCGAGGGGGCCCTTCGTTTTCTGGTCGATGTCGAATCTTCCTCCGACCGCGGGCGCCGGGCTTACAGGAAAAGAAAACCGGCGCGGCCCGGCGATCTATACGACGCGCGCGCTTTTCCTGAAATGATACAGGGATTCATGTCCGCCACTTCGGATCGGGCCGTGGAACATGATGCTTGGGGGATGACGTTATCGGGGTATGCGCCCATTCTGGATCGGTCGGGAAAGACGGTGGCGATCCTGGGTGTGGATATCATGGCCGACGACATAGGCCGGATGCAGGACGAACTTAAGCGGCGCATGTTGGTGGTATTTCTTATAGGGATCCTGATTTGTTGCGTTCTTGGGATTTTGATCTCGGAAAGCGTTTCAGGGCCCGTGCGACGCCTTGTGGAGGGAACGCGTCAATTAAGCGCGGGAAATCTGGACTATCGGGTGAAGCTTACTTCCCGCGATGAGATCGGGGAGCTTGCCCATTCCTTCAATATTATGGCGGGAAAGCTCAGAGAATCGCGCGAGCGCCTGCGGGATTATTTTTTTAAAGTTACTCATTCGCTTGTGCGTGCCCTTGAAGCCAAAGATCCCTACACCCAGGGCCATTCCGCGCGCGTGGCGGAACTCAGTTACAAGACAGCCTTAAAGCTCGGGATGGAGTTGGATAAGGCCGAACTGCTCCGCTACGTCGCCGAACTTCACGATATCGGGAAGCTCATGATCCATGAAAGTATTCTGACCAAGAAAGAAAAATTGGAGGACTCGGAATGGCAGGCCCTCCGGGATCATCCCGCGACAGGCGAGAAAATCCTGAAGTCGGTGCTCGATGAAGAGCTGCTTCGGGTGATCCGCTCCCATCATGAACGCGTCGACGGGAAAGGATATCCCGATGGGCTCAAGGGGGACGAGATCGATCTGTCGTCCCAGATCGTGGGGATCGCGGACGCCTATGACGCCATGACTTCGACGCGCCCTTATCGAGTCTCTGTCAAGATGGAAGCCGCCATTGTCGAATTGAATCGTGTAAGTGGTACCCAATTCCGCTCCGATGTGGTGAATGCTTTCATTCAAGTGATCCGCAGCGGCGCTTAGAGTGGTCTCGCCCTATTCCATGAAAAAAAATATACTCGTTCTCTTTCTATGCGCGCTGAGCCTTTTTCTTTTTACGTCCCCGGCATGGAGCACGAAAGTTCCGCGGCGCGGCCTTTTTGTTTCTCTGATCCAGAGTCCACCGACACTTTCAAGTCGTCAAGACATGCTGGCGTTGGTTGCTTTTGCAAAGAAGGCCCAAGTGGGGATCCTTTTTGTGCAGATTTATCGCGCCAACCAGGCCTGGTTCCCCTCCAAAATCGGTGATGTTGTCGCCTACGATGCGGCCGTCAAGGCTTTGGGAGAGGATCCTCTGGAGTTTCTCATTCGCGAGGCGCACCGGGAGGGGATCGAGGTGCATGCCTGGCTCAATGTCCTGACGCTGAGCACGAACGAGAATGCCCCACTCCTCAAGAAATACGGGCCCAGTATTCTGACCCGGAATCTTGACACCAAGAAGACCCTCGCAGATTACAAAATTGACAATCAGTATTTTTTGGAACCCGGGGACCCCCGGGTAGGCAAGGAGCTTGTCGCCATGGTCGGGGAGATCCTTGGGGCCCACCCGCGATTGGATGGCATCCAGTTTGATTATATCCGCTATCCGGACAGCCATCCCCGGTATGGCTACACGGAGATCAACATAACTCGCTTCAAGAAAGCGACAGGGCTTCAGACCATCGAAGAGGAAAGCAAGATCTGGAAAGACTGGAAGCGCGCGCAGGTAACAGAACTCCTAAAGCTTTTGGTCAAGACCGCGCATAAAATCCGCCCCACGATCCAGGTGTCATCGACCGGATGTATGTCCTATTCTCGCGCGCTTTATGAAGCTTTTCAGGACTGGCCTTCCTGGATCAACACGGGAGTTGTGGATTTTGTGACGGTGATGAATTATTCCGCGGACCCGGGGGAATATGGACGGTGGAACGCGGTCGCCCAAAGCAAAGTCACGGATCTTCACAAATTGTACTTTGGGGTCGGGGCCTACAAATTGCTGAAATTACCCGGGATTTTTAAAAAAGAATTCCAGTCTTGTGAAGCGTCCGGGGCGGGCCTCTGCGCTGTTTTTCATTACGGGAGTCTTCTGGAAGCGCCTGAGCTTCAAAAGACAGTAATCCAGTAGCCCCTTCTCCAGTCTTTGCGGTCCATCCTCGAACGGATGGAAAAGGTAAAGGGACTATTTTCGGGGCCGGGGACTCCCGGGCAGGAGCGTTATCCTAAGGCGGAGACTCAGGGGGCGATAAGGCCTTCGAAAAGTTCTTCCGGGGTGAAGCTGCGGATGTCGAGGATGGCCTGGAAAATAGGCATGTATTCCTGCAATTGGGCGCCGGCTTCTGAGACGCTGGCAAGGTCGATCTTATGTTCATTCTTGTAGCTTTCGAGAAAGAGACTGCGGACTTCTTGTCTCACGCTTCCTGAGAGCCTGACCGCGATAAAGCACAGGAAGAATCCGATATCCCATACGCGTTTGTCCTGGCGGCCGCAGAATTCCAGATCCGTGAAATAGACCTTCTGCTCTACCGGTACCCAGATGCAGTTGACGGGTTGCGTGTCGATAAGCGAATAGCCCGCCCGGTGGATCCTGGCCAGGCCGATCGCGGACTGCCGTATCACAGCTTCATCACCGGGTCCAAGCGTTTGGCGCACGCCGATCCGCTCCAAGATCGAATCCACGGTCTCGCCCACGATATGTTCCGTGACCATGACTTTTTCGACAGCGTCGTAGGCGATGAGGCGGGGGACCGGGACGCCAAGCTCGGTGAGTTGAACGCGGCTGACCATATCCACCGTGAAGCGCTCATGGGTTTTTCCGCCGTAAATGGCGGGGAAGGGGCTGACAAAGGCGAGGTGTTTGGCCCAGAAGCTGCCGGCCGCGAGAAAGATCTTTACGAAAAAACGGATCTCTTCACCATTGGATTTATGGCAGTGCCAGATCTGATTGGAGTTACTGACTCCGCCCGAGACGGATTCAACGGTTAGAGATTCACGATCCACGCCGTCGAAAGCGAGTGCGTGTCGTTTGAGAAAATCCTTGCAGACCGAGATCTTGCGCCAGTGCGCGACCCGGGAGAAACTCATGAGGAGTGAGACAACAAGCCAGGGAAATAAGAGAAGGGTGCCGGCAAGGATCTTCAAGATGACCCGCGGGTGAGTTCTGAGTAAATGGCCCGCGAATTTAGCACGGAATGCGGCAAATCTCTTCCGTAGTTTCTCCCGGCGAGTGGTCACGGTCATGTTCCTTCGATGTTAAAGATGCTCTCAGTGTTTTCTAGGGGGACACGGGGATTATATACCCGTCTCATCTCGCCTGGGATTAAATTCTTTCAGCGGATTGGAGTGATGGATCGAGGGGGGCTTTCCCCGCGCCGGAGAATCCGGAAAAGTCTTTGAATATCAAAAAATATCGGTTAGCCTATGACAGCATTGGATGATTTGCCTCTGCCTTTTTAGGCTGTTCGTTCCGGAGAATCGCTCGCTTAGGTTTGTAATTAAACAAAGGAGAAAGACCATGAAGAAGGTGCTGATCGTTTGTATGGTGTTGGCGTTGACCATGGGAGTTCTGTCAGGCTGTTCAAGATCAGAACAACCTATCCAGGAGCAGGCAAGCGTTGCTGTGCAGCAGCCTCTGGTGGATCACATCGCGCAGGTCACGGATGATGCGCAGAAACTCGCCGACCAAGCCCGGGCCCAGGCTGAAGTAAATGCAAAGCTCGCGGCGGATGAGGCGGCTCAGGCTGTCAAAACGTCGCAGGACCAGGTGACGGATACGACCGTGGCGACCGAAGGAGTTAAGGCGGATGCCGGTGCTGTGCTTGATAATGTGAAGTCCAGCGTCGCTGAGCAGGCGGGGGTCGTTACCAAAGCCGTACCCGTTGTGACGGAACCTGTCGCGGGAACTGAGGTTGTTGGCGGCGCGGCTCAAGCGGTGGTTTCTGAGCCCATTGTGGCAGAGACTGCGCCTGTGGCCAGTAATGTTGATGAAGTGAAAACTGTTGCGACCGATATGGCGGAAGGTGGCGCGGAGGCGGTTACGGAACCGGTGGCGGCAGATTCCGTGAATGCTGTGGCTGCGCAGTAGAAATTTTCAAGGATTGTGAGAAGAGGGGACGGCTTATGCCGTCTCCTCTTTTTTTGTAATACGAATGGCTTAAAACTCTCAAATAAAATTTGACAAAAAGAGCGGGATGATGCATATTCCTGGTGTAGTAAGCAAGAGGTAGAACATGATTTGTACCGCAAGGTCGAATGTTTGCCTTGCGGTTTTTTTTGTTTTTACCCTGTTTTCAAACCCCGGAAGGGGACAACAAAGCGGGCTAGTTCCAACTGCACCAGGTTGATTTTTGCACCGTAGTGAAGGTTGAACTTGTCATGCGTTACTATAATTCAAGTGAAAGGAGCAAAATCAATCATGGTACAAGGAAAAGTGAAGTGGTTTAACAATTCAAAGGGCTATGGATTCATCTCCCGCGAGGGTGGTGCTGATGTGTTCGTTCATCACACCGCGATTCAGGGCGAGGGATACAAGTCTTTGGAAGAAGGCGCTTCGGTTGAGTTCGATGTGACCCAGGGCCCCAAAGGCGAACAAGCCTCCAACGTTGTGAAGATCTAAGGCACAACTTAGGTGAAAAGGCCCGGTAGCGAAAGCTGCCGGGCCTTTTTTTTGTCTTCCGGGGGAATTAGAATCGGGAAAATGGACTTAAAGAACAGCTTCCGCTTTTGTACCCCACCCGAAAGACTTGAGCTGGCTGACCTCTGTGGAGATCTCGATCACGAGTCGTCGGCCATCCGTGAAGTAAGGGTCATTCGTAAGGTTTTTTCGCGGTTTTGAGGTCGCTCCAAGGGCCTTGTTTTCGATGAATGCATATCTTGAGACCTTTTGCGCCTCCATGAGATCCTCCAGGAGATAATCACGTGAGTCATCCACATTCTGATCGATCCTGTGCGTCGTCATGTACCATGTCTTGAGAGTGAATTTTACGCCGATATCCCGGCTGATGGCACCCACCCATACCGGTTTCTTCTCATAACGCATGGGGGTGTACCAGAGACGGAAGTGAAGCCGTTGGTTGATATTCCCGCGGTTTTTTTGAAAGGCGATGTCATGGGAGTGCCCTTCATAGTAAAGGGGACTGATGGGAGAATAGCGGTCGTTATCTCCCGTAAAAAAAGCCTTGGCCATCGCGAATCCTGAACCCATCGTCAGAGAAGAGGTTTCATCCCAACCGGCGGATGTGAAGATGGTGACCAGGTCCTCGAGTTCTCCGATCACGATCAAGTTGATCGGGTCCCCGTTGTGTTTTCCTTTTTTGTCCGTTGTACAGCTGGGAATCTTGGCGAGCTGTTCGGGCAATTCTTTTTCGAGGTAATCCACGTTCTTTACACCCGGATAGCGATCCGCGAGGTCTTTGGTGGTGTAATCGGGCTTGATCCCCGGGATCGGGACGACAAAATCAAAGATCTTGCGTGTTCCTTCCCCGAGCAGGTCGACCTTGACGTGCTTCGTGCCCTGGTCCACAGAGGTGTAAAGGAATCCTGAATGTGTTTCTCCCGGCATGATCGCGAAGCGATGCATGGAGACATCCTCAAAGACCTTGTCCATCTTATGATTGGCCCTGCGTATCATGAAATAATTGACAGGGATCATGGCGAGAGCCGGGAAAAAGAAGATCGCGATGAGACCTGCCTCCAGGAACTGACGGGTTTGTCGGAAATGAGCCCGGTAGGTGGCTTCTTCGGCCGAGTAATAGTTGGGGTCCATGTTTCTCGGGATCAGGAAATAAGGGATTTTGCTGCGGTTGTCGATCTCAAGCCAGACCGGTTGGATCTCTCTTTTGGCTAGGGAAGTGCCGAAGAATTTTTTCGCTTCTTTATTGCTCAGGACCGCCAAAGTGACCGTTACGCCATCCTGGGTCTGGGTCTGCGCTCGCTTCATAAAAGACCCCCTCTCCGAGGTTCGAGGGTGGTAGTGGACGCAGCCGGAAAAAACAAGAGTGAGAGCCAGGAAAAGGCTTAGGGAACGATCGGCTCTTCGCTGGAAATTCATATGAATTTTGCTCTCCTGATGAATGAAGCGTATTGTATAATATGCACTCGTAATAGAGAATGTCCAAAATCGTATCTTCTTCACATGAACGGAGATGCACTGTGAAAAAAATTGCCCGCCTTGCCGCACTTTTATTCCTCATCGGCTGTTCCACGGTTCCCATCACAGGACGCAAGCAACTTTCTTTTATCCCCCAAGGGGAACTTATGACCTTGAGCGATCAGGGGTACAAAGATGTTTTGAGCAAGGCCACCCTTTCGACCGATGCAGCATCGAAGCAGAAGGTTACCGACGTGGGCCAGAAAATCGCGACCTCGGCGGAGACTTTCATGAAAGAGAATGGGATGGAAAAGGATCTGGCTAATTATAAGTGGGAATTCAACCTGATCGAGGATCCCAAGACCGTCAACGCCTTTTGCATGCCCGGGGGGAAGATCGTGGTCTATACCGGGATATT
This sequence comes from Candidatus Omnitrophota bacterium, assembly GCA_903884815.1. Lineage (GTDB taxonomy): Bacteria > Omnitrophota > Omnitrophia > Omnitrophales > Aquincolibacteriaceae > Aquincolibacterium > Aquincolibacterium aerophilum. The sequence goes on along the minus strand of CAISGE010000070.1, from coordinate 44,855 downwards.
GCCGGTCGTCCAGGATGAGAACGGGCTCGCGACCGTGATGAGCCATGAGGTGGCGCACGCGATTGCGAATCACGGCGGCGAGCGCATGAGCCAGGAGCTCGTGGTTCAGGCGGGTGGGATGGGACTTGCGCAGCTCACAAAATCGAAGCCGGCTCTTGCGCAGCAGATCCTGATGCAGGCCTATGGCACCGGGACCCAGTACGCCATCCTTTTACCGTACAGCCGCAGCCACGAGTCCGAGGCGGATCATATTGGTTTGATTCTGATGGCGCGGGCGGGTTACGATCCTAAGACCGCCGTTGCCTTTTGGGAGCGGATGAGCGCTTTGGGAGGGGCAAAACCGCCGGAGCTTCTTTCGACCCATCCCGCTGATTCGCGCCGGGTAGCGGATATCCAAAAGGAGATCCCCGAGGCGGAAAGGTACTATAAAGGCTAGTACGGCGCAAGGCGTAAGGCGTTGCTCGAAAACATCGATGCTGTGATCCCTACACGTACCCGGTTATAACCAGAGGGGCGAATATGAAGCGGATGCTGGCACTCTTGATGCTTGCGATGGGAATCCTGGGAGGAGGACTCTATGCCGATGACCAGAGTTCTCTGGGCTCTCAGGCGGGTGAGGCCGCCCGGGAGTTGAAGGGGACGGCCGACGAAAGCCTTTCGACCGGAGCTATGAAGGTGACCGAAACCTCCAAGAAAGTGGAAACGGAAGTCCAGGATACTTTGAGGACGTTGCAGCAGCAATGGGATGTGCTCGCCAGGCAGCTCCAGGAAAAGACGCGGCAGATCCAGAAGCAGTTTCAACAACAATTGCAAGATTTCAACAAGTCCTTCAACGCCCCCAAGCAGTGAATTTTCATGACCAAGACAGAACGCATCCCCGAATGAACTTTCCGGAAGACCTCCGCAATCAGATCAAGACGCATATTGCCGACCGTTGCGGTCTTTACTTCCGGGACCATGACCTGCGCAATCTCGAGACCGGAGTGAGCCAGAGAATGATGTCCCGGGGCTTTGATTCCGTTCACTCCTATTATCTTTATCTGACGACCTCCGAAGAGAAAGAAAGTGAATTCCGCGAACTCCTGAATCTTCTCACCATCAATCACACCTATTTTTTCCGTAATGAGCCGCAGTTCCTGGCGCTCAAAGATAAAGTGCTTCCGGAACTGATCGAACGGAAAATGGGCGAGACTTTCGAACGCCGGGATGGAAAAAAACCGCTTCTCAGGATCTGGAGCGCGGGATGCTCTACCGGGGAAGAACCTTACACGATCGCGATGGTCTTGATGAAAACGATTCCTCATCCGGAGGACTGGGATATTGAGATCCTTGCCACGGACGCTTCTTCCGAGGCCATGGAAAAGGCCAAACGCGGCATCTATAACGAGAACTCCATGCGCCTCGTCGAAGAACCGTATCGCAGTAAATATTTTACAAAGGTGGCCGGTTCCAAACAGAGTGGAGAATGGAAGATCTCGGAAGAGATCAAGAGGATGGTGCGTTTTGGTTTTCTGAATCTCGTCGGGGACCCTTACCCTCCCTGTTTAGATATCGTCTTCTGTCGCAACGTGACGATCTATTTTGAAACAAAGACGACCATCAGGATTATGGAGGATTTCGCCGCGGCCATGACCGATCCCGGCTACCTTTTCCTCGGATATTCCGAGAGCCTGCAGTACCTGACAGATAAATTCCGTATGGCCAGCTGGCAGGACGGCATCTATTACCGCAAAGTCGTCGGTAAGTCCGATGAAGCTAAGTCCCTTCCGTCCTGGACGGCGAAGGAATCGGAGCCTGAGATCGAGGAATACGTAGAGGAGATACCCCTTCCGGCTCTTACGTCTATCATTGAGCAGCAGGACCCTGTGGAGCTGAAGCCCGAAGATTTCGAGTCGGTGCGTCAGCAGATCCTCCGTTTCATCTATCTGAAGGAATATGGCAAGGCGTTGGCCCTGATCGAAAAAGTCTCTGTAGAAGGGGCCCGGATGGCCGATATACACTACCTGGCGGCGGATATTTGTGCCAATCGGAACCGCCACGAAGAGGCGAAGGCCCGTTTAAGGAAGGCCCTTGCGATTGATTCGCTCTTTGCTCCGGCGTATTACCTTCTCGGTTGCATGGACCTTGAAGAGGGGAAGATCGCCGAGTCCAAGGAGCATCTGAACCGGGCGCTTTATATCGACAAGGATTTTGTCATGGCCCGCTTTTATATGGCGCAGGTCTTACGTACCGAGGGACGGACGGGAGATGCTATCCGGGAGTACCGGAACACGCTGGCGGCGCTTGCCAAAGGAACGCCCGGTCCGAGAAGCCAGATGATCCTGCAAAGCAGCGGGTTCAACCTGGCCACCCTAAAAAGTGTTTGCTGCGATAATCTGGAACGTTTGAAATTGGAGTCCTGATGAAGATCCTCGTTTTTTCGGTCGGCGAAAAAGATTACGGGGCGGATATTACCCAGGTCCGCGAAGTCATCCGCAAACGAAAAGTGACGCCTGTGCCCGAGGCCGCCTCTTTTGTCGAAGGCGTGATCAGCCTTCGCGGCCGCGTGATTCCCCTCATCAATCTCCGCAAAAAGCTTGGCATGAAATCCCAGGAAGTTCCCTCGAACCGTATCGTGGTCACCACGATACAGAACCATTGGACCGGCATCCTGGTCGATCAGGTGAGGGACGTGGTGACGGTCAAACCAGAGGACATCACGAAACCTGATGACTTGCTCCAGAGCGCGGCCTATCTTATGGGGATGACGAAGTGGCAGGGAAAGCTCGTGCTTCTGGTGGATCTCACCGGCTTTTTGCGCGGCGAGGAGTCCGAGGGGCTTCAAAAAGTTCACGAGCGTGTGGAGATCAAGAAAAAGGACACTCCATGACCGGGGATCAGGACAAGATTTATATTGATCCCGAAGAGGATGCACTTTACGAGGACGTAACCCATAAGAAGTTTCACCGGGTGCTGGTCTTTTCACTCGGTAAAGAGAATTACTGCATCGATGTCCGCCAGGCCAAGGAAGTCATGAAAATGCCGGAGACGACCCGAGTTCCGAATGTCCCCTCTTTTGTGATCGGCGTCGCGAATCTCCGGGGTGAGATCATCAGCATTCTCGACCTGCATTATTTTTTCGGACTGGAGCCTGTGGGAAAGTCCCACGAAGTCCGTGTCATAGTGACCGATCTGAGCGGCGAGGCGGTTGGCCTCCGGGTGGATCGTGTGCAAGACACCCTCGAGATCGACGAAGCTGAGGTCCAGGCACCGCTCGCGACCCTTCATGGAAAACTTGCCGGTTTCACCAAAGGACAAGTGGCGCATGGCAACGATATTTTGATCTATCTGGACCTCGAAAAGGTCCTGCAATGTGAAGAAATGCGGAATTTAAGAAAAGCCTAATCCGGACAACAAGGAGAGACATCATGCGTGTGACGATCGGAAAGAAGTTGACGTTTGGATTCGGGGGCGTATTTGGGTTAATGTTCGCAGCGACGATTTTTTCTGTCGTGATCTTTCTCCAGACGGTGGGAGATTACCATGAGTTCACCGAAAAACGCGTTGGACAGCTCAACCTCGTTCTGAATATGGAGGCGGAGTTCAAGACGCAGGTGAAAGAGTGGAAGAACCTTCTGCTTAAGGGGAAAGACCCTGAGAAATTGGCTATTTATAAAGCAAAATTTGAGGATCAGATCGCGCGGGTTCAGAAGGATGCCAAAGAACTGACCGATGGCCCGTACTGTTTCCTGAGTGAGGGGAATAAACAGCGCCTGGCGAAATTCGACGAGGCCTACAAGAAGCTCAATGAGGGCTACTTTGAATCTTTGAAAAGCTATGTCACGGCGGCCGGTGCCAATGTCGTGCAGATAGACGCTGATACGACGGGGGATGACGCGGAGTGCCTGAAGCTGATCGATGATAGCAGCGCGGCCGCCATCGAACACACGGCGAAACTGATCAAAGAACAGGATGCTAAAGCCCATCGTTTGGGGACCGTCTTGATCGTGTTCGCCTTGCTCACGCTCGGGGTGGGCATGGTCCTAACGTGGTTGATCACCCGCTCTATCACAAATCCTTTGAAGTTGCTCATGAAAGCCACAGAGGCTCTTGCCGCGGCAGATCTGACGATGGAGATCAAAGCTACATCGAATGATGAGATCGGGGATCTGGCCAAAAGTTTTTCAGATATGGTTTCGGGCCTGAGGATCATACTCATAAAGTTGCAGGAGGCGACGGGCCAGATCACTTCCGCCGGCACGGAGATCCTCGCGGCGTCGCAAGAGCAGGCCGCCGCAGCGCGTGAGCAATCCTCTGCGGTGACCGAGACGACGGCAGCAGCGAAGGAACTTTCGACAACTTCCGAAACGGTCGGCGAGAGCATCAAAAAGGTCGCGCAGGTCGCGGCCCATGCGCTCGCTGGGATGTCGAAGATCAAGGAATCGATTGACAAAACGAACGGGATGCTGAATTCTTTGGGCGAAAAGTCTCAGAAGATCGGAAAGATCACCGAACTGATCGATGACGTGGCGGATCAGACGAACCTTTTGGCTGTAAACGCTTCGATCGAAGCCGCGCGAGCCGGCGAACAGGGCCGCGGATTCACCGTGGTGGCCGATGAGATTCGCAAGCTCGCGGACTCGACGGCGAAGTCCACGAAGGATATTACCGCGCTGATCGAGCTCATTCAGCATGAGATGTCGAACGCCATCATGTCCATGGAAACCAGCATTCAGAGCGTGGAAGAGGAATCCCGGCTTGCGCAGCAGACAACCGAAAAATCCAAAGAGATCGCGATGAGCACGCATCAGCAGATCTCGGGCGCCAAGCAGATCGCCGACGCAATGATGAATATCGACGAGACCATGAAGCAGGTGGCCGCCGGAGCGCAGCAGTCCCAGGTCTCCGTCAAGCAGCTCACCTCTCTGGCCGGAGAACTCAAGGCGCTTGCCTCAAAATTTAAACTCTAACTGAAAAGATCCGGGAACAAAATGGCAAAAAAAGCAGGGGCGATGGGAATTCGCGCCAAGTTCATGATCGCGCTATTTGGGATTCTTTTCCTGGGGGGCGTTTTGATGATGGGTTGGCTCTTTTACTCTTCGCATGAGAACGTAAAACGCCAGGCGATCCAGGGAGCGAATGTTTTATCCGATTCGATCCATGAAGCTGTCTATGGATTCATGAGGACCGGTCAGCAAAGCGATCTCGAAGCCTATCTTGATAAGGGAAGCAAGCTTCAGTCGGTGGCTGAGATCCGCGTGGTTCGATCTCCGTTGCTCGAAAAAGAACTTGGCGAACGCAAGAATAGCCCAACGAAGGATGACCTTGACCTGCAGGCGCTTAATTCCGGTCAACCCATACGCCAAACAATAAGTGTGGGGGGGAGTGCAGCCATTCGTATCATTTCACCGCTGATCGCTGGGAAGGACTGTATGGCTTGTCACGCGGGCATTCAAGTGGGTGATGTGATGGCGCTCTTGAGGACGACGGTTGTCTTTCAGCCGAGCCTTGACGCGATGCGACGGGATCTGATCAAGGCCGGATTGATGCAGGCTCTGATCCTGTTGGCGGTGATCGGTGCTATTTTTCTTCTCCTTAACAGGCTCATCGTGAATCCCCTGGATTCCTTGGCTGCCGTGGTGAATCTGGTCGCCAATGCAAATCTTACAAAAGAAGTAAAGGTGGAATCGAACGACGAAATTGGCGCTCTGGCGGCAAGTTTTAATGATATGACAGCGGGGTTGAGGACCATTATCAAAAAAGTCCAGGATGCCACGCATCAAATGACGATTTCAAGCCAGGAGATACTTACGGCTTCTCAGGAACAGGCTTCCACCGCCTTTCAGCAGTCATCAGCGGTTACGGAGACCGCGGCGGCGGCAAAGGAGCTCTCGACGACTTCTGAATCCGTTGGAGAAAGCATCAAAAAGGTCGCGCAGGTCGCGGCTCACGCGCTGGCCGGGATGACGAAGATCAAAGAGGCCATCGACAAGACGAACGGGATGCTGAATTCCCTTGGTGAAAAATCCCAACGGATTGGCAAGATCACGGATCTTATCGATGACGTGGCCGACCAGACGAACCTTTTAGCGGTGAACGCATCGATCGAGGCGGCGCGCGCCGGGGAACAGGGTCGCGGGTTTACCGTGGTGGCGGATGAGATCCGGAAGCTCTCTGATTCGACGGCGAAATCCACGAAAGACATCACGGCGCTGATCGAGCTGATCCAGCACGAAATGTCGAACGCGATCATGTCCATGGAACAAAGCATCCTGAGCGTGGATGAAGAGGCAGGGCTTGCGCAGCAGACCACGGAAAGGGCTAGGGAGATCCAGATGTCCTCGAACCAGCAGATCTCCGGCTTTAAGCAAATCTCGGATGCCATGATGGGTATCGACAAAGCCATGAAGCAGATTTCAGCGGGTGCCCATCAGTCTCAAGTTTCAGTGACACAACTTAGAGCCTTGGCTGGTGAGTTGAAGCAACTCGCTTCCAATTTCGAATTGTAAAATTAAGCTAAGCTTTGATCTTGGGGCCTACGGATGGCGTTTGATAAATCGAAATTCATCGATCAGTTCAAGACCGAGACACGAGAACGTGTCCAGGCCCTCAGCCTGGGGCTGTTGAAGCTCGAAAAATCCCCTTCGGACCGTGAACTTTTGAATTCCATGATGCGCGAGGCCCATAGCATTAAGGGCGGTGCCACCATGATGGGCTACAAGCGCATCGCCGACATCACTCACAAAATGGAGGATGGTCTCCAGCGGGCCCTAAACGGTGAACTTTCTCTCAGTAAAACCTGCTTTGAAATGTTATTCAAGTGTCTCGATGTGGTCGAGCCGCTGCTTCAAGACAAAGTGACCTGGAACGATAGCGGGATCAACCGTGACCTTACAGAGGATTTGTGCGCCTTAGCAGAGAAGGTTTTTTCCGGAAAATTTGAAGGGGAACTCCCTCGGTCTCCGGTGGCCCCGGCTCCTGATGCTACGGAGCCTTCGGTTAAGCCGGAACCGGCTTCAGGCATCTCTGAAGCCGAAACCATCGAGGCTCCTTCTGCTCCTGCGGCACCTGTTGAGGACAGCGTCCGGGTGGATATAGCGAAGCTTAATCGTTTGATCAATCTTTCGGGCGAGCTGCTTATCTCCAAGATCCGCCTTGAAGAGCTTTCGAAGGAACTTCTGGTGAAAGCGGAGGCGCAAGGAGAGGCTTACGCTGTTTTCAGTGGCGTGATGAAGGATCTGACCTCGGTTACGGAGCGCATCGATCTTCTGACGGAGAACATGCAGGATGAAATGATGAAAGTCCGCATGCTTCCGGTCGCTTATCTTTTCAACTCCTTTCCCAGGGCGATGAGAGATCTCGCGCAGCAAAAAAGAAAGCAGGTTGATCTGGTGATCGAAGGTCAGGATACCCAGCTTGATAAGGCGATCCTGGATGAAATGAAGGTGCCCCTGATGCATCTTTTAAGGAACTCCGTGGACCACGGGATCGAATCTCCGGAAGAAAGAAAAAGGCAGAATAAGCCTGCCTCGGGCAGGATCAAGCTTTCGGCAACCCAAGAAGGTTCACAGGTGGTCATTTCGGTGACCGATGACGGATGCGGTATCGATGTTGCCAAGGTCCGGGAGATCGCTGTGGCCAGGGATCTTGTGTCCCAGGAACATATTTCCTCGATGGTGGATGAACAGATCTTTCAGCTGCTTTTCACTCCAGGGTTCAGTACGCGCGAAGAAGTTTCCGACATTTCCGGGCGCGGGGTGGGGCTCGATGTGGTGCGCGACACTGTGATCAAGTTGAAGGGCATGGTGGAGGTTTCTTCCGATCCTGCTCGAGGAACCAGTTTTATCATACGGTTGCCGCTCACGCTTGCGATCACCGAAAGTCTCCTGGTGGTGGCGGGCAGTGATATCTTTGCAATCCCGGTCGACTCTGTGATCGAAACGGTGCGGATCAATCTCGCGGATCTCAAGACCGTGGAGACCAAGGATGTGATCACGGTGCGGGGGCATATCCTGCCGGTCGTCAAATTGCATGATGTCTTTGGGCTTCCCGCGAAAGGGATCTTGGAGAAGAAATTCTTTCCGGTACTGATCGTTCAGTCGGTCGAAAAAAGGATCGGGATCCTGGTGGATGAGCTGATGGGGCGTCAGGAGATCATCTCCAAGAGCATGGGCGACCCTTTGAAGCACGTGAAGCACATCGCGGGTGCGACGATCCTGGGGAGTGGGAAGGTCGTTATGATCCTGGATATTCCTTCGATCATCCATTCGGCCGAAGGAGGCGTGGTTCGCCAGACGACCGCAAAGCCCAAAGCCGCTCCGGGAAAAAAGAAGAAAACTATTCTGCTCGCTGAGGACACACTGACTACCGCCATGCTGGAGAAGAATATTCTCGAATCCGTGGGTTATGCGGTGGTGATCGCCCGGGACGGCAAGGAGGCGCTTGAAAAGGCAGCGCAGGAAAAATTCGATCTCGTCATCTCGGATGTTTTGATGCCCCGGATGGATGGATTCGAACTTGTGACGCGCTTGCGCCGGGAAAAGAATTACAAAGAGGTCCCGATCATTATCGTGACCACCCGCGAAAGCGATGAAGATAAACGCAAGGGAATGGAGGCGGGCGCTAACGCGTACCTTCTCAAAAGCGATTTCACCTCCGAAGGTCTTCTCGAGACCATGGAGCGGTTGCTGGGGTAGAACGCAGCGTTAGAGATAAAAGTTCAATGCATGCGTTTTGAATTTCAACATAAAGGGAATTATGCCGAAAAATATCCGTGTTTTGATTGTTGATGATTCGACGCTGGTGCGCCAGGCGCTGAATACCATTTTGAGTGCGGACCCTGAGATCGAAGTGATTGGCGAGGCCCGCAACGGGAAAGAAGGCTATGAAAAGACGTTAGCCTTGAGGCCGGACGTGGTCACCATGGATATAACCATGCCGGTGATGGGAGGATTGGAAGCGACGGAGCTGATCATGGAAGAGTGCCCGACTCCGATCGTGATCGTCAGCAGCCGGGAAGTTCCGATCATCGTCAAGGCGCTTAGCTTTGGAGCCATGGATTTTGTGGCAAGTACCGGGGACCTCGATGAGATCAAGGGGGAAGTACTGTTGAAGGTGAAGATCGCTTCCCGGGTGAAAGCTCTCCGGAGGATGCATATCCGCCCGGTAGTGAAGAGGCTTGTCACGAACAGAGAAGCTGCCACGCGGGTGGTGGCCCTGGGTGTATCAACAGGGGGGCCTCAGGCGCTGCAAGCCCTTCTCGCAAAACTGCCCGCCGATCTTCCGGCATGCGTTCTTATTGTCCAGCATATTTCCACAGGGTTCATTCAAGGGCTTGTGGAGTGGTTGAGTTTAACCTCGGCGCTCAGTCTCCGGGTAGCTAAAGCGGGCGATCCACTTAAAAGCGGAACCGTTTATTTTGCGCCGGATGGGGTTCATATGACCGTCAATGAGGAAGAGAAGATCGTTCTTAAGGAAGATGGGTCCCGGAAAATGCTTCATGTTCCCTCGATCGACGTGATGATGCTCTCAGCGGCAGAGATTTATAAGGACAGGGCGGTGGGTGTGATCATGACCGGTATGGGACGGGACGGTGTGGAGGGGATTGCAGCTATTCGAGCGGCGGGGGGCCACACGATCGCGCAGGATGAGAAGACCTCCGCGATCTACGGGATGAATAAAGTGGCGGTGGATCAAGGCGCGATCGCCTGCGTGCTGTCTCTTGATTCTATGGCGGATGAAATAAACCGGTCCGTACGCTGAGATACCCGAGGGGGACTCTGTGAAAAAAATTATTCTCGTGGTGGATGATAGTTCTCTTGTGCGAGAGATGTACAAAGTGCAGCTTGAGGACGGCGGTTATGAGGTTTTGACCGCCGTGGATGGGATCGAAGCGATCAATACCGTATTTTCCCGCATTCCCGACCTCATCCTTCTCGATGTTCATATGCCCAAGATCAACGGTTATCAAGTCTGCCGACTCCTCAAAGATCATCCTGCCACGAAGGACATTCCAATCGTTATGATGACGGCCCGCGATGCCGTAGGCGTGGTCCAGGATCCCCAGAAATGGAGCTTTCAGACCGGTGCGGATGGTTTCTACGGCAAGGATGAAGGCGCCGCGCTGATCTCTGCGGTGGAGATGTATCTTAAGAAAACGCCGGCTCGCGAAAGTGCTCCCGCGGTCAATGCGCCGAAAGCTATGAGCGAGACCGAGATCGTTCTTGCACTGTCCCAGCTTTTGGACCGCCAGCTTTATCTCGATGTGACGCGCCTGAAAGAACTGGATGAGAAGAAAGATGCTTTCGTGGCCAATGTGTCCCACGAACTCAAATCACCGCTTGCGATCATGAAAGGGTTTGCTGACAACCTGCAGGATGGTTTTTACGGGCCCGTGACGACGAAGCAAACGGAGACGATCGAGATCATGCTTCGAACCATCAAACGCCTCCTACGCTTGATCAAGGATATTCTGGATGTTTCCAAGATCGCGGCCGGGAAAATGAAGCTCGAGCTCGGAACGGTGGATCTCGGGAGCGTCCTGAAAGGCACGCGCGAATCTTTTGTGGAGGAGGCGGTAAAAAAGAATATCCAGTTTGGTCTTGAGATCCCAGCCGAACCGGTGACAGTGCTTGCCGATGAAGACCGTTTGACCCAGGTGGTGGTGAATCTGACGAGCAATGCCTTGAAATACACGCCCGAGGGCCGTAAGGTTGTGTTGCGGCTTCTTGCAGTGGAAGGGGAGGCCCGCGTGGAAGTGGAGGATACCGGAGGGGGAATTAGCCCGGAGAATCAGCGCAAGCTTTTCGACAAGTTCGAGCGCATTCTGACGGAGAAAGCGGAAGGAACGGGCCTTGGCCTTTCCATTGCCAAGGATATTGTGGACCTTCACGGCGGCAAGATATGGATTGAGTCGGAACTCGGTAAAGGATCGAAGTTTATTTTTACACTACCTCTTCAAGCGAAAGCCTGAAGATCGCCGCTGGGAAGCTTCTTTCCCTCACAAAATAGTGATAAAATGAAGGAGGTATGACATGGCTGTATCTTCCGCGCTTCAAACAACGGCACATAAAGTTCTAGAGGGGAAATTTATGGAAAAAGAGATGAGCACGGTGCAACAGTTCATCAAAACGGCAGTGGAGTTCCTTACCAATTACAGTTTTCAAGTGATTGGCGCCATTCTTGTCCTTATTATCGGGAACTTTATCGCGAATTGGGCCTTGAGGGTCATTCTAAAGCTTTGCAATGCGAAGAAAGTGGATATTACCCTCGCCAAGTTTATTGCATCTTGTGTAAAGATCATGATCCTGGGATTTGCGATCCTCATCGCTCTCGGGAAATTCGGCATCACGATCACACCCTTTATCGCCATGATCGGTGCCGGGGCATTCGGGGTTAGCATGGCTCTTCAAGGACCTCTTTCGAATTACGGCGCCGGTATCTCGATCATTTTGGGCCGTCCGTTCGTCGTGGGAGATAACATCCAGGTTCAGGGACAGACCGGGATCGTCAAGGAGGTCACGTTATCCTCCACAATCCTGACGGATGAAGATGGGGTTAAGATCACCATTCCCAACAAGCATATAGTGGGCGAGATCATTCACAATTCCTTCAAGTACAAGATCGTGGAGAATATGGTGGGGATCAGCTATTCGGATGATCCTGAGAAGGCGATCCAGGTGATCGAAAAGACGATCAACAGTTTTAAGGATGTGGCGCAAACGCCAAAACCACAAGTCGGCCTCCAGGAATTTGGGGACTCCTCGATCGATATCGGCTGCCGCTACTGGATCCCGTCGACGAAATATTTCCAGAGTCTCTGCGCGATCAATCTTGCGATCCATAAGGCGCTCATTGCGGCAAAACTCACCATGCCCTACCCGCAAAGCGATGTCCATATTATTTCAGGGAAAGCCTCCTGAAATGGCCGTCTGATTTAGAACTTTTTCGCATCGGGCCTCTGCGGATTCTTCGGGGGTAACGGGAAAGATGAAAAAGATCCTCATTTTTTCTTTTACGGTCCTCGGATTCTCTTCCCTCGTTTCTCAGGTTGTGGTGACCCGAGAACTGGCGATGAGTTTCTACGGCAACGAGTTTTTCATTGGGTGGATACTCTTTTGCTGGCTCATCGGTACGGCTGTCGGGAGCGCGTTGGGATCAAGGGCGACTGCGGAGGTACGGAGCCTCTCCCGACTTCTCGGACTCTGCCATGGCCTGTCCGCCCTCCTTTTCCCGCTCGCGATCTTCCTAGTTCGTTCCGGCAAGATGATACTTGCCACACCGCCCGGCTCCATTCCCGCACTTTCTCCGTCGCTCATTTATTCTTTCGCGGTGCTTGTACCCCTTTGCGGGGTGATGGGAATTCAATTTACAGCTGCGGCCCGAGTGCGGGCGTCGGGAGACTCGAGGGGTGATGCGGCTCAAATGGTTGGCGGGGCCTACCTTTGGGAATGCCTGGGGTTCGTCACGGGAGGTATTGCTTTCAGTTTTTTTCTAGTTTTCGCCAACGAGTTCCGTGTTGCGGCAATCCTGGCCATTTTGAATTTCACTGCCGCGTCCCTCATCCTCAATCTCGCGGGAGAGAAAAGATCCCATCAGCTAGCGATGGCCCTTTTAGGGCTTATTTTTCTTATAGGGCTTGTGGTGGGCAGCTCGGCCATTCAGCAGAAAACATCCCAGTTCCGGTTTCCGAATGAAAAACTTCTGGTAACCCGGAACACCATCCATGGGAATGTGTCCGTCACACGCCTGGGGCGTCAGCACGACTTCTATCAAAACGGACTGCTTTTGGGGGCGGATCAGGCGGATCTCGCGAGTGAATATCTGGTGCATTTCCCGATGCTCGCGCATTCCTCTCCCCGCAGGATACTGATACTTGGAACGGGTTTTAACGGACCGCTTGAGGAGATCTTGAAGCACGCGCCCGCGGAGGTTGTTTCCGTTGAGCTTGATCCGGCAATTGCGAAGATCGCCGCCGGCTTCCTTTCTGAGGGGCCTAAGAAGGCTCTGATCGATCCCCGGGTGAAGTTCCGTAGCCGGGACCCTCTCGATTTTCTCAGGACGGAAGGCGGAATTTTCGATGTTATCATTTCGAATTTTCCGGATCCCGTTTCTGTTCTCGTGAACCGCAATTACACGGAACGGTTCTTCCGCCTGGTGCGTTCGCATCTTGCGCCGGACGGTATTTTTGCGACTCACATTACCTTCGCGGCAGATTTTACGACGCCGGTTCTCGCGCGGTTCGGTGCCTCGGTTGACGCGACGCTCCGGCAGGTCTTTCCCTTCGTCCGCATCCTTCCCGAGGATACGCTTTTTTTTATCGCTTCGGCGAATGCCTCGCTTGCATGGGACGCGAAGGTCATGGCCGGGCGACTTTTAGAGAGAAAAGTTCGGACGGATTTCGTGACGGCGGACTTTATCCGTTACCGGTTGGAGAATGACCGGGTGGCGCGGGTTGCTGCGGTTTTTAGGAACGCAGCGGTGAAGATCACGAATACGGACTTGCGGCCGAGGGTTTGTTATTTCGCCTTCCTCAGGTGGCTCAGCCAATTTGATCCCCATGTTTCCGGGGGATTCTCTGTTTTGGGCGGGGTTCCATTCTCCGCTATCCTGGGTCTGTTTCTCCTCGTGATCTTGTTCTTTGGTTCTTGGGCAAAAGGTTTTGAAAAACGGACACAGCGGCTTGCCCTCTTGAGCATGGGATCGGCTGGTTTTTCTCTCATGGCTTCCGAGATCTTGGGGATCTATCTCTTTCAGGCGGCCTTCGGAGATCTCTATTATCGTCTCGCTTGGCTCATTACGGCATTCATGGCGGGACTCGGTGCCGGGACTTGGCTTGCTCTGAAGTCAGGAAAGATATCCGAAAGGCCGCTTTTGGCGGCGCTTCATCTCGCGAATGCCGCGTTCTTCTTGTTGCTGCTACCGCTTTGTGAGGGAATTTTCTCCGGCCTGTTCTCCCTCCGCGCGGAGTCCCAGTTCATCTTTTTAGGCGTGGCGCTTCTTGGGGGATTTTGGGCCGGCATGGTCTTTCCGGTGGCGAATCGCCTTTATCTGTTAAAGGGCCAGGGGAAGTTTCTCGGAAGCGTTTATGCCGCCGATCTTGGGGGCTCGGCATTGGGCGCTCTTCTGACAGCAGGCTTCCTTATCCCGATCTGGGGCGTTTTGAATACGCTGGTACTTTTGGGGGCCGTGAATATGCTTTTAGTTCTTCTTTTTCTCTTCCGTAAAGACCTCGGCTGTAAAAACCTGTAGGTCCACCGCCGGATCCTTCCAGCAATCACGTGGAAGGCCGGCTTTCTGGCTGCAAAGTTCGTCGAGGAATTCTTCTTTATTCCATCCCGTTTCGGTCGCAACCTGAGGGAGGAATACACCGTGATGGAATCCTTTTGAGACCGTCACGCCGTGTTTTCCAAGCACGATCGCGTTCGCATCAGGAATCTTTCTCAAAGGGCTCAGGACGGAGATCTCATATTCGAGTTTATCCAGCTCACCGGGACTCACGGGCCTGAACCGGGGATCCTCGGTCGCCGCGGAGACCGCCATTTGTTGAACGATCTTGTAAAGTGGTTCTGTGGGTTCAAACCGGCCGATGCATCCGCGAAGTTGGCCGCGTTCCTTAAGAGTGACGAAGGCTCCGAGTGGTTGTTGAAGGGCCGGGGAAGAGGGAGAGATATCTGGTACTTTCCCGGTTTTGATGAGACTCTCCACGGTCGAGCGTGCAATCCGGAGGAGCTCGTCTTGCTCGGATTTCTTCAAGATGCCTTCCTCGGGCTTCTGGGGGTGGGGCGTATCTTTTTCCGCGGCGGCGGGCGAGGGCGTTGCGGGTGTCGCACTGGTTTGGGCAACGAAAGCGATCGCGCCGTACCCGACCACGCGGCCCTTCTCGCCGGCTGGGGAATCTCCCGAATTGGCGTATCTCAAAAGAACGGGCTGAAGTTTCCCCAAGTTCTGCGACAGGAGCATCGCGACACGGACGCCGCTCGGGCTGCAGAGAAAGGTTTCGGCTTGCGGGACATGTTGAGTTTCGAGAGACTTCAGATCGGTATCCAGGTTCTCCATTTTTCCGGTCAGAATGGCGTCGAGCGTTTTCTTGTCGGCGGCTCCGGCCTCGGCATACGGCGGATAATGAGACATGTCGGTGCTTGCGACGACCAGTGTTTTTTCATCCAGAAGTGGGGCAAGGGCTCCGGCGAGCTTCCGGGCGAGTTCGGGTGAATCACCGCTGAAGAGAATAGGCACGATCTTGAAATATTTCAGAACGCGCTGGAGGAAGGGAAGTTGCACCTCCAGGACATGGTCGCCTTCATGAATATCGGGGCGGTCGACGATGGCGGGATCCGCGGCAAGGAGCTTCTCTGCAAAGGCCTCATCGATAGGGACGAGACCCAGCGGTGTTTCGAAGGCGCCCTTCGCATCGATCCCGATGCCGTCAAAATAATGGCGGTGACTGTTGCCGATCAGGATCACGGTGCGGATGTCGCGGCCCTCAAGTTCTTTGTAGGCATAAGCGGCGACAGGTCCAGAATAGATATATCCGGCGTGTGGGACCATGATCGCGAGGATCGGGCCCTCGATCTTGGGCGGGTTCGCCTGGCGGAGCATGGCGTCTACAAAATCGATGAGTTCTTTGGGGGTCCCCGGATAAAAGCCTCCGGCCACGGCGGCCTTGCGGACGCGGGACGGCTCCGGCGCCGCTTTCACCGCGGGGGACGGGAGTGTGAAGGCCAGGGAAAGAATGGCGGTCAGAAGCGCTATTTGAAATTTGAGATTTGAGATTTCAGGTCTATTTCCAGATACCAGGGATTTTTTCTCCATCGGGGCAGGCTCCGTTTTTCAAATGGTTGGCGAGGATGAAATAACCTTGGCGGACGATCACTTGTTCCTTCGAGTCGGGGCAATAGGTCGCCTCACCTTCCGGATAAGCGACGTTGCCGGTATAAACGAATTTCAGGCCCTCTTCCATCGCGATCCGTCGCGCCCTGACGATCGTCTCCGGCGGCGTGGGCGGCAGGTTCTGCAATTTGTACTGCGGGAAGAACCGGCTGAAGTGAAGCGGCACGCTGTCGCCGAGATTCTTACGGATCCATTGAGCCATGGCGCGGATCTCTTGCGGGCTGTCATTTTCTCCGGGGACAAGGAGCGTGACGATTTCAAGCCAGACGCCGCTTTCCTTGATGATCTTGAGGCTCTTTAGGACGGCGTCCAGAGTCCCTCCCGTGTATTTCCTGTAGAAATGCTGGCTGAACGACTTGAGATCCACTTTGTAGGCATCGAGGTATGGCAAGAGTTCCCGCAGCGGTTTATCCTCGATGTAGCCATTTGAAATAACGACGGTACGGAGTCCTCGGACTTTTGCGAGCCTCGCGGTCTCGAGCATGAACTCATAGTTGATCACGGGTTCATTGTAGGTAAAGGCAATCGATTGCGCTCCGGAGGCGAGGGCCCGATTGACAACCTCTACCGGAGTCCAGTTCTCCGTGGGAATGTCGCCCGGAAAACACTGTGAAATATCGGCATTTTGGCAAAAAAGGCAGCGCATGTTGCACCCTGTCGAGGAGATCGAAAAGGCCAGGCTCCCGGGGAGGAAGTGGAAAAGTGGTTTTTTCTCGATAGGGTCGACGTGCACGGTCGGAAGCTTGCCGTAGACCATCGAATAAAGCTTCCCGCCGATATTCTTCCTCGCCTTGCAGGCGCCCCACTGGCCCGAGGAAAGGACGCACCGTGTCGGGCAAAGAAAGCATTGGAGCATGTTGCTGTGGGGTATCGGCTCATAATACCGGGCTTCATGGGCGGTGGCTGATTCGGTGCGCTCTGCCTGCAGGGCTCGTTCACGGGTATAAATAAAAAAGACCGATGTCCCGAGGAGGAGGAACAGGAGCAAGAAGGCTAGGGGCTGCGGATTCCTGTTGTCGGAATTCATCGGAAGTGCAGCCAGAAGAAGAGGACGAGCAGGATCGCCGCCGTCAGGAGTGAATAGGCCTCCGCGGTGCGCTCGTTTCTGAAAACTCTCCACCGGAGCAGTTGCGATGGCAGGGAGTAGAAAATATGCAGGATGATCAGAATATAAAACGGGATCGGTAGGATATTCTCATGCAGCTCTTTAGCCAACCGCGTGTCCATGAGGCCTTTGGTGATCCCGAGGCCGGTGATAATGAAAAGCAGCATGATCAGGGCGAGGATCCACCGGGCATGACGGTCGACTGAGGCAAACCATTTCCACATAAAAGGTCTCCTAACTCCGTATCAGGGAATAGATCCCGTAAATGAAAAAGATCCCGGCGACGAGAAAGCCGCTTGTGCGGGCCATGCTCCGGAAGGCTTTTGCCTGCGAAGCCAGTCCGATGAACACGAGCGGCAAGAAATAAACCGAGCTCGAGAGAAAGAAAATCGCGAAGTACAGCATCCCGTACAGCGGACTCTGCCGTGAAAAAACATAGGTGATAGAAAGGAGGAACGGGGGGCAAAGGTTGATCCCCATCAGGAACCCCATAAGCGCCGGGTGTTTGCCCTCAAGCCAGCGCGGTGTTTTGCAAAGAGGGATTTCACGGACCAGGCCGAGGAGGTAGAGAAAAAGCGCGAGCGATAAAACAACGAATGAAATGTTGGTGGCCAGGCGCAGCCACCGGGGGTCGAATCTTTCTCCAAGATAACCCACAAGCAGTCCGAAGCAAAGATAGCCGGCAAGGCGTCCCAACAAGAATTCCAGAAGCACACGGAAGTCTTTTTTTAGGCCCCGCGGCTCGGCGCCGAAGAACGCGCCCATGAAGGGGAAGCAGTAAGTGAGACAGAAGGCACCAACCGAGAGACCCGCAAGGAGAGGTTGGAAGATCATGGCGGCATTCATCTTTTGGATTTTATCCTCCGGAAGCATATAATAACAAAAAATTGAGGCAGGTTCTTCCGGAATCTCAAGGTGGCATCAGTCTCGCGAAAGGACAAACGCGTGAAAGTATTTTTCTTGAATATCCCTTACCACTCCCGTTTCACAAGGGAAAGCCGCTCTCCGGGTGTGGCGCCCTCCGGGACCCTTTATTATCCCATCTATCTTTCTCTGGCCGCGGGATTGGTCCGTAAGCACGGGTTTACGATCGATTTTCTGGACGCCCCGGCGAAAGATTATGATCTCGCGCGTACCGAAGAGCGCGTCGAGAAATTCCAACCGGATCTTATCGTGGCCACCACCGTGACCGCCTCGGTCTTTCATGATGTTCAGGCGATGGAACGGCTGGCTCAAAAGACGGGGGCCATGACGATGCTCGTGGGGACGCATCCCACCGCACGTCCTCTGGAAACCCTCAAGATGTCGTCGAGGCTGGATATAGTAGCGGTGGGGGAGTACGATTTTACAATCCTTGAAGTTGTTCGGCATTTTGATCAGGGGAAGAGTCGCGCGGGGCTTTCCGGCGTTCAGGGGATCGCCTACCGCTTGGATGAACAGCTTATTCTCAACGAACGCCGTCCCTGGCACGAGAATCTGGATGAGATTCCTTGGGCGAGTCTGATCTATCGTGATTTTCTAAAGATCGAGCATTACAGCTACGGCGCACAACTCCATCCTGAGGTGACGATCGTCAGCGGCCGCGGTTGCCCTTATCAGTGCACGTTCTGCGTCTTCCCCCAGACGATCACCGGCCAACGCTACCGGCCGCGTTCCGTGAAGGACGTCGTCGATGAGATGGAATTTATCCAAAAGACCTGGCCTCACAATAAAGAGATCATGTTCGAAGATGACACGCTGACCGTCGATAAGGACCGCATGCGCCAGCTTTCGGAAGAGATCTTGCGACGTGGCCTCAAGGTGACGTGGTCCGGAAACGCGCGCGCAGATTTTGACGATGTGGCGCTCCTCAAGCTTATGAAAAAAGCAGGTTGCCGGCTTTTCTGCGTGGGATTCGAGTCCGCGGACCAGGCGATCCTGGATGAGATGAAAAAAGGCGGCGCCACGATCCAAATACGGGAACGTTTCGTGAAGGCCTGCGCCGAGGCCGGGATCATGATCCATGGTTGTTTCCTTTTCGGCGGCGCGAATGAAACGCCCGCGACGATGCGGGGAACACTGGAAATGGCCAAGCGTATGAATCTCGACACCGCGCAGTTTTTCCCGATCATGGTCTATCCCGGGACGCGTGCTTATGAAGAAGCGAAGGCGAGTGGAGAGCTGGATTCCGAGAATTATGACGAGTGGCTACGGGGCAGCGGCTATTACGCTTCCCAAGTCCACCGGGGCGAACTGACCGGCGAGGCAATCGCGAAGTTCACGGACCGCGCTTACCATGAGTTCTACCTGCGCCCGTTATTCATGCTGCGAAAACTGTGGCAATGCCTGGTTTCTCCGCAGGAGTGTTCCCGGATCCTTTACGGGTTCGGCTTCTTCATCAAAAAACTACTCACACGGGAAAAGGCGTCATGAGAATTGCGGTCGTCTCCGCGGTTTACAACGAAGAAAAGCATATAGCTCGGCTTATCGAGAGCCTCTTGGCCCAGTCCCGCATGCCGGAGGAGATCGTGTTCGTGGATGACGGTTCAAAAGACGGGACGGCGGGCGTGATCGAAAGCTACGCGAAGCAGCATCCCCTGATCCGTCTCATACGCAACACCAATCAAGGTCCGGCGGCTTCCCGTAATATTGCCTGGCGCGCTGCGCAGGCAGATGTCGTGATCTTTACCGACGGGGATTGTGTCCCGGATAAGGATTGGATTGAGAAATTGCTCATCTCTTTCACCTCCGATGACATTGCCGGTGTCGCTGGGACTTACCGGACCTTCAACGAAGAAAATGTCCTCGCCCGTTTCGCAGGACATGAGATCGCGTGGCGTTATCGCAATGTCCGGGGTGTGGTGGACGCGCACGGGGCCTACAATCTTGCCATAAGGAAAAAGATCCTCGAGGCAATGGGTGGTTTTGAGGAATCCTACAAAGCTCCGAGCGGGGAGGACTGGGATCTGACCTACCGGATCTCGCGCCGCTACAAGATTTTGTTCGCGCCGGAGGCGATTGTCGCGCATGAGCATCCCGAGGCGTTCTGGCCTTACATGAAAAATCAGGCGCGCCGTGGATTTGACCGTATCAAACTTTATAATGATCATCCCGACAAAAGAAACGGCGATGTATATACCGGAGGACTCGCGAAATATCAGGTCCTGGCTTCGGGTCTTTTGCCGCTTTCGCTTCTCCTGTTGCCTGTCCGTGGCCTTTGCGTCATTCCGGCATTGCTCTTTTTCTTTCTTTTTGTCTCCTGCTTGAACAATTTCGGTTTTATCTTTAAACGAGATCCGGCAGCGGCGGTGTATGGCATTCCCGTGCAATTTGCGCGCTGTTTTGCCTGGGGCTGGGGCGCGATGCAGGGCGTGCTGCGCTTCGGGTTTAAGGTCCGGAGATAGTATGGAACACGGCGTCAAGAGGGAGAACTGGGATCGCTTTTGGAGCGCGACGGGGACTCGGCGTTTTACTCAAAAAAGCTGGAGCAAGGTTCGTATCATGGAAGTCCTGGACGATGTTGTCCGCGAAGGCATGGAAGTTTTGGACGCCGGTTGCGGCTCGGGATTTTTTTCGTCCTATTTTATGAACAAAGGCTGCCGCGTATGGTCTCTGGACCATTCGGCGGCTTCGCTTGAGATCACGCGCAAGAACACCCACGGAAAGTGCGAGGCCTATCTTCAGGAAGATCTTTTTCGCGAGGGTTGGACGGAGTCCTATGCGGGGAAGTTTGACCTGATTTTTACGGACGGACTTTTCGAGCATTTTTCGAGCGCGGACCAGCAGCGCCTCATGGATCGTTTCAGGATGCTCAAAAAAGAGAACGGGATTGTTGCGACCTTTGTACCGAATTGCTATTCCTGGTGGGAATTTGTCCGGCCCCTTGTGATGCCGGGGATCAAGGAAGTGCCATTTACGCCTTCACGTCTCAAAGAACTCCACAACGGTATGCGAATCCTCAAAACCGGTGGCCTGAACGTCCTGCCGTTGCGCCTCTCTCCCGAAAAGCTCTTCGGCTCTCGCCTCGGAATGCTCCTCTACGTCCTTGCGGTTTAAAGGGGGGAGGCACTATTTTTTAAAATCCAAATCCCTACCTGCTGGCAGGCAAGCCCAAATTCAGCCTATCTTATTAAATCGTGCAGCCTATATCAGAATTATCAGGATGGTTGGCGGTGGCATTAATAGCCTTGAATACGCCGCTGCAGGCCCAGCTACCCAGTGCATTGGGAGGATATGTGTACACCATTGCATTGTAGGTGCCGTCAGGGCTGTTGTTACTCGCTCGAATTCCCATTCCTGTACCGGTACCGGTGACCCAATAGTGAAAGTCCCAGCTTTGTGACTTCTCCATCCCTGTAACTCCAAGGTCCACGAAATCGCCCGTGTTAGTGCCCATTCCCGGACGGTATGTGTAAATACTGTTATATTGGCTGGGGATATTGAAAGATCCGGAAAAGTCGTAGAGTCTTTCCGCGGCACGCTTGATAATACCAACTGCCTGCATGGCCTCCGCCGCTTTGGCTTTTTCGGTTTGCATCAGCATGCGCGGGACGATGAGTGATGCGAGAATGGCGATGATTACGACCACGATCAAGACTTCAACAAGCGTGAATCCCTTTTTGATGCTTTTCATAAACGATCCCCTCCCAGGATGATAGAATTTATTCCTTATTGTTATGCCATTCTCCCGAGAAAACTATAGCATATATTGGGGTTTTTGGGGGTGGGAAGGCGGTGCGCCGGGGATCAAAAAAAAGGGGCAGGTACCATTTCTTAGGATCAAAAATAGAGCCAGACCCCGCCTGTTTAAATTGGAGGTCTATTTTAGGGTGCTGTTGGCCGATAAAGGACTGTTTCGGAGGGAGAAGTCATTTGGATGATTCTGTAATAACGGGAGAGACGTGTGCGATGAAATATAAGGTCCTGGTGGTGGATGACGAGGCGGAGATCGTGGAGTCCATCGAATACGTCCTCCTGGACAACGGTTTTGAGGTGCTCAAGGCGGGCAACGGGGCCGAAGCCCTGGCGATGACCCTGCGCGAAGAGCCGGACCTGATCATCTCCGATGTCAGGATGCCGGGGCTGACCGGGTATGAGTTCTGGAATGAGCTCAAGAAGATCCACGCCGGGAAGCGGAAGCAGATCCCCATCATCATCATTTCGGCGCACGAGGACATGCGGGCCTTTTTTGACACGTGGGATATTTGCAGTTTCTTGAGCAAGCCCTTTAATGCGGAGACCTTGATGGCGAAAGTTTACGAGGTGATCGGCCCGGAAGCGGAAGAAAGGGCGGCCCGGCTCAAGGCCTTTGAGAAGCGGAAGAGGATCATTCTCCGCGCCGCAAAGGATTTCACTTTTGAGCGGGTGGCGGATTTTTTCAGGTCCCAGGGCCATACCGTCCTGCATGAAAGTGATGAAGCCGACGCGATCGCCCGGATCCCGGATTTCCGTCCCGACTTTTTCCTGACGCAGTACCGGGAGGATACCGAGGCGTCCGACATCGAAAAGATCCTGGCGGGGCTTTCCGGGACGGCGCTGCGCAAGAACGCGGGATTTGCGGCCGTTTGTCAGCCTCCCCTTGCGGAGGAGGCTCGGAAGAATGTTCCGTCTGTATTTCCCGTTTTTGTCTGTGGAACCTCCGAAAGGTTGATCCGAAGCCTGCAGGGCTTCATCGAGGAAAAAAGCACCCTCTGAACTGGGAATTCCTCTAAGACCTACTCGATACACCCTGCTATTTTAATATCAGGCGGGCTTTTTGGGAAGGTAAAGCGCCAGCTTGGACTTGGTGGCCTTGACGATCATGCCGAATGAGCCCTTTTGTTCGATCTTATCGCAGACGAGGTAAAAGGCAGGTACGACGTAGAGGGTCAGAAAAGTCGAGACGAGGACGCCTCCGATGATCGCGACGCCCATGGGAATGCGGGTTTCGGCGCCGGGTCCAAGGGCCAAGGCCGGCGGGACCGCAGCTGCGATGGTGGAGACCGAAGTCATGATGATCGGGCGGAGACGGATCGGGCAGGCTGTGAGAAGCGCGTCATAAGTGTTCATACCGCGCGAACGCATCTGGTTGGTAAAATCCACGAGCAGAATGGAGTTTTTCTTCACAATGCCCATCAGAAGCAAGAGCGCGATAAAGCTGAAAATGCTGAGCGACTGGTTCGCGATCAGAAGTCCCCAGAAAGCGCCCACGAGGCTGAAGGGGAGTGCCAGGAGGACCGTGATCGGATGGATGATATGGTTGAACTGGGAGGCCAGGATCATGTAGGCCACTAAAGCACCGAAGAGAAGTGCGAAGATGAGGCTCATAAAAGATTCCTTGAAAGTTTGGCTTGTGCCGCTGAAGACGACCCGGTAGGGGTCGGGAAGCGTGTCTTCCGCGACCTTACGGGCTTCCTGGATCGCCTGGGCAAGAGATTGGCCGGTGGTGGCACTCGCGTAAAGACTGATGGCGCGTTCGCGTCCCTGGCGAGTGATGCTCATGAGGCTGGGGCGTTCCGTGATCTTGACCACGTCCGCTAACTGGACCATTTCTCCGCGGTTGTTCCATATCCACAGGTCGTTGATGTTCTTGATGTTCATGCGATCCTGATCGACCGCTTTGACGCGGACGTCGTAGCGTCGCCCGTCCTTTGTGTATTTTGCCACCCGCTCTCCACCGATCATCGCGTTCACGGTCCGCGCGATCGTTTCCACGCTTGCGGCATGGTCGAAGGCCATATTGCGGTCCGGCGTGATGCGGACCTCGGTGATGCCGGAGCGGTAGTCGCTGTCGACGTCCTGAAAGATCGGGTTCTTTTTCATCTTCGCCTGGATCGCCTCAGCGTATTCGACCAGTTTGTCCCAGTTCGGGCCGCGGATCGAAAATTCGATCGGGTAGCCGCGCGTCGCGGAAAATCCGCGAGTGGAAAGGTCCTGCATGATTCCCTTGACGCTCGGGAGCTTGTTGATACCCGTTCGGAACTGATCCATGATGTCTTGCTGGGTCGGGCGCCGCTTGAGTTTCGGGTCATAAGGACGATCTTTCGGGCTCTTAAGCGTGACGAAGAGCATCCCGGCGTTGACCTCGCCCTCCATCCCTCCCATGCGCACGCCGATAACGCAGAAGTAGCGTTTGACGTTGGGATTCTTCATGGCGAAATCTTCGACAGCCTTGAAGCGCTCGCTTGTGAAATAAACCGACGAGCCGATGGGTGTTTCCAGCGCCGCGAGGAACATGCTCTGGTCCTGGGCTGGGACGAATTCTTTCCTGAGCCGGGGCGCCGTGAACATGTAGGAGGCGATGCAAAAAATAAAAGAGAAGATCAGCACCTTCCATTTATGCTTGAGCGCCCACACGAGGCTCTTGCCGTAGAGCTCATTCATCCGGACCATGCCGTGTTCGAAGGCCCTGCCGAAACGTGTTTTCCTTTCTCCGATCTCCAGAAGCTGGGAGCAGCGCATGGGAGCAAGGGTCAGGGCTTCGAGAAGCGACAGGAAGACTGCAGCGGTGATCGTGATGCCGAACTGAAGGAAGAATTTTCCGATAATGCCTTGCATGTAGATCACGGGAAGAAAGATCGCTGCGATCGCCAGGGTGGCCGCGAGCGCCGCGAACGTGATCTCCTTGGAGCCTTTGAGCGCCGCGTCGACCTTTCCTTCGCCCATCTCGCGGTGGCGGACAATGTTCTCCAGCACCATGATCGCGTCATCGACCACGATACCGATGGCGAGAGAAAGTCCGAGAAGCGTGAAGATGTTCATGGTGAAATTAAAAGCCTTCATCACAATGAAAGTCCCGAGGATCGAGGTCGGGATCGCGAGCAGGATGTTCAGGTTCGAGCTCCAGGATCCCAGAAAGACCCAGCACACAACGGCTGTTAGCAGGGCCGAGAGGATGAGCGTCAGATAAAGCTCGTGGACGCTGTCGCTGATGAATTTGCTGGAGTCGAAGTTGATCCCGATCGAAAAATCCGGCGGCAGATCGCGCTGGATCTCGGCGAGGCGTTTTTTTACGCCTTCGGCCACGGCGACGGTATTGGCCCCGCGCTGCTTGCGGATGCCGAGCCCGACGGCCGGTTGACCGCCCACGCGGGACATTCTCCGGAGGTCGGCGAGGCCGTCTTCGATCCGGGCCACCTCGCTCAATTTGATCGGACGGTATATGGGTTGTCCGTTGCGATTGTTGATGACGATCTTTTCAAATTCCTCGACGGACCGTGCCTCGCCCATGGCGCGGACCGAGGATTCCTTTTCCTGGGTTTCCAACCGACCGGCCGGGATCTCAACGTGTTCTTTCTGGATCGCGTTGATCACGTCTTCGACTGTGAGTTGGAGCTCAAGGAGTTTTTTTGTGTCGATCCAAACGCGAAGGTTCCGTTCGAGGAAACCACCCAGAAAAACATCACCGACGCCGGGCACGGTCTTGAAACGGTCCTTGATGCTACGGTCGACATAATCCATCAGCTCTTTTAAGGGGAGTTTCGAGGTGACCGCGAGATACATGATCGGCTGGTCCTCGGGATTGAATTTCTGGATGATCGGGGGGTCCATATCGACCGGCAGGCGGCGGCGGGCTTCCGAGAGCTTGCTCTGGACTTCCTGGAGCGCGATGTCGATATCGCGGTCGAGGTCGAACTCAAGTTTGATATTGGCTTTTCCCTCCGCGGAGGAAGAAGAAATATCTCGGAGTCCCTGGATCCCCATGACGGAATCCTCGATGATGTCGACTACATCGCTTTCCATGACCTCGGGGGCGGCGCCTTCCCAAAGGACGCTCACGTTCAGCACGGGGAAGTCCACGTCCGGCATCTGTCCGACGCCCATGCCGTGGCAGCCGAGTACGCCGAACACCATGAGCCCGATCATGAGCATCCACGCGAACACCGGATTTTTGATCGAGATTTCGGATAAGTTCATGATACTTCTCCGATGGCGACGCGGAAAGCCGCTTCGTCTTGTTTCATCACGTAATAAGTCAGGTTCTTTCGTTGGCGGGTGTTCTGAAGCGATTCCAGCGCTGTGAGGACGTCGAGGTTGCTCACGAGACTTCGGGTGTATTCCTCGGACTGGATGCTGTAATTTTCCTCGGCGGATTGGACGGCCTCGGTCAGAAGATTGTCCGTTTCTTTGGCGGAAAGCCAGATCTGGTAGCTCTGCTTGATATCCAATTCGGCCTGTCTCCGGGCGAGGGTGTAGGTCAGTTTTTTCTGCTTCAGAATGCCGATGGAATCCTTGACCTGGCCGACGGTCTCGCCGCCTGAGAAAAGAGGTACATCGAATCTGATGAGTGTGTCCCAATCCAGATTCGCCAAAGCGCCTTCGCGGCGCTGGTATTGGTTATGGTTCAGGGTGATCAAGGGCCAAAAACCGCTTTGGGCCACCACGATGCCGCGCCAGGCGGTCTTTACGGCGAATTCCGCGGCTTTGACGTCGGATCGGATCAAGGCCATTTTGAGATGCTCGGTCAGTGTCTTCGAGGAAACTGCCTCGGAAGTTTCTTCATCGAGCGTTTTTCCCTCGAGTTCCGTTCCCGTCAGGAACTCCAGCATATAGCGCGTGGTTGCGAGGGCTCCCTGGGAGGCCGCCAGGTCAGCTTCAAGTGATTTCAGCTTTGTTTTGACCGTTAATACTTCACTCATGCGGGAACGTCCGATTTTTTCCCGGGCCTGAAGTTCCTCAATGCGTTTTCCAAGAAGTTCGCGGATCCCCTGATTGATCGCGACGTCCTTTTCATAGCGGAGCATATTGTAGAAGGCGCGGGCGACGTCCGTGTAGAGAAGCTCTTTAGCGCGTATCCAGGCCTCCGTCTGTTCTTTTTTGTAACTTCCGGCGCCGGTCAGAGCCCCGATGGCCTTGAAACCCTGGAAAAGAGGTTGGCTGATCGCGAATTTGCTTTCATGGACATTCGGATCCCCCAGGTTTGTTCCTGAGGCGCCACCCCCGCTCAGATTGCTCTGCTGGTTGTCCTGGAAAGTACGATCGATCACAAAATCGACATTGCCGAGACCTTGGCTCGCTGCCGTGAAGATCTGCGCCGTAGCGCGGGCGATGGCTTCTTTCTGAATACCCACGACTTCGCTTTGGATCAGCGCGAGGTGATAGCACTCCTCGAGGGACAGGGCGTTGTCGTCGCCTCCCGGATTCGGGGCCGGATTCTCACGGGCCTCAGTGAGCGGGGAGACAAGGACCAAGATGAGCATCAGAAAGAGAAAATGCCGATAGTTCATTTATTTGACCTCAAGGAGTAATCATCCATGGATTTGGAGACGGCCGTGTAAAAACGGCTGATGGTTTCGTGCTCCGAAGCATTGAACCTGTCATAGGCATTCAGAATGATGGCCAGACTTTGGCCCTGGATATCCGTGATGACCTTTTTTCCCTTCGCAAGTATCTCAAGCAGGATGACCCGGCGGTCCTTCGTGTGGGGGATGCGGCGGAGGAATTTTTTTTCTTCGAGACGGTCCACCAAGTTTGTGACGGCCGGCTTGGTGATCTCGAGGCGTTCGCTGATCTCAGACATCGAAACCGTTCCCAGAGGCAGCAACTGATAGAGAAGATTGTACTGAGGGAGCGTCAGGTCGAGGCGACCGAGCATTTGGGCGTACATTCGGGAGAATTTTGGTTGTAGCTCTCTAAAGCTCGCTACGAAGGCGTCACGGCCGTTCACGGATTTGAGCTCCTTTTGGGATAAATAGTTCAACCTGTTAACTATTAAGTAGTTGAAGTATACACAGCGAGAGCCTGGTGCGCAAGAGAGAATATAAAAGGCTCAGGTGAGAAGCTTGGAGGGGGGAGAGGCTTGTGGCATAATAGGCCTATGGAAATTTTACGGAAAGTCGTTTTCTATTTTTTTCTCGCTCTCTATCTCTTCCTCTGCCCGGTCATTATCTTTTATGCGTTCGGCTACATCCTGGCGCCGAAGGTTGAAGAGGGATTTGTGAAGACGGGGTTGATCCATGTCGAGTCGCTGCCGGAGAACGCTTCGCTTTTCGTTGCGAATCGGCGCTATGTGGAAAAAACGCCTGCGACGATCCGAAATCTTTTGGCCGGGGCTTACGATGTGAAGCTGACTCTTCCCGGGTACAGATCGTGGGTGAGAACGGTCCGTGTGGAGCCCGGGAGGGCCTCCAATTTCAGCAAAATCCTGTTAATCCCGAAAAAACTGAAAATCCGTACCTTGATCGCCGAGCCGTTTGAGAGTCTTCAGGCGGTTCCCGGCACGCGCTTTCTTATCTTGAAGGGTTCGGGGTCTGCCGGGGATCTCAAGGTATTCGACTGGCGGAATGACTCCGTGCGGCAGCTTCTTCCGGAAGGCTCTCCTTTTGCCTCAGGGAAATTGGAGCGCATCTTTTCGGTCAAGGACAGTTCGCTGGTTCTGATCCGAGTGAGGACCGTAGAAGGAGAAAAATATGTCGGGTGTTTCCTGGATAAAGAAAAACCTGAGGTGAAGGATCTTTCCGGCCTGTTTCAGTCGGGGGAACCGGAGGAGGTCCTGTGGGAAGGCAACCGTCCGGATTATCTTTTCGCTCTCTATCAGGGCTCTCTCTCTCGTCTGGATCTTGAGAAGGAAGGGGTCCTTCCTGGATTCTTTAAAAAGGTCCGGGGCTTCGGACTTTTAAGGGGGAAGGTCTATGCGCTTTGTGGGGCCTCCCTCGTGAGAGCCAGCTTTAATGCCAAGCTCGGCGACAAAACTCTGGTGGAATGCGGCGTGTTTCTCGAAAATCTTTTCCGGGGCGAAGAGAAGTTCAGGCTCGATTTTATTTCGAATAATACGATCTGTTTCCGGGGAGAAAAAGGGGAGCTTTTTTCAAACGCCCTGCCTTACCGGTTCGTAAGTGAGGGGGTGCGAGGCTATCAGCCCGATGACGAAGGGAGGAAGATCTTGTTGTGGCAGAAAAATCGCCTCGGGGTTCTGGATTTTGAGAAACCGGAGCGTAAGAAGGAATTTTTCGAGCGCGGGCCCGAGATCGAATGGGTTGTGGAGAAAGGACAGGATATCTATCAGGCTTATTTCGTGTATGACGCCTCGCACGTTCTTTATGTGGATAATAACCAGGTGTTTCTCTCAAGGCTCGAAGAACGTGGGGTTACCCCCGAGCGACTCGTTCCGGTACGCGGAGGCAGCGCTGTTTTTTATGCCGAGAAAACAGGGAGGCTTTATTATCTGGAAGCTTCGAGCGGACATCTTGCGTCTGTGGATATTCTGCCGGAGGGGATCACTTTTTCGGGAGTGATCGGGGAAATTGAAAAAGAGACGCAGGGGGCGAAGTTATGAGTTTTGATTATTCACGGCGTGATTTGAACAAGACTCAAATGTTCCTTCAGCGTTTCTTCGAAGTGCTTCCGGGTCTGACCAGTTGGACCCTGCTCCTGGGGCTTGTCGCGCTTTCGATCTGGGCGCCGCTTGTGGCTGCGATCGTGGTGATCTGCTTCATGCTGGCCTGGGTTCTGCGGATTTTTTATCTGACGATCTTCCTCTATTTTTCCTATATCCGTCTCTCCTTTGAAAAAAATACGAATTGGCTTGCCAGGATCCGGGGGATTGACCGGCTCGACGCCTATTTGGACGAAGGGCGTCATCAGCCTCGGGAGAAGGACTGGCAGTCGAGGATGTCTCGCAGGATTCACTTGACTGATATGGAGCGCATAACACCGTTGGAGTTTCGGCCACCCCACTCTTCGGAGATTTTTCACCTGGTCGTGATTCCTGTGGTCAAAGAGATGGCTGCGGTGGTGGAGGCGAGTGTGGCGAGCGTTGCGAGCAACGAGGTGCTTTCCCGGCAGATTATAGTCGTGTTTGCTCTGGAAGGGAGGGCTGAGGAAAGTGTCAAGGCGGGGATGCGCCGTATCGCGGAACAGTACCGCGGCCGTTTTATGGATTTCCTTGTGGCGGAGCATCCGGACGGCCTCCCGGGTGAGGCTCGGGTCAAAGGTGCTAACGCGACCTATGCGGGAAAAGCCGCGGCGCGCTATTTTGAAGAGCGCAGGATTCCGTTCGATAATGTGATCGTGTCCTGCTTTGACGCGGATACGGTCGTGGGGCCCGATTACTTTGCCTGTTTGACCTACGCGTTCATGACATGTCCCGACCGGCATCGCGCCAGTTTCCAGCCCATCCCTATGTTTCATAATAATATATGGGAAGTTCCTGGGTTTGCACGTGTGATCGAGAGTGGATCCTCCTTTTTCCAATTTGTTGAAACGACAGATCCCGAGCGCCTGGTGACTTTTTCAAGCCACAGCATGAGCTTTAAGGCGCTGGTCGAGCTGGGGTATTGGCCCGTGGACATGATCTCGGACGATTCCGGGATATTCTGGAAGGCCTACCTTCATTTTGAGGGTCGCTATCAGGTGGTTCCGCTCCCAATGACCTTGTCGATGGATGTCGTGGATGCGGGTTCCTGGTGGGGGACGGTGGTGAGCCTCTACAAGCAGAAGCGTCGCTGGGCTTGGGGAGTGGAGAATTTCCCTCTGGTGATGCGCGGGTTTCTCGTCACTCGCAAGATTCCTTTTTTTGATAAGGTCCGGCACGCATACAAAATGTTTGAGGGGCATGTCTCATGGGCAACCCTTCCGTTCGTGCTGACCTTTGTGGGCTGGGTTCCCATGATTTCATCAGGAAGTGAATTTTCCAATACAGTTCTTTATTATAGTGCCGGTCGTTTTACCCAGGCCATCTTTGGTTTGTCCACGCTCGCTCTCTTTGGGACCATTACGATGAGCCTGATGCTTCTTCCCAAGAAGAAAAAGAGATTCACACTCTTTTGGACGTTGGTCCATGGGCTGGAATGGTTCCTCGTTCCCTTTATCCTTGTGTTCTTGAGCGCGATGCCGGCGCTTGACGCCCAGACGAGGCTTATGCTTGATAAGAGGATGGAGTTCTGGATCTCGGACAAACGCAGGATCAAATAAAATCGCATCTCTTTCTCTTAAAATAAGTTAGGATGATGTGTGTTTTTTTGTCTCGATTCTTTAAGAAAATAATTCAAAATAAATAAACTTCCCCAGTGAATTGACAACCATGGATTTTCGGGGTACAGTTTCAATAGTAGTGCACAACACTAGTGAGGTGAAACCCGAAAGAACCCCGAAGTTTCGAAAGGGTAGCATTGGAAGGCTTCAAGCCATCTAATGACGTGGAAAATAAACGATAAGCGCCTTTGGTTTTGAGTGATGGTCCGCAAGTAGCGGGGTATTGCTTGGAACTTTGAGGCGTTTTTTTTTACCCAGCCGAGGATTCAGGAATTCCGTCGAGTGATGGCGCAGTACCGCCTCACACAAACCCAAAAAGATCTGGGCTGTCCCAATACCTATCAATTCCCGCGAAGCGGAAATTGGGGCTGCCCAAGTCGACCACTCTTGAGATGAAACAAGAGACTTGGGCTGCGCCGCGAAAAATCAGTACAACAAGGAGATTCAAGAATATGAAGAGCAAATTAGTGGTCAGTCTGTTGGTTGTCGCGCTGTTGCTTTGCCAGGGGCTCGCTTTCGCTGAAGTCGCGAAGGATGAGACGAAGGTCACGGATGTCGTAGCTGTGGCGCAAGATTCAGTGAAGGGCGTGACTGAAAATGTGGTCGTTGCCGATGAGTCTGTGAACGGCGTCGTGAAGGAAGCCGTTGTTGCGGACGAACTGGTTGCGCCTGCGACGGAAGCTACAAAGAAAGAAGAAGTGAAGATGTAAGACTTGCGTCCTGTCCTTCGGGACGGGGGCATGATCGCCTAATATCCGGGTTTCCGGGAAACGGGAGAAATAGAGGGGTGAACCGAGCTTCCGCAAGGGGGTGAGGCGGGCTAATCTGCGGTCCGAACCTATAACTAATCCCGTCGGCGTTGCAGATTGTTTTTATATAGGATAGAATCAGGCAAGAAGGCCAACCCTTCGGGGTTGGCCTTCTTCGTTAATAGCCATGGTGAATGGTTATCCCGAGTTAGAAGAACCGGAGCTTTGAAAATGGGTAATATCCTATCCTGGGCTGTTTTTGGTGTGTTGGTTATTGTCATGATTGCGTTGGATCTTGGCGTTTTTCACCGCAAGTCCCACGAGGTCAAGATGAAGGAAGCTCTCATCTGGAGCGGGATCTGGATCGTCGTCGCCCTCCTCTTCAACTGGGCGATTTACCTTGTCAAGGGGAAGGAGCCTGCGATGCAGTTTCTCGCGGGCTATGTCCTCGAGCGGACCCTGAGCTTTGACAATTTGTTCGTTTTCCTTCTCGTGTTCAATTATTTTAAGCTTCCATCCATCCATCATCACAAAGTTCTTTTTTGGGGAATCTTCGGGGCGCTGCTCTTCCGGGCTGTTTTCATCGGATGCGGGATTGGGCTTCTACACTATTTCAGCTGGATGATCTATGTGTTCGGGGCCATCCTTGTCTGGACCGGGGCCAAGTTGGCGGTGGAGAAAGGCTCCAAAGTCGAGCCGGAAAAAAATCTCTTTTTTAAAGGTCTCAAACGGATCATGCCAGTCACGGATCAGTATGACGGGGGCAAGTTTTTTACGGTGATCAACGGGGTTCTCTTTGCGACACCGCTTATGGTGATCCTTCTGGTGATCGAGTCGACGGACGTGGTCTTCGCGGTGGATTCCATCCCCGCGGTATTGGCCATCTCGCGGGATCCTTTTATCGTTTACACCTCAAACGTCTTTGCGATTCTGGGGCTCAGGGCCCTTTATTTCGTTATTGCGGAGCTCATGCGCCTCTTCCACCATCTCCATTACGGTCTTTCCCTGATCCTCGTCCTGATCGGGCTCAAGATGCTCATGGCCTCTTTCATTCATATCCCGACCTCGGTTGCGCTTGGGGCGATATTACTTATCCTGGCGCTGTCGGTGGTAGCCTCCATCATTTGGCCCGCAAAGGCGGGGGAGACAAATCCGCACTCCTGACTTTTTAAGCGCGGAATGCTTTTCAATAAAGGCGTTGCAGTTGCCGATAACCTCGGAGACGGCAACGCCTTTTTTGTTTGGAATATTAGAAAACGCTCAGGGAACGACATGGTGGCACAGAAAATCGGGATATTGTTTGTAATAGGTTTCATTTTTTTCGCGCCTTGTCCCGCGCTTCAAGCCGATGCCGTCTATTTAAAGACGGGGCAAAAGATTACGGGGCGCATCGTCGGGAAAAGCGAAGGAATCGTGGTTCTTAGAACGGAAGCCGGTGCCGAAAATGTTTATTTGCTGCGCGATGTTCAAAAGGTGGAGGACCTCCCTGAGGCAGGCACGCTGCCGAATGTGAAAAATGCAGTCGAAAGCAGAGGAGCTTTGGCCGGGCCGATTGCGATACCGATCCATTCCATGATCGAACTTGATTTCAAGACCCGCGGGGAAGTCTACGCGATCCGGAAGGAGGCTGTTGCCGAAAATTCTGAGCTTTGGCAGGCCCTTCAGGTCGGGGGGTTGCCGGAGTTGCTTCGCGGAGCGGCGGTCCGGTTTTTAAAACCTTATGAGCCACGCAATGATATTTTCGGTCAAATCATAGACAATAAACCGTGGTGGGGGATCGCAGGACTTGTTTATTACGGCCCCGGACCGAACAGCATTGAAGGCGCTTCGGAAGAATCGCGGTTTATCAGTAATCCTTACCTGCTCGTCGGACTTGACTATCCGAATGCTTTTATCGTACCTACCGGAAGAACCTATAAGGAGGTCTATCCGGTGCCTTACGGGTTGTTCTGGAGCCCAGACCTGAAAAGCGCCAAAGTCCGGTATGATATTTCGGCGTTTTGGAGGGAAGAGCTTGGTTATCACTATGAGAGTGAAGCCGGATTCAAACGGACGTTGGATCTCAGGGCCTATAATGCTCATGACCTCGGGTTCAATTATTTGTATCTGATCCCCGAACAATCCAGGAATGTCACTTCGGGCAATCCCGGGGACAAAGCGATTTATCTCAGGCAGTTTATTCATTGCGGGGGCAGCTGCGGGTATTCGGGAGGCTGTAACAATATGAGTCCGACGATGCCCGAGGTGAATATCACTCCTGTGGCGCTCCCTGCGACAGCCGTCATAGCCCTCTGGCGTAAAGAACCCGGGAGTACCCATCAAACGCCCGACATGACGTTTACGATAGAGATGGTGTAATTCTGCTCACTGAGGCTTTCCTTTAGGATTCGTGTAGATGCTCATAGGCTGTTCCAGTCAATCAATTTTGGCATTTGAAGAGGAGCGCTATACATAAAAAAAACGCCCTGCCGAATTAACGGCAGGGCGTTTTTTGTTGATGTTTCTCTACGAGATCAAACTTTGGCGATCTTGGGGATGTCGAGCTGAGGGATCCGCATCTTGTAAAAGGACCTCCAGACGAAGACCAGTCCCGTAACCAAGAAGACCACGCCGCTGATGCGGGTCGTTGCTGGGTTCATCTTGATCGCGATCTCGACGGCAAGCATGCCGAAGAGCGTCGAGAACTTGATGATCGGGTTGAGGGACACTGACGTCGTGTCTTTGAAGGGATCTCCCACGGTGTCGCCGATGACCGTTGCGGCATGAAGGGCTGTGCCCCTTTCTCCCAAATCGACCTCTACGACCTTCTTCGCGTTATCCCATGAGCCGCCCGCATTGGCCATGAACATCGCTTGGAAAAGGCCGAAGGTGGCAATGGCGATCAAGTAGGCGATGAAGAAGAAGGGGTCGAACATCGCGAAGGCGAGCGTGAGCATGAGCAGCCCCACGAAAATATTCCACATCCCTTTTTGGGCGTACTCGGTGCAGATTTTCACGACCTGGATCGAATCTGCGCGATCGGCCTCTTTCTTATCGAGATTCAAGTTCTTCTTGATGTACTCGACGGCAGAGTAGGCCCCGGTGGCCACGGCTTGAATGGAAGCGCCGCAGAACCAGAAGATCACCGCGCCGCCGCACAGGATCCCCAAAAGGATCGGCGCGGCCGTGAGGGACAACTTCGCGTTTAACATCATCTCTCCGATATTCTCGGGAACCAGAGCACCCACTCCCGCGGCGGCGACTGCGGCGGCTTGAAGGTGATGCTGGAGAAGCAGGATGATCGAAAAGATCATCGTTGTTGCGCCGGCGACGGCCGTTCCGATCAGCACCGGCTTGGCGGTGGCTTTAAAGGTGTTGCCTGCCGAGTCATTGGCTTCCAGATAATGCTTGCCCACTTTAAAATCGGGCTTGAAACCGAAATCTTTTTCAATTTCTTTCTCGATCCCCGGGATGGATTCCGTCTGGGCAAGTTCAAAGATCGATTGAGCGTTATCCGTCACCGGACCGTAGGAATCGACAGCGATATTGACCGGGCCCATGCAAAGGAAACCATAGGCGACGAGACCGAATGCGAAAACCGAGGCGTGCGGCATAATGTTTTGAAGCCCGGTGCCTGAGATCAGATAGGCTGCGAACATCAGGGCCGCGATGAGGATACCCTTCCAGAAAGCCGAGAAGTATCCCGCCACGAGACCTGAGAGGATCGTCAGGGATGCCCCGCCTTCACGTGATGCGATGACGATCTCTTGAACGTGCTTGGAGTGGGAGGAAGTGAAGACCTTGGTGAATTCCGGAATAAGGTAAGCCGCCAAAGTCCCGCACGTGATGATCGAGGCGAGTTTCCACCACAGCGTCGGATCGGGAAGGTCCCCGACGAGCATGTACGACATGCCGAACGAGGTGGTGATGCAAAGGGCCGAAGCGATCTGGATCAGACGTGTGAGCGGTTCCTCGAAATCGAATTCTTTCAAGCCCTTGTATTTACGCTCGGAGATGGCTTGGTTGATGAAGTACGAAGCCCCCGACATGAAGTCCATCAAAAAGCGCATGGCGAAGATCCAGACGATGAGCTTGGCTTGCAGCGAGGGATCTTTGACCGCCAGGGTGAT
Organism: Candidatus Omnitrophota bacterium; assembly: GCA_903884815.1. Taxonomy (GTDB): domain Bacteria; phylum Omnitrophota; class Omnitrophia; order Omnitrophales; family Aquincolibacteriaceae; genus Aquincolibacterium; species Aquincolibacterium aerophilum. The sequence goes on along the minus strand of CAISGE010000070.1, from coordinate 9,093 downwards.
GAACGAAATGAGCGCGACACCTGTGACGCCGTAAGTTTCGAAGCCGTCGGCCGTAGGTCCCACTGAGTCACCGGCATTATCGCCCGTACAGTCGGCGATGACGCCCGGGTTACGCGGGTCATCTTCTTTGACGTTAAAGACGATCTTCATGAGGTCGGAGCCGATATCGGCGATCTTGGTGAAAATGCCGCCCGCGATACGGAGGGCGCTCGCCGCGAGCGACTCCCCGATGGCAAACCCCAAAAAGCAGTACCCCACGATGTCGCGGGGCACGAAAAGCAGAATGATCACCATCATGACGAGCTCAACAGAGATCAGGAAAAGGCCGACCGACATCCCCGAGCGCATGGGAATATTGACCACATCCCAAGGTTTCCCGCGCAGGGAGGCGAAAGCGGTTCTGGAGTTAGCGTAGGTGTTGACGCGTATCCCGTAATACGCCACCAGGGTCGATCCCGCCATACCCACGACCGAGAAGAAGAGGACCAATCCCAAGGTTGAAAGCGGCTCGTGCTTGAGCCCGAGGAAGTAATAACTCATCGCGGAGGCAATGATCGCGAAAAGGATCGTCAGGAACTTGACCTGCTGCTTGAGGTAGGTCTTACAAGTCTGGAAGATCGTTTCCGAGACGTCAAGCATCGACTTGTGGGCGGGGAGCGCCTTCACATTATAGAACTGATAAAGGGATAAGCCCACAGTTCCGAGGATCACCATCGCTCCGTAAAGGAGGATCTGGAAGCCCGAAAGGCCGCCGAACATGGCGAAATGCCCCTCATGGAGATCCGGGATCTTCAGATCCGCTTCACTCGCCCATGCGGCGCCTTGCCCCAGGCAAAGAATACCTAAAAATGAGAGTCGACTAAATAGTTTTTTCATATGTCTCCAGTTGAATTAATAACTCAAGTCCTGCAGATCATTCGGGGGAATGAACCGAAAACGAAGCACCCAAGCTAATAATTATCTTTTGTTGAGGTTGACCAAAGTTCTCGAAGGATTTATGCGATGAACGATTATTATAATAGCGCAATGTTCGAAAAACGCCATCAAATTTTAAGATGGGCCGGAAAGCGGGATCACGGGAACGGTAAGCCTTCTATTGATTGTCTGGCGGCTTCTGCTATATTACCCAGCTCATATGGCACTTATGATCAAGCGGGTCGACAGACCTCGCGAACTTAAATGGTATCACGCCGGCGCCATGCTCTATGGCGACTGGGGCACCTCCAAAGCGTATGTCCTCGGGATCGCGTTTGCTTTGGCCGGCCACGCCTCTTGGTTTTTTCTCGGGCTCATGTCTCTTTTCATGGTCCTGATCGGCTTTTGCTACATCATTGTCTGCCGCATCTATCCCGACGGCGGCGGCGTTTATTCCTCAGTGAAGCACCGTTCCCAAACCCTGGCCGTGATCGGTGCCCTTCTTTTGGTCGCGGATTACGTCGTGACCGTTTCTCTGAGCGTCCTGGACGCCTTCCATTATTTCAATGTGCCGAATCCGGAACTCTGGGCCATAGGCGCGATCCTCTCAATCGGCGCTATCAACTGGGTCGGCCCCTCGAAAGGTGGCACGGTCGCTGCCGTGATCGCCGTGTTCGCGTCTATTACCGCCCTGGTTCTCTTCGCATTTACCGTGCCGAGCCTTTCGCATGTCCAGCTTTCGATGCCGCACGGCGGGATCATCAAAAACTGGCCGGTATTTGTCGGGATCGTGCTCGCGCTTTCGGGGGTGGAAGCCATCGCGAACATGACGGGCGTGATGGTCGAACCGGTCAAGAAAACCGCGCGCCGGGCGATCCTGCCCGTTTTAGTCGAAGTATCACTTCTGACCTTTCTTCTCGGCATCGCTATGAACGCGATTCCGGGCCTCTCCGGACACACGGAAGACATGCTGCGCGCTTTGGGGATTTATTACGTCGGTCCCTGGTTCGGGCAGATCATCTCGATCGCCTTCGGGTTTCTTCTTTTGTCGGCGGGGAACACGGCGATCTCGGACCTCGTGAGTATCCAGTTCGTCATGGCCAAGGACCACGAACTGCCGCCCATTTTCTACAAACTGAACCGCTTCGGGATGCCGTGGCTCGCGCTCGTGATCGCGACCGCCGTGCCGGTTCTGGTGCTGATGGTGGAGAAAGACATCGTCCACCTTGCGGCACTTTACGCGATTGGCGTCGTCGGCGCGATCGCGCTCAATCTTTCGACCTGCGCGACAAATTTCGGGCTCCGGTTGAAATTCTGGGAACGCGCCCTTTTGGCTACGGGCGGGGTCATCACGTTTTTCATCGAGGTGACGATCGCGATCCAGAAACAGAATGCGCTTTTCTTTGTCCTCACGATCGTGGGGGTCGGCCTGATGTTGCGCTACGCGGCCAAGGTGATCGCTCCGGTGACGATGCCGGAACTGGCCTCCACGGTCAATGTCCTGACGGTGGCGGAGGCGAAGGAACTCACCGGGCTTTACAAAAGTACTGCGCTCGTAGCCCTGAAGTCTTTCAATCCGGTGCTGCTTGAAGAGGCGGCCCTGCACGTCAAGGCGATGGGCGAGAGTTCGGTGTATTTGAGCTACGTGGAGGAGATGCCGCCGTCCCCGGAGTTGCCTACTGAGATCGAGCCGTCGCATGAATCCATCACGGTGCTTGCTCAGGCCCAGGAGGACATGGAAAGACGCGGCATCACCGCCGTTCCTATCTGGCAAATCGGGGAAAATCCCGGACGTCTGATCGCGCGCGCGGCTCAGGAACTGGGCGTGAAGGCCGTGGCGATCGGTTCCACAAAGCGCAGCGCACTCATTAATCTTTTGCGCGGCGATGTGCTTCGCACGCTGGCGCACAATCTCCAAAAAGACTGCCATTTATTGATTGTCGGTTAGTCTCTTTTTGGCTATCCTATCTCCAAGTTGCTACCGTTCGTGAACCCGGCCATTTCAGAGAGACGCCATGAAAACTTCCAAGATTCTCGCAATGCTTGTGATCCTGCTGATTTCGCTTGGAACGAACCTCCGTGCCGAATGGTTCGACGGGGAAGTCCAGAAGATCGATGCCAAAGTTGGGACTTTTACGTTAAGCGAGATCGACCCGATCACGGACGCGGAAGAGAGGATCGAGATCCTTGTGAGTGATGCCACCGTTTTCTTGGGCGTTAGTTCGCTCAAGGACATCCGGGCCAATGATAATGTCACCGTCGAGGCTCAGTATGATGAGCCGACCGATGTGTGGAAGGCCGTTTCCGTCGAAGTTGCCGGAGCCGGCGCTTGAGATCGAGCGGGTCGGGTGCCTCTTCGCGCCTCCCGGCGCAGCGCTTCAAAAATCTTCCGGTGAAAAAAACTTCCCACACGTTTGGGATCCTCACCACCCCTGCCAAGGATATCTTTCATTCCAATTATCACCGGGGACTTCTTTCGGGGATATTACCCCGGGTCAAGGCCTTGGGCGGACAGGTCAAGATCCTGATGATGCCTTCCAGGCCTTACGCTTCGCTGGACCAGATCCTTCAGGAAAATTCACTCGATGGGCTTTTGATCCTGACCTGGCGATGGATCCATCCATCGATCGCCTGCTTGATCGAAAAGACCCGGAACGCCCGCGTTCTGGTGGTCAATGACCCGCTGCCCGGACTGAGGGTGAATCTTGTCTATACGGATACGGATGCCGGCATGAGGCAGGCCGTGGCGCATCTTGTCAAAAAGGGTCGCTCCCGGATCGGCATGATACATGGCCCGATTTCGGTAACGTTCAAGTCGGGAAAGAAAAAAACGAGGGTGCCTTTTATCGACACGCGTCTTAAGCGAAGTGGATTCCTTAAAGCGCTTCGGGCAGAGCGCGTTCCCACTCATTCAAAATGGATACGCGCGGGCGACGCGAATACCGAGGCCGAGGGCTTTCGTGTGATGAAGGCGTGGCTCCTGGAAAAGACCTTGCCCGCGGCGATCGTTTGCGGGAATGATGACCTCTCGTTCGGCGCGCTGAAGGCGCTCCGGGAAGCGGGGAGGCGCGTCCCTCACGACATCGCCGTCGTCGGATTTGATGACAATGAGCGCGCGCGCTCCGCCAAGCCTCCTTTGACGACGGTGCGCCAGCCCTTGGCCTCAATGGGGAAGGACGCGGTGGATATCCTTGTGCGTCAGATTAAGCGCCCCGGAGCGGCGCTTCATAAGAAGTACCGTCCTCAGCTGATCGTTCGGAAAACCACTTAATTGCGCTGAGCTTCATTAAAATTCCCGATGGCCGTAACTATACCTGAGGCTTAACTCATTTTTGGGGGAGAACCATGTTCATTACCGTCATCGCCATGATCACCGCGCTCGGGTATTTTTTCTACCCGTTCAAATTGACCTGGCTCCGCGTGCTGGTCAAATATTTGGTGGGCATCTTTTGTCTTTGGGCCGCACTTTTTTTCGCCCATCCCGCCATCGATGCCCGGTTCCTGCATAACGCAGGGCTCGTTTTACTGCTTCTCTCGGGGGGATTCCTTTGTCTGGATATGCTGATCTCGGCGGGCCTTTGGATTACCGAACGTTTATGGAATATTTTTCATAAGACGCCCCAGCTCCCGCATTATCTCCTCGAGATTTGGTCGGCTATGGAACGGATGGCATCGCGTAAAGTCGGTGCGCTGATCATCCTCCAGCGCAAACAGCCGCTTCGCCCGCAGATGAAAGGCGGAATGTCCTTTGACGCCGAGGTCAAAGCCGAGATCCTCGTGCCTCTTTTCCTGACAACCTCTCCCGTGCATGACGGCGCGCTTATTGTGAATAAGGGACGCGTGCAGACGGTGAAAGGTATTTTGCCTTTGGCTTCTCTGGCGGATCTCGCGCCGAATTTCGGGACCCGGCACCGCGCCGCGATCGGGATCACAGAAAAATCAGACGCGATCGCGCTTGTGGTCTCGGAAGAACGCGGTCAGATCAGCGTCGCCTGCCGTGGTTGTCTCGTCCACATTGCTGACAAAGCTGAATATCAGAAAACCCTTGCGTGGGTGCTCAAGGGCCGGAACATCCTTCGTCTCAAGAACGCGAGTTTTATCGTCACCGCCAAAGTCTTGGACGATCTGGCGTAACGTAATAAATTTCAAATCTCAAATTTGAGATTTCAAAACCAAAGTCGTGGACTGCGGGTAAGAGAAAACTATGAAAAAATACATCCTCTCAATCGACCAGGGGACGACGGGTTCCCGGGCGATCCTCTTTGACGTGGCCGGGAAGACGGTTGCGAGCGCCTACCGCGAGTTCAAACAATATTTCCCCAAGCCAGGGTGGGTGGAACACAACGCCCGGGAGATCTGGCGTTCCTGCGAGACGGTGATTCGGGAGACGGTCAAAAAGAGCGGCGTTGCGCCGGAATCCATTCTCGGGATCGGGATCACCAACCAGCGCGAAACGACTGTGATGTGGGACCGCGAGACCGGACGGCCGGTCCACCACGCCATCGTCTGGCAGTGCCGCAGGACTTCCGCGATCTGCCGTTCCCATAAAAAGCACGAGCCCCTGATTCGCAGGAAAACGGGCCTTTTGCTGGATCCCTATTTCTCCGGCACCAAGATCCAGTGGCTTCTCGAGCATGTGCCGGGTCTCAGGAAAAGGGTCGGCTCCGACCTAATTGCCTTTGGGACGATCGACAGCTGGCTCATCTGGAATCTCACCGGAGGCAAGTCGCATGTCACCGATCTTACGAACGCCTCACGCACGCTGCTTCTGAATATCCGCACTAAGAAGTGGGACCCGGAACTCCTCCGGATATTCGGCGTTTCCGCCAGGATGCTTCCGGAAGTGCGTCCTTCAGGCTCGATCTTCGGGACGACGCAGCAAATAGCTGGACTTCCGGCCGGCATTCCGATCGCGGGTGTGATGGGGGATCAGCAGGCCGCGCTTTACGGGCAGGGTTGCTTTGAAGCGGGCTCGAGCAAGAGCACTTACGGCACTGGCTGTTTCATCATGATGAATACCGGCAAGAAATTCGTCTCTTCCAAAGCGGGACTCCTCACAACACTCGCCTGCGATTTCAAGGGGCAACCGGTTTACGCGCTCGAAGGCGCGGTCTTTATCGGAGGCGCGGTGGTTCAGTGGCTACGCGACGGACTCAAGGTGATAAAGACTTCCTCAGAATGCGAGAAGGCAGTACGGGGCCTCAAAGATAACGGCGGCGTGTATCTGGTGCCGGCCTTTGTGGGGCTCGGCGCCCCTTACTGGAAAAGCGAGGCGCGGGGTCTCATCACAGGGATCACCCGGGGGACCACCACGTCGCATTTTATCCGCGCGAGCCTTGAGGCGATCGCCTATCAGACCCGGGACGTCTTTGACATTATGCAAAAGGCATTCGGCCACACGATCCATGAACTCAAAGTCGACGGCGGCGCGTGCCGGAACGATCTTTTGATGCAATTCCAAGCCGATATCCTGAACGCGCGAGTCATGCGTCCCAAAGTGATCGAACTCACGGCCCGCGGCGTCGCGCATTTGGCGGGTGTCACGATGGGCCTCTGGAAAAAAAGCCACGATCTCAAGCGCCAGCATCAGGTGGACCGGATCTTTTTGCCGAAGATGAATGCCTTGAAGCGGAGGCATCTTTATCAAGGGTGGCTCAAGGCCGTTCAGAGAGCGATGATTTAAACAATCGGGACTCGTTGCTCGGGACTAGGGACTCGGAAAAACGAGGAGCCAAAAACGAGTCCTGAGGTGCGAGTCCCGAGTCCCCATGTTTTAGTAACGATAAGGTGAAATGTGATGCAAAGAAACATCGAAAGTTTATCTAAAAATACCTACGACCTCCTTGTGATCGGCGGCGGGATCAACGGGGCGGCGATCGCGCACCTGGCGGCGAAGCGCGGGCTGAAAGTGGCCCTCCTTGAAAAAGGCGACTTCGCGAGCGGCACCTCGAGCAAATCCACCAAACTCATTCACGGGGGCATCCGTTATCTCGAAAACCTCGAAGTGGACCTCGTATATGAATCCCTGCGGGAACGCCATATCCAGCTCACCGTTGCGCCGCATCTTGTGAAGCCTCTGCCCTTCGTCATTCCGGTTTATCAATATGACAAGCGCCCGCTTTGGATGATGCAGTTTGGGGTCTTCCTCTACGATCTCCTTGCCGGAAAGTACCGGGTGAAGCCGAGGCAGAATCTTTCGCGCGAAGATGTGATACGGCTCGAGCCCGGGATCGAGCAAAAGGGGCTGAAGGGCGGCGTCCTCTATTACGACGCGCAGATGGACGACGCGCGGCTCTGCCTTGAGAATGTGCTGATGGCCGAGGAGTACGGCGCGCACGTTGCCAATTATGTGAAGGCGGTTTCATTCCTTAAAGAGAACGGGCGTGTCGTCGGCGTCAAGGCGCAGGACATGCTCGGGGGCAAGGCGTTTGAGGTGCGCGCGAAGCGGGTCATTTGCACGGCGGGACCGTGGACCAATGAGCTCTTGCGTCTGGATATCCCGAATGCGAAGAAAAAGGTCCGGACGACCAAAGGCATTCACATCGTCTACAAGGGGGAGATCTCGAAGCATGCCATTTTGATCGGTTCCCAAAGCGACCGGCGTATTTTCTTTGTGATCCCATGGATGGGGAATTCCCTGATCGGCACGACGGACACGGACTATATTGGGGGGCCCGACGACGTGAAAGTCGAGCAGCCAGATATCGATTACCTGTTGCGCGAATCCCGGCGCGTTTTCCCGGCGCTGGACTTCAGCCCGTCGAAGATCCTCGCGACTTTCGCGGGACTCCGGCCGCTCGTGCGCCAAGGCGGCTCCGCGAGCAAGGTCTCGCGCAAGCATCTTTTCTATACGTCGCAGTCCGGTGTCATCTTCGTGGTGGGCGGCAAGTACACGACCTACCGGAAAGTGGCTGAGGATTGTCTGAACCACATTCACAAGATCTATGAAAAAGAGGAGTTCCAAGTCTACGGCAGCGGGGCCATCACCGAAAGCCTGGACGCCGCCGCCCGGCGCTCGGGTCTCGACAAGGAAGTCGTGCAGTCACTCATGGATACTTACGGTGCCCGCTACAAGGATGTTCTGGCGCTTGCCCAAAAAGATGCCTCGCTGAAGGAGAAAGTCTCAGTCAATCCTCCCGTGATCAAAGCCCAGCTTGTTTATTCCGTGGAGACCGAAATGGCACGCACCGTGGAAGACATCACCGATCGGCGTCTTTCCTTGGCTTATCGGGGACCTGTTCCGGAGCATACTCGAGTTGCCATTTTCAATGCGCTACAACTAGGGGAGGTGCGAGAATGAAGAAATGCTTGTCGTGCGGCAAGGAAGTAAATGGTTCCATTCTGAAATGTGAGTCTTGTGGAAAAGAAGTCATAGCTAAAGAAAATATCTTCAATGATATGAAAAATGCCTTAGTCTCAGGTTGTGAGCAAATCTCAACCTGTTTGATTCGGAAGAGTAAAAGCGGAGACGTGAAGACAGTAGCAGCCTCGAGCGAAGACAAGAAGCTTCGGATATTTGCCTATGTTTTCTTCACTGCTGCGGTAATAATTTTGATTGGTTTGATCATTGTGCCGATTGTAAGAGGTAGCAGGATGGTTTTATAGTCTAAAGGCAGGTGATAGACACCAAAATCCCAATAAGTCATCAGAGAAAAGAGCTCGTTTACCGGACGGCGTCCAGTGGTTGATGTCAATCTTTAAGGCTCTCTGATTCTTCCAAAAGCTTGCCCTAAAACGGGGACACTCATTTTTCGCTTTAAAATGAGTGCCCCCGATGTTTTCATCATTCTTTAAGTTCGCGGGATTTTAAGAGCTTCGCGTGCCTTAAAAAGGGAGCGGGCTGAATATTTTACAATGAAAAAAAACAGTCTGCCCCCGAAACTGATCGAGACTTATCTCGACCAAGGTTTTAAGAGGCGTTGGAGAAGAAAAAAGAGGCTCGAGTGGGGGGTCTGCGCGTATGAAATGATTGTTCCGTCGAAGTGGCCCGGGTTGGGCAAGATATCGAACGGGGTAGGGACTGGACGGTCCTGTGGAAATGAAACGATGGTTCCGTCGAAGTGGCCCGGGTTCGGCAAGATATCGAACGGGGTAGGGACTGGACGGTCCTGCGGGAATGAAACGATGGTTCCGTCGAAGTGGCCCGGGTTCGGCAAGATATCGAACGGGGTAGGGACT
>CAISGE010000069.1 GCA_903884815.1 Candidatus Omnitrophota bacterium | reverse complement strand
TACAAGGTCATAAGCCGCCTGCTCCGCGGGAGAAAGGGAACCCGCCGCAACCCTGGACTGGAAGGCCGCAAGCGTAAGCTCCGTTGATTCACTGAAACTCCCTTGATAAGTCGTAATGATCGGAACTCCGGCATCCGTATACCCCGTCACCACGGGATGCGCTCCTGCGCTGAGGCTGAACCGGCGGCCGGATTCTTTATCCGTCCAGCTGTAGCTTGTCTCAGTGCCGGTCGTCGTCATCGAAAACGAATCCGTCGCGTTCAGCTTCGAACTCACCGCGTCATACGCCGCCTGCTCCGCCGGAGAAAGAGAGCCCGCCGCAACTCTGGACTGGAAGGCCGCAAGCGTAAGCTCCGTTGATTCACTGAAACTTCCTTGATAAGTGGTAATGATCGGAACTCCGGCATCCGTATACCCCGTCACCACGGGATGCGCGCCTGAGCTGAGACTAAACCGGCGGCCGGATTCTTTATCCGTCCAGCTGTAGCTTGTCTCGGTCCCCGTCGTCGTCATCGAAAACGAATCCGTCGCGTTCAGCTTCGAACTCACCGCGTCATACGCCGCCTGCTCCGCCGGAGAAAGAGAGCCCGCCGCAACCCTGGACTGGAAGGCCGCAAGCGTAAGCTCCGTTGATTCAGAAAAACTAACTTTAGCGAGCCTGACGATCAATCCGTTCTGCATGGCATAGCCTGCCACAACCCCAGCGGCAATTTGAGCTTGGGTAATACCTGATGGGAGATCGGACTCCGCGACTACAACAGGAGATAAATTGAGAGAAACCGCATAGCTGCTAGCCCCATCGGAACTTTTCCAACTGTAAGAAACACCAGTCCGGCTGCTGCCTTTTGTGAAAATTGTGGATGAATTGGTTTTCTTCATCGCCGCGAGCGCCTGTTGCCGCTCCGCTCCGGAAAGGTTTTGGCGGATATAGTTCTCGGCTTCCGCCTCTGAGACTCGGACCTGGCTGTTAAAAGACCAGTCCGTGCGCCAGATCAGAAGATTCCCTTTTGCGTCCCGTTGATACCCGGCAGGGATGGCGGCACCATCGGTATAGCCTTCCGGCCATTCAGTTTGTGCGAGAAGGACCCACTGATGGGACTGGGAGACAGAATAACTGGCGAGACCATCGGGAGATTGCCAGGAGGCGCTGATTTCATCGCCGGTGGTAGTAATCGTATACACCGTCGCAGCGTTAGTGTCATTCAGACCCTGATCCAAGAGCGTCTGATCGTCGGTCTTGAGTCCGGGGCGAACGGCAAGCACATCCTCACGCGTCCCTCGACGGGACACAGCAAATGATGTCTTAAAACCATTGATCAAAGCATCTCCAACATCCTGCAGAGCCTGCGGCGAGCGGCTCACCATATAATCCCGGAACCCGTCTACGGATTTCCAGGAGTAGGAAAATCGGCCGTCCGATTCCGACATCGTATAGGAAGTTGTCGCATCCGTGTCCGCTAGCGCCTTGACAAGTTGGTCGTATTCAGCATTCTTCAAAACTGTCTCTCCTTCCGGCACAGTTTCCGGATGCTCCCGATAATTGAGTTGTTGGGTCTGAACCGCTACGAGCGCGGCGCGATCCACACGGGTATATTTCGTGAACGTCACTTCCGTGATGTAGGTGGCAGGCACCGAGGTGCCGACCGGCACATGGCTATTGACCGTCAGCGTGTAAGAAATATCTGGATTCCGGGAATTCACCCACTGATAGACGGGATTATCGTTCCCGCTATCGATTCTAAAGAAGAGAGCATACGGATCATTGATCGCGGCTAAGGCTGCCTGCCGCGTCGCAGCATCCCGGATGAAGTTTACGACGAAACCCATGGCGGCATGATCGACTTGATCAATAAGGGTCACGGCGGGGATCGCCGTTGACAAGTCAAGCAAAGCGACATGCATCATGTCATCCTTGCCCCCCAGATCAAAATAATTCAGCGATAACTCACGGGAGCCAGCATTAAATGCCGAAGAAGACACGGCCACATGGGACAACGGCCATCCACCGTCTGGCACGAGCCCCGCCAGGATCTGACCGGCCGTACGCCCGCCCGCGATCACGGATGCGGCGTTTGTTTTTGTGACCTCTATATATTCGACCCCTTCCGTCGCAGTGTCATAAACTGCAGCGCGGGTGATGAGACCGTCTTCCGAGATGATCGCGTAGCCCGTGGTCACGCGCTCACCTGCTTCGTTCACGGATTCGATCAACTGCACAACAGCATTAGCCCAATTCGGATCGGAAGCGAGGGAGCCGAGCAAGAGTTCCCGGACCGTCTGTGTGGCAGAGAACCGGGCATCGATCGTGCCTGCGGGCACCGAAGCAAGACCCCCAGCGACAGCAAGAGTGGCCGTTTGCGTCGTCTGCGTCGAACTCTGGAACTTCGCTTCGGACTTGTACTGAGCGTAATTCCCATTTGCATCAGCCAGTCCAACGCCAACATGAGAATCCAGCGAGATCGTATAACTCTTATTCGGATCCGTTGAGCTCGTCCATTGATACGTTACATCCGGATTAACACCGCCACGAGAGCGCGCAAAAGTCGCATTAGGATCGTTCAAAGCCGCCTGGGCTTCGGCGCGTTTTGTAACATCCAAGATCAAATCAAGCTGGGCCTCCACCTCCGCGCGCGTCACGGCAACCTCCACGCGGAACGCCCACAAGGGATTGGTTTGCCCGTTATTAATAGAAAGCGAATAGGTCGTGTTGGGATCCCCCCACACCGAAATCTGGTAGGTCTGCGAAGTACCATTTGTTACGAGGGTGACACTGGCATAAGGGTTAGCGAGCTTAGCTTCCAGCGCAGAGCGATCCGCAGCAGTGATATCGACCGTGCGCCCGTCGGGCAAAGTCAAATGACCTTGAGCATTCAAGATCGAAGAAGCCGGTACTTGCACCGATTGGCGGAAAGACCACCGGGGATCCGCAGAAGCGGTGTTCCGGCTCATCATAAAGCTGGTGTTCGGCTGGCCCCAGACCGCGACCTGATAAGATCCTGTCGTCCCGCTTGTCACGAGCGTCACGCTTGCAAAAACGCTCGCAAGGACGCCAAGCATCGTCGTGATCTCCGCATCCGTCAAAAGCATAAGAGGCGTTGGAGGCGGCACAGCCGTACTTGACCGCCTTGCCTGCTCTTCCTGTAGCTGAGTGATCACCGAAGAGCGCGTCGAGACCGTCATCATGGAATAGCTCCAATGCTGGTCGACCCGCGCACTGTCTCGCGTGAGCGAATAGCTGTGCAGAGGATCGCCCCAAACACTGATCTGATAACTCACAGACGTGCCGCTCGCGCTCATCATCACGCTCGCGTAGGGGTTGGAAAGCAGCGCTAAAAGGGCCGTCAACTCCTCTGTCGTTCCTAGCATTCCTTGCGTTCCTCCGGGCGTACGGCTCGTCAGTTCCGACTGGATCTGAGCCTTCAGACTTGCGCGTGTCGCGACCGTGCTGACGGCATAGGTCCAGAGTTGATTCGCCGAAAGCGCGTCGCGGCTCAGCGAATAGCTTGTATTCGGATTTCCCCACACCGTGATCTGACACGACGTCACCGTGCCGCTCTGAGTTTGGAGGACCTTCGCGTAAGGATTAGCGAGGACGACTAAAAGGTCCACGATCTGCTGATACGAAATCTGCAGCTGCTCCGTCTGATGGTCATCCCGGCGTGTTTTCTCCGCGGTCAGCATTGTGATCAAGAACGCCCGTGTCTGACTTGTCGCCTTTGAATAGATAAACATAGACTCGGGAACCGCACTGTCGCGACTTAGCGTGTAGCTGGATTCGGGAGTCCCAAAAAGACTGATCTGGTACGTTGTCGTTGTGCCGCTGACAGATACTGAAACCGTTGCAAGAGGATCATTGAGGACACTCAAAAGAGACGTGATCTCATCATTCGACATCTTGAGCTGCTCGGGCTCGTGATTCATACGTCGATCCTGTTCATCAGTCAAAAGCTTGATCGCCGTCGCCCGCGTCTCATTCGTGTTCTTGGTGAACGTCCACATGGCATCGGAAACTGCGCTGTCGCGGCTCATCATATAACTTTCATTGGGCTTGCCGGCTATCGTGATCTGATAGCTCAGGGATGTTCCGGTTTGGATCAGGCTGACTGTCGTAAGCGGCGTTGCCAACTCGAGCAACAGCGCTGCAAGTTCCGCACCCGTCATCCTGAATTGCTGGGGCTGATTAAGGTCCCGGCGCGTTTGCTCTTCGTTCAGGACGGTGATCATGTGCGCTGCGCTTTGGCGTATCGTCTTCTGAAAAGACCAGGTGCCACGGGTGGCTTCCGAACCGGTCTCCTGGGATAAGGAATAGCTGACGTTCCGGTCTCCCGCCAAACTAATCTGATAAGAAAGCCGTGTCCCCACGGTGACCAAAGAGACACTTGCCAACGGACTCGAAAGAACGCTCAGTAGAGAAGCTATTTCGGAGTCCGTCATTTCAAGGCGCACAGTTCCAGCCGGAATGAGATAATCCGGATTCGCAGCGATGGTGGAACGAAGCGCTTGTTCCGCCGTCAGCCGCTGCTGCATTTCGACACGCGCCTGACGTTCCGTTTTTTGAAAACTCCAGCGGGCATTGCTCGTACCTTTGTCGATTGAAAAACTGTAGCTCGTGTTCCTGTCGCGGGATGAGAAGTTATAAGAAATCTGACTCCAGGCGCCACCCGCGATAAGAACCCCCGTAGAGCTCCGATTGAACTCCGCGTAGGGTTGTGTGAGCGCTAACGCAAGGGCCTCCCTCTGAGCGGGCAAAATTTCAGCCAAATAACCGCTTGTCCCATCCAGAATCGCCTGGATCTCCTGACGAGAAACACGCTCGGATCGGTTATAGGTCGTGACCGTCTGGAAATGGTGATACACCCCATTGCTATCTGGCTCGCCCGTAGGCACTTGATCGTCGATCGTAAGCGTGTGCGTGACTGAACTGTCACGAGTGCTGAGCTGATACTGAGACGAGGTAATAAGACGAGTCGCCATATTGAATGCGTCATAGGAACTAAGGGATAAGTAAACAGGCTCGTTGGCAAGCGCGGGATTTTGAAGTAAAGCGATATAAGTTGCCCGCTGGTCGAGGCTGATATTGCTAATATAATTGGGATCCTGAGAATTCTGCAACATGCCCAGCAATTGGGAACGTTCAAAGCGCGTTTGCTCGGTGTAAGAGACCTTCGGGCTCAGAGTATCCGGGTCCGTGCGATCGACCGTAAGCGTCCGGACGGAGGTCTGATCACGGGAGGTGACCTGATAATATTCGGAGTCGATGATACGAACGGCCGCGTTGAACGCTTCGAACGAGACCGTCACATAATAGATCGGCTCCCCGCTCCAATTCGAGGCGTCCGTCTGGCTGTTGATCAATGCGTCCCCCACAGCCAGGCCGCTGGACGTCTGCGTTGCATAAGGGACCCGGATCTGTTGTGTGAACGTCACCAAACCCGTGGAGGGGTTGCGGGTCGTACTGGCCGTCGTCTTCCCATCCCGCGACACGATCTGATACGATTCGGAATCCAGCACGCGATCCGCCCGATCGAACGCGTCCCCCGAACTGGTGGTATAGGAAAATGTTTCCATCGCCCATTGCGCGTCATTCTGAATGCTTCCAAGTACGGAGTCTCTAACGGGCACCCCGTTAAAATCCACATGATCGCGCGCTACATTCTGACGGAAAAGGTAGCTCGTTTTCCCTGTTTCGACTCCGCCGATCACTTCGCGAGAAAGAGAGACGGTTATCTCCCCATTTCCTTGGACATCGATCGAATCATCGTGTGAGAGCAGCGTCTGGGTCTGGTTGAAAGCGCCCGAATAGGACCAACTCTCTGTGAGATCTTCACCCTATTCAAGAGAACCTAAAAGTCCGGCGCGTCGCGCGTCATAACCCGAGCTTGTCGGATCCACGACAAGCGTATGACTGTAGGTCACCTTAAAAGGCTCGTTGATATCCTTTGAGGCCGAATAAGTCAGCTTTTCGTCCCGGGAAGAGACAGAAAAACTTTGAGAGCGAAGATCTCGCTGAACATCTGGAACGTCGAATCCTTGATCCCAAGTGCGCGTGTAAAAATAATCCTGCCCGCGAAAGTTCTGGAGCTCTTCGGGCGAAAGTCCCGCCAATAGCGTCACGGCAAGAGTTCCATCATATCCCTCCGAGCTCCCCGTACGTTTATCCGTCTCCGTAAAGGTTGTTTTTCCGGTCTCCCTGCCGCCGATAATTTCGAACGTCTTGCTGTCGATGACCGAACCATCATTATGAACATCCAGTTGGATCGAATGCTTCCGAAGATCCGTGAGGAGTCCGTTCTTGTAAATATCTTTGTAATGGCCCAACGTCGTGTCCGCGCCCGCCGCAACGCCGCCGTAGACATAGCTCTCGGTTCCCCATGCCGCACGCGACGGATCATGGTCGAGATCGTCCCCGACCTTAACCTTTAAACTGACCTCCAAAGTATCATCCGAGGTATCTTCCTTAAAATCCTTGCCGAAATCATGAATGATAGAGGTGTATTCGTCGACTTCTTCGGTCCGGAAAACCCGGATTAGGATAGCCTGCGAGATGTCGTTATGGTCAACACGGAATTGTTTCGTAAAGTCGACGTCATTGGTCCCCGGGACATAGGTAGGCTCATCGTACCCCGTGATCTCACAACCTGAAAATCCCGCGCCACAGGGCGCAGCCCCATCCAGATTTTTATAAGTAACGGAGCGTTGAAGCTGGAACGCCATATAATTCTGAGAGACGCTCGAAAGAAAAACGGGATCGCCTCCGGCCGCAAGAGGATGACTAAAACTTTCCGTATAATCGACAAGGCCGAGGCGGAGAAAATCGAAACGACCCGAGATCACAGGGACGCCCTCTTTCGAAGTCTCAGGCGGCGGCAAATAATGCGACTGACTTTCGACCCACCCCGCGCCCGCGGAGAGGTCTTTGATATTCTTGATATGAAGGTCCGCAACATTCCGGACCTTCACTTCTTTCAGAAGACGAAAATCCTTATTCTCCTTGTCATCCGACACGTATGTGGAATCGGAAACATTCAGGATCTCAGACCCATCTTGATTGTAGGTATAGGAGTGAGTGACGCGCCCGTTCTCATCAAATTGGCTAACGTTGACCAGCGAGCCATCAGCCCGCTGCTCGATCGTTTGGGTCAATTTTTTATCCGCCAGCTGATAAAGCGTGACATGCCCGTTCGCAGTTACATTAAACAAAGTTTCCGGGATCTCCTGCCAATCCTTCGTATCCCGCGGGGCATAGAAAATGGTTTGATTATTCCCCTGATAACTGTTGTTCTGGCGGACCGAAAAATCAAGCCCCGGGTCGTCATCGTTGACCACGGGCACTTTGAATTCGGCAGAGCCGGTATCCACGCCGCTCCCCGGCAGCGCATCGATCGCTGCTTGGATACTTGCCACAGCCTGCACGGGATCCTCAGCCTGGCAAGCACTTCCGACCTTGTTGCCGTAGTAGCAGTAATCCTCCACCTCGCCCTGCAAACTGATTGAGCGCTGGATCTCGTAGAAACCCGCGACCTGGCTGTAAAAGCTTGTCCGGCCGTCACTGTACCGGACCGTCATTGCGCCCGTCTTGGGATCGATGGTTTGCGTAAAATCGGTGCCCAGCGGGTCGCCGATCCAAACCAACACTGGACGATCATTCTTCATTTGATACTCCAGAATGATACCGTTCTGATAGACAACGCGGTAGCTGGAGCAACCGCCGCCCGACTTCTCAAGGCATATCGAGACATTGGGAAGCGTCGCCTTCCCCTCAAAGTTGACATCCGTGAGTTCGCCCGTCACAGGATCCACCACATGCGTAAATGAACGAAGCACCGTACCGTCGCGCTTGATGACAGAGAGGATCACCCCGTCCTGGAAGAATGTGGTGACGCCGTCTTTATCGGTCACGGAAGTCACGGCCTTACTGCTCGAAGACTTGGTTTCGATCCCGGTCGCAAGATCCGTCGTAGAGATCAGCTGCTCGCTCTCATCCCACTTGCGCATGATCCCGTCACGCTCTTCCTCAACCAGCCGGGCGAATGCGAACTCTCCCGGGTGGGCCGCGTCAAACTTGTACACCTGCTTGAAATAATTGCCGCTCGAAGTGATCGTCACCTGATTCTTGGCATCGTCAAATTCATAGCGAAGCATATCTCCGGTCTCGAGATTCCGATAGAGTGTCACGCGCCCTTGATCGTCATACTGTTGCTGGAAGCGGATCTTGTTCACGGGATCATACGATTCAACGAAGGTGAGCAGGTCATCCGCAGTCCCCGCCACTCCGTCCGCACCGATCTTATACGTCATGACATCCTGGAGGGTCCGGCCGTCCGCTTTCACAAGGTAAGTGGAGACTGTGAAGGAAGTGCCCGCGGGATCAATCGCGTTTTCTTCCCATTTGTAAAGAGTCAGCTGGTGCCGCATCTGTCGCGCGGCTTCAGCCTCGGTTAAAGCAACAGTACCGTCCGCCCGCAGGTATCTGCCGCTCGCATCGGTCACAGGGACACCCACATAAGCGTCCACAGAAACATACCGGTCATCCGCTGTTCCAAGTTTTCCGTCGGCCCCGAGGTTAACCGTAATATTGGAGATATTCAAAACCACACCATTGCCGTTCGTCCGGCTCGTGACGATGTTGGCTTGCCCCCCTGCATAGGTGATTAACGTGGAAGTATTCTGGAGAGTGTCCGTGATTAAAACATTTCCGTGCTCGTCCGTAGATGTTGTGATAGACACCGTTCCACCGTTGAAGTCCGTTCCGCCGATGAGATAATCATCCCCAGTACCAAGTTGACCGTCCAGGCCCATATTGACAACACGGGTCCCCGTGGCTGAGGTAAGCGTTGCTGTGTGACCGGCAAGATCGTAGGCATAAGTGGTGCAACTGTTCTCCGACGCACAGGAGGAGATCAAGCGTCCTTCATTATAGGTCTGGGTAATCTGGACACCTGCTTGGCTGAACCTCGCCTCGACAAGCTCGCCCGTTCCAAAGGGGTCCTTCTCATCCTTATAACTGTACTTATATGAAGAGCCGTCCGTTTGTGTGACCGTCACGGTCTTAGCGGCAAGATCGTAGGCATAACTGGCAAGCGGGGTCTCTTGCCCGCCAATTATCTTCACCGCACTCACGACCCGGCCATTCTCGTAATTCCAGGTGGTGCCGCTCGATGTCTCGGTGAGACGTACAAGCTGATCATCCCCGCTCCCCCAGACCCCATCTGCCCCGCGCCCCCATATTTGTTGTGTCCCGTTCAAACCCATGGTCATATTTCCATTCACGTCGACAATATATTGACCGCTCGCGTCTTTCGGAACATCCGCCAAAGGGTTGAGGATCGGAGCACTCCCCAGCCCGATAATCGCCGCAATATACGGCGGCGTCGGGGCGGGATTGTGATAGTTCAAGTCCTGCTCATTTCCTTTTCCGCCACCGCCGCCAAGCATCGGTTCATCGTTAAGTTCTTTCTGAAGTTTACCAATCGTTCCAAGTATCTCGTCGCACTCGTTTCCACGGCTGGCCTCGGAGAGGCTATTCCTGACCGAGCAATCGACAAACTCCGAGCTCTTTTTCTTCAACTGCCGGATAATTTCCGCCAGCCTCTGGTCCTCGGCTCCGGCCCCGCCACGCCGATTCCCAGAATCAAAACCCCGCTTAGGACGCGTGGTCGCGGAATCGTCCGTATTCATCAGAATGTCGTCCGCGCCGTAGGTGTACCACTTAGCTTCCGTGTCCGTGGCACCCTGAAGCGAATAGATCTTCGCGGCATCGTCATAAAATCCAGCCTGGAGAGTTGCCGCTACCGTACCGTCCGAATTCAAACTCTGAAGGCGCAGCGTATGATTCACGTGATCGATCACCAGGAGTCCATTCGGCCGGTCATACCGATAGGAAAATTTAAGGGTCACAGTCCCGTCGGCCGCTTCGACGCTTTCGCTTATCTTGCGCCCCTGGAGGTCAAATGTGGTCAAAAGGAAGGTTCCGTCAGCATTCGTCTTCCGGGACTTTTGGAGCACCGCGGACGGCGTCCCTGCCGCGTCATAATCATAATAGAACTCCGTGTTTCCTACCTTGATCACAACAACAAGCTTATCCGCTTCCATGAAAACTCGGAGCGGTTCCATCGCAGCTCCCGCCTCAATGAGGTTGCTTCCCGCAAGAGCAGCCCGAGCCGCATCGAGCGCGGCCGAAAGCGTCGTGGTCGAGATGACGCCGGATACATTCGCGGATGTATTGAGAACAGTGATATTCTCAAAATGGAGCGCCGCGGGATCGTTCGGCGTGAAGTCCCCCGATACATTTCCCTGTAAAGAGCCGAGTTCTAAGAGACGGTACGCCTGACTGTCGGGCTGTTTCATGTAGAGGGCATATAGACCGGAGGATAAATCGTAAGCATACACCACGGGACTGCTAGAACTGAAACCTGCGGGAACAAGGGAGGAATAGACAAAGCGGAGATCTACGGGTGGGACTCCCGTGCTAGGCGGCCCCCGGCTCCGGATCAAACCTCCCCAGTCACTGCTCGGAAACGAATTATAGACATCAAAGATCTGGCTGTTATTGGGATCCACGACGACCCAACCTTCTGAATTCCGGGTCAAAAGGATCTTATAGGTTGGCGGGGTCGTTGCCGTGAATGTCCCGGCGCTCAAAAGGTTCTTTTCCTGGAGATCGATCACGCCGCTCGTTTGACCGGGCGCAGGCGAGGCAAGCAGCTCCATCTTGATGAAGGTATTGGCTATATAATTGAGGACAGTCACAGATCCCTGGTTGCCGGGGCTTGCGGCCTCATACACATACTTCAGCCAAACTGAGTCGGTCTTATATTCCAGGATACGTCCGAAAGCCCCACCTGGGGTTTTTTCAAAGACGGTAAGCTGCTCAGCATGCTGGGGATAAGTAAGAGTGTAGGTTGAATCACCCGAGACGACCCGCGAAAGGACGAGAGCACCGGTGGTTTTATTCTCCATTTCCCCCCATGCGATAAGTACTCCTCGGGTATTATTGGCTCCGAGTGCATATTCCCAATAAGGAACCGCACCGGCAGAAACGGCTGACGGCGACCGGTCCACCACAGTCAGCGTGCGTCGAGCATCATCATACCGGATATCCAGATCGATCTCTGTGCTGGAGGTACCTGTCGTCAAATCCGTCGTGACCTTCTCATAACTGATAAGACGAGCGCGGCCTGCATCGTCGAGGTTCTCGTAGACCGTCTTGATAAAAAATGCCCCTTGCGGGTCCCGTGTGTAAACCGTCGAGGTGGTCCCCAAATTTATGAAGGAAGGAATTTCATTCTTTTGGTCTTTAACGGGATTCCAATTCCAGACACCGGATCCGATCAACTGTCCCAATGTGCCATCAGCTTTGTTAATCGAAAACGTCTGGTAATCTGCGAGATCCGTTTTATCAACCGCAGCCGTCGCTAATTTGCCGCTGGAAATGATCGTGACAGTGTTGGCATCGTAATTATACTGAAATTGCCGGATTTCAAAATTCCCGTCCACTTTGTCGCATATCTCAGTGATGTTTTTGTTCGGGGTTTTGTTGTCATATTTAAAATAGGTGCCGTCGGAATACGTCAACACCTTGATGCCGGAAACGAGATCGTCCGTCAAGTTCGCCTCGTCGTTTGAGCGGCCCAAAGGATTCTGCACGTCAAATGGTTGAGGGATCGTCGCTGTTGAATTTGGCGTCAACTTGTCCACTTGCAACTTTGCATTTGGATCGACGGTTTTCTGAAGCGGATTCTGAGAGTTCTTCGATTGCGCATCGGCACCGGTCAAATCTGTTAAGTAGTGGATCTTTTCGTTCTTGGAAAGATCAGGCAGAGGTAGGTTCGCGTTTGGCGAAACGCCGTAAGCAAAAACAAGCTGGACATCGCTTTGCGTGAGAAGGAACGTGAAAATCACAAAAAGGCTGAGCGCCTTTAGAATCCACGATTTTCTGTCACTGTGATATGAGATAATCACGGCAACACGTCCTTTCACGTTTTCTCAAACACTAAAATCAGAACACGAAAAACCCGCAAGCTTCGCGACGTCATCATTCGTACGAATCTCTATCAACTGTACCCACATGTAGTTGTTCCGAGTTCTAATCATCTCTAAAAAAAGTATATCCGCACTATACCCCTTTGTCAAACCATCTCATGTTATTAGTTGCTATGTCCTGACAGGCGCTATATTCGGATGAGCTTTATTTCAAACCTATTTTCGCATAACCTTTTACAAATAAATTTTTTTTAATTTTTCAGAGAAGTCAGTACAAGTGCTGATACATCCCGACATCAGATTTTACTGCCCTCGAATCTGAAAATTTTCAAGGATACTTTTCAAAGTATCCCTCAGATTAGCGGAAACCCCAAGAGATTGAAGGCTGCTCGACTTCAATTCCTTATCAGGACAATGGTCGGGACGAAAGACTTGGAGCACATGACATTTTGATCCCATGGAGACCAAGTCACGGACCATAACAAGAATCTCAGCCTCGGAAAGAAGGTCCGGATGCACGGTCGTTCGGAATTCATGAGGCACCCGACTGTCCATAAGGATCTTGGCGCTTTGACGTGCCACCTCACCGCTTCCGGGGACAAGCGTGATTTTCTCATAAAGATCAAAAGGCGCCTTAATATCCATGCCGACCCAGTCACAAAAAGGGAGCACTTCGCAGAGACGCTCCGGACAACACCCGGCGGTATGAAGACCGATCTGATATCCCATGGATTTGACGGCGCGCATCCAAACGGGAAGGCGTTCATGAAGGGTGGGTTCGCCCCCTGAAAAAACAATTCCCTCAAGATGGCCCTGGCGGGCATTCAGGAAATGAAGGATCTTTTCCAGCGGAACAAGAGGATTGTGTCGCGGAAGTTCTTCCGTGGCAAGGGAAGCAGCATCTAGAAACATGGGCAAAGCCCAGAATTCGGAGTTGCAGCAATAGCGACATCGCCACGGACAGCCCTGAAGATAGAAAACGCCGGCCAGACGACCCGGAAAATCGATCGTCGTAAAGGGCGTGATGCCCGCGACGCAAATATCTGCGAGATGATTTTGCGCCGACTCATCAGGACTCTTTGAGTTCGGCGAATGATTAAGATTCGCGGGATGCACGCTTCCCTCCAGAATCTTCGCTTTTTTTATAAACGGAAATGACTTTCGCGTTGCCGATCTTAAAGCTATAGGCCTCATTTTCCAGAAGGTATTCCTCGGGATGCCACTTATAGCTTGTGACAAAATATTCGACCGAATCGTCGAGGGGCGAAATCAAGTTTAGCCGAGCCGCATCCTGCGGAGGAAGCATCGCCAGATTCTGCGTTCCCGAAGTGGTCAGAACAAATACTCGGATATTCTTCCGTGGGTCATGCTTCGCGATATATTCCAAAGCCGGCCTGTACGAAAGCCCCCAGTAATCCAGTTCGAAATTTCTCTTGACCCATGCCATATCTCGCCCGGCAATCTCATTAAAATAAAGGTTTTGTAGCGGATGATACTTCACCATAAATCCGAAAACACACCCAAAATGGAGAGCCGTGACAAGAAGAACAATCCCCAGCAGGATGCGCCGCGACACACCATGAAACATTGACCCAATCGCACGCCAAACCGATCGCCACCCGACGACCGCAAGCAACGCCAGTGCAGGCGTAACGAAGTAAAGATGTCGCCATCCGTTGAAAAGATGTCCCGAGGCCAGTGCCAGCGGCAGAAAAAACCAGGCCAGGACAATGGCGAAATTCCTTTTTTCGGCCGGCAAGGCGGAGCCCCGGAAACAAGCGCTGGCTGCGAATCCGCTCCCTATGAGAAAAAGAAGCCCCGTCAGTACCGGGGTCGTGATCCAGATCCATACAAGCGCATAATGCCATGGCATTTGATCGGGCGTCAGTAGCTTGCCGAAATAAAGATCGGTCTTTGACCAATGGAAACGCTTCATTTCCGTTAAAACGGTAAGAAACCTTTCGACCGGGTGAACCCACAGAAGAGGCCAAAACAACACTACCGCGGCCCCGGCCACGACAAAAAAAACAAGCATGATCGAAGGCCGCATTTCTTTTCTAACAAGGCTCGGTATAGCAAAGAGACCGGTCAAGAAAAGCATCAAAATCCCGGCGAAACGGACATCGATGAGAAAAGCGCAGACCGAAGCATGCACAAGAGCGAAAGGTAAAGTCCTTCGTTCAAAAAAACGAATCATTGTGTAGATGCTAATCGTGAATAATGAAAGAAACGGCAAATCCACGGAATTATAAAAGGCGTCAGCGAAGATCCGCGGCATGAAGACAAGGAATAAACAGGCTAGAAGACCCAACTTCCAACTGCCAAAAAACCGCTTGGCCAAACCATAAAAAAACATTAAACCAAGAAAGAACAACAGAAAAACACAAGCGTGGCGCAAAAAAACCATCCTTGGGAGATCTTGAACGTTGAGGATCTTCTGGATCATTGCGAGGGTCACTTCAAACACGGGGCCGTGGACCCAGTCATGATTGACCGGCTGAACCTCGGGAATGGTATGGAGTGACCCTTGAGAGATTACATTTGAAACGTATTGGCACCATTGCTCGCCAAATTGCTCATTATTCCATTCATCCCAATGAACCCCATAGTCCGGGAAAATTCTAAGGCCAACAAACAAAAAGCTCAGGAAGAAAACAATGACGGCCCAGCGCTGGTAGCGGTCCCAGAAATTCAAGAGAGGCATTCATCCACCCAAAGAGCATAAAATTTTAGAAGATCAGCTAGGGGCTCTAGTCCATTGCCGATGCTTCATCTTTCAGAACCGTCGAATGGCTGGCGGGAACCACAGCTTGTGACAACGCGCCGCAACATTGTCACTAAAGAGCCTAAAGAAAACTCCAAATATACGGCAGGGAAATCGATGGTCGTAAAAGGGCGTGACGCCCGCGACGCATGTATCGCTGAGATCACCTGTGCCGCTCATCATATTTTATTAACTAAAGGCACAGGCACTGCGAATCCATAGAATCACACAGGAACACAGTGTCAGGAGCAGCCACACCCGGCTTCTTGGGGTTCAGCGAAATATTTCCGCTCTTGGAACTCCCCTTTTTTACCAACATTAAAACCCGCAACAGGACGATGATAGCCCATCACACGCGTCCAGACCTCACATCGGGTTCGTTCTTCATCCTTTAAAATCACTTGGTCTTTGGTCATGAGGCTCTCCTTAGAGGTTTACTTCCGCGGCTGCGCCGGCTTCGGCTTCCGCGGGGGTGTGTTGATGCAACATTTTTTGATTGATCAGCTCTTCGTCGCACTTGGGACAAAACTCATGTTCTCCCGATAAATAGCTGTGAACAGGGCAGATGGAAAAAGTCGGAGTAATGGTGATATAAGGAATCCGATACCCTTCCAGCGCTTTCCTCACCAGCTTTTTGCAAGCCTCGGAACTCGACACGCGCTCGCCCATATAAAGATGGAGCACCGTGCCTCCCGTGTAACGGCGTTGCAACTCCTCCTGTCGACCGAGAGCCTCGAAGGGGTCGTCCGTAAATGATGCGGGAAGCTGCGAAGAATTTGTGTAATAGGGGCGCTCGGCAGTACCGGCGTGGAGGATGTCAGGAAAACGTTTAATATCTTCCTTCGCGAACCGGTAGGTTGCGCCTTCGGCGGGCGTTGCCTCGAGATTGTAAAGATGGCCCGTCTCTTCCTGCAGCGCCACAATGCCGGCCCGGATATGGTCGAGCATCTTCAGCCCGAACTCGAAACCCGCGGGCGTCGTAATGTTCTCCTTATCCCCCGTGAAATTGCGGATGCACTCATTGATCCCGTTGACGCCAATCGTGGAAAAGTGATTCCGCAAAGTCCCCAAATAGCGCTTGGTGTAGGGGAAAAGTCCGGAGTCCATGTGGCGCTGAATGACCTTGCGTTTGAGTTCAAGACTCGTGCTGGCGATCTGGATGAGCGTATCGATACGGTTATAGAAGGCGCTCTCGTCCCCCTTCGAAAGATAGCCGATACGAGCGCAGTTCAGAGTCACCACGCCCAGGGAACCCGTCTGCTCGGCGGAACCGAAGAGACCATTGCCGCGCTTCAACAATTCGCGAAGATCCAACTGGAGACGGCAGCACATCGAGCGCACATGATTCGGCTTAAGATCCGAATTGAGAAAATTCTGAAAATACGGCAGTCCGTACTTTGCCGTCATTTCAAAAAGCGGCTCGCAATTGGGATGGTTCCAGTCAAAATCCTGAGTGATGTTGTAAGTCGGTATCGGAAAAGTAAACACGCGACCTTTGGCATCCCCGCGCATCATGACTTCAATATACGCGCGATTGATCATCGCCATCTCTTCGCCAAGATCCCCGTAGGTAAAATCGGCTTCTTTCCCACCGATGAGCGGATGTTCCTTACGAAGATCCTCGGGGCAGACCCAATCAAAAGTCACGTTCGTAAAAGGCGTCTGCGTCCCCCATCGGGACGGAACATTCAAGTTGTAGATGAACTCTTGAATGCTCTGCTTGACGGTTTCATAGGGAAGATTATCCACGCGAATATAGGGCGCGAGATAAGTATCGAAGGAGGAAAAAGCCTGTGCCCCCGCCCATTCATTCTGAAGCGTGCCAAGGAAATTGACCATCTGACCGACAGCGGAACTTAAGTGCTTAGGCGGCGCCGACTCGACTTTGTCCGGAACTCCATTGAAGCCTTCACGAAGGAGGGTCTTAAGCGACCACCCCGCGCAATAACCGGAGAGCATGTCCAGATCATGAACATGGATATCCCCATGGCGGTGAGCGTTCGCGACCTCTTCGGGATAAACATGAGAGAGCCAGTAATTCGCAATGACTTTACCGGAGATATTGAGAATCATGCCCCCAAGCGAATACCCTTGATTCGCGTTCGCGTTGACGCGCCAGTCAAGCTTATAGAGGTACTCATTAACCGATGAAGTCACGTCCACTACGGTCTTCTGGTCGCGGCGCAACTTCTTGTGCTGTTCGCGATAAATAATGTAAGCGCGGGCGGTTTTTATATGGTTGGAAGTAATCAGGATCTGCTCGACAATATCCTGAATCTTTTCGATGTCGAGAAATCCAGGAGAGTAGCGGTTATCAATAACTTTTATAACAGATAAAGTTAGAAAGTGAGCCTCCGTGCCGTCATATTCCCCTGTAGCCTGACCCGCCTTTAGAATCGCGTTGTAAATCTTCGCCCCGTCAAAAGGAACGATGGTTCCGTCACGCTTGCGGATGCTGGTGATCTTCCTGGACAGGAATTGCTCAGCCATGGTCACTCCCCTTTTCTGCTTTCTCTTTATCGGCCGATTGACAATATGTTGTAGTTTTATTTTCGGCACCCCCTACATCTAGCGAGGAAGACAGCTAAACTACCTGGAATGATTTTTCAAGGCATTGATTCCGGGTGGGCCGAAAAGGCTTCGAAAGCAGCGTCACAAACGAACATCGCCGATTTTTTGAAAGATCTTTTTATTTCACATATGACGCGGACACTTCAAAGCCGAGAGGATAATATTCGCATCACAAACAAGATTCAAGAAAAAATTAAACTTTTTTTAGGTGAAAAATGGATTCGTTTTTTTTGAAAAAAAAGCTTGAAAAATAAATGGTGGTGGTGTCTCGAAATTGTTTAGCAGCGCCCTGCGGCCTTATCGCGAAGCATCTCGATCAGAAGTTTTGCAATCTCTTCCATGGGAATGCGGTCCGTGTTCCAGAGCGCGTCATAAAGCATTGGATCACGGATGTCTTTATGGAAAAAAGTTTTCACGAGTTCCGCTTTCGCCCTATCTTGTTCATCGATCATTCCACGGGCTTTCTTCTCGTCAAGGCTTAGTCCCTGCATCATACGCCTCACCCGGGATTCTATCGAGGCCTCAAGCCTTACATGGATTCCGAGCGGCAAATCGCGGGTAAGACAAGTGGACCCGCGGCCTACCAGGATCACCTTTCCATGAATGGCAAAAGCCCGCATTAAATGGAACATTTTCTTGACCACAAGATCCTGCGAAGAGCCGCCATAGATAAGCTGCGAGATCATATCCTCAGCCTGGGAGTGATATTCGGTGGTTCTGAGGGTTTCGACAGCCTTCGTGAGGGCAGGATCCTGCGACACCTGATGACAAAGCTCCTGATCGCACAGCTGCCATCCCCTGAACAACGGGTCGGAATGCAATCCCTGGATCTTCTCATTAAGGAGAGCGGCAAGGGCGTGACCTCCGGCGCCAGCCTGACGGGAGATGGTCACGAACGGAAAACAGCCCTTCTTGGGATAGATAGGCGGACCTTCTTTTTCGCGATAGTGGAGGCTGTCCACGAAGGACGCAAGCTTATGGATCTCTGTCATAACATCCACCCCTCTGTCAAAGGCTAATCCAAGAAAGGCAAGAGAAGTTACTTTAAAATAATACGAGCGTCAAGGACTCCGGCGCCTTTACCTTCCCCGTAGACCATCAGAGGATTGATATCGATCTCCTCGATCTCCGGATGATCACAAGAGAGCTGCGACAAACGCTTCAGACAATCGGCGATCGCTTCCAGATCCGCGGGCGGTTCGCCGCGCACGCCCTGGAGAAGTTTGAAAGCGCGAATGTTTTTTAACATATCGTTGGCGCTCAGTTCCCGGATAGGGGCCACGCGAAACGTCACGTCTTTGAGCGCTTCCACGTAAATGCCGCCCAGCCCGAACATCAAAATCGGACCGAAATGAGCGTCACGTTTCATCCCAAGAATGACTTCCCGCCCCTTCGGCGCCATGCGCTGCATAAACACGCCATCGATCTTCGCCTTGAGCCGCTCACCGACCGCCATGATATCCTTAAAAGCATGCTGGACGTCATCCGCAGAATTCAAATTCAGGCGAACACCCCCGACATCCACTTTATGGATGATCTGCTGCGAAACAACCTTCATGACGACCGGAAAACCGATCTTCACGGCCTGCTCCCAAGCATCTTCAGCGGTCCGGACGAACGCCCAGGGCAAAACGGGCATTTCATACGCGCTAAATATATCCATCGACTGATTGATGGGAAGGAATTTTTGGCCATCCTTCATCGCGTGCTGAATAACGGTATCCGCCGCCTGACGGTCCACTTTGTACTTCTTGATCCCCGTTCTGGGTCGATGCAGCCACTGCTGATACCGGTTCATCGCCGCGAGCGTCCGGGCGGAATTCTCAGGAAACGAGCAGTGCGGGATCATATGCTCTTTGAGAACCTTCACACCGGCCTCCACATCGGAATGCCCCATAAAGCAGGTCACGATCGTCTTGTCAGATTCTTTATCAACATCCACGATCACTTTCGCCGTCGCCTCGGCCTCCGTCATGGCCTGCGGCGTTAAAAGCACCATCACGCCATCCACATTTGGATCTTGTATCACGCAGCGCAGAGCATGCGCATAACGATCGCTGCGAGCGTCCCCGATCACGTCGATGGGATTTGAAAAGTTCGAGGTCGGAGGTAGAACTTCTTTAAGCTTCACAACTGTCGCGGGACTCATTTCCGCCATTTGGAGCCCGAACTTCACGCATGCGTCTGTCGCCATGATCCCGGGGCCTCCCGCGTTCGTCACGATCGCAACGCGGCTCCCCTTCATCAGCGGCTGATTAGCGAATACGATCGCGAGATCAAACATCTCCTGCGCGGAATCCATACGCATCACGCCCGACTGAGCGAACACCGCATCATAGACCTCATCCGCCCCCATCAAAGAACCCGTGTGGGAGCTTGCAGCCTTGGCACCTTGAGCGGTACGGCCGGATTTGATCACGAGAATCGGCTTTGCTTTCGCAACCTCGCCGGTAATCTCACGGGCAAGCTCAATAAACTCCTGCCCTTTTCCGATATCTTCGAGATACATCATGATCACGTCCGTATTCGGATCGTCTTTCAAATACTGAAGGATCTCAAGCTCCGTCACATCGACTTTATTCCCCAGGCTCACAAATTTCGAAAAGCCAACATTCTCCCCCTGAGCATAATCCAAAAGTGCCGTCCCGAGGGCGCCGCTCTGGGAGATGAAAGCAATATTGCCGCTCTTCGGGATCGTCCCCGCAAAGCTCGCGTTAAGCGCCAGCTTCGGATCATTATTGATCAAACCTAGACAGTTAGGGCCCAACACGGAAATGCCGTAAGCATCCGAGATCCGTTTGATCTCGTTCTCGAGCTTTTGCCCCTCGCCACCGATCTCGCGGAAACCTGCGGAGATCACAATCGCGGCTTTGGCGCCTTTTTTCGCGCAAGCCTCAAGCTCCGCCGGAACAGCAACGCTTGGAATGATAAAAATGGCCATATCAATCTCTTCAGGGATCTCTGCCACCGTCGGAATACACTTCACCCCCAGAACATCATCGGCCTTGGGATTCACAGGGTAGATCTTCCCCTTGTACCCTGTTTGCAGCAGGTTTTTAAGAATGGCATAACCCACCGCTTCGGTGCGGCGGGATGCCCCCACCACGGCGATCACTTTGGGCTCAAAAAGAGCCTTTATGTTCTTTTTTTTAGAGACGGCTACGGCTACTGAACTCATGGTCATATCTCCTTAGGCCTTCGCCGGGTTAGGAGCTTCGATCGCGGATTTTCCCGCGGCCAGATACTCAAAACGCTTCCAGCGCGCATCGACATCCTTCTGCGCGATCGCGTAAAGCTTTTTAGCCTCTTCGGGATTGCTCTTCATGATCATCTTGAACCGGTTCTCCATCTGCAGATACTGATCAAGCGGGATGGAAGGCGCCTTGGAGTCAATCATGAGAGGATTCTCTCCCTTTTCGATACGGCGCGGGTCAAAGCGATAGAGGATCCATTGCCCCGAAGCGACTGCCGCTTTCTGTTCTTGAAGACCGTTGACCATGTTGATTCCATGCGCGATACAGTGGCTGTAAGCGATAATAAGCGACGGTCCATCATAAGACTCCGCCTCCTGAATCGCTTTCAGGGTCTGCTGGTCATTGGCCCCCATCGCGATCGTCGCCACATAGATATTCCCGTAAGTCATGGCGATCATCCCGAGATCTTTCTTGCCGCCGGACTTTCCGCCCATCGCGAATTTCGCGGTGGCTCCGCGCGGTGTTGATTTGGAGGCTTGGCCCCCTGTATTAGAGTAAACCTCTGTATCGAGAACGAATACATTCACGTTCTTCCCGGAAGCCAGCACATGGTCAAGACCGCCGTATCCGATATCATAGGCCCAACCATCTCCCCCGAAGATCCAGACGCTCTTTTTGACAAGCGTGTCCGCGAGGCTGAGCAGCTGTACCGCCTCCGCGTCCGAACCCATCGCGGCCAATTTCTGTTTCAGAGTCGCGACGCGCTCCCGTTGATCGTAGATCTCGGTCTCGGTCTGCTGCTGCGCATTCAGGATCGACTGCACGAGATCCGCGCCCAACTTCTCCTGAAGCCTCACGAGAATCTCGGAGGCGTACTCTTTTTGCTTATCGATCGCCATACGGAACCCGTATCCGAATTCCGCGTTATCTTCAAAAAGGGAGTTCGACCAGGCCGGCCCGCGACCGTTGGCATCCTTCGCCCACGGCGTGGTCGGCATGTTCCCGCCATAGATTGAAGAACAGCCCGTGGCATTCGCGATCACGGCGCGATCCCCGTAAAGCTGTGACACGATCTTGACGTACGGCGTTTCGCCGCAACCCGCACAAGCTCCCGAGAATTCAAAGAGCGGACGCATCGCTTGCTGCTGATTGATCATCGCGGTCTTGAGTTTTCTCCGGTCATATTCCGGGATCGCAAGGAAATGATCCCACTTCGGCTTCTCCACACAACGCAGCGGAATTTGAGGGGCCATATTGATGGCCTTCTTCTTGGGATCCGTCTTACTCTTTGCGGGGCAAACATCCACGCACAGACCGCAGCCCGTGCAATCCTCAGGCGCGGGTTGGATCGTGAACTTCTGTCCTTTAAAATCCGGCATCTTCGCGTCCGCAGACTTGAATCCAGCCGGAGCGTTTTCGAGCTGCTTGGGATCATAGACTTTCATACGGATCACGGCGTGCGGGCAAACAAAATTACACTTCCCGCACTGAATGCAGATCTCAGGTTCCCAAACGGGGATCTCGAGCGCAATATTGCGCTTTTCGTACTGCGTCGTCGCGGTCGGGAAGGTTCCGTCAACCGGCATCGCACTGACGGGAATTTCGTCCCCGCGACCTTCGATGATCAGACCCAACACATCTTTCACGAAAGCGGGAGCATTCGCCGTAACGGGAGCCAGGCGCTTCATCTTACTATCCGCTGTCATAGGTACCTTGACTTCAAAGAGATGCGCCAACGTATGGTCCACGGCGTCGAGATTCTGCTTAACAACATCTTCGCCCTTCTTACCGTAGGTCTTCTGAATGGACTTCTTGATCTCAGCGATCGCCTGCTCGCGCGGCAACACACCGGAAATCGCGAAAAAGCAGGTTTGCATAATGGTGTTGATCCTCATCCCCATGCCGGTTTCCGCCGCGACTTTGTAAGCATCGATCACATGGAGCTTGATCTTCTTATCGAGGATCTGCTTTTGAACTTCCACGGGAATATTCGGCCACACTTCCTCCGTGCTCCAGGGTGCGTTCAAAAGGAAAGTCCCTCCGGACACAACATTTCGCAGCATGTCATACTTTTCAAGAAAGACGGTCTGATGGCAAGCCACGAAATGAGCCTTGCTGATCAGATAAGGGGAGCGGATCGGCTCAGGGCCGAAACGTAAATGCGAAACCGTGATCGCTCCGGATTTCTTGGAGTCATACACGAAATACCCTTGGGCGTAATTTTCCGTGTTCTCGCCAATGATCTTGATGGAATTCTTGTTCGCTCCCACCGTGCCATCCGCGCCGAGCCCGTAAAAAAGGGCGCGCACGACCTTGTCGGATTCAATGGAGTATTCCGGATCAAAAGGAAGGCTGGTGTGAGTCACATCATCGTTGATGCCGATCGTAAAGCCGTGTTTGGTTTTCCCGGAAGCGAAGAAATCGAAGATCCCTTTGACCATCGCGGGGGTGAATTCCTTGGAGGAAAGTCCGTACCGGCCGCCATAGATCTTAGGCGCTTGTTTAAAACTGGACCATCCGTTCTGAGAAGCTTCCTGAAGCGCGGTAACGACATCCATATAAAGCGGCTCGCCGATAGCGCCCGGTTCCTTGGTCCTGTCGAGCACGATCAGATTCTTGACGGTCGAGGGCAATGCGGCAATAAAACGTTTTACATCGAAGGGACGGTAGAGTGAAACCTTCACGCATCCCACTTTCGAGCCCTTAGCGGTTAGAACTTTCACGGTCTCATCCGTCACTTCCACGCCTGAGCCCATGATGACGATCACTTGCTCCGCGTCCTTCGCCCCTTCGTAGTCAAAAGGCTTATACTGACGCCCCGTCAGCTTCGCGAATTTGTCCATGGCCTGCTGGACCTTGTCCGCACAAACGTCATAGAACTTATTGACCGTCTCACGGCCCTGAAAATACACGTCCGGGTTTTGAGCCGTACCGCGAAGCACGGGCTGATCCGGCGAAAGGGCGCGGGCGCGATGCTCGAGCACCTTCGCCATATCGATCATGCCGCGGATCTGGTCATCCGAAAGAAGGCTGATCTTCTGAACTTCGTGTGAAGTTCGGAAACCGTCGAAGAAATGAAGGAAAGGAATACGGGTGTCAAGAGTGGCGGCCTGCGCGATCAACGCGAAATCCATGGCCTCTTGAACCGAGGTGGAAGCAAGCATGGCGTAGCCGGTCTGGCGCACGGACATCACGTCAGAGTGATCCCCAAAGATGGAAAGAGCCTGAGCAGCCAAAGAACGAGCCGAGACATGCATCACCATCGCAGTGAGCTCCCCAGCGATCTTGTACATATTCGGGATCATAAGAAGGAGCCCCTGAGACGCCGTAAAGGTCGTCGTCAGTGCGCCGCGCTGGAGCGCGCCATGCACCGCGCCGGCCGCCCCGCCTTCGCTCTGAAGCTCCGCCACAGAGGGAACAGTTCCCCAGATATTCTTCTTCCCCTGGGAAGCCCACTCGTCAGCCCATTCCCCCATGGTGGAGGAAGGCGTGATGGGATAGATCGCGATACACTCATTGACGCGGAACGCGACATGCGCGACCGCCTCGCCACCATCCATCGTGACAAATTTTTTCCCGACGGTTTTCGCTTCGGATTTTTCCAGGGTTTGCTCGGCCATTTGAAGATTCCTTTTTGTTAAAGTTTATAAGATCGAAATATGCGGGCTGTGACGCGCCCGGTAAGAAAACACACATCTCCCAGCTCGACCTGCTACGTTTCCTCCGGAATTCCAAAAAAAAGAGGTCTGGAACGGGGGAACTTTGAAAGGCTTCTAAGTCTTTCGGAAGCACGCACAAGGGCCACTATCAGGCGCCCTTGATTTGTTCGCGCATTGTAGGGTTTTTGACCCCCCTTTTCAATAAGAAAGTCGTCGAGCAACAATGTCATTTTTTAAAACGGGGACGTTGGGGGGCAGACAACGCGGAAACTCGGGGACTTTTCTTGCATTGCCAACGCAGATTCATTAATATCCACGGCATGGAATACGACACAATCCAGCTTCTTCAATTCATGATATGCAAAGATTTCGAGACAGGCGAACAGGATTGTTATACGGCAAACCTGGTCCGGAGCAATCTCCACGTCCCTGCGTTCCCCTACCATTTCAAGGATCTCTACGCCGTCACCTGTTGGCGTAAAGACAAAATGTTCCATAAGGAAGTCATCGAATACACCACCGGAGACGGGCGAGTTCTCAAGACCCCTCCGATGGATATCGAGCCCGTAACAAACAGCGTCCTTTTCCGCTGGCACAAACACGCTTTTCCCAGCAACCTCGAGATCAAAGAAGACGGTTTGCTCCACATCCGCGTCATTCTGGACTGGAAAGTGAATTTCGAGTCCTACATCATGATCGAAAAGCGTCCAGGCATTGCTTGAGCCCTCACGACTGGTTGCCGGAGTTCTGGATAACGATTCCCTTTATCGGGCTTCTGCTCTCAATCGCCATACTACCGCTGGCTGCGCACAAATTCTGGCATCCGCTGAAAAACCAGGCTATCGTCGCCGGATTATTTTCGTTGCCAGTCATCTATCTTTGCCTGGCCAACAGCCCGCATCTCCTCCTCACGGGTATCGAACATTATCTCTCGTTCGTGATCCTCCTAGGGTCGCTCTTCATCGTCTCCGGGGGCATCTGCATCACAGGATATCTCGTGAGCACGCCCCTCGCGAACACCGGCATGCTTGCCGTAGGAGCCATCCTGGCCAACTTCATCGGAACCACGGGCGCCAGTATGGTGCTGATCCGTCCGCTCCTTTTCGCGAACGATTACCGGAAACAGCACATCCACATCCCGATTTTTTTCATCATCCTCGTCAGCAATATAGGCGGCCTCTTGACCCCCCTCGGCGACCCCCCCCTTTTTCTGGGCTACCTGCTGGGCGTACCCTTTTTCTGGACCTTAAAGTTGATCCCGTTCTGGATGCTAGCCACCGGAGCGTTGCTGGCCATTTTTTTTGTGATTGACCACAAAGCGTTTGACCATGAAATGCGCCAAGAGCGAGCGCTCGCCAGGTCCGATGCTCCCGTCCGGATCAAAGGGCTAAGAAATCTCTTCTGCCTGATTACCATCATTACCGCGACGATCTGGGCTCCACCCCTTTACCGCGAGCTCCTCATGGTCGCAGCGGCGCTGCTCTCTCTCAAGATCACGCCGAAAAGTTACCACGAAGCGAACGGATTCAATTTCTATCCGATTCTTGAGGTGGCGATATTATTTTTTGGCATCTTTATCACGATGCTCCCCGCTCTCAGGATCCTTTCCATTCGCGGCTCCGAGATGGGCATTACTGCCCTTTGGCAATTTTTCTGGGGGACAGGAGTTTTTTCATCTTTTTTGGATAACGCACCAACCTATCTTACTTTTGTGGCTCTCGGACAGGGGCTTAAATTAGCGGGACCGTATCTCAAACTCCCGGAGACGATCCTCACGGCGATCAGCGTCGGGGCTGTATTCTTCGGAGCAATGACCTATATCGGGAACGCTCCGAACTTCATGGTCCGTTCCATCGCCATGCACCGCGGTTGGAAAATGCCAAGCTTTTTCGGCTTCATGCTTTGGTCCGGCGCGATCCTTCTGCCGCTATTCGTTGTCATCACACTCATCTTCTTCCGGTAAAGAGTTCGGAGATTTCCGTTCGAAGTTTGGAGTGAAACGCCACCGGGCTACATACTCCGAATTCTTGACTCCGAGCTGATATTACGCAGCTTTCTCGATCTCGCCTCTCCCCGCGAACTCCGCCTCGAGGTCGGCCATGTTCATGACAAAGACACCTTTCCGGGATGCCAGCTTCAGATCGATCCCCATCGCCTTCAATCTTCTGATCAGCATTCTAGAATCTACTTTCATCATCTCTTGATCCATTGGAGTGGCCGTAGCATAGATTTCATGGATAAGGCCCGCGGCGGCACAGACAAGCCGCTTCAGATCGGGATTCGCCTCACTGGTAAAATCCGCCATAAGTGTCAGGATTCCAAGAGAATCAAACTTTTGAGAGCGAGTCCAGAAAGCCATCGGCATCTCCCCCGACTCGCTTTTGATTACGTCACCCACAAGCTGCTCGAATGATTTCCGGCCGTCGACACGTATCTTCATGACAGCGGGACTCATATCGTTGTACCCCCCACGCCCGATAGGATTCTGCGCATCATAAAATACATAAAGACGCGGGATATTCTCGCCCTTCATGGCAGCCGTTAAAAAGGACGCGTCCGGCCCGTGTTCGACAAGGAGGGGGACCCCGACACCCCGAAGCTCGCGCGTCTTGTTTACGATAAGAGCCGTCAAAGCCCTAACTCTCTCCACATCTAACCCTCTAGCACCATTCACTTGAAAGACAGCGGATTCCTTTCCATCGCCATCCACCACGGCGAGAGTCACGATATGTTTGCCAAGCTCCGCCACGTCGCCAAAGTCGCCGAGACCATATTCTCGTAGTATCGTGTCCAGTGACTCCTCGGAGGAAATCAATCTCAGCACCTCTTCGATCGGATCAGACTCTAATTTCGTCAGCAATGAGTCTACTTCCAGACCAAGCACTTTTTCAAAATTGGGAATCGCAGCCTGTCCCCGCTTCCGAAACTTTTCTCGTAAGGACTCAGGATTCGCATTCGCGGCCATATCGACTATTTGTTGAGGTGTTACCCTCGTCAGCTCCCCGAACGGATTCTTCCGCAATTCAGAACGGACCTCAGCCTGTGTCCGTGATTCCGTACGGCGGACATCCAAAGCACCAGCCTTTGTCTTTTCATCCCGAGTCGCTTCTTGCTGGTTAATCCCCTGAATAAACTTCTCCGTGGTCGTCCAGAAATAGAGACGGATCGTTTCCTTCCGGGGATCGCCTGGAGGATTGAGCCGCTCCCCGTCCTTGTAAAAACCTATCTGCTCAGGCAATATCCCATCGTCAAGAAGCTTAGCATAGGTCGACTCTTCTTGAAAATTAGCTGCTGTCAACTTGGCGAACTCATCTCCCGCTAGCGATTTGCCCCCTCGAATCAGTCCGATCCTATCGCCCAAAAGATGATGGGACACGCTGCTCTCGTCCCGGTTCTGCTTCTCCGTCAGAGAACGGATCAAGCCAAGGACACAGTCCTCATAAAAATTACCCACCGCAACAACGTGGGCCATCCCCTCATTTTCCGCGATTTTCCGGCGCCACCGTCGCAAATCGGTAGTTCGAACCTCCCCGCTATCCGATGGAAGCACCGTAAGGTCACGCTGATCCCGCATGAACCTGGATCTCGTCTCACGCGCCTGGCCTGGATAAGCCAGAACAAGGCCTTTCGAAAATTTCAAACCTTGTCCAGAAAGCTCCTTTACGAGCTCACCATACCGCCCCTTATCATTATGAATCTCGAAGACCCACGTGTCACTCTCCGGTACCAGAATTTTTTGATTTTTAGCACCATCTTTCCGCGTCTCGGCGCGCGATCCATTTTTCTCGTGGGTTTCGGTGCGGTGTACTTTCTCAGATTCAGCTCGTCCATCTGCAAATCGACGTTTCAGGGCAAGCTGTTCAACGATCCACTCAGGCTGAATCCTTCCTCTGAAATCCTTAAAAAGGGCGCGCGCAATAGCTTCGAGTTGGATCAGATTGGGAGGTTCTTGACCGATTTTTTCCACAGGAGCCTCAGCCCCATCTCGAGTCGCCAGGATATAGAGTTGGAGGTCCGTGACACCTTCCAACCCCAAACTTTCCAGCAGCAGTTTGAGAACGGCAATCTGAAAACCATGACTCAGCTCATGCCCGGCGGAGAAGGAAGTCTCGCCACTGGCGACAATCCACCGGGCACCATAGATCACCGCGGTCACGAGTGCGCCAAATCCGAGGGTTAGGGGAAAATTTTCAACCCGCAAGACGAACCACGAGAAGAGTGTCGCCGCGAGACCGAAAGCGGCAGCGACGGGAAGAAAAACCGGATAATAATATGTGTCGGGTGAATAATAAATGCGGGTTTCTCCGGCAACTCTTTCGACCCTTCCAAGAACATTGGCGATTTCCAATTGCCAGAAGAGTTCAAGTAAGACAGTACTGAGCCCAGACAGTATCTCGCCCCAGCTTCGCGGGAGAAAATTTCCACTTTTTCCGCCCCACTTGTTCGGAATGAGGTTTCTCAGCCGAGCAAACCCCTCCCGGTTAAACTCTGATTGGGATTTCGGGGTTGCTTTGATAAGCGTCACTGTTCCGAGTTCGCTGATCCATCGTTCAAAACCCTCAATACGCCCGACCGTTGAAG
This sequence comes from Candidatus Omnitrophota bacterium, assembly GCA_903884815.1. Classification (GTDB taxonomy): domain Bacteria; phylum Omnitrophota; class Omnitrophia; order Omnitrophales; family Aquincolibacteriaceae; genus Aquincolibacterium; species Aquincolibacterium aerophilum. The sequence goes on along the minus strand of CAISGE010000069.1, from coordinate 3,018 downwards.
CGGCGGCCAAGTAATCCGCAGCTCGAACCGCCTTAACAACTTTTTCCTCGATCTCATTGAGACGCGCCTCGACACCCGCAGCATCCAGCACCTCACCATGAGAAATACCGGTCAATGCCGACGATACAGCACCTTCGCCCGCAAGCGGCAACACCACTGTTTCCCCATTAACATGCGCCTTAATGGGCGATGAAGCCTCCGGAACTTCCATCCGCGACCGCAACTCTTCAGCAACCGAAGCGGTTCCCTCAACAAGAGGACTTTGGGTCGCGAGAAAGGACGGCTTGGCTTGGCTGGCGCGATCGATGAGGGCGGTGACGGATGAGGTGTTGAGGTCTTTCTTAGCGACGAGCTCCTTCAGGCCGACGGTGAAGGCATCAAGCTGGAATTCGAAGGTCTTCCAGATCTTCTCAAAAGAATCTTTTTTGAACTTACTGAGTTCTTTTCGAATAATTTCCAGGATCTCTTGCTTGGATCGCTGGGGAGCATCCGCGACCACCTCCCCATGAGCTTTAAGCTGTGCGTCGATATAGGGCAAATACTTGCCGGCATCCGTGATACGGTTTTGTCTGGCAAGTTCACGAATCAAATTGTCGCGCCAGAGTTTGAGTGTCTTCACGCGCTCGCGGACTGGCAGAGTCTCGGTCAAAGATTTCAACGCCTGCCGCATCAGACCATCAAAGTAAGTCGTTTTGATCTCGGACTTAAACGAAACGTCCCCTTTCATCACTTTGGCATAATTCTCGGAACCCTCAAGCGATTGGATCCTAGGCGTCACCACCACATAGGCAATTCCCTTTTCTTTCAAAAGGGCCTCAAGTCCGTTCGTGTGAAAACCTCCGGCCACCACAGCCATAGTTCGGAGTTCCGAGTTGGAAGTTTGGAGCGATCCATTTCCCATAAGGGACACGATGTTTTTGAAGAAGGCCTGGTCCCGCTCGATGGCTGCTTGATAGAATTCCAGAGCGGGCTCGAAATTCACTTTAAAAGCTGGATCCGTCATTAGGGCAAGATAAGAATCCGGAGTTTTTTGATAGCGAATGAGATCGTCATAGCTCAGTTCAAGATTGATCATGTCTTTCAGAAGAAAAAGCTTACGATATTTACCCGCCAGGGACTTTTGGTCGGGAGTCTTGACGAGACTCGCTTCTACCTCTCCGAGAAATCGCTGAAGTTCCTCAAAGAGCTGAGAACCTTTGATCTCGGAGAGCAATTCCGTGTGGCCGAGAAGTCTTTTGAGTTCCGAAGTCAATTTGGGACGTTTTCCGTGTTCCGCGCCAGTCCGGACCAGGAACTGGAGCATTTGGCCCGCCGTAATCTTCCCCGTCATGAAAGACTGATATTTGCTATAGAAATTCATCTCTGTCTTCACCCCCATTCCGCGAAGGTACTGCGTCTTAAAATCATCCGCGATCTTTCGCACGAGCGGCGTTAGAGCTTCGGACCTTCCCGTCTTCTCATCGCCGATCGATTCGACGAGTTGGGGTAATTGGACGTACGCTGTCTGGTTGGCATCACGGCTAACAAGCAACCCCGCGAATTCTGAAAGGTAAAGCAAAAGATCGATCAGCGACGAGCGATCAGACCTGAAACTTTCCCAATTATCTTCAAATTCGATAAGCTCCGGCGTGTAAACGCTCGCACGTTCCTGGTCGAGCGTCTGCTTTTCGGCATTCCACAAAGTCAGCAGACCGTCTTTTTTCTGCTGGGCACGAAGATACGCGGCATAGTTCTTCTCGTAAAGATCCCAATCTTCGATTCCGCGATATTCCGCATCACCGGCTTGTAGCACCGCCGCCATTTCAGGACCGGATAGTTCTGCCCTTTTTTCATAACCTGCCAGAACTTTGCGTTTCGCAGCCTCATCCGGGAAGGATCTAAGCAAAATAGGCTCCAGCCGTCCCTTGGCACCTTCAAGGGCGACAAGGTCCACACCATAATCCTTCCGGAGATGCCCGAGGATTTTCGCGATATTCTCCTGTGCATCGATTACCGCGTGAGCGTCTTGGATGAGAATGACCATCTTGTCATTCCGGGTAAAGGCTAACGGGTAACGGCTAACGTCCGCGGCTTTCCCTAACCCGCTCCCCGTTCCCCGTTCCCCGCGATAAGTTTTGCTTATCGTTCCCATCTCCTCGGGAATCACAAGTTCGTTAAGTGATGCCAAGACGTGGGTCACGGGATCAACTGACGCCACACTTGCAGATGGATTCCAAGAGACGCTTGTTACCGAAAAAACAACAGCTACGGCAAGCGACAGGAACCTGGCCTTCCAGCAATGTCGTTGTCTAATTTTCAGATTCATAAACGATACACCTTTTGATACTCGTTTTTCTCACACTTCTCTTTGCAAAACTAACCCTAATACAGAGAGCGTCTAATGGCACGCTTTGACATCCTTTACCTCTAACTAAAATATGCCATCAAAGTATGCTTATTACAAGTCTTTAGAAGCTTTAATTGAGTGTTTTTGGCTATATTATGCTATAAATGATAGCTATCGCTACATCTCAAGGGGATTGAAATTGAAAACAATGGAACGGATATGAGACGAATCCGAGCGGGCAACCAGAAGAAACCTTTTAAAAAACTCGAGACGCCACTTCATCAAGTGAGCGCCTGGAAAGGAAAACGGAGAAAATCGTAGAGCCCGAAGGCATTCGCGGCCATATCGAGAAGGACACCCATCCAGCTCCCAAATAGTCGCGGGGTTTTGCGGGCGTTGGTTGTGTCAGGCGGAGAGATTATCGAAAAGAAAAGCCGGTCTCAAAAAAACTCGTTCCAAAAAAAATATCAGCGGATCTTCCGGACCTGATACTTATTTTTGATATTGGACTCAAAAAAACGGCCATGGGAGGGTGCCGTCAGGAATTCCTGGTAAACCATTTCGGGGACATTTTCATACTGATAGATCGCGCCGACAATAAACTCCACCTGAAGCATGTTGCGTTTATGCTCATATCCGATCCATTCGATTTCGCGGGATAAAACCATGTTGTTTATCATTGGGCCCAGATC
>CAISGE010000068.1 GCA_903884815.1 Candidatus Omnitrophota bacterium | reverse complement strand
GGCTCATTTTTCCATGGAGCATCATGACCCGCCTCCGTTTGTTGTTTTTTTTCACCCATTGGGTGAAAGGGACTCTTTCCCCAACCCATTATATCAACGGAGGCTTCTTACTTTTATTGATTCCTATTCAGGAGGTGGGGCATTGAACAGATATAGAAAGATCGTGACGCTTCGTTCCCCGAACCATTGAAAGAACATGCCAAAGACATAGCCGGCCAGGATCACGGATAGAAAGAGCAGGCTTTTCCCGTCAGATTTCTTCGTCTTGATCATCCGTCGGATCGAAAAAGGCCACGCCGCGCCGAAACAAACAAGCATCAGGGCTTCAAAGATCGCGGGATTCACGGCTACCTCCGGTTGCTTTAATAGAAAAATCCGATCCGGACCTCAACCTTAAATTCGTAGGTCGTGTAAAACTGGGCCAAATCCCCGCTGTGATACATCGGTGCGCCACATTCCACAGAAAAAACGGCCTTTTCCGGAATGGTTTTCCCGACCATGAAATCAAACGGCAGGAACACGGCGCCTCTATCCTGAAAATTTACCTGGATATCCGGGGAAGGGTACAGGGTAACGAACCAGTCGCGCGGAAGGATCCAGTTGAACATCGGGGCCATCTCGAGAGTGCTGATACTGTTCCTCTTGGGGGATCCCGCGTAGTCGACCGCGTAGCGCATAAGGACGGCCGCAAAACTTCCGTTACGGAGTCCCGGCAGGGATCGTCGCACCCCTGCGGTCGGCACCACCTGATATTTCCCGTCACCCATCTGGCCGGTGGTCGCGGTCGGAAAAAGGAACTCTGCGCCGGCCGCGGCGCCCCAGAGATCGTTAAACTTCCTGACGACGAGCATTTGTCCGAGAACATCTCCCAACCCGAACCGAAGAGCTCCGTCCGGCTCATCCGCGCTCACTTTGTTCGTAAGGTCCATGGGAAGATCGGCGCGCAACCCGATTCCCCAATGATCATTCAGCACGATCGGCCGGTCGCTTCGGAAGGTGAAAATGTTTTTGGAGCGATCGCCTTTCAGAAGCTGGTATTGATAGCGGGCGTCAATGCGGGCCAAAGGGCGGCTAAAGTCCTGACCATTATTTAATATCTTACCCTGAGGAGACTCCGCCGCGAAGGCGTTAGAGGCCGCAACAAGACTGAGAAGAGCTAGGACAAGGGTTCTTTTGTTCATATCTTGTGATCGAAATTATACAGCAGAAGATTGGGCTTCTAAAAGGAAATAGCTTCGAAATTCACGCCCCTGGACACACCGGGTGTGTACAGGGTTACGATTTCAAAATAAGAGAAGCAAGAAGAGCAGCGATCTTGGAATGGTTCAGCACCGTCTGGGAGCGGAGGTATTGCATCTCTTTTCCCTCGACCAGCGCCCGGGCTTGATGGTCCAAGTCATAAAGAATCTCGGCGTGATCGCAAAGGAAACCCAAAGGCACCACGAGGACTCGTTTCTCCCCTTTTTTCGCGAGGTCTGAGATGGCATCACCAATGTCCGGACTGAGCCAGGCCGTCTTCGCCGAGGCCGGGCGCGATTGATAGACCACCGACCACTTGGCGTGTCCGAGGCGTGCCGCCACCAGAGCGCTCACGGACAGGGCTTCTTCCGGGTAAGCGGCCAACGGATTCGCCCGATCTTGAACGATTGGAAGTGCGTGGAATGAAAAAAGAATCGGCGTTCCGGCGCGTTCGGCCGCAGGAACTGTCGCAAGCACTTTACCGATTTCCTCAGCGTGAACTTCGATAAAAATCTTCTGTTCGTACCAACCTTCAAGAAAATGATAACTGAGTCCGGCGATACCCCCTTGAGCAAAAATTGATTCTAATTCTTCTTTATACCCCGCCCCGGCGGATGACGCGCTATACGCGGTCAACGGTAATGCTATTCCGCGATTAAAACCTTTCCCGTGGATCTCGACGAGGACATCTTTGAGATACGGATGCCAATTCTTCATTCCCACAAAGACCGGCACGTCGAGCCCCAAAATTCGTAGCTCTTTCTCGAGACGCCCCCGGAACTCCGTGACCTGGTCATTATAGGGTGACGCCGAACCGATCAGGGCGTAGTGACTCGCAAGCCTCTGAAGAGACTCCTCAGAAATTCCACGCCCCGCGGTCATTCCCTTAAGAAAAGGCAGAACTTCGTCCGCTTTCTCGGGCGCACCATATCCGATAAGAAGGATGTGATCAGGATGCACGGGCAAAATCCCCCGACTTCAAATGGGCCATCAAAGTCTCCGCTGCGAGCTCCGCGCCCTTCACGCAATCGGGAACTCCGATTCCGCGATAGCCATTCCCCGCAAGAGAAAGCCCCGGAAAGGCCATGAGCTGAACCTGCAAAGAGGTCACCTGCGCAAGTTGCCCCACGGGATACTGCGGCATGCTCAAGGGATAACGGCTGACGGAGGTAAAGAGGGGCTTCGCTTCCACTCCAAGATAATGCCGCAATTCCTCAGTGATCGTTTGGACCATGGCGTCATCCTCAAGCGCGTAGACTTCCCGGTGGAGGGCGCCCCCGGCAAAAACTCGAAGAAGCGCCATGCCCTCCGGCGCGCGTCCCGGAAATTTGACACTTGAAAAGCTGCAGGCCACGATCTTCCGTTTGGTGAACGCAGGCACCACGAATCCGAAACCGCACAGAGAATGCGGGATATCCGCTCTCCGGTACGCCAGATTGACCGTGGCCACCGATTCGTACGGGATCGCACTGAGATCACGCGAAAGCGCCGGAGCAGCCACTTCCAGAAGCCGCGAAGCCTGATGCGCCGGAAGAGCAAGGCACACTGCGTCGGCCCCATAAGTGACACCCGATTCCACCACGATCTCCCAACCGACGTTACGCGAGAGACGAACGGCTGGGGCACAAGTTTTAAAATGCACCTCCGGCATTTTTGAGACCAGCGTGCGTATCAACTGCTCCATGCCTTCTCTATATGAAAGAAAAAGACTGTATCTCGGTCCGCTCGCGACCTTCGCCGCGTTTTTTTTACCGAGTTTTTTCCTCGCGAAAAGTCCCCGTATCACACTGCCGTAGGCGCGTTCCATTTCCAGGAATTGCGGCATCGTCGCTTCAAGACTCAGACGCTCCGGATCGGCGGTGTAAATCCCCCCGATCATCGGCTGGGCGATCTCGCGGAGGGTAGTCTCGCCGAATCTGCGCCGGACAAAACTTCCAACACTTTCATCTCCGTCTCCGGCCCGGCGGGGAATAAAAAGATCGCATCCCATCCGCAGTTTGGTGGCCCAACTAAGAAGCGGTGTTTCGAGAAAGGCGCGGATTTGGGACGGCGCGATCAGATAGAAACCTTCGGGGACTTGGACAAGCTTCCCCTTTTTGTAGACGAAGCTTTTTCGGAATTTCTCGTTGGTCCCGGTCACAGCCTCCGCGATTCCGAGCCGTTTGGAAAGTTCAAGCGCCGCGGGCTTTTCGGAAATAAAGGAATCCGGCCCGCCCTCGAGAAGAAAACCGTTCTGGTGCTTCGTTTCGATCACGCCGCCGAGCCGCGGCTTGGATTCCAGAAGTGTGATCTCAAGAGGCACCGCTGTCTGCCGGCTGAGTTCGGTGAGACGATAAGCCGTGGCCAAACCCGAGATGCCGCCGCCGACAATGAGGACTTTTTTAGGGGGCACCACGGCTAACGGGAACTCAACTCGTGGACCAGATCGATCAAGCGAATGACGTTGTCAACGGGCGTTTGAGGAACGATACCGTGTCCCAGATTAAAAATATGCCCGGGGTTTCCACCCGCCTGACCCAGGATCTCTTTCACATGCGCCTTAAGCTCGGCTGTGGGCCCGCAAAGCAGCATCGGATCCAGATTCCCCTGAATAGCAACATCGCGGCCGATCTCGTCCCAAGCCTGATCCAGAGAGATCTTCGAGTCGACGCCAATCACATCGCCCCCGGCCTCCCGAAAGATCTTCAGGAAGGGCCCCGTCCCCGTTCCGAAATGGATCACAGGCACTCCTTTATGTATCCCCCGGATCACGGCCTGGGAATGCGGCAGCACATACTGGCGATACTCTTCCCCGGTGAGACAACCGATCCAACTATCGAAGATCTGGATCGCGTCGGCTCCGGCGCGGATTTGGCCATTAATATAGGGAATGAGAGCGCGGGTGATCTTTTCGAGAAGGGCGTGCCACGCCGAGGGATGGGAGATCATAAAGTGCTTTGCTTTTTCAAAAACGCGCGAGCTTTTCCCCTCCAGGATATAAGCCGCGAGCGTAAAGGGCGCACCCGCGAATCCGATGAGAGGAATCTCGGGCTTGAGGTGCTTCCGTGTTCTGCGTACGGCTTCATACACATAGGAAAGCCCGCCGTCCACATCCGCCTCGGGCATCTGATCCACATCCGTTTGCGACTCCATCCGTCCCGTAATGATCGGGCCATGTCCCGCGGAATATTCCAGGCCAAACCCGAGCGGCTCAAGGATCGGCAGAAGGTCCGAGAACAGAATCGCGGCGTCGGCACCAATACGCTCCTGGGCCGTCACCGCCACCTCGGCGCAAAGCTCCGGATTTTTGCAAAGATCCAAGAAAGAAACTTTTTCGCGGACCGCGCGGTATTCTTTCATGTAACGCCCGGCCTGACGCATCAGCCAAACAGGCGTCACGGACGTCTTTTCACGGCGGCAAGCTTTAAGGAAAGGAGAATTCTTGAGATCGTCCATGATCAGTGATTCCCCACACGAGAGAGAGGCTGATACGAGCAACAGGGTTCTTCCGCCAGATAGTCCCCCGTGACGGCATAAGCGCGCGAGCGGGAACCTCCGCAGAAATCCTTATATGGACAGATCCCGCATTTTCCTTTCAGGAGCGCCGGATCACGAAGTTCTTTCATCAAAGGAGAGTTCCGGTAGATCGCGGCAAGATCACTTTCCCGAAAATCGCCGGCTTTCAGCGGAAGAAATCCGCTCGGGAAGACTTCGCCCCGGGAAGAAATGAACATAAATCCTTTTCCTGAGTTAACCCCCTTGGGCGCGAGGCCGATGCTTCCCCCCGGCCCCTCCGCACGGCGAAGAAGTTCAGGCAAAGCGATCTGCCCCACGTCGATCGCTCGCGGGTCAATCCCCTGCTCGATCAATTTCTGCTCGAAAACATATTTCCGATAATGCTGCGCCTCCGTCACCTTGATGACAAAGCGAACGCGTTTCTGTAGGGCATAGATCTTCTTGAACGCCTCATCAAACTTCTCCGCACTCAAAAGATTCAGGTCGGCACCTCGCCCTACGGGAACAAGGAAGAAGACCTCCCAGAAAACGATCGGCAGGGATTCCACAAGCGCGATAAATTCGTCGAGCTGACGCGTGTTGTGAACGTTAATCAGGGAATTGATCTGCGTGGCAAGCCCCAGGGAGTGCGCGAACTTCACACTCTTGAGCGTCTTGGCGAAAACACCCGATGTTTTCCGGAAGGCATCGTGATCCGCCGCGTTCGGGGCATCGAGGCTGAAAGCGATCTGATGCAGACCCGCCTCTTTCAGCTCAAGGATCCTGGCTTCCGTGAGAAGCGGCGTTACGGCCGGAATCGCCCCGGTCTTGAGCCCCAGCGACTTGGCGTACCGGATCAGATCATCGAGCCTTTTTTTCTTCAGTGGGTCACCCCCGGTAAAAACGAGGATCGGGGTCCCCATCCCGTGGACTTCCCGGACGAGACGCATACTTTCTTCGAAATTCAATTCATCCGGCGCGGGCTCCGACTGGGCCGAGGCGCGGCAGTGGAGGCAGGCCAGGTCACAGGCATTCGTGGTCTCCCAGCAGACCAGAAAGGGTTTCTGCTCAAAATCAAAACTTGCGAGATCCATTTTTTGAGGCATCGCAGCCATAGGGAGACCTATATTTCTGAGTGATTTTGGAGAGAATTATACCATGAAATGACAAGCCATTCCCCAAAGGCCTCACGCGCTTCTTGCCGCGATATTCACGAGAAGCTTTTTGAAGATGATGAAGTGGAAAGGCAGGCAGGCGTACCAATAGATCTTCCCCCACAAACTCTTTGTGTCGTAATACGCCGTGAGCCCCAGCTGACGTGCGCCCTGAAGGTCCTTGATCTCGAACTCCAGCCAGGCCTTGCCGGGCAGCAACATCTCCGCGCGCAAAAGAAGTCGTTTGTTCTCCCGGAAATCCTCGATCCTCCAAAAATCGATCACGTCATTGATCTTCAGGGTGGTATAGCTCCTGCGGCCACGAGACGTCCCGACGCCGCCCAGGATCCGATCGATCATGCCGCGCATGCGCCACATCCAGTTATTCTGGAACCAGCCTTCCTTCCCTCCCACATTGCAGAGGGACTTAAAAAGAGATTCCGTTCTTTTTTGAGTCTGAATGGTACAGGAGGTCGTGTAAGCGGGCTTCTCCTCAAGTTCGTGAAGTTTGATCGCGAGTTCATGGGCCGGCGGATAGGCGTCCGACCAACGCGTATAGACCCGGTCCTGCTCCTCACGCGTCAGAGCGCGGACGATCGATTCCTTGTAAGACATCGGCGTGAATGGAAGATATTTTTTAATATGATTGTCCTGGCAGACCACTTCATTCTTCAGTCCCTCCATCAGGCACTGGGTGAGTTGGGCCGGCACAGGTGTCAGAAGGCTTGTGAAATAGGCGTACGCCTTGATATTGGCAAAAGGGACAGGCATGAAAAACCGTTTCAAAAGCAGGACCCGGCTCAGGACCATGAGCATCCGCTTATAGGTTAAAGCGTCTTTGCCGCCAATGTCAAAATGCCTTCCGCTCGTTTCGGGGACTTCCAGCACGCCTACGAGATACCGGATGACGTCCCGGATCGCGATAGGCTGGCAACGGTTATTGGCCCAATCGGGAATAAATACCACATAAAGCTTCCGGACCAGATTCAGGATGATTTCGTAGGACGCACTTCCCGATCCGATGATTACCGCGGCGCGAAGGATGGTGACAGGAACGGCCCCTTTCTTGAGTTCTTCGGCCACTTCAATGCGACTGCGAAGATGCCGTGAGAGAGTCCCCCGGACATCGCCGAGCCCTCCCAGATAAATAATGCGCCGGATCTTTTGTTTTTCGGCAGCTCTCCGGAAGTGGATCGCGGCTTGAATATCCGCGGACCGGAACTCTTTGGGCCCGAGGTTCAGCGAATGCATCAGATAGTAGGCCGTGTCGATGCCTTCCAGCGCCTTTTCCAGGGGACCCATTTTTTGATCGAGCACATCCGCAGCAACGATCTCCGCTCGCGGCCAAAGGCTATGATGCTCGGGAGAATCCCCACGAACCATGGCGCGGACTTTGTAGCCCCGCGCAAGGAGTTGCGGGACAAGACGGCCTCCGATATACCCCGAGGCGCCGGTCACGAGGATCTTGCCCATTGTGGGATCGCGCTTGGAAGGAAGCTCCAGATCCCAGGGGTCATCGGAGTCCTTGGGCTTCAGGGGATGAAGAGGACGTACGGAACGCACCATCATAAAGGATCACACTCTCCGGGGCCACGACGCCCCCCATTAATGTCATTCTGCCCCGCCTCTTATTAAAATGACGGCAGGCGGGACTGCACTGACGACTTCAAATTTTCAATAAGGTCAGTGCTGAGCCCCACAGAGGGCGAAGAATCTCAAACGAGAGATCCTTCACTGCGTTCAGGATGACTATAATACTTTCTGATCACCTGCTAGAGTTGCTTGAAGGCTACCCGAACAGCGCGAAGGGTTCTGTCGATATCTTGATCAGTATGCGCCACGGAAACAAAATTGGCCTCAAAGGGCGACGGCGCCATAGAAACACTCTGATCCAACATCGCGTGAAAGAATTTGCGGAACAGGCCCCCGTCCTGGCTCTTCGCTGTCTCGTAATCAGTCACTTCTTCTTCAGTAAAAAAAACCGTGAACATGGAACCGATGAAGTTGATGCGGACCGGAACCCCTGCGTCAGCTGCGGCATCCTGTATGCCTACGCAAAGTTTTTTTGTGCGCTCGATAAGAGCAGGATAAACCCGGTGCTGCTTCAACCATTGGAGCGTCACGATGCCCGCCGTGACCGCCACAGGATTCCCGGAAAGCGTCCCCGCCTGATACGCTGGCCCAAGCGGCGCCAAAACTTTCATGATCTCTCTGCGTCCGCCGAAGGCTGCCAACGGCATGCCTCCGCCGATGATCTTCCCGAGACAGGTGAGGTCCGGGCGTATCCCGAAAACTTTCTGAGCGCCGCCGTACGTGAGGCGGAATCCCGACATCACTTCATCAAAGATCAGAAGGGCGTGATAACGGTCGCAAAGTTTGCGGAGGCCCTTAAGAAATCCCTTCGCGGGAAGCACTGTCCCCATATTCCCCGCCACAGGTTCGATGATGATGGCCGCGATTTCCTTCGGGTATTTTTTAAACGCGGCCGCTACTTTCGCGAAATCGTTATAAGGCAAGCTCAGGGTATGTCGCGTAAAATCCAAAGGAACTCCGGCACTATCCGGCGTCCCGAGCGTGCTCGCGCCGGACCCGGCCTTGACCAGCAGATGGTCCGCGTGGCCGTGATACCCGCCTTCGAATTTGATGATCTTGTCCCGTCCGGTAAAGGCACGCGCCACACGGGTCGCCCCCATGACGGCTTCGGTGCCCGAACTGGTCAGACGGACTTGTTCCATCGACGGGACCGCGTCCACGAGGATTTTTGCGAGCTGCGTTTCAAGCTCCGTCGGCATCCCGTAACTGGTTCCGTTCTTGATCGCCTTCGACAGAGCCCGCAATATTGCGGGATGCGCGTGCCCCAAGATCAAAGCGCCCCAGGACAGGACATAATCGATCAGCTTGCGGCCGTCCGCCGCGTGGATCCGGGAACCCTGCGCTTTTTTGACGAACACGGGCACACCGCCGACCGACCGGAAAGATCTCACAGGGCTATTGACGCCCCCCACGAGATAACGATGAGCGGTTTTTAAAAGACGCGCGTGTTTCATTTTTGCTCGAGCCATTTTGCCGCCTCCCCCGCGTAATATGTAACGATCCGATCCGCCCCGGCGCGCCGCATCGCCAGAAGTGATTCAAGCACCGCGGATTTTTCGTGAAACGTCTCCGTACGCGAAGCCTGCTTCAACATCCCGTACTCCCCGCTCACGTGAAAGGCCGCGACCGGCGCCTTTGTCTTCTGCTTGAGCCGATAAATAATATCTAAATAAGGCATGGCGGGTTTGACCATCAGAATATCCGCGCCGTCCTTTTTATCCTTCAGCGCCGCGCGTATCCCCCTTGCCGTCTCCGCGGGATCTCTCTGATAGCCCTTGCGATCGCCAAATTTCGGCGCGGATCCCAGCGCGTCGCGGAACGGCCCGTAAAACGCAGACGCGTACTTGATGGCATAAGCAAAAACACCCTTTTCCCGGAATCCGGCACGATCGAGCGCGACGCGAACGGCCCTCACCTGTCCCACCGTCATGGCGGAAGGACCCACAAAGTCCGTACCGGCTTCAGCATGAGAAACGGCGATACGCCCCAACGCAGCAAGGGTCCGCTTCCGGTCGATCTTTTTCCCTGAAAGAAGGCCGCAATGCCCGTGGTCCGTGAACCCGCAGAGGCAGACGTCGGTGATGATGACAATCTTCTTGCCGAATCGCTTACGAAGCGCGCGAACCGTACTCTGGATCGCGGCGTCTTTGTCGTAAGCGTCCGAACCCAACGCGTCCTTTTTTCTCGCGATACCGAAAAGCAGTACCCCGCGAACCCCAGTCCGGAGTAGCGTTTCCACGTCGCGGACGATCAGGTCCGTAGAAAGCCGGAAGATCCCCGGCATATTGGGTATGGATTCCTTCCTGTTCCGTCCCGGAAGGGCAAAATAGGGCTGGATCAGGTCTTGAGGGCGGACGTCGGATCGTTTAGTGGACATTTTTTAGAATCTCCGAACGGATTTTGAATGTTGCAAGTTCTGCCTGCGTCACCGGCCCTATGGCCCAGACCTTGATGCGTTCCGGGATATCGCCATGCACCTTCATGAAATTCTTAACGGTCGAAGGACTTGTAAAAACGATTTCGTCGATCCTCTCCAGGTCCTGCTTCTTGATGGGCGGACAGATATTGCGATAGACGGTGACAGGATCCACGTGAGCGCCGCGCTTTCGCAACGCATCCACCAGAACATCCCTCGCAAGATCCGAACGCGGGATTAGAAAACGTTTTCCCTCGACCGGAAATTCGCGAAGAAGCTCCGCCATCCCTTCGGCCGTTTCGTCTTCCGGTACATACTCCGGGCTCAAGCCAAAACTCTCCAACGCTTCGGCGGTGGTCTTTCCGATCGCGACAATCAGTTTGGAACGCAGCGCTTCGATGGTTTTTAATTTCAATTTGAGCCGGTCCAGAAAATAATGCACCGCGTGTCTCGAAGTAAAGAGAACAGCGTCATACGCGTCGATCCCGAGTATCTCGGCATCCAGCGCCTTAAAACCCCGGGGCGGCTTGATCTCGATCATCGGAACATGAAGGATCTTGCCCATGGACTCAAATGGCTTCGAACGGGTCCCCGTCACGAGCACTCTCTTCCGGCCCGCGGGAGCCTCCACGTAGATCGAGGTCTTTTGACCGTCCAATTTCCCCAAAAAGTTCCGGAGTTCTTGATCCTCCGCGCGAACGGCTACGGCCAAAGATCCCTGGAGCGGGTGTGGCTTCAGAATATCCAGGCTGATCCTCTCGGTAATACGCCCGCCAAGTCCCAGGCGAATAAGCCCGGCCCCGGCGATCACAATGGCGTCCAACCTCTCGGACACGAGTTTCTCCAGCCTCTCTCCCATCGTCCCGCGTATATCGACGAGCTTCAGATCCGGACGGAACGCCAAAAGCTGCGCTTTCCGCCGCTCGCTGCTTGTGCCGACACGCGCGCCTTTCGGAAGGTCTCGCAGTTTCAAACCGCTTCGCGAAACCAGCACATCATAAGGATCTACCGACCGCGTCGTGGCCGCGATCACGATCCCCTCCGGGATCACGTCCGGAAGGTCTTTGGCGCTATGAATGGCCAGGTCGATCTTTCCATTCAGCAGAGCGCGATCGATCTCCCGGGTAAAGAAATCCGTTCCTTCCATGGCCGAGATCGGCGTCAATTTATCGAGGTCGCCCGCCGTATCCATCTTGACGATCTCAAGCTTTACGGGAGGCGCCACCGCTTTAAGGGCGTGCTCGATCTCACGCACCTGCGCCAAGGCGAGCGGGCTGGTCCTTGTTCCGACGCGGAGGACGTTCTTCATTCCGGTCCTAATCCTTATCCTTCGGCCCGAGATCGAACAAGGAAGAAAGCGCGTGCAGATAGCGGGCCACCCCGCCATTCTGAGAGGCCTCCTTGATCTTCGTGATCGGCCCATGCAGCAGTTTGGCCCGGAGGCGGTCCCGGAGCTCGTCTTTCTTTGCGTCGGGGATACCAGACTTTTTGGCAAAAGCACCGAGTTCCTCCTCGAGTATCTTGTCCAGATGCTTTTCGAAGGACTCCACCGTGGGCCGCGCCTCGAGCTGCATGAGCCAGCCCTGATAACTGACCATGGCTTTCTCGACCATGGCCTCGACTTTTTCGATCTCACGACCGCGGTGTTTCAGATTCCGGTCGGCCACGCTTTTAAGATCGTCCACATTATAAAGATAAACGTCATCCAGCTGATGCACGGAAGCCTCCACATTGCGGGGCACGGCGATATCGATCAGAAAAAGAGGCCGGTGGCGCCGTTCGGTCATGATCTGCTTGACCTGGTCGTGCTTGACAATCGGGTAAGGACAACTCGTCGCCGTGATAAAAATATCCACCTCCGGGATCTTTTCTTCCCAACTTCCGGAGGAAACCCATTCGGCGCCGCATTCGGCCGCGAGCTTTTCCGCGCGCTCCTGACTATGACTCACCACATAACGGATCGTCGCTCCCGCGCTCTTGAGATTTTTCACCGTTAAGGTAGCCATCTCCCCCGTCCCGAGCACCATCACGTTCTCGGAGGTGAGTTGACCAAAGATCTTTTTCGCAAGCTCGACCGCGACCGAAGGGATGCTTACCGCGCCTTCATTAATCAGCGTTTCAGCCCGCGCGGCTTTGCCAAGCTTCAGCGCCTTCTCCATCAGGCGATAGAGAAGCGAGTGAAGTGTGCCCGCCGTATGCGCCGTCTGGAAGGCATCGCGGATCTGGCCCAGGATCTCATTCTCTCCGATTACGAGCGAATCCAGGCCCGCCGCGACGCGGAACAGGTGGCGCAGCGCCTCTTTCCCCTCATAACGGTAAAGATACTGCTGGAACTCCCTGCGGTTCACTCCATGGATCTCCTCCATGAGGGCGAAGAATCCATCCTCAGGAAGATCGTCGGGATCCGTGTAACCATAAAACTCGACGCGGTTGCATGTCGAAAGGATCATCGCTTCCGCGAACTGTCCCGCCGTCTGCGCGTAAGCGAGGCCGGCCTGGAGTTTGCTTGAGGAAAAATGAAGCTTCTCGCGCACCTCGACCGGACAATCCTTGTGATTGATCCCTATGACAAAAAATCCCATTTGTGATTATTCCCCTTTAAACGCGTCATTCTGATCCCGCCAAAGGCGGGAGAAGAATCTCGAAGTAAGATCCTTCACTGCGTTCAGGATGACAAGCCAATCAAAGAAAATTATGCCGTCCGGACAGCAACAATGTCGTGACAAACCCAATCACAATGTACGCGAACGAAATAACGCTGAGTGACGCGATCTCTTTCCCACGGACGGAGGACACCCAATAGCGCCACAGTATCCCGCCGTAAAGCCCCAGAAGCGTGAGCGTCACAATCGTTTTGGGATCCAGGAGCATGAATGAATGGAACGCACTCTGCGCCCAAACCAGGCCCGAAAGCGTGGTGATCAAAAGAAGCGGCGTTCCCCAAAGAAGAGGCCGGCTGACCATTTTTTCAAGCCGTTCCAGTGAGGGTAACTTTTGAAAGAAGCTGCTCGCCACCTTTGGATTCTTGAGCTCCCGGGATTCGATCAGATAAAGCACGCTTGCCACAAAAGAGATTGTGAAAGTCGCATAGGCAAAAAAGGCGCTAACCACATGAAGCGCGAAATAGGGGTTGAGAAGATAAGGATGGGCCTTGATTATGGCCTGTATGTCGCGGGCCTGCCCCATCGACATCGCGGCCCCCAGCGAGAGTATAAACAAGATCAGGGAGAGAATGAGTCCAAAAGCCTCGGTGCGCGCCTTGCCGAGTAGCACCAGATAAACAAAGGCCAAAGTCCAGGCGAAGAACGCCAGAGCGGCGGACATGCTCACAATAGGAAGGAAATAACCCGACTGCAGTCCCCTGCTCAGGAAATAGAGTGTCCCCAGGAGAAAACCCGCCTGAAGCAGCACATGGCCGGGACGATCCCCCGCCTTACCGGCCTCAGAAAAGTAACGGATGTGAAGAAGAAAAGCGACACCGTAGCTCGCCGCGCACGCCCACAGGATCACGAATGCAAGAGACATAAACAGGCCCTCATTGAATGCGATTTAGTCTCGGAAATGATCACGCTAAGAGGTAAAGTTTAGCATTATCAGAGAACACAAGGAAACAAATTTGAGGAGTTATTCGAGGAGAAATCGATAGAAACAGAACTGAACTCAGCCCCAGGCAGACGTTAGAGAGATACTAACAATTTGGGCATCATAAGCACTGCCAACGCCACTATTCTTCCCCGGAAGATAGCGTTGGAAGCCATACTGCGGCCTCACCGACAGATCCTTAGTGATATTCCATTTACAACCGACCGTCAGACCAAGCTGATCAAAATCAGCCCCGTAGTAAACCTGGCTCGGAGGAGTGGGATCCTCAAAGTTGTTGTAGTTGTTCGCAACGGTATAGAAAAGAGTGCTATCCAGATGAACTTTGTCGTGAGGCTGATAATCCGTGCTGAACATCCACGTATAGAAATTGGACATAGAAGTCGGAATTCGCATCTTCGTGGTGTTATTTGCCGCAGCATTCGAGACCGTCTTTGTCTGGTCGTTGCGCTGAGAGAATGAGCCGGTCATTGAAAGATTAGAAAGCGGGTAAGCACTGACGTCGTAGATAAAAGTATTAGAAAGCATATTCGCTTTTTCGTCCACGTTATCACCAAGCGCACGAGTGTTGTAATCCGTGTTGTCAAACAAATACCGGAAAGAGGTTTGTGCCCAGCTGGAGAGATGTGCCGTCGCACGCTGGGTAAACTCCATATTCTGAGTATGAAGCTTTTCCAGAAAAACCTGCCCTTGAGAGAATTTTACCCTGTCTTGGCTGTCATCGAAATTCATACTTTTGTCGCGCAACCGAAACTGAGAAGTCAAATTGATAAACCGTACCGGTTGAAAATCAGCTCCTGTAAGCCAAGTAGCCACAGGCTCATCGATGATAGCATCGCGAGATTGCGCTAAGTCCGTTGCTGAAATGTTGTCACCCGGGATAATTATTCGATCTATGGCCAGATGATTCCGAGACTGCTCAAACGAAAGGTCCGAATAAACCGCAGTGCGTGGTATAGCCTTGAACCGAAGACCAAAAGACTCGGCAAATTTGTATGTATTGCTATCAGTATTTGTTTTAGGAGTATAATCCATCACTCCGATAGTCCCTCCTGTATCAGTCGGATAATACGAACTCGCATCTCTTTGAGAGACCTCCGCTTTAAGCCCGCTTGTTCCACTGAGCCAACTCCACGGACTCGCCATGAAATTCATCACCCAGGAGTTCAGATCTTGATTGTTATGAGCGCTACCATCTGGTTTATTTGTCCCTCCGGAGAGATGAGGAGCGCCAGTTATTGTATAAGCTTGTATATTTTGCCTATCCTGATTTTTTAAATGTTCATAACGATAGGCGCTCGAAGCAAAAACCTTATCACTCAAATACCATTTATCCGCACCAAGAGTGGTCGTCATCACATTTGTTTCCTGGGCTTGAACCTGCCGGATCTGATCTTGCCCACTTCCTGCAGTATCAGATAACTTCACTTCATAGCCGTGTGTGTTCCAGTGAGAAATATCCCAGCGTTGATCACCGGTCAGATGGTAGCCGTTTTCTGTGTAATCCCCCTTGATCCCGAAAGTATCCGTCGCTTCATCAATTTCTTCCCACGAAGGCGCTATTTTTTTCGCACCAGATGTTCGTGCGTTTGCCGACCAGTCCAGCATCGACTTCGACCCAGTTTTGTAATCGTGATCATAATAAACACTTATCGCGGGAAGATCCGGCATCGTGATACCTGTTTCAAAACCTATGTGCCCGATATCAAGGAAAAGATCCCGGCTCAGGCTATTGGAAATGCCATTAAACATCCCTCCATAGGTGTCATAATATTTCCGGAATTGTTTGTAGTCAAAATTCATGTATCCAACATCTTTTTTCGTGATGGAGTATGCTCCTTTGTAATCCCCATTACCCACAATCCCACTTCCGGACGCGTCAATAGTCACATCATCACCCGACGCATAATTGAGAGAAAGATCATCGACACCACCGCTATAACCCCGGTTCTGCCAAGTCATCGCTTCATATTTGTGATAATCACCATTAACGATGGCAACTTGAACAGGCTGGGCAACAGCCGTGATTTTCAGAGTCTCCGTCGGTGTGGGCGATATAGTCTCTTTTAATGATGAGGCTGGGGATGCAGCGGATTGCGAAACAGCAGAAGATGAATCGGATGATGGTTTGTCCTCCGTAGTGGCAAAGGCCACTGAGCTAAAGCCTACCAGCACTAACCCCAAAAGCAGACTCTTCAGCAGGAGAGATCTCATAAAACCCATTAATACCTCAAATGTTTGTCGAAATTCGAGCCATGCACTGCAACGTGACACGCCCCGCTGAAACAAGCACCCGTTGCAAGATCTCCAGAATGGTCGCGACCACCAACTTTGGGATAATTAATCTCACTGTGACATCGAAGACAAAGGCTCGCATCTCTGGAGGTCAGCATTTTGTCATTGATGGAACCGTGAACTTTATGGCAAGTGGTGCAACCCTCGCGAAGAGCTAAGTGCTCGTAGGCAAAAGGCCCACGTTGCTGTTTGTGACATTTGAAGCAGGGCTCGTTCACATCTTGCATGGAAGTAGCGGACCAGGGTCTTGCGTTCGCCCCATGAGGATCGTGACAATCGGTGCAGGACATGTGGCCTTCGAGTACGGGGTGATGATGCGGAAGCATGAATTCTGCCTTCTTTTCCATATGGCAGGCAAAGCACATTTCTGGATTCTTGCCGGGATTGATGATCTTGTTGCCCTTGCCTCCGCCGGATTCGGCGTGAAGGCTCCCGGGACCGTGGCACATCTCGCAGCCTTCCACTTTGACGCCTTCCATCGGGATGGCGATCCTTTGGTGGGCGGCTAGCTTGAAATTGCGGACTTCTTTTTCATGGCAGGTGGCGCAGGTCTGGGAGCCGACATACGTGGCGCCTTCCATTTGATGGTCTTTGATGACTTTCTGGAGAGTTTCGACATCGACATCGCGGCAGGAGGAAAAAGTGACGGCACACGCAAGGATGAAAACGGAAAATATTATTTTTCTACGGAGCATACACCGAGCTTTCAATTGGGTCCAATCATGGATTGTACGGAACCACTTCAGCTTCAACTCCGGTTTGCTATCACCGTCGTCGATGATGTTATCGACTTTGACGCCGAGAACATTAACAACGGGACGCATACTATTGAAATTTTTTAATACGGGCAAGTACTATTATCGTTTGGGATGATTTATTTTCGGCAGCTCTCTTCTCCCCTAGTGGGAGAAGGTCGGGATGAGGGGGAATACTTTTCCCTCACCCTACCCTCTTCCAGAAGGGAGAGGGGAAAAATGCCTACGCGTAACTATGCAGTCCCGAGAGAAAAAGGTTCACGCCAATGTACGTGAAGATGACGCACAGAAACCCCACGAGCGCGACCCAGGCGAGTTTCTTCTCACTCCACCCTTTCAGAAGGCGCAGGTGGAGATAAAGGGCGTAGATCATCCACGTCACAAGGGCCCAAGTCTCTTTCGGGTCCCAACTCCAATACGCGCCCCACGCCTCATTCGCCCACACGGCGCCGGAAGCAACGCCCAAGGTCAGCAAAGGAAATCCGAACAGGATCGATTTGTAGATCACCTGGTCCAGCTGCTCGCGAGAGAAATGCTTCTTCTTGAATGGCAGGAGATACGCCAAACTTGCAATAAAGGAAACCGCGAAGGCGGCATAGCTGAAAAAGCAAGTCGAGATATGCAGGACCAGCCAATTGCTCTGAAGCGCGGGCATAAGGGGCTTTACCGCCGCGTCATGGGAAAAAGCGTACATTAGGACGGCCAGATTGCAAACCTGAATAAAGAAGCCGAGGCGCGAGATCTTAAGCGCGAGGTCCGCCCAAAGATACGCGATCATGAACGTCCAGGAAAAGAACACGAGCGATTCATACATGTTCGTGCAGGGGGCGTGCCCGGTGACTTTCCAGCGTATCGCGAGAGCTGCGGTCTGGGTCAGAAGTCCCACCACAACAAGCGCGCGCGCCCAACCTTCAAGCCTCGGCGCGGACTTTTTGAAGAACACGAATGCCTGAGGGATCAAGCTGATAAGATAAAAGGCGAATGCGATGGATAAGAAAAAGTATTCGTTCATGACGGCTCCTATTCCTCGAGTTTCCGGTTCTTGATTCTGGATGGATGGAAATAAATATTCTGGGTCATGCCGAGCATGATCATCACGATGCTCAGAAAAACAACGGCCGTGCCCGGATCCTGCACCACTTCAAGGCCGGACCACTTCTCTTCAATAGAATCATACGAGGACTGATAAAAGGAATAGCCTTTATAACGCAACGGATGATTGACCCGGATGGCCTGTTCCCTGATAACCTTCCCCTTCTCAAGGATCTCGACATGGCTGATAAAAGCCTTCGGAATATCCTGCGCCCACAGATACTGGAGCCCGATCGGACGCTCTTGGGTCATATGAAAATCCGAAAAGTTGGAAAAAACCCATTCCGTGTAGTCCTCGGCTTTGCTCTGGAGATGCACGAGAATGGCGGGATTCCGCGGTTCCCCCGAGGCGGAATACACCTCGCGCGATTCCATATCAAATCGAAAGTCCGGGACAAAACGTTCCACCCGGAACTGATAGTCCGAACCCGGGATGGCGGTCCAGATATCCTTGCGGAAACGGAATTCTAAAGGCTTTTTCGTCTCCGGCATTGCGATCACAAGCTTTTCGGGGCTCTCGTTATACCGCTGAAGCTCGAAATCCTTGAGGCGTATTTCAAATCCGAGCGGCACCGTTTTTCCGTCATGCGTGAAGGACGACGCGGACTCCCCTTCATTCAACTTGATCCCCTCTTTGATCCGGAGCGTGGCGCTCATCAGCCCCCCGGCAATCAGAAGCACCAGGCTCAAATGGACCAACACAAAACCGAAAGTCCTTTTTTTCTTCAGGACACTTACAATCAGACATCCCAGGATATTCGCGCTAAGCAGCACGATCAGAAAAAGGAACCAGGGGCTCAGAAAAACCGCGTTGAGCTGCAATTGATAGAAGAGGGCCGTCCACTTGAAACCGAATTTCTCAGCGTACTCCGCGTATTCGCGCCCCTGGGGGATCAGACTTCCAAGGATGGCGACAGGGATCAGGATAAAGAGAAGAATCGCGGTCAACCGGACCGAAGGAATAAAGGCGCCGAATTTCCGGAGCAAGGTGACTGACTTTTTCAAAGCTCTAAGTGGCATGTTGTATCCTGCGACGGGTTAGAGAAGTCGTGCGATTAAACTTTCACATCGGAATCAAACTACAAATTTTCGTGGCAAAGCATAGCGGAAATCCCCCGAAGCACCAAGGGGTTTTTGGAGTCTTCCAACGCTTCGTCATTCTGATCACGCCGCAGTGGGAGAAGAATCTCGCTTTGAGATCCTTCACCCTCTTCGGTGTTCAGGATGACGGTGTCATTCTCAATCCTTCTTATCCTTCGCGGGGGGATCTTGGGGAGGAAGCGGCTCGATGGCTTTCTCTTCCTCGTGGACCTTGCCAGTCAGCATGGTCGGGCTGAGCGGGTAGGCTTCGGGGTCGAACATCACAAAGTAAAAATGCCACACGACGATCGCGAGCACCGCGAGCAGCGCTTCATAAAAATGGATCGCCGTCGCGAGGTCGAGCGCCCACTTCGGCAGGTATTTCATAAAAAGGTTCTCGAAGGTCAACACCGTCCCCGTCACGACCATCACGACCGATCCCCAGATGAGCGCCCAGTATTCCGCCTTCTCGATGTAACTGTACGGCGCGAACTTGGGCCGGTCCTTTTTAAAACCGAGATTGTAGATCTGTTGGGCGAACACATCCTTGACGTCCCGCAGGCGGGGGAACATTTCCCGGAGCTGCTGGCGGCCGCGGCGGGTCATCAGCACGAACCAGGCGTGATAGATCCCGAGAAGCACAAACACAATGGCCGCGCCTTTATGGATCCCCCCGCGCCAGTCCGTATTCGATTTCGCGAGCATGAACGGGAAATTCCACCAGGCATCCGGAAATTTCAGCGCGAAGCCCGTGTAGGCCAACACGATAAAGCTCCACGCGAGAAGCCAATGCTGGACGCGCTCCTCCAACGTAAAGCGCAGATAATGGCTCTTATCCTTGAGATCCTCATAGTGCTTTGTGAATTTCTTCCAAAAATCCAGGGCGTTATGCGCGAGCATCCCGCCGATCACGGCAATGATCAGGCCTATATAAAGGAGAGTCACGTAATAAACAATGTGGTTTTCCTTAGGCGACGGCGTCCCGTGAATGCTCCCCTGGGAAAGCTGCTTGCCCGCGCCGGGGTGGCATTTCCCGCAAGTTCTCGAAAGATGTGCCTTATTCACGGAAGAATCCGGATCCGAGGAGGGCAGGACATCATGCGCGCCGTGGCAACTCGCGCAATTCGCCACCGTGGTCGCGCCGAGCTTGCTGGCCAGTCCGTGATAGCTCGCAAAATAAGAACTCACCCGGTCGGCCGGTAAATTAAATTTGGTGTTGAGCTTCTCGGACCCGTGACAATGCCCGCAGGTTTTCTCCGAGATCACGCTGGCATAGACCGTGGAAGTCGGGTCGAGATGCGATTTGATGCCGTGCTCCCCGTGACAGTCTGTGCAAACCGGCGATTCCCGCTTCCCTTCGAGAGCTGCTTTCCCGTGAATGCTCCGCTTGTAGGTCTGGAGCACGTTCTCATGGCATTTTCCGCAAGTGGACGGCACATTCATCCAATAGATCTTCGACTTGGGATTGGTCGGGGCGTGAAGATCATGGGAACCGTGGCAGTCGGTACACATCGCCGCGCTGATCAAGCCTTTCTCGAGCAGCGCTTTCCCGTGAACACTTTCGGAATAAGACTTGAGCGGTGCGCTCTCGGAAAGTCCGAACTTGGTCATCTTGGCCTGGTCCTCATGGCAGCGGGCACAGGTCTTGGGAATATTCAGACGGTAGACGGGCGACTCGGGATCACGGTAATTGAGAAGTGAATGCGGTTCCCCGTGACAATCCACGCATCCCGCGGCCGTGATCCCCGCCCCTACGGCGATCCCATGATCCGAGGCCCGGTAGATCTCCGCTTCGATCGGATGGCAATTGGCACACTGGACCGGGGCCGGTTTTTCCTGATGGGGGATCTCGATGATATCCGCGTGGCAGGAGGTACAAAGATTTTTGCCATGGATAGAGCGCCCGTATTTCGCGGGATCGATCTGGTCATGACAGGCGAGGCAGTCCTCGTTCGGGATCTTCTGTTGCTCGGCACCATAGACGACGGGCGCCAGGAGAAGACAAAAGAAAAGAATGCTGGGAATTTTGGAAGTTTTTATGGGACGAGCATTAAGTGCTTGCCTGTCCCCTACTCGGCCAGCTCCAGATTTCACTCCACGTCTCCGGTGTGACATTCATAACATTTCATTTCTTTCCACGTCTCACCGACTCCGGGATCCGGATGCTTGAAATCAAGCCCTTCCACTTTGGTCTCCAGATCCCCCGGTGCGCCCTGGCTGATAATGGCGTGGCACTGGGCGCAATCATTCGAGATCGTTTTGCCGGCCGCGCTTTCGTGACTGCCATCGTGGCAACGGAAGCATCCCGGAAAAATAAGATGCCCGATATTGTTGGGGTATTCCTTCCAGGCGACATTCATCTTCGGAAAAAAGTTGACCTTGTAGATCCCGAAAATGGCCTCGGCCGCTTGTTCCACGGCACCCTTTTGCTTCGCCCAAACTTCCGGATACTTTTCCTTATAAAAAGCCGAGACCGACTCGCGGATCTTTTGGGCCGCATCCTCCTTGGTCTCATATTTCCCCGTCAGAACTTTGACCGCCTCATGTTTGATCGATGGAAGTGTCTTATCGATCGCCCCGCTCGCCATCGCCCGATTCACGGTTGAGGAAGGATCCCGGTAGGAATGGCTCGGACGGTTGTGACAATCCATGCAGTCCATCCGCCGCATCTCGCCCTTGGGCGGCTTCGCAGCCGTATAACCGGAGCCTTTTTCGACAAACACTTCCTCTTTTCCATCTTTGCCGACTTTGCGTATCCAGGGAATGACCTGGCGCTTGGGATCGGTGGCGACATAATAGATCTTGTTTTCGGGATTCACATGCCAATGGATCCCCCGCTTGTTATCGCCGACAGAGGCCCCGCCCCCCACCGACATCAGCATCCGAGTCTTCCATTCCGTGTTGGCCTCATCAGGCAGGAAATAATCATGGTCCTGCTCAACCGCGCCAAAGAATTTTTGAGGCCAGTGGCAGCGCTCACAGGTATCCTGGGCGGGTCTCAGGTTCCGGATGGGTGTTTCGATCGGCCGGTGATAGATATTCCGTATTGTGGAGTAGACCTGATAAGCCCCCGAAAGTTTCGAGCGCACGAACCACTCGGCGCCTTCGCCGATATGGCATTGCACGCAGTTGACGCGGGCGTGTGAGGATTCATGATATGCGGTGTATTCAGGTTCCATCACCGTGTGACAGAGCGTGCCGCAAAAAGTGTTAGATTCGGTGAAGTTATAGGCGCGATAGACCCCATAAGCGGAGAATAGGAGGAAAATAGTCAGAACAGCCCAGGTGGTGTAAGTCCAGCGCTGGTGAACAGGATTATTGAAATCGATGATCGGGAACTTGGGGACATACCCGCGTTTGCGCCGCTGGGACCGCTCGATCCCCGCCCCGATCGGGATCAGGAGAAGGCTTAAAATGAGCGCCGCGGGCGCAACCATGTAAGTGATGATACCCAGGTAGGGATTCGCGCCTTCCCAGAAAAGATCCAGGAGAAAGAGTGAGCAGATGGCCACGAAGGAGATGATCGAGAAGATAGTGCCCGCAACACTGATCCAGTTACGGAAGTAACTCGGCTGTTTTTCGTCCGGAATCAAAATTATCTCTCCGTCAAGGCACAAGGAACCAGTGAATGTAAACCAGAATTTTCAGGGCCGGTTTCAACCGGCCCTGCGCGAAGAAAATCCTATTTCTTAAAATCTTCGGCCTTCCCGACGCTCTTGAAGGTCTCACTCGTGGGAGTCGCTTGAGCCGCAACAGCTGCTTTACCATAAGCATTCAGTTCCGCAGCGCCTTTCTTTGGCATCGTCGCAACATGACAAGACGCGCATTTGACTTTCGCTTCGGGGAAAGCCTCCTTGTAAGCCTTCAACTCTTTCAAGTTAGCGCTCGCAAGAGGGCTCAAAAAAGAAATGCCCGCCATAACGCCAATAACCGCTACCAAAGTTTTCTGACCGTTGTTCATAGATCCTCCTTAAGGTTTATTAAAACACGGCAGCGCCGATTCGACAAATCCACGACGAAGAACCGAACACTACTCTGGTAAGTGTACCTTATATCCATACCAAGGCGCAATACCTCACGTATATAAATTAAGAGACTCTAGAGGGGTCCCGCGCGAATCCCTTCAAAAAAAACAATAACCCAAGACCGAAAGGCCTTGGGTTATTGCGCCCTGATTTTCAATCAATCTTTAGATCGAAATCAGGACAGCATTCATTTTCAATAAAAATTATCAAAAAATAAGTGTGAGCCCGGATGGATTCGAGCTCCTCCCCTGCCAAACAACGGCAGGTTCGGTAGGCCACCCGCACAACAAACATGACATTCAGTCATGTTTGTAAGCAGTTCTCCCGTTCGAATCCCCCTATAAGCACAAATCCCCAGCACCATACGGTGCTGGGGATTTGTGAGCCCGGATGGATTCGAACCATCGACACCCGGACAACTAGGCTATGTGGCAGAAATTTCTAGGTAAGCAAAGACCCGGTTTGTAGGCAAAAGACCGAGCGCACGCACCAGACGCGAGCCCCACGGGTATGAGGGCGGATGGTAAAGCTGCGTACGCCCGGAAAAAATGGGCATAAAGAAAACCATCCGTGTTTTTACTGCTACCCGTTAGCGTCTGAATGTTCATGTTCGGATTCTACCCCTTGTTACTTCGTTGTAAAGAACTTTTTACCGTACGGCTCTGATCTTTTCTTGAGCCATCCTGGAAGGCTTCACTCTTCCAGACTTCCACTTAAATACAGTGGATGAAGAAACGCCGAGTTTCACGGCCAACTCTTCAACCCTGTATTTCTTAAGAAGCTCGCGCAGTGTTTTCATGTGTGGAATATTACAGTAACTTTCTAGTCGTTGCAACAATTATTTTAAGGAGGGTATGCGTCCTTATCGTAACTACTTTAAACGTAAGGACTTGCAAGGATAGGAAAAACGAAGATTTTTATTGAAACTATGTCAGGGAAACGGACTGCTCCATTTTTGGAGTAAATCTATCGTAGTTTTCTTTTTTGCGTTTTGTGGAAAATCCAACGTAGTGATCCGCGGTTGTGGAAATTCTTTTGTGACCAAGCTGCTCCTTGACCATCGTGAGATCCGCGCCGTTTGAAATCATTTCACCGCCGAGTGATCTCCTGAATTTGTGCGGGTATGCTCTAATGCCGAGTCGGTCCGCTTTCCGCGAAACCATTTTGTAAAGCGTGGACGTGCTGAGTTGTTCCCTGAAATTCTCGTTTTGAAAAAGGTGATCGAGCCGGGAATGTCTTTCGAGTTGCGGAATATAAAGAGCGAGCCAAGTCTGCGTCTCTTCGTCAAAATTTGCCTCACGCCATCCGTTGCATTTCGCCTCACGGACGCGGAGGACCCTTTCTTTTAAGAAAATATCATTCGGATTCCTGAATTTCAGATCGCAAAGTTCGCTTGCGCGAAGCCCCCCCGATCTGAGCGTGTGAAATATGGCGTTGTCCCGGACTGAGTTGTTCGGATTATAGATCAACTTCTTGAATCCCTCGCTTTCCCAATCGAAGAAGTCCATCTGCCGCCGGTCCTTGTTCTTGAATTCATGGCCGAGCTGCATCGGGCTTTGGTGGATGTACTGGAAGCGTGCGGCCCAATTGTAAAACACTGAGGCGGTGTCGGCGGCGTTCTTCGTGGTGCTTCCGCTCCAGCCATGACGCGCCCGGAGGCCACGGATCGCGTCAGCGATATCCCGGTACGTTCTCAGCTCGAAGAGGTGCTTCCCAGACTCCTGCTGAAAGTGGCGAAGATTCAAAAGGTAGCGATCGATGGAGCCCTGCTTCAATCCCCCGGACTTCTCGTACTTGAGATAATCCGAGAACTTCACCAGGACCGGATCCATGTCTTCCCTGTTATAACTTTCCTGTATCATGACACCTCCCTTTCGTTGCGACCATCCTACGCAAGCAACGGGTTTCTGCGTAAATAATATTTATAGCATGATCGCTCACCCCCTTGCTTTCCACAGGATGCGCGTGTAGGGTTTTAGTAGAGGGTAATCCAATGCCAAAGATTTTATTGGTTGACGATATTCCCGAATTCGTTGAGGCCGAATATGAAATGCTGAAAGAGTGCGGCCTTGGATATGACGTAAAGATCGCTTCCAGCCCGGACCTCGCCGTCCAACTTCTTGAGAAAGAAAAATTCGACCTCGTTATCTCCGACCTGATGATGCCAAAGAAAAACGGAATCGAGCTCCTGCATGAGATCAAAAGACGATGGGACACTCCGGTCATCATATACACGGCGTACTCAGAAGCCATCCATCCGAGCGTTATGATGCGCGAAGGAGCCGACGCGGTGATGACGAAACCCGCACAGCTCGAAGTTTTTCTGAATACCATCCGGGCGATCTTAGATCCCGCGCATGCCACAACGGTTGTCTTGATCCACGGATACAAAGCCCTGGAGATCAAAAACCAAGTTCTCGCGCAAATGATCCAGAAAGTCCTGAATAAAACCGAGGGTAACATAACCGCTGCCGCCGAGATGATGGATGTTTCCCGTGAATGTTTCGGAATTATGATGCGCCGTTTGAATATCACAAAGTGAACCTGACACACTACCCCCGATCTGTCAAATTGCGTGGTTCGTATTTGTATAGGGGAAAATAACAGAATCTGTCATACTGTGGGGTAAATCGTCGGGTTTTGTTCCGTCTGTCCTACAGCGTGTGTCGGATTCTGTTTCAAAAAATATTTCCACAATAATTCAGAATAACATTATAATTTCGGTCAATGGATACCATCGAAATCATCTTCGGCCCATCCTCTTCAAAGTCCTTTAAACGCGCTCTTGAACTCGCCAAGAAATGTTCTTCTTACTCCGAAAAGGATGGAGAACACCGCATATCATGGGACCCAAAAGACACCGATTCCATCATCCCGCTTTATCGATTGATCTCTTCCTGGAAAGGTACGAGGGTGATCATCAACGGGAAACAAGTGATTCAACCGAGAGTTCTAACATCTTGGACCTACTGTTATGATCAGGTCAGTCAAGATCCGAACAGAGGAAGTTGTTTCAGTCTCAGATATTCGAATATTCCCCTCTTTCCTTTTGGTTGCAAAAGTGGTCGCGATTTGAATTTTTGGAAATATTCTCAATGGCTCAGACTCGGAGAGCTGAAAGGGACGGAATGGATTTTTGATAAGCCGGCTATCTATCGATTCGTTGCATATAAGACAAGAGACTTCCGGCTTTGTCCGAATCAAAGACAAGAATGGGTTGATGCTTTTCTGGACGTATTCCCCGCATCGATCGATCCCTCTAAAGACATGTTATGGTGCTACCAGACCAAAGAAGGATCAGAACGAATCTTTACTTTAATGATTCAGCTTGGGGGAAACAAAGAAGGACAAGACCCTGAAAAGAAAGAAGAAATCATAGGAGTCGGTCCAAAAGATGGAACCGCCGCCGATGAAATTCTGGAACAACTTTTTACAATGGTTCATCTAAAACACAATCTAACGGGGGGATAACATGAAGAAGTGTCAGTTTTGCGCGGAAGATATTCAGGACGCCGCGATCAAGTGTAAGCACTGTGGCGCGGACGTTGCCGGTGGAGTATTCAAAAGCAACGCGAAAGACGTCGCCCAGGGGATCAAGAAAGCGCAGTTCGACGAAGGTGTCTATAAAGTCGCTGTGTTCTTTTCGATGGTAGCCGGGGGATTGATCGGGTTCATCGTTGGTGGTTTGTCGAACAACGCTGCGTCGGGATGGATATCAGGCTTTGTCGTGTTCATGATCCTGGGCGGAATTTCTTATCGAAAATTTCTTAAGAAATAAAAACACACGCCGACCGTCGTCCACGATCAGCGTTGCGGAGAGGCCTTGCGAGGGCCGGTGGGGATACTTCGGAGATTATGGTCTATTCATGACCTTCGCGGCCCAAATGACAACATCTCGGTCCACGGAAGGATTGTATGATCGGAAATTTAAAAGGTGTCCTATGACCAGGTGGCAGTTGACGTTCTTCCCGCCCTCGCAGAGCGTGATCAGGTTGGCCGGGTCGAGCTCGAGCGCCGGGCCCAGGTGGAAGGGCATCTTGTGATGGACGTTGAGTTTCTTGTCACCGTCGCAAAGAGCGCACCGGGGCTGGAGCTTTAGGTGCTCGGCCCGGATCTTCGGCCACTGCGGGGATCGCGCAGAACCCCAGGGTGATTTCCCCTGCACGTGATCGATCAGGTTCACGGCGTAGGCGCTCCGTCGTAGAACTTCTGACCGAACATTCTGACGGCCCAAAACATCGGATAGGCTTGGATCGCCGGGACTTTCAGGACCTTGAGCCCTTCGAGGAAAATAGCGTCGCACTTCGCCCGGTCGAATACTTTCCCGCCATAAAGAAAATCGTGAACGACCGCTATGTCGTCCCAAAGCCCGTCTTTCGTAAAGCTGAGCGCCCACGCAAATTGTGGGGTCGATGCGAAGTCAGTAACATATCCGGATTCGACAGTTATCAGCCCCCCAAGATCCGACTGATACTGAAGCGGCTCGTGCAGTTCCCATTCGTCCTTAGAACCTTCCACCTTCTGACAAATCAGGGGTGTCAAGAATTTGCTCATGGTTAATATTTCCTATCGCATTTGAATCCATAGTAAGTCCTTCCGTCCGTTGGATCGACATACTCGTGATACTGGACACCGTGTGCGAGCCACAGAAGAAACTTGGCCGTCCCCTTAAGTGCCTTTTTTAACATACGCCTCTGCCGCCGTTACGATCAGTTTCGCTATCGCTTGCTCCACGGTCTTCTGTTGCTCCGGAGTCAGTCCTCCCCAGATCCCCTCACCGAAAAGAACCGCGCCCTTGAGCTTGTCCGGGACAAACATCACCGCCTGCGCGATCCCTTCAAAGAGATGCCCCGGAGCCGCTACGATTGCGTCACCCACTCCTTTGGTGATACTTCCTTCGATTCCGAACATATCAACCCTCCTTCGATTGGTTGGCTATAACCTTATCCTCGTAAAAGTGTTTCAAACTTAAAAGCTCTGCCCGTTCCTCCGGGTACTCGTCGGTCAAGAGAACGAGCAGTTTCTTGCACGAGTGATACACCATAGAAAGCCGATGGTAACAATCGTGGCACGAAACGAAATATTCCTTCCCGCACTTATCGCAGAGTCCGCTCATAGGCTTTGTCATCCTTGATCTCGTGAGAATGGAATTGTCCTTTTAGTTCAGCGATATCAGCAACGCATCTATCCACCCGCTCGTTCATCTTTCCGAACCAGAGAATCATCATGATGCAGGGGATCAGGATCACAAGGATGACGGCCCCTATCCCGGTCTGGATGCTTTGGAGAGTTTTATTCAATCCCTTGCGGAATGTCTCAGTCTCTACCATGAAGGTGTTGACGGCATTCCAAGAATATTCTCTCAGGCAAACGTCTTGCTCCTTGTGTGTCACACGACGCCCACTACGGTCACCGTTCCGTCTTGAGCGATTGAGATATTCCACTTCGGATCAGGAGAGAGCCATACCCAATCGGGATCGATGCTTTTAAGCAAATTCTGAAGTGTCGTGCAGAGAATAAACAGCGAAGCCCCGTCCGTTCCGAAAGATTCGATGATCTCAGGCGCGGAAAAACGAGGATGATTCCAGATCATATTAAATAGGTACAAAACTTGATCGGCGATATCATCCCGAAGCCTTGTTGTGTGCGCCTTAATGATGGTTCTGGCGTTATCAATGCCCGCCTCCGCTCCAGTCAGTTGCTCGTTATCCAAAAAGATAGACATGATGCCCCCTAAAAGTTTGTGACGGTCGTGCCGCCGTTTATGCTGTAGCCGCTTAAGAAATAAACCTTCACGCACCGAGTAATCGACGAGCCAGAGTTATAGGTGTAAATGGGGAGCGTGGAACCAGAAGCGTCGATGTCCGTGAAATTCGTTCTGGTGATAAACATATTCGTGTAATAAGCGTTCGTCCAGTTTAAGTAGGATTT
Source organism: Candidatus Omnitrophota bacterium (assembly GCA_903884815.1). GTDB lineage: Bacteria > Omnitrophota > Omnitrophia > Omnitrophales > Aquincolibacteriaceae > Aquincolibacterium > Aquincolibacterium aerophilum. The sequence goes on along the minus strand of CAISGE010000068.1, from coordinate 29,176 downwards.
AACGCCGTTGGTGTTTGATGAAATGGTGTTTGTCGTTCCCTTGTTCGCAACGAAATCAATCCCCGAGGAAACCGTAAGTGTCTTACCATCAGGAATCTTGAATACGCAACCGCCCGTACCCGCCGCCACGCTGTTAAGGTTTGTGCAGTAGATATTGAACGCTCCCGACCATGTTGCCGTATAGGCTGCCACGAATTTGATTTCATTGGCATGAAGGTCAGAGGCTAAGGTGTAAGTCCCCGTATTCGTGATGTAGAGGATGTTCCAGAATACAGGCATGGTAGAAACGTCGAGCGTATTTGAAGAGTACAAATTTATATAGTTAGACCCGCTTGCATTTACGATTGTCCCCGCCACATATTTCAAAGTCCCGTTCGTCTGCATAACGCAGTTTCCGATAGTGACTGTTCCCGACGTATTGATGGTCAGTTTCCCATTCATCGTTAAAGACGAGTTGCCCCAAGCCCCTGTTCCATTCATAATAAACTCTGCGGTTCCCGCAATTCCGCACGAGCCTGAGGACGGGCCAAAGTTCCCACCGAAATAAACATGGAACGCACCATTTACGGTAAGAGTTGCCGCTGAAATACCCAAGGCTCCGCTCATTGTGATGTCTGAATCTATTGTGGCTGTAGCGGTAGCGGAATTCCCAAAAGAAGTAATCGTAATATTATTCCATCCAGAAAGCTGAGCGTTTCCTGCGAGAAGAATGGTCGCAAAAGACACCGTTCCTCTCGTGTAGGTATAAGTGTTATTCGCCGCCCCTCCGATGTATACCGTTCCCGTTGCGGTTGAGTCCCCGACAAATGTCATAGGATTGGCAACGGCATAGGCTCCCGTTGTTGTCCACGCACCGCCGCTTCTCTGAATGACAGTCGTTCCAGAAACTCCGGTTCCCAAGATTAGATTGTTATTGGTGATTAAGGTTGCTCCATTCAAAACGCCCGCACTAGTCAAGAACGTGCATTGACCGTCAATCGTCCAGTTATCCGAAAGAGTCTTTGTCGCTGAAGTGTTAAAAGAAATATCCCACGGACAATGAACGCCATTTGACTTCATGTTATAACCAATAGAACCTCCAAGCCTCAATGAAGCCCCAGCCCCTCCAGAAACGTAAGTTGCGGACGGATTTAGAGTCACCGTCCCAGTCACCACAAAAAGAACACCACTGTTAATTGTGAATGTCCCAGTGTAGGAATTCGTAACATGGTCAAACATTGGGAGAGTGATACCCCCCGCTATCGTTACTGCTCCGCTTCCATAAAAAGGAGTTGCGTTGACGGAGATAATCCCATTCCCTGACATCATTCCCGCATAAATGGCAATGGTCGATGAACCTGCCAAGTTCGCATTCAACAGCATCCCGCCTTTTACATTTATAACACCGCCTGTCTGCGTGGTCGCATTACTTACAGTAAAAAGTCCAGTAACGTCCGAGGTTCCAGAGACAGTCTTTGTCCCAGCCACTCCGTATGTGAGCGCAGGGATAGCTTTATTATTCGTAGTAAGTCCATTTGTCCCATTCAGAATTAACGCTCCTGTCCCAGTGAGCTGTCCCGATGCACCAGAAGGAAGTATGCACGTCCCGCCCGTTGCCATCGTGAGAGTTGAGGTCATTACGAGGTTGGTATTGTAATTTGTTGCCGTAAGGTTGAGGCAGGTTGAGGGAACGTCAACCGTTACCGATCCAGAAGTGGCATTTAAAACGGCTGTATCTGCCGCACCCGGAAATCCACCGCCTCCCCACGTTGCCGCTGCTGACCAGTTACCGCCTCCCGCTCCCGCCGTGTAGGTCGTTGCGAAGGCATTTTGTATAGAGCAAATACTAAAACCTACTAATATCGCCAAAATTAGGAGAAGTTTCTTCATCAGTTTACCGTGTAAGTAAGCTTGAGTTGCCACGGGATTCCGAAATCGGTCGGATCGGCGTTAAAGAGGACGTACAAGGGGTGTCCGCTTGGTACTTGATAAGAAATAGCTCCAGATGAATACGCTCCCGCCGTGGTCGTAAAAGTCGAGAGATTCACGATGTTCGCTCCGGGGAAGTTCGTGACTTGAGCATCGCAGTAATTTATTGAGAGATTAAGTTGAGTCGTGGGCGTAACATCGGAGCTGACGGTGATCGAGGTAATCGTTATCCCCGCACCGTTTTCCTGATAAGGGAGTTTCTTCACCGAACTAAAAACGTATTGCCCCCGATAATCCCCGTAAAAAACAATGGTTTTTGTAGCGGGAGCGTTCTTCTCCAAAGCGAAAGAAATTCCAGTCCAAGATCCATCCTTCCGTCCGTATGTCGTTCCGTCAGATGGAGCGTCTGAGATACCCGCCGTCATATCGTCGAGTGTCTCTAAAGCCTTCTGGACCGTGGTATCTGACGATGAAAGGTTCTTGTTGAATGCGGAGACATCCGTCTGGATACGCTTTGCCGTGGGATCCACGGCAAGTGCAGAAGAGCATAGAAGAAGTCCGACCAACAGTGAAGTGATGAAGTTTTTACCGAGAGAGAGTCTCATGCTTTAACATAATCCACCATAATCGGTTCCACAGTTTCCGGGGCGATCACCATCGTGAAAGTCCCCGCTGACGGCGATGTCTCAGTGTAGTCTGCCGTCGGATACATCCTTAAAGAGCCTCGTGTTACGTGAAGCGAGCCTGCGACATAAGGGTGCGCGGTCGTGAATACCTGAGCCACTCCATTCGCTGCCGGTGTCGGTGTCTCCCCGCTTATCATTCGTGCTGTATCCAATTCCTTCACCGTTCTTTCGCTTGTTACGACATGAGCACCGCTCGGGATCTGGACCGTCCGTTGCGGCATCGTGATCCTGATCGGGTTGAAAACGATTCGGCCGACCACCATCTGATCTGAGTGGCTCACGGAAACTCGATTCGTCTGTCCTCCGTGAACCACAACGTCCGTCATCTTAGGCCACGCTGTCGAGATCGATTCCCTGCTCCGCAAAGCAGGAATTGATGATTGTCTGGTCCTCGTCCGTCAACGTCCCGACTTGATGAAGCCCGATCAGAAAATTCTTGATCCCGAGCCAGTTCTTCCACTCGACGAAGCTCTCGAGTGCTCCGGCATACGGCGCCAGGCGAAGCATGGATGCGGCTGGAAGCGTCTGATTGAACCGCCCCATGAGCGTCTTGAAGCTGAACTGCGCTTCTATAGCGGACTTCGACATCTCGTCTGGGAGCGCGAGAAGCTGAGTGTGGAGAGTGGCCACTTCACCCTCGGTCAGATCCCTGGTCGAGACTACGACCACCTTGTGCTCGGAAGGCCACGAAGCGATCCCCTTCACGACATCGGACTTGAGCGTCTCAGCCTGACTGACTTGCTTATCCGTGAGATCGATCCCGCTGATCGTCGTGTCAACGGCGAACGCTTGGGAAGATATCGCAGCAAGAAAAATGTAACTTAAAAGTAGTTTTTTCATGGTGGCTCCTTATGCCTTGTATTCGGTGATGGTTATGGTGGAAGCTATAACTCCACCGTAATATGAAGCTGCCGATTGCCCATTAAAGACCACTCCCGATGTGTCAGCTCCGGCTCTAACTTTAAAAGTGGTTGCGCTCGTCGACCCAGCCACTACGTAGTAAGAGAATTTAATATTGTTCGCAACACCACCAGCATCGTATGTGCTCATGCACGCTACGGCATTAGCTGTGCTATCCCTAAAAAGAACTGCCACTATATTTCCAGCAGCTCCGGACTTATAAAAGAATCCCGTAACGTCCACTTTCAATACGTTTGTAGAACTCTTAGGGGTGATAGCGAGAGTCATGTACTCGTCACCCTCGTTGTTCTGAGGAATTGTATTATCTTGCGGAATTGTAGTTGAACCCGAGGCTCTTGTTCCGGTCTGATAATTCACAACCTGAATCACGGATGTCGACTTACCGACACCGAGCGCAGTCTCCACTGCCACAACCTCGTCCTGGAGACCGTTGATGTCTGCGGCCATCACATCGTCCACGTTGTCCACTTTCGTTGTGAAAGACTTGACGGACGTCGGATAGGACGCAGCTCCGAACGCAAGAGACGGAATAAGCAAGAACGCTATCAAAAACTTCTTCATGGTTACACTCCCGCAGCTTGACGCTGCTGTTCAAGGTTGAATTGCAATTCTTCAAAACGATCTGTCACGTCCGGTTTCCCGTAGTTCAGCTCGACGTAAGTGTCGAGCGATGCGTCCTTTAGCGAGTAGGAGATCGAGTCAATACGGTTATCAGTGAGTCCGGTGTAGTGATATCCAGTAGTGCCATACTTAAACGTCCCATACTTATGCCTGACCGGAAGTGAGTTGTCATCGATCACCACTCTTGGGAGCGGAGTGGCGCTTTCTATCATTGACTTGTTAAAAGGAAGCGTGAGCGACATATTCCTCTGAAACGTGTTGTAAATCGCAAGGATCGAGGTTGCGAGCTTATCCGCAACGGTGCTATCTACAACTGAGGAATTGCTGATCCGTTTCTGCTTCACGCCGAACGCCGCGACGGACGCCGTGTCCGTCTTGATATAGCGATAAGGGACCGTGTCCCCCGTTCCTTTTCCGTCGTCGATGTCCCCGCCTTCTACGATCACTTGATTGATGATCCCGGAATAATCAAACTCGTCGTCAATCTTTCCGATGTCTTTTCCGATGAGCCACCATACGCTCGGGGAAGTTGCTGGAGCACGGAAATAGAGCTGGCGCGATCTATCGACGCCCCACTCCGCGCCGACGATCTCGGCAAGTTTCGATATGGCATCCCACACCGAGTCATTGAACTTTATCGAGACCACAGCGGTCGAGAACGTGTCAATCGTCCCCGCCGTGATCGGAGTATTCGGAACGATGAAATCGTTTATGAGCGAGGTCATGACGCCTGAGATCGTGGAGCTTTTGTATACCTTCGGCGCTCCGGTCCCGTCATGCACGATCAGATCCTGAAGCCTCTGGGAATATCCGTATCCGTCGATGGTCGTTTGCTCGGAGTCCGTGAGACTCGGACGGATACTTGAAATATATCCCCGGTAATAAAGAGTCGAGGTGCCGCCGAAGGATGACGTGATCCATATCTGGAAATCATAGATCTCTTTCTGGTTCGTCGCGGTGAGTCCCACGAGATTCCCGAAAGCGCGTTTCAGCACGCACTTGAATTTGTCGCACCCGCCCTCGGCCTTATAATTCCAATCAAGCGAAACGAGCTCATTATTCAGTAACGTCTGCACCACCCCGGAAGAGTCCGAGAGCTGGACCTTGAACTGGAACCCGGTGTCTGAGGGTCCATACTTGAACTTCCCGTACTTTGCTTGACCGTATCTAAGCCCCATGATTCACTCCGAGCATCTTCAAGAGCAGCGTCGCGGAAACCTTGCAGTAATTCGTTCCTTCCGGAACGTCGGTTCTTGCGAGAGCCTCTAACTTTTCCAAGTCCTGAGGAAGAGATATCTCAAATTCCATCGTATTTCCCGCGATAAGTTATCGTGTATGCTGGCTTCACAGCTCCGGACACTGTCCCGGTCCATCGGATAGAGTTATTCCCCGCCGCGAGCGTGAAGAAATCCCCGGAGAAGTTCGTGAGCTTGTTCGCTCCGGTGTCGTCTACCACCGTTAGCAGATCGGTATCGATCTGGATCCAATGCCCCGCCGTTATCGCGGCGTTATAAATGAAATATTTTCCAGTTGTAAGGTTATCAATCCTGAGGCCGGTGGCGATGTTGTCGGTGTTCGCAGTGATCCGCATGATGTGATTCGTCTCAAGGTTCCCCGAGGTCGCCACGACATTCGTCTGAGGAGACGCGGACGCGCTCACTGACGCCACAGTCGGGTCCACATCCACGAACCCGAAGTCATCCGCGACGAGCTCGGCGTCCCATCTGATCCTTCGGAGATCCTGCTCCTCATACGAGGACTGAAAAGAAGTCTTCTGGACCACGATTTGACGGTCCGAGAAAACTGTGAGGACCGCCTTCCCTAACTGAAAAGCGTTCTTCAGAAGGTTGAAAGCGGTCCTGGTATCGAGGTAACTGTCACAGTAGATCAATCCCCCGATACGAATCGAAATTCCACTACGGTATCCGACGTCCGACATCAAGCCATGGCGTCTCGGGATCTCGATCTGCTCGACTCGTGAGTCCTGGCTAATCTCGAACGTGTCCACGTAGTCACCGAAAGAGTATGATCCGAGTTTAATGTCTAAGCTCATCTGGCAAGTTCCTGTTTAAGAAGGCGCACGAAATCCATCATGTTCGAAGGACTGTTCAGCATTGCGGTGTCGATATTGATGTTCACGTTTGACCCACCACGACCTTTTCCAAGAGGCGAAGACCCTGGAGTCCTATTGAGAGGAACGACGGCCTCCGGACCCGCTTCACCAATGAGCGCGAGCGTTGGACGAGTCACGATCCCGCCCTCCGCGCCTTTCGGGAACTCTCCGTCCCCGAACGAGATCCCGGCACCCGCGGGAAGACCGCCGGCACCTCCCGCCGTTGACGCGCTGAACCCCGCGGCGACCATTCCACCGGTGGCGGCCATAGCACCCGCCAAAGCCCCCGCTCCGATCGCTGCAGCCCCGCCAAGCGTTGCGATGGACGCCAGAAGCGCCGGAACGACCCACGCCGCCGCTAAAGCCGCGGCCGTTGCCGTCCCGATAGCGACCTGGGTGACTGCGGCGGCCATACTGACCGCCAGCATCGCGACCTGGGTCACGGCGTACGTGATCCCCATCTTGATGATCTTCAGGCCCACGGCGTCAAACCCCGTCCCAAGGGCAGATACGAGGCCTAGCGTGCCTGCTAACATGGCATTTAGACCGCCTGTAGCCTTCGCGGCATCCATAAAACTGCCGATGTTGACGGATATTCCTTCCGCAATTCCACCAATCCCAGATCCCGCGCCCTTCGCGGGAGATTCTTTGTCGAGACCCTTTCCGAACACCTTCAGCTTATCGATGACCTTGTCTTTTTCTTTCCCGAAATATTTCATGTTCTGCGTGAGATCCTCAAACTGCTTGGAAGTCTTCTTGAGGCCAAGGATTTCAAAAAGTCCGTTCAGTGCTCCACCGAATAATCCGCTGTTTGGTTTCTCAGCAGTTCCGAATAGTTTTCCCATCCCAGCATTTACTAGATTATTCAATCCTGCTTTCAGTATGGTTTCTCCCAATGATTTTATGACGTCTCTTAAACCGTGAAGTTTTCCCGTAATAGCGTCAAAAATCGTATCTGAAAATGCTTTTTGAATTGAGTCAGATACTGATTTTCCAAATTCCTCAACGTTGTCAGCCATGCTTTTTAAACTACTCTGAAAACCTCTAGAAAATCTCCCCCAATTATCAACACTTCTTTGGACGGGAGAATTGGTGTCATTGAAAAGAGAATCCAGCATCGCTTTGATTTTATCAACTTCCTTCTGAATTAATTGAGCATTCCCCCCAGCACTAAATCCAAAAATTCCCCCAAGAGCAAAGTTTTTTAAATTGGCCAGGGGGTTGAGCTTTGTCAAAAGAACATAAGCATCAACGAGGGCAACGACGGATTGAGTTAGCATAGCTGATTGAATCTTCGTGATTCCAAGGACAAGGTTCAATCCTTCCATGAGCGGCGTTAAGAGACGAACCGACGCCGCTAATGCTTTAAATACACCACCAAGGGCATAACCCGCAGTGGATAAAGCAAGAACAACAGCAGAGGTCTTGACAACTTTATTTATAAGCTCCTGATGACTCTCTGAAAAATCTCGGATAGTGATTGCCACGTTATTCATAAAATTGGAGAATTGCTGAAGCGAAGGAAGGGCGGCTGTGGATACAGAATCGGCCATCGACTGGAAGGAATTACTTAGCGATTTAATCTCGTTAGCAACCGCAGGAATATCTTTTGCGGCTTTTGAGAATGCGACCGTCATCGTTCCGGTGACAGCCGCGCTCACCGTGATAAGTTCTCTCGAAACGATGGAAATATCCCGGCCCATCTGTTTCAGGGAAGAGCTCAACCCTTTAAGACCATCAGTGGCTTTATCGTTTAGGGTGACATCGATCTGAACTTTCGGGTTAGCCATTCATTCCTTTCATCCTTTACGTGGAACACACATCTGAATCATCAATTCCGTAAAGTCTCAATCCTTTATAAATATCGTTTGCTCCCAATTGTGGCTCATATGAGAGCGTAATTACTTGGCTCTTCCAAAATATTCCACCAAGTTTATTGCTAGCTTTCACCCTTATTCCATAAGCTGGGTGCCCATAAAACTGACCGACGCAATTAACCTGAAAATCCTGAAGATTGTAATATTCAGAAGCTCCTGGACCATACTTGTGAGCTGCTGAACTTGTGGATTCTCCGTGCAATTGTCCGTTGAGATAATCAGAAACTAGAGTCTGTCCAGCATCTTTTAAGTTCTGATTTGTTAAAAAATATGTCGGGGGTTGATACGTCGCACACCCCAACAACGCGAAACACATCACCAATGCCATGAACTTTTTCATACACTCTCCTCTGGTCCGATCTGGACCGGTTGTGATACTCTGCCCTCGAAACTGAGGGCCATTTATATTACACAATAACTTCATTTCTGCGTAAACTGACTTCCAAAAACTGGAGGTTCCCATGAAACAGAAACGCTCCAAAACTACGGAACAATATTTCCCAACCGCGCCCAAGCTCGAAATCCACATGAAGGCGAATCCTCGACTTTCCGACGAAGAGAAACTAATCATAAATCCCACTCGTGACGTCGAAGACGGGCATGACGTCCTTAGAACGCTTGAGGATCAGGGACGCGGCGTCAAGGCGTTCCGTCCGAACCGTCTTGAGCTCTGAAATCATTAAAATAGCCTGTCTAAACGTCATTTTCCGAATCTCCTTGAAACTCATGTTGAACGGATGAGTTTTGAAGATGAACACCATCCGCTCCCAACTCATCGGGGACGGTTCAGCCTGACCTGAATGCTTTAAGCGGCTGCCGTCCCTGTTTCGTTTTTTGCGGGAGTTTGCATCCCCGATATTTCCATGATCTTTGATACGAGATCGTTCATGTCAGAGAATTTGAACATCTTTCCGACTTCCTCGATCTTGATGCTCGGATGTTTCTGTTTCAGAGAATGAAAGACGAGAGAGATAATGTTTTTCGTCTTTTTAAACGCCGAACCAAAGCCCTCAAGATCGCAACCGAATTCCCCTTCCAACGCTGCGATATCCTCCATGAACAATGGGGACAATTCAAACTCCTTATCGCCAACCTTTATCGTCGCTCCGTTCTTTCCAAGAACCTCGTTTAAACTCATCTCTTAACCCTCCGGTTATCTTGTTTTACTTCTGTTGTTTTCTAACAACTATGTCATCACGATTGAGATTTCATCCGAAGTACCCGAAAATTGAAGGTCGCAACTGTACATGAAAACCCCGTTCTCGTCCGTCGGATCAATGGCGTCATACTGAGTCTTTCCAGTCCCGGTGATCGTAACGATATTCCCGGCGCTCGCGCCATGCGTCGCCGTGAAATCGACCAGGGTATCAGCGTCAAACTCCGTCCACATCGGTTCTGTGGCCGTCAATTCCGCTTCCAGAAGAATCTTTCCTGTGGGATTTCTGGAACCGATCAGAACGCCGACCATTCCGCCGGCAGCAACCGCAGCGTTGATGGATGCTCGATCCACGATCTGGTTGTTCAGGTTGATGGAATAGTTTCTCGTGTACCCCACAAAACCAGAGACAGCGCAGGCCACGTTCTCGCAAATCTGACCGATCGTGGTTTCGTACACTGGAGTGCATAGCGCGAGATCCGCAGGAACGGTGTAGATTCCCTTGAAGGTCCATTTCACCATCGGGATCTTCCCGGAGTCCGCGACGATCTCAAAAGAGCCACGGCACCCCTTGGCCTTGAAGACAACGCCGTCCTTGTAAACCCAGATTGTGCAGGATTTGTCCGGAGCATCTGGCTTATACGTCACCGACACGCCCGCGCTGATCGTTTCTTTCATCCCGCAGGACTGAAAGAGCGGAGACAAACGCCCGATTGTTCCGGCTGTCCCGCCATTCTTAAGTTCCGTTTCGAAACTTATGTCATAAAGCAGTTTCGTTTTGGAAGACGGAAGAGGTGAGAGAGACGCACGAAGAGGCTTCCGTTCAACCTTCTCCTTCTGAACCTTGATCGAAAGACCGAAGACCTCGACTTCGTTCGCGGATACCGCAGGAGCCGAATCGGTCCCGTAAGTCGCCTCGATTTTCGCAAGCACCACTGTTTTGTTCGTTAAAAGTCCACCTGAAGCCGCCATGTTCGTTCTCCTTTTTTTAGACTGCTGCCATTTTTTTCGTTTTCACTAAATTACAAAGACAATTCTCCCGGCATACCGACCACCCGGAGCCCGGAAGCCCTCTGATCTGCCAATTCTGAAACGTGTCTGTTTCACCATCTCTTTTAAGACAATCAGGGCAGGGATCTTCTGAATCCACCTCCCAGATAAGCATTTCTTCGCTTCCAGGCATCATCCTGCCCCACTTCGCGCTGTGGGTGACGTTATTCATGGCACCACGGACATCGGCGTTTAAATTGTTGAAAAACTCGCCAAAGATACGCCCCTGATCCGCGATGTCCTGAAACAGAAGGTTTTTGATTTCTTGATCCTTGAGCCCGTTCTGCCTCAAAACGCTGATGTATTCCTGAAGAGTAATCGCCGTCTTTGATGCTTTCGCCTGGATATGAATACTCAGGATCGAGAAGATTCCGTTCATTTGATTTTTCATGTACTCGCTGAAATTATCCATGCACCACTGTTCCGTTCAATTTATCGATAATAGCTCGCGTTATAAGTTCGACGCACCGCTTCACCGCTGCCGGGGATACTCCGAAGAACGGTCGCGCCGGGATCATCCCCCTTTTGACCGAATTATCAGCTCCCACCTGCGCGATAGATTTCCCTCCGGAATTGGGGTGCATCGACTCAGAAAGCGTTAAGACGACGTGATTCATGCCAACCGTTTTAGACACGTAACTCGCTGCATCTATCAATTTTCGCTCTTCTCCGATTAACGGATCTGCGTGTCCTAGCGTCTTCATCTTCTGATAAGCATATTTCCCACGATTGGGTGGTATCGGCTCAGGTTTCGCCCCGATCTCTCCCGAATCAGTCGCGTTCGTAAAGCCGCGCATGATACTTCCCCGGATCTCAGCGGCGACGACAAGAGTTGAGGCTTCCAGTTCTTTCGTTAAATCAAGCGTCACTTCCGGGATATCCGTTACCTTCACATTCATGTTTATCATTGCTCTGCTCCAACCTTTTCCGGCGTGGCTGGTTCAATCTTCCGCTTCACGTGTTTCATCTCGTCCGCGAATCTGACCCCTTCCGCTATGAACTTAGTCACAAATCTCTTGGCAATATGAGCGGTCAATTCATCCGAGAACAACGTCAATTCCGCTTGCGGGTGTCTCAAAACATCATCCAGGTTAAGAAACTGAGCCGCGTTCGTTACCGTAGCCTTGAGCTCTTCCTGTAACGCTCTCATATTGTCTAAATGCTTCTGGAAAATAGGATCAAGCATAAGCCAAGCTATCCTCCACGGTAAAACTCATATCTCCCGAGATGTAACCATTCACCACGGTCACGGAAAGAGTATTGAATACGATCCGACGGATACCGTCGGTACGGTAATTTGAGGAAGAATGCAGGTCCCTGAGCACGTTCTCAAGACGGGTATGCACTGAGTCGTAATCGAAGAGAAGCGATCCCTCAGACGTCTTGTGTGCGGTTCTGATGGTTATAGAGCGCTTGGGGAAGAACCTATTCGCCAAAGTATCCCCGTCATCGAGATCGGTCTTCGGGTTCTCAAAGATGAACTGATTGTCGAAGTTCTCCGCGGCGTTCTCGAAACTGATCTTCTTCTTTGCTTCCTGAAGATTGAACGAAGCCAGACGCCTCACGAAATACTTCTTAACCGTTGCGTAGCTCACCGTCTCAACCTCACGTTCCCGAGCTCTTGATTTTTCTCAGAGTCCGACACGTTCCCGGACTCGTCCTTGTCGTACTGAAACACGATCTTTTCGAACCGATCCGCGTACTGCGCCTCGTAATCGTTCGCGAGTTTTGACCATTTATCATCGGGACTTACGATGAAATCCCGGCAGATCATGGCGAGCGCTTTCTTGATAAGCGGGACCTTAAGCTCCCCAGACTCCAGGATGAGAGCCGGGCGGAAACCCTTCGAGCGAACGTCAATCAGCATCTCCTCAAAAGCAGATTCGATCTTGCGAGCGAAGCCACGCTTCGCCTCGAATGTGTACGTGCTATCCGGAGTCGTTGCCCACGCGCTCCCGACAGTGATTGTCCCGGTGCTCTGCACGAAGTCCGTGATGTCGCGTGTTTGTTTAACTCCGGTCGCTGGATTGATGACGGACACCTTCCCGCCGTTCCAGTAATCGTCCGCGTAATTCTTGAGGTCAGAATCGACCAAGGTCGCGCTCGCCGCGGAGTCCACGATTCCTGAGAACTGCTCCGCGCCGTCCATGATGTCGGACTGCTCGTTTAAGAGGTCGTCGTCCACCACCGGGATCGAGAGACGATTCCGGACAATGTCAAAAAGCGAGGACTGATAATAAACGGTCCCTGCAATCGTATACGTCCACTGGATCTGGAAGTTCTCTCCGATCTGAGCGGTGTATGCGGAATCCAGAGAATACGTGATCTCGCCGGTCGTGGCGTTCACGCTCCCGTACCCTGTCACGAGCGTTGCCCCGCCCTTATCGAGCACGATCACCGCGGCGCTCGAGGCCACCGCGGGACGGTTGTTCAGGTACGGAGTGATCGAAAGCGTCCCGGTCTTCCCTTTCAAGAGGTCTTGCTTCATGAATTGAATCCTCCAGACTTGTTCAGCTTTTTCGCCTCGTGAATGACGTCCTTCTTGAACTGCTGACGCATTTCTGGAGTAGGATTTCGACCGTTCATAGCGACGTGAGCTTGGCAACGGCGTTCATACACCGCGTTGACCGCCCTACTTGACAGTGACTTGCTCAAATCTTGTCCCATTTTTCTGCTCCTCTCGTACGTCAATAAAAAGTTTGGATATCTTGTCGAATTGCGCTGGGTCTTCCTTGGCGCATGTTGCGAACTGCGCGTCCCGGCACGCTTGGAACAGATCAGCGTTCGTCTCTAAGGTTGTAAGATGACCGCACTGCACCCTTGGGTCAATCCATATGGGAATGTTCAGCTTCTTCAGTTGAGCGCAGAAGGGCATTACTTCGTCCATCTGGCGGTACTCTTGGCCGGGGCGAGGATCTTGCGTGTAGCTGAAATAGGGGTACGTCAGGTCCTTGAACACCGAAGTCTTCATCAGCACGCAGCCAAGCCCGATCACATCCACTTGAAACGGGTTTGTCTTATCGAAGAAGGTAATAGGGCGCCAAGACATCAGCGGTCGTCCATCCGAATGCACATAGCCTTTTTGCTCGTAATACTCCTTATGCGGGAGCGAACTCTCTTCCCAGTCCACGTATCGCCCAAGCACCGGCGCGTAGGGTTCTTTCTTCAGGTAGTACATGCCGCCCACGATCGGGCGTTCGTCCGAGATCACTTCGAAAAGATTCGTGATGGCATCGGCGGGGAACGTCTGATCCATGTCGAGCCAAAGAAGGTAATCCACCCCAGCCTCGATGGCGTTCTTGGCGAATTCGTTTCGGTTGGCGTCCATGGGAAACGTGGACACGATCTTCACCATCGACATGATTTTGTTCTTCACCAGAAGATCGATCATTGACAGCGGGTTGTACATGTTCAGGAAAGACGAAAAGGTCAGTTTGGGGACATCTTTTCCAGCCAAAGGAACGCCGATGGACAAGCATTTGTAGCCCTTAGCGTGGTGAGCTTCGATGATCTGTTTTTCTGCTTCCAAGTTTTCGTTCATTAGATCTTTCTCCATACCATCTGCCACCCACGGTGGAGTTCGTAATACTCTTTTCGGAAAATGCGTCCGAACGCATCAATCGCTTCTCCCGGGCATGCTCCCATGTCCGGCACTTTGTACTCGTAGTCGTCCATCACGATCACCCCGCCATGCTTCAGGAGAGGCCACAAAAGAACGAGGTCGCGGAGCACGTCCGTCGTGACATGCGAGCCGTCGAGATAGATAAAATCGAAATGATTGTTATGAAGATATTTCAGGCCGTCGTGCGACTTGACCGTCAGGAGCGTGAGCTTGTTCTCAGCGCCGATCGCTTTGATGTTCCCTTCGAACGTATCCTGGACGCTTCTCTCGTATCCTTCGACCTTGTTCTCAGGGTTCCCGAGGAACGGATCGATCACCGTGATATGGCTCGTGGGATCCGTCAGCACGTTCTGGAGCGTCCACACCGTGGACCGACCCTCCCAACACCCGATCTCAAGAGCATTCACGTACTCGCGACCCTTGAGATGACCGAGATATTTATCCCAGATAGGAATGTTCTTCGAGAACCAATCTGCGTGAAAGATAGGATCGCTCATACAGCAAGACCCGACGGTGGTTGATTCGCGGCAGAAGCCGTCACTTCCCATCCGTGCGCCTTTAAAGCGGCGTTGGTTGGCTTCTCGGTGTCGGTCGAAATTATCACAAGACCATCGCTTCCACCCGCTCCCGGTACTTTCTTCGTAAGATTTTCTGTGGCCATAATCCCTTCTTTCTCGATGTGTTGGAGGAGGCGGGATTGCTCCCGCCCCCAACCACCACAACAGGACTTAGTACGTCTGGCTCTTGATCAACACCACGCCAGCGGCACGGATGATGCCGGCTGAATCGTAGTAGTTGTGCACGAACTCAGTCGCACCCATCGAAGCATCACGCTGGAGTTCGATGTCCGGAATACCCAACTCCTGGTTCACGTTCTTGACCGCATAGCCAACGCAATCAGCGTTGAACAGTGCGCCCATGAACATGGCGTTGGTGTCCGTCCCCGTACCCACACGAGGAGTGACGAGCAACTTGGATCCGAACAGCGGGAGATACAGCATCCCGGAGTCCATCACTTGCTGCCCTTGCTGCGAACGATCCGTTCCCCGGCTGTCCGTGCCGGTGGTGGTCATCGACATGAGGACAAGGTCCCCACGGATGTGCGCCCACTGACTGGGATGCAAGGAGAGGATCAGGTTCTGGTTCGCTTCTTTCCCTTCAAGGATCAGAAGAGCCGACAGGATCATCGCAATGCTGACGTCCGTCGAGTTCGTTGCTCCCACCGCATATGTGAAGGAGGTGGAATTCCAGGACGCACAAATGTCCGCATCCACTTGCTTCGCCCGAGCGAGGCCGATCATCTGGCCAAGACGCTGGGAGATGTTCTCCTGTGACGCTCCACGGGACAAGTCCGTGGGAAGAACCTTCACAACCCGACGAGCGACCGTCAGCACGACATCGGTCGGCGTGATGGTGGCGTTCGTGGTCTGGTCGGTTGCCTCGGCGGTTTTCGACACAGCGGGAGCCGTGAAAGCCGGGAAGCTGGCCGCCGCAGTGGGAACGCCCGTGAGATCGCCGGTACGAACAACACCAGCAAGGTTCACGCTCGTCTGGAAAGCCAACCGCGCTTCCATGATCGCTTCGGTATTGATAACTGAAGCGAGGGTTGATACTGTCATTTCGTTTGCCATTGCATTACTCCATTATGGGCACTTACGCGCCCTTATAAATCAACCGCCCCAACCCTTCACTCCGACTCCCTTTTGGTTATGCTGCTTCCAAAGACGGTAGTCGTTGAGTGACAATTGAGTGAGTCGAGGGTCATTCGCAGGATAGCTCAGGAACTCCTGGGCTGTCTCACTGGTCTGCGTTTTGGACTGCACGCTCGACGCCGGAGTCTTTACTGGCACCACTGGCTTGCCCGTCTTCGGGTCAATAGCCGGCGGTGCAGCAAACAATCCCTTGGTCTTTGCGTTCCTCACCCACAACAACTTTTCTTCGACGGTTGAAAACTGAGGGATAAGGTCCCGTGTAGCTTCTGGGATCTCTGCGACCTCGGTCTCCAGCATCGTGTTGAGCATCGGTTCAAGTTTTTTAAATCGTTCGAGTGTTGGACTTGCGCCCTCGTAGAGCTCTTTGTACTTATTCTGGTCTTTGAGGTGCTTGTCCTCCTCCGCTTTGCGGGAATCTTCCAGCTTGCGGATGTGTTCTTTTTTCTCCATTGCTTCTTTCACGAGTGCTTTGTTCTGAGTTTCGAGATCTAAAATCTTCTTCTCGGTCTCAGTCGGTTGCTTTGCCGCCGCAGCCGCTGCTGCTTTCTGCTCTGCTGTTTCTTCAGCCATGTTATTTTCCTTCTCCGTTGAGGCGTTTAAGAACCCGGACAGTTATTTCCAGCTCGCTTAAACGCTCATCTTTTTTCTTCAGTTCAAGTTTAAGTTCTTTGTTCTTCCGTTCCAAAAACTCCACCCGCTCCTGCGTGGCGTCCATGTGCTTATGCCCCACGCCTGAGCGCGTTCATCTGCATCAGGTTCATCTTGAGGGTTTTGATCTCAGCCCTCAGCGCTTGCACTTCTTTAAAAATGAGATCGATTTTTTCGGGTACTTCTTTGTTCAATTGGACTTCCACAGTCATATCCGCCGCTTTAGCCATTTAATACTCCTGGGGCGGTCTGCCCCCGTTGTACTTTTGCTCCATTCATGTTCAGCAATGCGGCATCGAAGTTGATGCCGTACCTGTTCGTCATTCGATTCTTGATGTCGATATTCCGTTGAAGAAACGCTTCCGCATCTTCCTCGGTCTTGATGTCGGGATTCTCTTCCATGATCACATCGAGAAGGTTCACCACACCAAGATCGATCTTCTGAATCTTGAGATCCATCTCGTCCTTGGGATCTTCCAAGTCCTTCGGCTCCGCGAAATCCACGGATAACTTCGCGGCCTCCGGGAGAGGGTTCAGGTTGTAGACGATGGACGCCCACTTAATGGCCTCGAAGATCTGATCCTCGGCGTCGCGCCACGTCTCCGTCTGATCCTCCCGGATCTCGTCCAACCGCTCACGAGCTACTTTGCGTGCGAACCCACTGACGGACTGCGCCATGAGCTTGAAGTTCTCGGAACTAATTCCATGGTTCCCGGCGACTGAGAAGATCTGCTTCTCGATCTGCTCTCCGATCTGCGTGAGATTCGATTGCCAGTCCAGCACCTGGGCCTCCCCGTTCGTGACGAGAATGTCCAAAGGAGACTTGATCTGATTCGATTTCGTGGTGCCGGTGTTCGTGTCGATGGTCTGTTGCTTCACGCCCAACTGTTTAAACTGCATCGGGATCATGAAATTTCGGAACGTGCTCTGGAGCGCGACGAGTTTCGTAGCGGACACCAGATCCTTGCCGGTGTATCTATCCCAGAAGCAATTCTCACGGTCGTCCTTGTGAATGGGCACGAATGGAAAGAAGGTGTTCATGAGGATGTTCTGCTCAGCGTAGGGGTTCACCATCTCTGGGTTCCCGTCCACGGACTTCGTCTTGAAGTCCCGATCAAGGATGAAGTGTCGGGTCGGAGACCAATAGATCCACTGTCTCTGTGTCTGCCCCACCTCGTCGCAGTAAGCATCCTCGATCAGCACAGCGTCCAGGACCGTGGGGTTGTCCTTGTTCTCGAATACCGTCACCATATCGGGCGTCAGTAAGCTCAGATCAATCATCCCGTCCATCACCACCACCTGGACGAGAAGATCGTTCATGCCGTTCAAAAGATAATTCGCTCGCTTCATCTTCTGGTTCAGATTCAGGGCTTTGCAGACTTCGTCGAATCGCTTCTGACCACCCTTGGGACTAACCACTCGCTCCGGCGCTCCCTTGTAGACCGTGGAAGTCTCACGCACCACCCGGCGCATGAGATTGTTCGTGGCATCCACGTAATGGCGCATGTCGTCATAAGTCTGGGGCGTGAACATCAATCGCAACTGGGCATCGATGATGTACTCCAGGTTGTCCTTCAGGATGTTCTTACGAATGAGCATCTCGGCACGACGAGCCGTGTCGTGAGTACAGCGGTGCATGATCTCGGACTCCTTGATCTGGAAGGCCTGGATCTCGTCGCGACGGAAAATAAAGTTATTCATGGTTGCCTCTTAGTTCATGCTCATTGTCTGATGTAATTCCTGATCACCGGGAAATCGTAATCGATCCAGTAGCCGAAACCGTCAGAGCTATGGGTGCGATCCGGATTCGATTTATCAATCTCGCAAGTCCCCTCTTTGTAGGACACGTCCAGAAGATCCTTGATTATCATTTTGCATTTCGGATTAAGAGTCGTTCTCCGCTTTCCATCTGCGGAAAGCAGCATTGAATTGACAGCATTCACGCGATCTTTCACTTGGGGATTCGATTCCTTGAAACGCATTGAACATCCACCAGGCTGATTCTTGAAGAAGTCGTAGATGATCTGGTAGTCGGACAACGAGGAGGCGGTGTTCCGAGCTCTCCCCGTTGCGTCACCGTAGTGAACCATTCCGGCCTTGTGATTCTTGAACCGGTCCGCGATTGCGCGGCACATCTCCACCGTGTTTGAGTTCCGGATCACAAGTTCATCAATCACGATCACTCGATGCACCGGCTTCCGAGTCTGATAGTCTTCGGTGGTGTAAGAATGCCCAAACCCGACACAAAGTGGGTCCACGTTGAAATCCCAGAAGATGCGAAGCGTTGCGTTCGGGTCGTATTGCGCCTTATCACTGACGCTCTCATCGAAGTTGAAGCCGTAATACACGCGCCCCATCGCGTCCTCGAACGTCGCCTCGTACTGCTCGCGGAAGGTTCTGGGGTCCAGGTCTCTCCGGGCGTTCTCGATCTCCTCAGGGGGGATATATCCGCCATCGATGGACTTGAAGTGATATGTCGCCCACTCGCTGCGCTTATTGATTCGGACGTCTTCGAAGAGGTTCTTCAGCCGCTTCTGCCGGCAGTCCGGTGATCCGGAGAACCAGCAGAATCCCATGCTGTCAGACAATGCCGGACGGATCACGGATTCATAGACATTGGTCTTGACGTGATCGTATTCGTCGATCATTGCGCCAGCGAGTTTAATTCCGAGAATCCCTTCCGGCTTGTCTAAGCCAAATAAACGAATCTTAGAAAGGTTTCGGTAGGTGATGCAGAGTTCAGATTCGTTGATCTTGAGGATGTACTGCGGCGGTGAGATCATCTTGAGAACGTCCCAAGCGATCAGTTTCGCTTGCTTATAGGTCGGAGCGAAGTACCCGTACAGGCCGCGCCTCTCAAAAGCCTTTGTCATCAACTTCGTGAGAAGCGTCGTGGTCTTCGCCCACCGGCGTCCAGCCACCAAAACAATAAATCGATGCTCGTCCATGAACACATCGAACTGGTTCGCTTTCATTTCGATGCCTTGACCAACTCCGTCACTAATTAGCATTCGGGCCTCTCACCATAAACGGTAATCGATCGGGCGCTTCTTCCGGGTCAATGTGTTCGAGCATCGAGGGAACAAACTTATCCATGATCTTTCCGAGGAGTGTCGTGTTTCCGAGTTTCGCTTGCTTCATGGCGATCTCTACAGCGGCCTGCCAGTAAGTCTTTCCGTTCCGCTCTTTCCACTCATCCACCGCCGCTTCAATTTCTTTGAGAGCGCTTCTCCTTTGCCCTTTGGGTGCTCCGTTAGGATTCCCGGATAACCCTTTGACAAAGCGACCTTTAGAATCTCTGGCGCCTGATAAAGTTCCTGCTTCGACAGGCATGGGCTTAATCATGGCTTTCCCTGTTCGACGATTTTACGGATGTGGGATATGGGATTTTTCTTTCCAAAAATGCGGTTGTAATTCTCATCGTAGCGTTTCTTATCCGAGGTACGATCGTTATCGCCTTTCCCTGCTCCTTCTAGGCGATGTTTCATGATCATCCTCCGGATTTATGGGTTCCAACAAAAAAGGCGCGGCCACCGGGACTTCCGGTAACACGCGCCTAATCGATTAGGTCTGACTTTGTTGGTTATCCTCGGGTTCATGAGGCCCAAGGTTTTACACTACGTCTACACCAGAAATACTACTACACGAAAAAAATGAAACTAAACTATTTCTTCAACATCTTGAGGATTTTCTTCACCGCCCCATACCCCAGCCTTCTGATCCTTACGCTCGTTGAACTGATAATCAAGGATCTTATCGATAGCTTCCCCACCCCCATTCCCCTTGATCTCGTTCATACGGTGGATGATGTAGGTCACGATCACCGCCGTGTTCTCCCTGGTTATCCCATGCTTCTCGTATCCATCGATGGTGCTGATATCTTGGATCAGTTCCTCGATGAACTTGGAGCGTTCAGGGTTTACTCGTTTTTTGTCGAGCATTAAGAATCCTTATTTTTTTGCCACAACTATCTAAAAAAACATTCCCCCCGCATCCTTCACAAAAGAATCCAAATCGATTTACTCCTCGATGACGCTGGTATGTTTCCATATTGTTTATACTTAAAACCGAACGACATTTCGGACAGTTAATCATTCCCGCGCCGTCCATCCCTATTCCCCTTCCTGCCAAGGCTCTTTCGGTTCTTGCAGTTTTAAATTTGAGGTCATTTCTTTCGGAAGAACATTATTCAAGACGTTATAAAATGCGTTCATGGCCAGCGTATTCATCACTCCTTTTTCTTTGTCCATGAACATAGGACCTACGATGCTTTTATCTACCGCCCTATAACAAAGATTGATTGCTTCGACGAGCTTCGCTTCGTTCATGGTTCTCTCCTTAGCGACAATTTCTCATTTATTCTTCTCTATTTTTTCAAGGCGCTCTTCCAGGTCCAACAGCTTTGCTAAAATCAGCCACGTCTCAAGACTGACGTTCGCTTCGCTCAATTGAATATCATTCTCAAGTTTCACAATCCGATGCCCCAAGCCACTTGCTACTAAGGACATCTTCATGACTTTTTCCTCTCATCGTTCAAAATCCCGTCCATGTGATCGATCTCGTGCTGGATCAGCCGAGAAAGATAACCTCTCGCTCGCTTCTTCTTCCCGTTCGTGACGTATTCGATTTCATACGCCCTCTCGACCTCCGTGTATTTATGCGGGATCGAAAGACATCCCTCCTTTTCCTTGATGATTCCATACCGTTGAATAATCACGGGGTTAAGAAGAGTTCCTTCGGTCACTTGTCCGTTCTTCATTATGGTGTACCAAGAAAACCTAAGTGGTACCCCTATCTGGATCGCCGCAAGACCGGCGCCATTCACCCACGCTTTCGCGTTAGCCTCCCGGAGTCTCTTGATCAAACCCAGACTTTCCACTTCCTGTGGCGTTGTCTCCTTGGATACCTGTCTTAGGATTTTCCGGTCCGTGACGATCAAATCCGTCATGGTTTCACCTTCTCATCCGCAGCGTTCACCGCTTGCTTAATCAATAGAGCCCCGTCTACGGCGAGGGTCAGGGTGTAGTTGTCTTTCAGGAATTCCACGGCTTGGCGGTAGGGCAACGGGCCTTCGCCATATTTCCCTTCCAGGACGGTCTTCGAGGCCTTGGCCTGGAGGCTTTCCTGGATCCAGGCGAGCAAAAGGGCGACGCTGGGGCTGATCGCATCCTTCAAAAAGGCCTTCTTAACGTCTGGCGTTAAGGCGCAAAGTTTCAATCGTCCGTAGACATAAGACCGGCTCTTCCCGATCTTCGCGGCGATCGCGTCCGCGCCGGCATAGCCGTGCTGCTTCATCAGGAATTCATACCCTTCCGCCTCTTCCATCGGGTGGAGGTCCGCTCTTTGAAGGTTCTCGATCACCTGAATCTCGACCGCTTCGATGTCTGTCAGCTTCAGAACAATGGCCGGGATCTCCTTCAGACCCGCGAGCTTGCCTGCGCGGAAGCGGCGCTCTCCGGCCACAAGTTCATAAGAAGGCGTTCCTACTTTCACCATGTTCTCCGGTACAGCGCCAATTTCGCGCACGAGGATCGGTTGGAGTACCCCATGCTTCTTTATGCTCTCGGCCAGTTCCTTGATAGCCGTTGCATCAAAATGTTTCCTGGGATTTGTAGACGAGGGTTGAATCGAATTTAACGGTAGATTTTTCACATGTTCTCCTTTGGTTGGTTGTTATTCGTCTTCTACTTGGATAAAAAACTTTTTTCTCTCGAATCCGCTCTCAAAAAGACGATATCGAATATGCGGATATAAAATCCCGAAAAGCTTCGCTTTAATCGCCCACTCCCTCGTTTTAGTCGCGGGCGACTTTATTTCGTGCACTTCTTGTCTCAGGTCTGGAAGTAGGACTGTGAAATCGGGCTCTATCCTGCAAACCATCTTCCCATCCACTTCTAAATCGTAGGACTTCTCGTATTCCCAATTTTTCACGCGCTTCGCCTGCCATTCGGATAGCAACCAAAGCGCATGATTGAATTCGAGCTTTGAGCGCAAGGACTTGCCATGCGTGAATTGATCGAGCATCTTGGTTGACTGAATGGGGGTATTTCCGTACTTCGTTCTGGTGCGATAGATCATCGCGGCCTCACAAAACTACCCCACTTCAACCTCTGGGGATCTGTAAAGCGAGTCCAGTTAAACTTCAGGATCTCTTCCTCGGTCCCGGTCAGGTCCGCACCAGATTCGACTGTCTTCCGGACTTGATCGAGTTTCCATGCGAGAACCTTATCGATTGGACGCTTCCGGAGGCCTAGCTTAACGTCTATTTCTTTGAGCATAAAAACCGCCACTTCATTCTTCATGCTTTTAACCCCACAAAGATCGTCGGAGGCAATTCAACCTTCTTTCCGACGCGCCCCACATGTGGAGACAGTGTTCGTGATTGTTGACGTATTGACTTTTCGGAGGATGAAACTGAATCACAACGTCTTCCGAGTCCCAAAATAGGTCTTTAACAAAACACATCTCGATCCAATTCGGGCATCGGTTTTTGATCGATACTGAAACGTGTTCCCATTCGGGCTTAATTCCTTTTCCATCGGTCGCGATAACGCAAAGCCTGTTCGAAGCGTAAGGAATCAAAAAACATCCAACATTCCCATCCGAAGGATCTGAGGAGAGCATGTTTCCCTCTTCGGTGAATCGGTACTGATTTGGAACGTGAAAACTCATTTCATATCCCCTTATCCAAAACGTCCTGGACGCACCGGACGAGGTAATACTCGCCGCCTGAACGCTTGACGTTAAGTTCAAATTGTTTTTGTTCTGGTGATTGTTTCCCGGTCGGAGACT
Organism: Candidatus Omnitrophota bacterium; assembly: GCA_903884815.1. Lineage (GTDB taxonomy): Bacteria > Omnitrophota > Omnitrophia > Omnitrophales > Aquincolibacteriaceae > Aquincolibacterium > Aquincolibacterium aerophilum. Next base: position 6,070 of record CAISGE010000068.1, on the reverse strand, counting down.
TCGCTTCGAGGCAGATCATCTTCCCGTTTTTCAGCACGATCACGTCGGCTGTGCCGGGCGTCAGGTTGTGCGGTTTTAAAAAGATCTTGCGGGACGGGTGCCACGTGCCGGTCGTGTTAATGCGGAAATGAAACACCCCCCGCGCCCGAAGATAGAGAAGGATCTCCCGAAGGACATCTTTCTCTTTCCTGAGCGCGAGAGGATGTGCCATGTTATGCCGCCTTCGCCCGGATGAACTTCACTACTTCTTTCGCGGCTTCGTGTTTCAGTTCGAGCGATCCGCCATCGACCGGGATCAGGTAACGCTTGGATCGGCGCATCTCGATCATGAGATCGGCGGCAGCCTCGCCAAGAGCGTCCTTGGCTTTCACAACGGCGTCGCTTGCCTCTTTGAACTTGTCCGCGGCTTTCCCGAGTTCATCTTTCTCGGGCATCCCGGGTAACTCTTTGGGTGGCTTGTTCGACTTCACTGTTTTTGCTTCCTTCTTCGGCGCTTCTGTTGCTGTTGGGGACATATTCACTCCTTTTTCTGTTGTGGTTTTATAAAACTTTTGTGATCCTAATGTTGTGTTGTGGTTGCCACGCCCATTTACATTTCGCACAGATCAAAACGTCCCCGAGATCCTGCGGCCAAACGTCCACTAAGAATCCGTCACACTGGAATTTCCATCCGCCATAAAGCGTCGGCCTGGCATCTTTCGGGATCAAAAGAGCAACCTCTTTCCACTGACGAAAAGGAACGCAAACGTCATAGTCCTTGGGGATGGATTGGTTCGGATCAGAGGCGCCCCCTACGATCCATGCGTCGTAAGACCCGCAGATCAAACGAACAATTCTCGGTATCCTTTTTAGGTTTACTTTCAGTTGAGCGCTCATAAATTCACCTCACCGAGTCCTTTCTTTTATTTTTTCTCTTCTAAATTTAATGGCTTCCGGGCACGACGAGAAATGAGAAGTTCCATCAGAATTTAAAGGCATCTTTTTTCCGATCTTTGTAACCGTCCACCAGATCCCGGCCTTGCATCCACGGCATTCCGATGGGTTCCCGATCAACTTGAGAAGGTTTGACATTTTTTGTTCAGCGGATGGACCGAGATTTGGGGGAGATATTGATTCTCCTGAGAACATGGGTTTGTATCCGGTGTCTGTCATACGGTAATTTCCTTTCCGATGTTTTTGGCAATGGTGAGGGTGTAGGCATAGGGATCTCGGACGTCTTCTTTTCGTCCCATGGCCGTTTTTAGTTTTTGGAGGACCGTATTAAAGTTCTCTGCGTTGGCTTCTGAAAGGACGCTATGACCAAGGGATTGCGCGATTTGAATCTTTATGTTTTTGACCTGTTCTTCAGAAAAAAGTCCGTCCGCCGGTTCTTGATGTCTTTCTATTTCTCTTTCTGATTGTGATTGTAGTGGGACTTGCTCCGTAGTGACTCCGTAGCGTTTCGCCTTCTTTGTGGTCCAGTTGTCTATACGTTTTAAAAGTGCCGGACATTTAAGAATCCAATATTTTTTAGAAAATTTTGAAAAAATGAGCGTTTTTTGACCAAAAAACGACAGGATTTTGGTCAATTTTTGGTGAGAAAGCCGTAGCTTTTCGCGAAGAACTGCATCACTTATGGTGATTTCAGCTATAAGATTCCCATCGATCTTTTCAGCGATAAGTTCCAAGCAAATCACGTAAGCGCCGTATCCTTCAAGACCGAATCTGTGGATTAAATCGCGCATATCTTCATCATTGTGAGCGTTTGTTTCGTGCTGGTACCACTTCATGACGATAAATCCTCTGCCTGATAAAAAAATAAGAACAAGCACTACAAGCGAAATAAAAAAAATTATGTTAAAAACTCGTGGTAAGACGGAACTTCCGAAGGGCTGAAGAGTTCGGATTGAAATACTGGCTTTTTTTCAGGTTCTTGCTTCTTAGCCGGGACCGAGGTTATTGGTTTTGGCTGGTTCCTCAACCTCCACACGCGCAGCAGGTGTCCATTACTTCCAGAATGCCTAGAGCTGCTAAATCCGCACTGTTCCCATTCCTTCCCTCGAAACACGCTCCCAGACCAGTTTTTGCTGAAAGAAAGCACTATCCCGCGCCGTTCAGCCTCTTCTCGGACATCGTCGCTCGTGATCTGTCCTTTCGATAAAGCGCAGTCATAAGCAAGTCTCTTCGCCGTTTCGAGTTGGACGCGATAATGCAGAGCGCAGGACTCCATACCTGCTGCCTTAAGGACCGCTTCTCCTTTGAGCATTATTTCCTCAAAGATCCAACGACTCTTTTTGTGAACACCACTCCTGGGATCGTGAGAGCTCCCTTTGCAGCCTTCTGAGCCTTCTCAAGAGCGTTGATATCGACGATAAGATACTGGTCCGGGACTCGGGCCTTATTGACTACCCGAGCGTCCCACTCAAACGACACGGAAACTCCTTGAGGGACGTAGGTCGAAACCTTCCGAGGCGCGACATAGACCGCTTCTTTTTTCTCGATGAGAAGATCTTTCTTTTCCTCGGCCTTCTCCTTCTCAGTAGCAACGCGCTCTTTCTCCGCCTTGCGCCGTTCCGCTTCCTCGCGCTCCATCTGTGCGCGTTTCTCCTCGTCCTTCTGTCTCTGGATCTTCCGTTCAACTTCGGCTCGTCTCTCCGCTTCCTCGCGCTTCTGTGCCGCGATCTTCCGATTTTCCTCATCAATTTTCTCTTGGATCGCAGCTTGCTTTTGTCTCTCCTTCTCACGAGCCGCTTCTTCTGCGCGTCTTTCAGCCTCCTCGCGCTTCCGGCGCTGGTCGTCAACGTAGATGGCTATCCGGTCCTTGATGGCCTTATAAGCCAGTTTTGGGCCGTTTATGATGACGTTCCTCTTCTCACAAAGCCTTTTGTGAAGAGCATTAGCCATATTGATCTCTTCGTCGTGGTACGTTCCAGGACCGTCAATGAACGCTTTGAGCATGTCCGCGATCTCCCGGGCTTGCTGACACCCGAGATCTGTCTTGATCAAGAGCGAGTTTGCCTGTTCAACGAGCTGATTGCTTTGAGCAACGATCTTGTCGTCTTCCCGGATAGCGATCGATGTTCCGGGTTGAAGATAAACTTGGGCTTCCATATGCGTGGTTTCCATACTTTCTCCTTTTGGTTTTTATTTGAACATCTCAATCTTGATCTTGGGGTCCGCGACAACGATCCGCTTGGCGTTGCCATCATCAAAAATGACAATGCCGTTTTCGGTGATCTTCTCGATCTTTCCGGGCCATTGAAAATTTACTCTTTGGATCGTGCCGCCGCTGACGTATTGGATCGTGCCGCCGCTGACGTATTGGATCGTGCCGCCGCTGACGTATTGGATCGTGCCGCCTCTGACGTATTGGATCGTGCCGCCTCTGACGTATTGGATCGTGCCGCCGCTGACGTATTGGATCGTGCCGCCGGTCCCGAGAAACCACCGGCCTGTGGTGATCTTTTTGATTTTTCTTTTAATAAATCGTTCGGCGAAGCATGAGCCGATCAGCTTCCGCATTTTCTTTTCCGCATCGTCCGCGTCAAACCAATCAGGCTTAAAATCTTGGTCAACGTGGAGTTTCCAGTTCTTGATATCGTGGTTAAACACATCGTTGTCGGTGGGAACAAGCTCGACCCGGACAAAGTTAGGATCAGTCTTTATGTCCTTGATCCCGGCCTTCGCCAAAAGGTCCTCGTGACTGTCAATGTCGAGGTCCCAAACAATTGATTTCTTCGTTACGATTCCTGAAAAGAAGCGGCACATGTTATTTTCTCCCGAGTTTGTTGTTGGTTAGCAGGATCACGCAACGAAGGATGGTTACGAAGTCGTCGAAATCGCGTTTGAGGGGGTTCTTATGTTCTTCGCGTTGATAGGTTCCGTCCGGACGAAGTAGGACGCTCGCTCTCTCCGAAACCTTTTTTCGCGTGAGCTTTTCCCATGCGTAGGCGTAAGCCGCAGTTTGCCACTTTGAAACCTTGTGATCTTTCTTCGGAGTCTTCCAATCATCAAGGCATAGTTGTCTCGACTTGTTGAGATAGAGAATGTCCAAAGTCCCGGCGTAGCAGAAATGGAGGTTATAAATCTTCTGCTCGATCGCGATGATCTTTTTGACGCGCTCCTTATAAAACTTCTGGATCGCGGAGAGATATCCCTCATATTCTTCAGTGACGGTATCCTCATCAAGAATCTCATTCCCAAACATCGCGGCCATGTCGTGAACGGTATCCCCGCGCTCTCGGGCTGGCTCGATCACTTCAAACGGGACCTTTGAGAAGTCTGTGGCGCCGACCTTCTCGAACGCTTTTGTGACGGATATGAGATCCCGTTCCTTATAGAAATACTGGTGCGTTAAGGAAGAGAAATCGATAGCCGCGTCGATGCTTGAGCAAATCTCTTTAAGACTCATTGATTTTTACCGTCGATTATTTCCGCGAACTCTTTCAGAAGTTCCTCGGCGTACTTGGGTTGAATCTGGTCCAGTTCTTGAAGACCGTCTGATCCAATCCGGTCAATGAGTTTCATACCGGCAGCGATCGCCATCTTCTCAAGGTTCTGGATGATCGCGGGAGTGACCGCTTTTAGGGTTGGAGCTTCTTCTTTAGGCGCAAGACAGGCGGGATGATAAACGCCTTTGATTTTCTGGTTGTACATGGCTTTATCTCCGACCTTGATATCACCTTCGCACCCGCGACATTTCTGAGCGAATTTAGAGGTGATCTCACGAAAGGCAGCGATATCCATCGCCTCTTTCTTGGGCTGAGGCTTCGGCGTTGCCGTTGTTGTCGCTTCTCCATCCTCGGGGATATGCTCCATGTCCTCAATGTCCTGGGTGAAGATATCGGAGGCGGCAGTTACCTTGCGGGTTACGGCCACAAAAGCCCTCTTGTCGGCCATTTGAAGGATGGTGTTCGCCTGGTCGTCCGATTCCATGCGGACCTGTTTGATCTTCTTCTCAGGTTGTCCTTGGTATCCCTTCACCCATTTCTCGCGCCTACGATCAACGGGGGATTCTTCCCATTCCTGATCGCAAACTGGCTTGCGCCATTTAAATTTCTCTTCACCAGAGGAACATTCCCCAACGGCAGATCCGAGCTTCACGCCAGCAGCGCTGAAAGCGGTACACGTGACCCGATATCTCTTCTCGTCTGCCTCTGAAAGATTTTCCACGAGACTTTCAACAGCGATCGAAAACGTCATGTTGAGAACCTCGGCCCCTGGCTTCCAGAGAGAAGGCTTTGGACAGCCCGGGATCTTCCCGTAATGCGTCCCCTCTTTCATCACGGACCGAATGACTTCCTGAATCAACTGGACCCGCGCCTTGAGATCCCGGACGCTTAATCCTGGGGCGGCGATTGTTGCTATTTCGGTGACTTCCTTTTTTTCTTCCATAATTCCTCCTTAAAATCCGTTTAGGTTTAAAGCGTTGTGGCGTCCGCAATACTCGCAATCGTTCGAGGCGTCCGGGATCGGTCCTTCAAGACATTCAATAGCCTTCTTGAAAAGAACCTCTGCGTTGTCCGGGTTAGGCGTGAGGAAGATCGGCATGGTCTTAAAATCAACTGACCCGTTCCCGTTGGACACCGGCCAGAAGAAAAGCAGCACTCCAAAGGACGCGACTTTCTTCCCGCCGAGAAGCAGGAAGCGCGTGTAAATGTCGCACTGGCTCTGGTAATACCGCTCCCCGAACTCCTGAGAAGGTTCTTTCCCGGTGGTTTTGTAGTCCAGGTAAGCGTAGGTGTCCGCTCCCGGATGATGAAGAAGATCGTCGAACGCTCCGACGATGATGTTCCCTTTTTCATCCTTCATTTTGTACGGATTGGATTTCCAATGCCGCATCTTCGGAAGATCTGTGCCGGCATATAGAACGAATCCTTCAAGGCGCAGATCTGCGGCGAGGATGGGAGGAAGACTTCCCCGGTACTGCTCAAGTCCGTCCTTCAGGATATTGTCAACAGCTCCCGGGACACCGGACTTAATACCTTGCGGACGACCAAGTTTCTTATTCCTATCGAGCCAAAAACACCGGGGACAATCCTTCTGCGTACTTAAAGCGCTGTAAGAGAGTTGCATTTTTCGTTCTCCTTTT
>CAISGE010000067.1 GCA_903884815.1 Candidatus Omnitrophota bacterium | reverse complement strand
GAGTTCGACTTCTTTGGCCACTGAAACGCCGTCTTTGGTGACGGTCGGGGAGCCGAATTTCTTTTCAAGGACCACGTTGCGGCCTTTGGGACCGAGGGTGACCTTGACCGCGTTCGCGAGCTGATCCACGCCATGCAGGATCGCCCGGCGGGCTTCATCGCCGAACAATAGTTGCTTTGCCATGTTTGTTGCCTCCGTTTTTGTCGTCATCCCTGGCGGCGGGGAGACCTCTCTCTTGAGGGGGCGCTCCAACCTTCGTCTCGGAATGGCGAATCTGATTTAAGAAGATTCAATCGAGGTTCTGGCACTCATCAATTTCGAGTGCTAGATGAGGCGTTATTCTATTCGGGGGAGACAAAAATGCAAGCGGATTCTTAAAAGCCTAAGGTGTAAGACGTGCGGTGTACCGCGTAACGCACGACGGCTTTTTCGCCGTACGCCTTCCGCCGTACTCCTTAGGTTGTACTAGCGATGCTCTCTGAAGAGGGCGAGCAGAGACTTAACAGAGTGCTGGGGATCGACGATGTCGATATTTTTGGTATAAGGGCGTATCACCCCGGAAAAGCCGCCTGTGGCGAGGACTCGTAGGTTCTTGCCGTACCTCTTTCGGAATCTCTGGATAAGCTCATCGGTCATGGAGCCATAGCCTTCCAGGATGCCGGATTCCATGCATTCCCGGGCGTTCTTCCCAAGAAAGGCTTTGGATTTCCGGGGAAGGGCGAGATACTTGGGCAGGAGGGCCGCGCGTTGGCCGAGCGCTCTGTAGGCGGTTTCAGGTCCCGGGATGATCATGCCCCCCTGGAAAACCCCTTTCGCGTCTATATAATCGAAAGTGATGGCAGTTCCGTAGTCGATCACGAGCATCGGGAGGCGATACATTTTGATGGCGCCATAGGCATTGACCTTTCTATCGCAGCCTAAGTTGCTGTAATTGTTATACTTGTGTCGAATCTTGATGGGGAGGTTCTGTCCGACGACCCACACCTTTTGGCCTTTTTTGGTTCCGAGTGAAAACTTCACTTTTTTCGTTATTTCAGGGAATACGGAGCTTATAATAACGTCAATATGATGTTCTTTCCCACTATTGATAAGTTTATATGCGTATTTAGGGATATCGTCATAATAGATAGATCCGAAGTCGAGCAGGCGACCGCCCTCATAGAACCCAACTGTAGCTGCCGTATTGCCAATATCAATCGCCAATATTCGCTTAATCATGCAGTTCTCCACGTCTTATAACCATTTCAACTGCGCCAACTGAAATGGTTGATATTTACCACTTGGCATTCAAAAATAGAGATTTTCTGGGAAAATGGCTACTTTATAGTGCCTGTTTCGTATAATTCACTCAATTTTACTCGAAATTCATCAAGAATATGGGCCAGCACTTCATCTGAGGAGTAACTGGTTCCCGTTATGCCTTTCATGGAGATACCCTCAGGCGGGAGCTCCGAGCCTTCGGCGTTCACATTAAGGCCTATCCCTATGACGACGGCTTCCAGTTTTGAAGGAGAGGATATGGCTTCGGTTAGTGTCCCGCATATCTTCCGGGAGCCCACCAGGACGTCATTGGGGCGCTTGAACTCGGAGGCGATAGCATACTTCTCTTTCAGGACCTTGGCAACGGCACGGCAGGCGATCTGGGTAAGCATCGGGGCCTGGGCCGGGCTTAGGGGCGGCCGTAGAAGAATGGAACAAAGCAGATTCTTAGCGGCCGGGGAAAGCCACTGTCTTCCGGGTTTGCCGCGTCCGGCGGTCTGATGCGCGGCGACGATCACAAGCCCTTCCGACCCACCCTGTCTGGCGCGGTCCAAAGTCAGCGTGTTCGTCGAGGCGACTTCTTCGATTTTTTCGATTGTGAATTTAAGCATTTTTGACCCTCTGACACCTACGAGGTGTGATATACCAATATCTCACCTCGTAGGTGGGATAGGGTGCGCTACTTGTTTTCTGTGACGATTCGTGGGATGTACGGGTTAAGCCGCGTCACGATCTCATAGGGAATGGTGCCAGCCCAGCCGGCAATGTCCTCCGCTGTGATGCTCTCATTTCCGTCTTCGCCGATCAGGGTGACCGTATCACCTTCACGGGCCGTGTTGCTTCCGAGATCGACGGTCAAATAATCCATCGATACCTTGCCCGCAAGAGGGTAACGTTTCCCCTTGAAGAGGACGGAGGCTTTTTTCCAGGCGGCCCAGGGATACCCATGGCTGTAGCCGACGGGGAGGATCGCGATGTTGGTATCCGATTTTGCGATGAACTCGCGGCCGTATCCTACGGAATCGCCTGTCCGGACTGTTTTGACAAGGATGATCCGTGTTTTCCACGAGAGAACGGGTTCGACATGTACCGCGTCTTTTAAGCCGGGATCGGGGTAAATGCCATAGAGAGAGAGTCCGGGCCGGAGCATATTGAGAAGAGCGGTTTTCAGGGTCATGCTCGCAGCGCTGTTTTGAGCGTGCCGGAACCGGAATACGATGCCTTTTCGCTCCAGGTCTTCGATGAGCAGGCTGAAGTCACGGACCTGAGTCTCCCGGAAGGTGTCTGCTTTTTCAGCAGTGGGAAGGTGAGTGTAAATTCCTTCCATCAAGAGGCCCTTGAGCGTTCGCATTTTCATGATTTCGGATGCCGCCATCCCGGAGCGTATGCCCATGCGGCCCATGCCCGTATCGATCTTGATATGAATCGAGGCTTTTCGCCCGAGTCCTTCGGCGCAATCCGATATCTCCTTGGCTTTCTCGTAGCTTGAGACGCTGAGCGTGATATTGGCACCGATCGCGGCGGGGATCTCATGGGAAAAAAGATGACCGAAAAGGAATACGCGGGTCAGAGGGTGGCGTTCCTTGAGCGCCAGGGCTTCTCGTAAGGAAGCGACACCGAAGAAGCTGACTTGTCCGTCGAGGATCCCGGCCACCTCCTCGACGCCGTGACCGTAGGCGTTGGCCTTGATCACGGCCAGGACGCTGGTCATCGGGGCCGATCGGTGGCAGAGCGCTTCCAGATTGCCCAGGAGGCGGTCCGTACGCAGTTCGATCCATGAAGGATGCAGGACTTTCGAAATTTCCGGCGCTGTTTGAAGGGGTGTCATTTTCTCTCTCTCAGCCGTTCTTCGGCTTCGGAGCTCCTTAAATAGAATGGCAAAAGAGCCCGGGGACTTGCCAGCTTTTTAATGAGCTGGCTCCGGGATTCAAAGAGTTTTATCAGATTGGCCGCTCGCGGATACCAATCTTTTTCCGGAGCGGCGCTGAAGCCTCGCACGTCAATCTTGGGGATCCCGTCTCCTGCGATCAGGCTGCCCTGAGGCAGCTGCCGAAGCGTTTCCTCAAAGGATAGCACACAAGCCGGATTATTGGGTACCCAGCCCATTTTCGGGCGGCTGTAAGAACGCGTGTAGAGTTTACCACGCCGTGCATCCAGGCATATTGCGAGATTTAAAGGCTTGGAGATCGCCGATACTCCTGAGGCAATGACGTCGAGCGAAAAGGCGCCGAAACAAGGTTTGGGACAGGTGGCGAGGAAGCCCTTGAGGGTCGCAAAGCCAATGCGCAAGCCCGTGAAAGATCCCGGCCCGCGATCGATCAGAAAGGCGTCGATGTCGCCGATCTTGAGCTTTTCTTTTTTGAGAAGTCGGTCGATCACCGGAAGGAGGTTCTCCGCGTGCTTCATGTAGCCTTTGACCGCGGCGTGGCGGAGTTTCCCCCCGCGTTTTTTGATCGCGACGCTCAGGACGGTGCTCGAGGTTTCAATGGCAAGTAAGTTCATGATGGGCGGTATTGTATTCAAAAAAAGGGGAAAGGGGAACGGGTAAAAGAATCGGAAGGCGTCCGGCGTACGGGGTGCGGCGATACGTAAAAAACGAAGAGCTCGAGCTTTCGCCGTACGCAAAGCACCTTTCGCCTTTTGTGGTTGACATACCCCCCAGGGGTATGCTATGCTCGGAGCATGGAAAAAGGCATGGACCATCAGGACAAGCTCGTGGCGCTCCGGAGGATCGAGGGACAGGTCCGCGGCTTGCAGAAGATGATCGATGAGCGGCGCTACTGTGTCGATATTCTCTACGCGGTGGGCGCAACGATCGGCGCGCTTCGGAACGTAGAGTCCAAGATCCTGAAAGACCATTTGAACGCTTGCGTGAAAACCGCCTTCACGGGGAAGTCCCGGTCTGAAAAAGAAAAAAAGATCCAGGAGATCTATGAGCTGCTCGAGCGTATCAAGAAATGAACTTTCAATCGATCCTGGGCAGGGATCCTTGTCTTTTGCTTTATTTCTTTTGTCATCGATAGGAATTGCTCCGATTTCATCGTTGATGAAATCGATAGGGATTGGGACTAGAATGCAATCTCAAACGAGGGCTACGCGATGAGAAGAATATTCGCAGTACTGCTGATTCTGGTAGTTCCGTTCCTTTTTGCAACGCCGCTCGCTCTCGCGGAAGAAGCACCGCAAGCTTCTCAAACCTTGCGCCTTGAGGATCTGATCCGCCAGGCCCTTGAAAAAAATCCCGAGATCGCCGCGGCCAAAGCGGAATGGCTTGCTTCCAAGAAAGCCATCCTCGCGTCCTGGGCGCTTCCGGATCCGGTCGGGGGATACGACATTATGGGTTCGATGGTCGAAACGGCCACTGGCCCCCAGAAGAACAACTATTCGATCTCCCAGGACGTTCCGTTCCCGGCGAAGTTGTGGGAGAAAAGGAAGGCCGCGAAAGCCGAAGCGGAAGCCGCCCGCGCCCGCTTTTCCGCCATGGAGAGGGATGTTACTAATAGGCTCTCCCAACTTTACTACCAGCTTTACTTTATTGATGCCTCCCTCGACACCTTGGCCGAGATCAAGGAACTCCTGAAAAAGATCGAAGGCGTTGCCCAGGCGCGCTATGCCAATACGTCGGGCTCCCAACGCGACGTGGCCAAAGCGGAAACGGAATTTTCCATGAATCTCGAAAGGCTTTACACGCTTCAGCAACAGCGGGAAAGCGTGGCGGCCCAGATGAATTCATTGCTGGACCAGGATCCCATGACGGCGATCGGGAAAGCGGCACTTCCTCCTAAATCGGCCTTGAAAAATACCTTAGTCGAGCTGGTGAATCTCGCCGTCCAGAACCGTCAGGCGCTCCGGGAAGCCGAAGCCCTGGTCTCGAAGACGCATTATTCCAAACGGCTCGCCCAGCTGGCTTATCTTCCGGACGTCAATGTTGGCTTCGAATACACTCAGGTGGGGGACGGGACCACGACGATGGCCCACGACGGAAAGAATACCTGGATGGTCCCCCTGCGATTCAATATCCCGATATGGCAGAATCGCATCATTCCCGAGATCCAGGAAGCGCAAAAGCTGGAGGAGGCGCAGCAGGCGAAACTGATCGCAGCGAAAAATCAGACCTTCTTCGAAGTCAAAGATGCCTATTACCGTTATGAAACGGCCGCGAAGATCACGGATCTCTACGACGCGGCCATTGTTCCGCAGGCGAAGCTGGCGCTTTCCGCGGACCAGGCGGGTTATGAATCCGGCAAAACCGGTTTTCTGGATCTTCTTGATAGCGAACGCGTTTATCTCAACGCAAAACTTTCACAAGTTCAATTCAGCGCCGAAACGCTCAGGGCTTATGCCGATCTCGCGTGGGCCACGGGGCTGGATCTCAACCAAGAAGCGGGGCAGGAAAAATGATAAAAAGGAATCGTTTTTTATCCGTCGTTATTCTTTTAATTGTGGCGATTCTTGCGAGCGCTATCGCGTTCCGGTCTATCGGACATCGTTCAACTCACGCGGCCAAGTCCGCGGAAAAAGTGATTTATTATTGTCCTATGCATCCCAATTATACGTCCGACCGGCCCGGCACGTGTCCGATCTGCAATATGACGCTCGTGAAACGTGAAACGCCGAAACCCGAAGCGGCTGCTGCCGCGGCCATGGCGGGGATGGCGATGCCGGGAGATGCTGCCGGGCCCAAAGTCTTCACCGCCGCGCAGCTCGTGGCCATGAAACCCGGCGAGATTTGCCTGCTCCATAAATGCAAGATGGGGCAGTGCACGATGGCGATGACGCCGGAATTTGCTCGCCTTGGGAAATGTCCCATGTGCGGAGAAAATCTCGGCGTGATCGTGAAAGACGCGCTTCCTCAAGGTTACGCGCAACTCCAGCTCGGCGCGGAAAAGCAACAGGTCCTGGGTGTCAAAACGGCGCCTGTTCAGAAGCTGGCGCTCACGAAAACGATTCGCGCTTCCGGCCGCATCGCGTATGACCCGGAGCTTTATCAGGCCGAGGAGGAATACCTTCAGGCTGCCGAAGCGCTCAAGAGAGCGGCCAACGCGGACTCTGAGATCCAGGCTCAGGCCGCGAAGCTGGTGGATTCCTCCAAGATCAAGCTGCGGCTCTTGGGGTTGAGCGATCCCATTGTTCAGGAGCTTGAGGCGGCGGGAAAGCCCGATCGTTCGCTCCTTTACTCCGATGCCGGAGGCAAGGTCTGGCTGTACGCTCCCATCTATGAATATGAAATGCCTTTTGTTCACGTTGGGGACCGCGTGGAAGTCGAGGTCCCGGCCATTACCGGACAAGTGATCTCCGGGGTCGTCCGGTCGCTGGGTTCCGTGGTCGATCCCGTAACGCGTTCCCTCCGCGTCCGCGCGCAGCTTGAGAATCCGGACGGTGTTTTGAAGCCCGAAATGTATGTGAATGTGACGCTGAAGACCGATCTCGGGGAACAGCTTGCCGTGCCCGAGGAAGCGGTCTTCGCGACAGGAGAAAAGAACATCGTTTTTGTCGTCAAGGAGAACAATGTCTTCGAGCCGCGCGAAGTCGTGCTTGGCGCGAAGGCGGACCACTTTTATGAGATCAAAAGCGGTCTGCAGGAAGGTGAGCAGGCCGTGACGAGCGGGAACTTCCTGATCGATTCGGAAAGCCGGCTCAAATCGGCTTTGGAAGGCGTCTCCGGCGGGACGGAACACCCCCATGGCGGATGAACAAAACGTCTCTCCCCAATTAAGGCAGGGCGGGTGGATCGAGAAGGTCATTGGGTTCTCGGCTCATAACAAACTTCTCATATTTGTCCTGACCGCGGTCGCGATCGCCGCGGCGGTCTGGTCGATCAAAAATATTCCGCTCGATGCCATTCCCGATCTTTCCGACACGCAGGTCATCATCTATTCCAAATGGGATCGCAGCCCGGACATTCTGGAAGATCAGGTGACCTACCCGATCGTGACGGCGATGCTCGGCGCCCCGAACGTGAAGGCGGTCCGCGGTTTTTCGGATTTCGGCTATTCCTACGTTTACGTGATCTTCAAGGACGGGACCGATCTTTATTGGGCGAGGAGCCGGACGCTCGAGTATCTGAGCAAGATCATCCCGAGGCTTCCCCAGGGAGTTCAGACAGAACTGGGACCGGACGCCACAGGCGTGGGTTGGGTCTTTCAATACGCGTTGGTGGATAAGACCGGGAAGCACAATCTTCAGGAGCTGAGAAGTTTCCAGGATTGGTATTTGCGTTATTACCTGCAAAGTGTTCCGGGGGTCGCCGAGGTGGCTTCGCTCGGCGGCTTTGTCAAACAATACCAGATCACGATCGATCCCAACAAGCTCCTCAGCTACAACATTCCGATCACCAAGGTCATGGACGCGGTCCGGAGCGGTAACGAGGAAACGGGCGGACGGGTGCTGGAATTTTCCGGGGTGGAGTATATGGTCCGCGGGCGGGGCTACGCGAAGTCTGCCAAGGATTTTGAGAATATCGTGGTGAGCGTGGATCCTCAGGGGACTCCCGTTCTCATTAAAAATCTTGGGAGTGTGGTGATCGGTCCCGATATGCGGCGTGGTCTCGCGGACCTGAACGGAGAAGGCGATGTGGTTTCCGGGACCGTGATCATGCGCTCGGGAGAGAATGCCCTCAATGTGATCAACCGTGTCAAACAAAGGATCGAAGAACTCAAGCCCTCGTTTCCCGCGGGCGTGGAACTGGAAGTCACCTACGACCGCTCGCAGCTGATCCTCCACGCGATGGAGACACTGAAGCATCAGCTGGTCGAGGAAATGCTGATCGTGAGTTTTGTGATCCTGCTTTTTCTCTGGCATTTTCCCTCCGCCATTGTACCGATCGTCACGATCCCGATCTCGGTGCTGCTGTCTTTCATCTTTCTTCACGCCATGCACTTGACCTCCAACATCATGTCGCTTTCCGGCATCGCCATTTCGATCGGGGTTCTGGTGGACGGCGCAATCGTGGAAGTGGAGAACGCCTACAAACGTCTGGAGGAATGGATCCAGGGCGGCCGCAAAGGCGATTTCCATTTTGTCCGGCTTCAAGCCTTGAAAGAGGTCGGACCGGCGGTTTTCTTTTCGCTTCTCGTGATCGCGGTTTCGTTCCTGCCGGTGTTCACGCTTCTCGATCAGGAAGGGAGGCTTTTCCGGCCGCTTGCCTGGGCAAAAACGCTCGCGATGGCCGCGGCGGCGATCCTTGCCATTACTTTGGATCCCGCGATGCGGATGCTTTTCGCGCGGATGGATCCGATCAAATTCAAATTGCCATTCTTTTCGAAGAAGGTCGAGGCCGGACTCTCCCAAGCGGCGACGGCCCTCACGGTCGGGACCTATTATCCGGAAGAAAAACATCCGGTCAGCAAGGTGCTTTTTAAGATCTACGAGCCGGCCTGCCGCTTCGTCCTGAAATACCGGAAGGCTACTTTGATCACGGCCCTCTTGCTTGTCCTGACCGCTATTCCCGTTTATCTTAAATTAGGTTCCGAGTTCATGCCTCCGCTTTGGGAACAGAACCTTCTCTATATGCCGACCACGCTGCCGGGAATTTCCGTGACCGAGGCGCAGGCGCTTTTGCAAAAGCAGGATAAGATCCTGAAATCATTCCCGGAAGTCGAGCGCGTGTTCGGAAAATCCGGGCGCATGGAAAGTTCCACGGATCCCGCGCCCTTTTCCATGATGGAAACGGTGGTGTTGCTGAAGCCTGAAAAAAAATGGTCCGGAAAAGAACGCTGGTACTCCAATTGGGTTCCCGGATGGTTCAAGGGACCACTTGCCTGGATCTGGCCGGAGCATATTTCGCGCGAAGAATTGGTGGAAAAACTTGATGGGGCGCTGAAGATTCCGGGCACCACGAATGCCTGGACGATGCCGATCAAGAACCGGATCGACATGCTTTCCACCGGTGTTCGCACGCCGATCGGGATCAAGGTGCTGGGCGCGGACGTCAAAAAGATCGAAGAACTTGGAACGCATATCGAGATGATCCTAAAGGATGTCCCCGGCACCCGGAGCATTTACGCGGAGCGCGTGGCGGGCGGTTATTTTATTGATTTTGATATCAAGCGTGAGGCCCTCGCGCGGTACGGGCTTTCCGTCGACGATGTTCAGAAAGTGATCACCTCGGCCATCGGCGGGGAGAATATCACGACCACGATCGAAGGCCGCGAGCGGTATCCGGTGAATGTCCGCTATTCCCGGGAATTCCGTGATGATATCGAGAAGCTGAAGCGCGTCCTCGTTTCCACCGCGACAGGACAGCAAATCCCGATCGCGGAGCTTGCGGAGATCAAGAAAGTTTCCGGCCCCGCGATGATACGCAACGAGAACGGTCTTCTGGCGGGGTATGTGTATGTGGACATGGCCGGCCGCGACATCGGGACTTATGTCGAGGAGGCCAAAAAGATCGTCGCGCGCGAGCTCAAGCTGCCGCAAGGCTACGCGCTCCTTTGGAGCGGGCAATACGAGAACATGATCCGGGTGAAGGAGAGGCTCAAGGTGGTCCTGCCTCTCACGCTTTTCCTGATCTGCCTTTTGCTTTATATGAATACAAAATCCGCAGTGAAGACCGGGATCGTGCTTTTGGCCGTTCCATTCTCGCTCGTCGGGGCTGTCTGGTTTCTGTGGATCCTGGGCTATCACGTTTCCATCGCGGTGTGGGTCGGGATGATCGCGCTGATGGGCCTCGACGCGGAGACGGGAGTCTTCATGCTCCTTTTCCTTGATCTGGCGTATCATGATGCCGTCGACAAAGGAAAAATGCGGACGGAAAAAGATCTTGAGGACGCGATCATGCACGGCGCGGTCAAACGCGTGCGGCCCAAGATGATGACCGTGATGGCCGCTTTTATGGGCCTTTTACCGATCATGTGGGCGACAGGCGCGGGTTCGGATGCCATGAAGCGCATTGCGGCGCCGATGATCGGCGGGCTTACCACTTCTTTTGTGCTGGAATTATTGGTGTACCCCGTTGTCTACTTCCTATGGAAGTGGCGGGTTGAAATGAAACAAGGCAGGGCCGATTGGATTTTAAACGCGTCAAAATAAAAAGGAGAAACAGTATGAAGAAGTTGTTGGCAGTTGCGTTACTCGCGATGTTCCTCATGCCTCTGGCGGCGTTGCCAGTTTTTGCAGCAGACAAGACCGTGGAAGTGGGCAACAGGTTCTGTCCGATTTCCGGGGACCCGGTGTCCGGGACGAATTTTGTGGAGTACCAGGGGAAAAAGTACGGCCTCTGCTGTCCGGCCTGCAAGGCAGCGTTTTTAGCAGACCCGGTTAAAGCGATCGCCAAAATGAACGCGCAGGAAGCTGCCGGCGCGGTGCTGGGCGCGTCTGGTGCTGCCGCCGCCAAGAAAAAATAAAAAAGCATAGAGCGGGAGATTCTTTAATGGAAGAAGGGACGTGCTGTTGTCCGGCCGGGAGCGAAAAGAAAAAAGCCTGGTATCTTTCCGGGCTTTTTCTTGGGATCGGTTTGACGCTCGCGCTGCTCGGCGCGTCCCTTCTTTTTCCGGTGTTTCGTCCCTTTTACGCCGCCTTCATGCATTATGTCCGCATGATCCTCTGGCCGGTGGCGTTCGGATTTCTGCTCGGGGGACTCATCGATCACTTTGTGGCTGAGGAATATATCTCCAAGCATCTGGCGGTTCCCAAACGCCGTACGATCCTCTACTCGGTCGGCCTCGGCTTCCTCATGAGCGCCTGCTGCCACGGGGTTCTTGCCATTTCCATGGAAGTCCACAAAAAAGGCGCGTCCGGTCCGGCGGTCGTAAGCTTTCTCCTGGCGAGTCCGTGGGCGAACCTCCCGATCACGATCCTCCTTTTCGGATTTTTCGGATGGAAGGCGCTCCTGATCGTCGGCGGAGCGCTTTGGGTCGCTCTGAATACGGGGCTGATCCTGCAGGGGCTTGAACATTTCGGGAAGATCGAAAAAAATCCGAACTCTCTGACCGTCGAAAAAGATTTTTCCATCCGCAAAGACCTGGCCAGAAAATTCCGGAATTATCGCTGGACGCCGGAGGCGATGCTGGCAGACGTCCGGGGCGTCTGGGAAGGCATGCGGGGCCTTGTGAATATGGTCCTTGTGTGGATCATTCTCGGGACCGTGGTCGCCAGTCTGATCTCCGCCTTCGTGCCTCCGGATCTTTTCCGCCAATACCTCGGACCAACCCTTTTGGGTCTTTTTATGACGCTTGGGATGGCGACCGTGATCGAGGTTTGTTCTCAGGGGACCGCGCCGTTGGCCTTTGAGATCTACCGGCAGACCGGGGCTTTCGGCAACGCGTTCGCTTTCCTGATGGCGGGGGTGGTGACGAATTTCACGCAGATCGCGCTGGTCTGGAAAAATGTCGGGCCCCGCACGGCAATCTGGATGTTCGCGGTCAGTCTTCCCCAGGTCATACTGCTCGGCTGGTTTTTAAACAAAATCTAAGTCCCCAGGTCCCGAGATTCCCTGCCGTAAAGTTTTATCCCGTACCGGACCTTGTCTGCCCTGGTGGGGGTGTGGAAAAACTTTTTTTGGTGGAAGGAAATGCATCGTCTGACTTTACAGCACCTAAAGGGAATGCTACAGTGTCTTTCGTTGGGAGTGGCAGTCGCGCGATGCTCACGGAACTTAAAATGGAGTAAAGTCCACGGATGACATTCAGTCTCGCTGTTTTTTTAGGGATCCTGACCTGGTTCGTGATCCGGTGTTTGCTTTCCGGATTTTATTCTGTGGATCAGAACGAGCGCGCGGTTGTCACGACCTTCGGGAAAGCCCCCCGCTTCGGCGAGAACACGACGATGGACGATCCGATCGCCGCAACGCTCCGGCCGGACGAAAAAGAGCGTTATACCTATCCCATGCTTTGCGTTACTCCTCCCGGACTTCATTTCAAATTTCCATGGCAGAAGGTCTATAAGGTTTCCATCGCGACCCAGACCGTCACCGTGGCTTACGATCCCGAAAGCCGTACCGCCAATCACAACTGGTCGGTGCTTGAGGCCGTGACCAAGGATCAGCTGAATACTGGTTTGAAGGGGCAGATCCGCTACACGGTCAGTGAGAAAAATCTTTATGCCTATTTGTTCGGGGTGCGCTTTCCGATCGTTCACGTCATGGGCTATTTTGTCTCGGTCCTCAGGGAAAAGATCGCGAATTTTGTGGCGCCGGAAACCCCGGACGGTTTGGGGACTTTGCCCGGAGTTCCCGTATCCAGCCATATCCCAGGGATCTCCATTAATGATCTGCGAAAGAACCTCAGTGAGCTTAACCGGTGCATGGAAAAGGAGTGCGTGTCGTCGATCGCGAGGTACGGAATTGCTCTGGACGCGGCGTTGATCACCGAGATCGATCCGCCTCCCGAAGTGGAATCCGCACTGGCTGCCATCAACACCGCCCACAACCAGGTGTCCTCCGAGATCAGTGTCGCGCAGGCGTCCGCGGATCAAAAGATCGTTCAGTCAAGAAGGGCTGTGGAGATTGAAACGCTTAAGGCCCAGGCCGAAGTACAGCTTCTCAGACAATTGTCAGAACAGTTGGTCAATCTGAAAAAGAACGGACCCGACGCGATCCGTTTGTACCTGAGAAATGTAAAACTCAAGCTTTTCGGTAAAGCCAAGCGGGTCGTCGCGGAGGCCACCAAATGAATCTGACCGATATTTCGACGATGGGTTGGTGGGGGCTGACGATCGCGGTGGTGTGTTGCTTCGTTTTCGAGACGCTCGTGCTTTCTCTTTTGAAGACGTTCGGTGTCTACGCGATCGTGAATGAGAACGAAGCCCGGGTGTATGTTCTTTTCGGAAATGTTCTCGGGGTGATCGAGGAACCGGGCCTTCATTTTTTGTGGTCCGAGCTTGGCCTGGGGGCCATTGTCGTGAACATCCTGGGGCAATGCCATATTCGCTATCTGGGGCTGGAACAGGAATATATCCGGAGCAATCCCGTGAATTCCGAAGAAGGCGCGCCGATGGGGATCGGGGTTTGGTATGAAATGGTTATTTCCGACGCTGTGGCGCATGTTTTTCGCAATGCGGATCCGCGAGGATCTTTGGCCGCCAATGTCAGCAACGCGACCGTCCGGTGCTTGAGCAATATGAAGCTTGCCGCCATGATGGAAGACCGCCACACCATGAGCCAATTGGTTCGTGATGTCGTTACAGCCGACTCCAAGGAATGGGGCTATAAGGTCGGTTCGATCTATGTCCGGAAAGTCCATTTCCGCGATGCCGGGATGGTGAAGCAGATTGAGGAGAAAGTCGTGAACCGGCTCCGTCAGGTGACTTCCGCCATACGTCAGGACGGGGCGAATCAGGTCAGTATTATTTCAAGTACCGCGGAGAAAGAAGCGGCGGTTGAGTTTGCCCGCGCGGTCGCGATCCGGTCGGATATCGTCGGCAGGGAACTTCAGAATATTGCCAAGGATAAAGATGTTTCGGAAACACTCTTTGAGATCCTCGAAACTCAGCAGATCCTGGATAGTGCCTGCGAACTGACGCTCTTGCCGCCCCGTTCCCGGGGGGACCTGCTGACGCAGTTTGCCGCGACAGCACCCTCGAAGAGTTAGCAGTTTTTCCCTGATCCCGCGTTCCATCCGATGAGTTTGTGAATCACAGCCGCTTCCTTTTCCTTTCCTCTCTTCATGGCTCCCTCGATATAGATCCGCGCTTTTTCTTCAAGCATACTTTGTGCCGCGACGGCTTGCCCGGGCGTGAGGATGTTTTGTGAGAGGATCTTCGCGAGGGACTGGATGCGGAAGCGGTCCATAGCAGGGAACTCCCGGGAGCGCTGATCGGCATGACCGCCGTATTTCAGGATGTGAGGTTTCTCGATCAGGCCGATGGGATAGCGGCACGCGATCCTGAGCCACAGGTCATAATCCTCGCAGGCCGGAAGCGACTCGTCAAAAAGCCCCACCTCGTCAAAAAGTTTCCGGTGCATCATGACCGCTGACGGGCTCACCACGCAAAGAGGCAGACATTTTTCGAAGATGAAACCGCCGGACTTTTGATGCTTCTTCATCGGGTTCACGCGCTTGCCGTTCCGGATCCAGATCTCCTCGGTCTGGCAGATAAGACAGTCTGGGTTTTCCCCGAAGAACTTCATTTGGGCTTTGAGTTTTCCCGGCAGCCACTCATCATCCGAATCCAGGAAAGCGATCCATTCGCCCTTGGCGTGCCGGATGCCGAGATTGCGGGCAGCGGAGGGGCCGCCGTTCGATTGCGAAAGAAATCGAACGCGTACGGCGGAAGGCGAACGGAGTACGGAGCTTTGGTTGCAGGGTGTTGAGTTTTCGTCGTACGCCGTACGCCGTACTCCGTACAAAGATTTTGTGTCGTCCGTCGATCCATCATCGACAACAATAATTTCGAACTCCGCGTCTTTTCCGCCAAAGGACGGATCCGTCCAGCGCTGTGTGGCGGATTGCGCGAGGACGGAATTGATCGCACGGGGAAGCACCGCGGCGCGATTGTAGGTGGGAATAATGACGCTAATTTTAGGTTCCATGGCGGGATTATAACATGGGCATGAGTACGGCGTAAGGCGTACGGAGTACGGCGAAGAAAGACGTAACAACGCCAGGCTAAGAGGTTTTTGTCATCCGATAGGCTCGAAACTGTGGTATTATTCCGCTCCATGGCAAAGAAGACTGGCAAAAAATATAAAATTCTTTTCACGGCTTCGGAGGCAACCCCGTTCATCAAGACCGGCGGCCTCGGCGACGTGTGTGGCGCGCTGCCCAAGATCCTGAAGAAGCTCGGGCATGACGTCCGTCTGGTGTTGCCGCGTTACTGGTCCATCAGCAAGGAGAAGTACGGACTTAGGCCGGTCCTGGGCCCCATGGGTGTTCCGACCGGCAATGGGGTCGTCTGGTGCCAGGTCTTCGAGGGGAAATCGGACGGATTTCCGGTCTATTTTATCGAGCACGAAAGCTACTTCGGCCGCGCCGGACTTTATGACGACGGCAATTGGGAATTCGCGGACAATCCCGAGCGCTTCGGATTTTTTTCCCGCGCCTGTCTTCAGCTCTGCCAGGATCTGAAATTCCAGCCCGATATCATCCACTGCCACGACTGGCAGACCGCGCTTGTCGCACCGTATCTCAAGATCTGGGAGCAGCGCAATCCCTTTTTCGCCGGCACTGCCAGCGTTTTTTCCATCCACAATATTGCTTATCAGGGGACCTTCACGGCGGATGCGTACGGTTTCCTGGGTCTCGGACGCGATAATTTCACGGATGCTAAATTCGAGAATTTCGGCGGCATCAACTTCATGAAAGGTGCCGTCTTTTTCGCGGATGCCGTCACGACGGTCAGTCCGACCTATGCCCAGGAGATCCTGGGCGAACCCGGCGCGAACGGGCTTTCGACCTACATTGAAAGGCGCAAGGAGGATCTTTTCGGGATCCTCAATGGCGCTGACTACGATCATTGGGATCCCGAGATCGACCATCTTATTCCGGCGAATTATTCGCCGCGGGATATGTCCGGGAAAAAACTTTGCAAGGCGGCTCTTCAGAAGGAATTTCTTTTGGATCTCAAGCCGAAGGTTCCGATCGTGGGGATCGTTTCAAGGTTCGCGGAGCAAAAAGGTTTTCAGCAGTTGATGCTCGTCATGCATCGTATCCTGCGGGACATGGATGTTCAGTTCACCATTATCGGGAGCGGGGAGAAGGCCCAGGAGGACTTTTTCGGAGGGCTGCCCGCGCTTTATCCCGGCAAGGTCGGCGCATGGGTCGGCTACAACGAACGTAAGGCGCATATCATTGAGGCCGGAGCGGATTTCTTTTTGATGCCCTCGCTCTATGAGCCGTGCGGTCTCAATCAGATCTACAGCCTCAAATATGGGACGCTTCCCATCGCGCGCGCGACGGGCGGGCTCCGAGATACGATCATTCCCTATGAAGAAAAGACCGGCTTCGGGACCGGGTTTCTTTATGAAATCGGAACCCCCCAGGCGATTTATGACACCGTGGGTTGGGCCGTCAGCACCTATTACGATCGTCCTGAGCACATGGAGGTGATGCGCAAGCGCGCCATGCTCCAGCATTTCTCCTGGCTCGATGCCGCCAAGCAATACGAAGATGTCTACCAGAAAGCCCTCATTCGTCGCGAGACCTGGCAGTAAGCCGTAAAACGGACGCTGTCCCGCAGAATTTCCTCCCCCCAGAAACCGACGGTCTTGGTGTATAATAGCCGCCTGAAAGAAGCCTAAACCTCGGGAAACGGGGAACGGGAAACGCAAGCCGCTTTTCGTTCCCCGTTCGGCGTTCCCCGCTAACTGTATTGCGAGATGAATATGAAAAATTATTCTGACCTTAGCCTGGAAAGTTACCTCAGGGAATTATCAAGCGACGCGCCGGTGCCGGGCGGCGGGAGCGTTTCCGCGTATGCTGGGGCGCTCGGGATGGCCCTCACGCAAATGGTCGCGCGTATCGCGCTCAAGCGAAAACCGAAGGCGAGCCTTACGGAGGAACAGAAATTCCAGGAGGAAGCGAACAAACAGCGCATGGCGGAGATCGTGGAGTCGCTTGAGAAAACCAAGGCCGACGCGCTTGAAGTGGTATCGCTTGATCCTCAGGTTTATGATGACGTGATGGCTTGTTACAAGGAGGGGGCCACTCCGGAGAAACTCGAGGACGCGCTCCAGAACGCGTTCCGGCTCCAGGCCGATCTCGCGCTTATCCTTGTGATGGCCCGGGAATGGAACGCGCATATGAAGACACTCGTGAAGGGCGCGGTGGCGAATGATCTCATCGTGAGTGACGGTCTTCTGTCGGCGGCGTTCGAAGGCGCCTACCACACGGCGCATATCAATGTGGTTTATATGAAAAATAACGAGCGGAAGGAGCGTGCCGAGAAAGCCTTGGCGGAGCTCCGGAAGCGGTTTGAAGCGGAAAAAGCCTGATCCTATTTTTGTGTCATTCCCGCGGAGGCGGGAATCCAGTCAAAATAAAACTTTGGCTGGAATCTAAACTGGATCCCCAATAAAAGCATTCGGGGATGACAAAATGAGGTTTTATTAAAGTGGAAGCGAAAAGATTAGAAGGGAAAACGATCGCGGCACAGTTACAGCAGAAGATCCTGGAGAAGATCGCTTCATTTGCGGCGGCGGGACGTCCGAAGCCGTGCCTGGTCGCGATCCAGACCCGTGAAGATCCTTCCGCGGTCTGGTATATCAACAGCCAGGAAAAGCTTGCGGCGAAGCTGGGGATCGATTTTAGGCGTGTGATGCCCGATCAGGTCCAAGGCGAAAAGGCTCTGATCCAGAAGGTCCAAGAGTTGAGCGCCGACAAAAAAGTTCACGGACTTTTCATTTCCATGCCGCTTCCCGAAGGGATCAACTCCGAGAAGATCCTTCTGGCGATGGACCCTCAGAAGGATGTGGAGGGCGTCCATCCCACGAGCCTCGGACTGATCGTGCTCCGTCGCGGCAAGCTGATCCCGCCCACGGCATTCGCGGCTTTCACGCTCATCAAAGCGAGCGGCGTTATGCTTCGCGGAAAAAAGGCGGCGATCATCGGGCAAAGCGCGATCGTCGGCCGGCCGCTGCAGCTTCTTTTGGGCGAGGCGCGCGTTACGACCCTGGTTTGCAATACCGGCACCACCGATGAAGACATTAAGAAAATCGTGGGCGCGAGCGAGATCGTCGTGGCCTGTTCCGGGAAGCCGGGTCTTGTGAAAGGCGCCTGGATCAAGCAGGGTGCGGTGGTGATCGATGTCGGAACCACGGAAGTCGACGGGAAGCTGCAAGGGGATGTGGAATTTGATGAGGCGGTGAAGCATGCCGCTTTTATCACGCCCGTCCCGGGAGGCGTGGGGCCGCTCACCGTCACCATGCTCATGGAAAATCTTATGATCGCTTATGAATGGCAACTAAAATGAGTACGGCGTACGGCGTACGGCGCAAATGTTTTTTCACCGTACTCCGTACTCCTTACTCCGTACCCAAAGCATGAAGCTCACTCCGCAAGCCATCTATTCGAAAAAGCAGGCCGGCGAGCCGATCACCTCGCTCAGTCTCTACGATTTTCCGAGCGCGCGGATCGCGGATGAGGCAGGGGTGGACATTGTCATGATCGGTGATTCAGTCGGGATGGCGCTTCTCGGTCACGAAAATACGCTTGGCATGACAATGGAGCCGATGCTTTATCACACCCAGGCCGTCGCCAAGGCAGTGAAGCGCGCGCTGGTGGTGGCTGATATGCCGGTGCATACCTATAATGATCCCAATCTCGCGTTCATCAACGCGCAACGTTTTCTCCGCGAGGCCGGAGCCGACGCCGTGAAGCTTGAAGGCGGCGTGAAGATCCAGGACCAAGTCCAAAAACTTGTGACCGAAGGTATTTCGGTGATGGGCCATATCGGGATGCTGCCGCAGAGTATCGGCGATGGGAAATACCGTGTTTACGGGAAAGATCCGGACGAAGCGGAGGCGATCCTGGAGGACGCGAAGTTGCTCGACCGGATGGGCGTTTTTTCGATCGTGCTCGAGTGCGTGCCGGCGAAGCTTGCCGCGGAGATCACCGCGGCGGTGCAATGTCCCACCATCGGGATCGGCGCCGGAGCCTCGACGGACGGTCAGGTGCTCGTGTTCCAGGATATTCTCGGTATCCGCTCCGGGGTGAGCCCGCGGTTTGTGAGGCGCTACGCGGAGATCGAAGAGATCATGAGAAAAGCGGCACGCGATTTTTGCAGTGACGTGAAAAAGAGAGATTTTCCCTCGAAAAAGGAGAGTTTCTCGTGATCAAAGGGAAACGGATTCTCGTCGCGGAGAAAGATGAAGCGACGCGGGAACTCATCTTGATGCGCCTCCACTCCCGCCACCATAAAGTTTTTGAAGCCTCCAAGAGCAGTCAGGTGTTGCGGTTCCTTGAGCGCGAAGTCCTGGACCTGATCCTGCTGGCGAGTGACATGGAACCGGTGAACGGCAAATCGCTGATCCAGATCATCCGCTCCCGCTCCCATTTGATGGCGGTTCCCGTTATCATGATCACGGAGGAGCAGAAGCTGACGGAGCTCATGCTCGGGCATGAAAAAGGATTTGATGATTTCCTGCTGAAGCCCTTCAGCCCGCTGGTCCTGCAGCTGCGCGTGAACCTCAATATCTCAAAGACCATGGAGCGGGTGGAGGCGAACGCTCTCACGCATTTGCCGGGCAATCACGCCATTGAGAAGATCGTCGCGAGGAAGATCCAGGCAGGCGAGAAATTCTCGGTCCTCTATATCGATATCAATCAATTCAAGGCCTTTAACGATCATTACAGTTTTCAAAAAGGCGATGACGTGATCCTTCAGACCGCCCGGATCCTTGTCGCGACCAGCCATGCCGTGGCGCGGGACGGGGAGTGCTTCATCGGCCATATCGGCGGGGATGATTTCATTGTCGTTCTGCCGGCGGAGCTCGAGGAGGTTTTCGCCCGCCAGTTCATCGATGACTTCGACCGGATCATCCCGACCTATTACAATAAGACGGACCGGGAAGCGGGTTTCATCCGGGTGGAGAACCGCCGGAAAAAAATGGAAAATTTTCCGATCATGTCCTGCTCGGTGGCGGGATGCACCAACCTTTACCGGGAGTATGTGAATCTTCGCGAGATCGCGCAAGACGCCGCGGAAGTGAAGACCTATCTGAAAAGCCAGCCGGGAAGCCATTATCTTCAGGACCGCCGTTCGTCGCCGATCCGCCAGCTGGAGGATGCCGTCCATATTCTGGAACCCGAGATCAAACCCGCCAAACCCAAGAAGCGTGTCGATCCGTTGGGACAAGTCCTTGTGAATGCCGGACTGATCACCGAAGAACAGCTGAGCCAGGCCCTCAAACAGCATCTCGGCACCGGGCAGAGGCTCGGTCAGACCCTCATCGCGATGAATCTTATCTCAAGTAAAGACGTGGGCAAGATGCTCGAGAAGAAGCTTAAGATCCCGTATTTCAGTCTCATGGGCTGGGTGCCGGATCCCGCGATCTTCCATCTTTTAAACTCGGAATTCATCTTCCATCATCGCGCGGTTCCGGTGGGCGTCGGGGAAGGATCGCTCCGCGTGGCGATGTGCGACCCGTTCGATCTCCGGACCCTGGACGCGATCGAGCGGATCACGGGGCTCAAGCCCGTGCCTTATCTCGCGATGGAAGAGGAGTTTGAAAAGTTCCTCGAAGGTCTGACGCCCGAGGCTGACGTCGATGAAGAGGCTCGTGAAAACGTCAATCGCATGTCGGAAAGCAGTAGGTCGCCGGCCGAAAAAAAGTAGGTCATAGGTTATACGGAGATGTCGAACTAGACCGGGACTTTCTGGAAGGCCCAGGTCTTGATGAAGGACCTAAAACAGGGGACAGCCCTCAAGTGACCACCGCTTGTTTCTTAAATGGCGCAGGGATTTGAGTCCCCTGGAACCCCTTTTGTTTTTTTGAATATTTTGCCGTCGCAATCGTACGAAGGCCCTTTGAGTCCACCCCAGTTATTGTAGAACATATAATTTAGGTACGGGAAATTCGTAACGCCCGGGTCTATGGGGCCTCCTTCAGCAATCGCATTAAAATAGGAGTTACCGGCACCGTCGTCATAGTATTCGTATCGATAAGAAAACGATTTTGATTTTTCCAATCCTTGGAGCCCGATGTCTGACCAATTGTCAGTGCAATTCAGATCGAGCGCAGCTTTCCATTCAGCCGTCTGTGAACAAATCCATATGGGCGCAGTATTCCCGAGGTCATACTCTCTCATCCCGGCCCGCATAATGGCACCCACCATTTGAAGGGCCTCGGCCGCTTTGGCTTTTTCGGTTTGCATCAGCATGCGGGGGACTATAAGCGAGGCGAGGATGGCGATGATCACCACAACTATCAAAACTTCAACAAGAGTGAAGCCTTTCTCCGTGTTTCTCATGAGCTTCTCCTTTAACAGAGGCGGAAGGGTCACAGCTTTTATCGACCTCCATCCACAAAAACTATAACACAGGATTTTGGGATTTGGAAGGGTCCCTGAAAATGCTGTGAAGGTTCCGGCCCTTTTGGCCGTCCCGGTGGGCGTTGGGGAAGGGTCGCTTCGCGTGGCGATGAGTGACCCGTTCGATCTCCGGACCCTAGACGCGATCGAGCGGATCACGGGACTCAAGCCCGTGCCTTATCTTGCGATGGAAGAGGAGTTTGAGAAGTTCCTTGAAGGTTTGACGCTGGAAACGGGGGATGAAGCCGCCGTGGATTCGGCTCGCCACAGTTAAAAGGGACAGGTCTTAGAAATCAAAGATGTCCTGTCCCTAGAATTCCAGCCCGGCTGTTTGATCTTATTAAATCGTGCAGCCTTGAGAACGGTCGGGGGATAAATCTTTGAGCGGCGCGGAACAGGTATACATATCGAGGGCGCTCTGATACATCATTAAATCATTGAAGCTGCCCTCGCCATTAGCGAAGATGTTGTAAGACGATCCATCAGTCTGATATGAATACTCCCAAGTTTTTCCGGCCGGTAATTGAAGACCCAGTTGTGCCCATTCGTCAGGGGTGTTCTGGGCGGGGTCCCACGGAATTGCATCGGCCCAAAAATCACTCCCAGTGGGACTATAACTTCCATGGAAGTCGTAGTACATTTCCGCGGCGCGTTTGATGACGCCCACCATCTGGATTGCTTCGGCGGCTTTGGCCTTGTCGGTTTGCATGAGCATGCGGGGGACTATGAGTGACGCGAGGATGGCGATGATCACGACAACGATCAGTACTTCAACAAGAGTGAAGCCTTTCTCCGTGTTTCTCATGAACTTCTCCTTTAACAGAGGCGGAAGGGTCACAGCTTTTATCGGCCTCCATCCACAAAAGCTATAACACAGACTTTAGGGATTGGGAATGGTCCCTAAAAATGTGGTGAAGGTTCCGGCTCTTTTAGCCGTTCCTATAGGTGGTAGAGCATACTGTACCGAGGGCCTATGGGGATCGAATCCTTTCCAGAAATCGAGAATTTTCAGAAGCTGCCGCGCGAAGTGATCATCAAAGGCGCCAGCACCCACTATCAAGAGACCGAAGGCGCGTCCCTGCAGGGGATCGTCATCAACAATGTCGGCCAAGCCATCAAGAATATCCGGGCCCAGCTTGTGATCTTTGATAAGGACCGGGTGCCCCTTTTGGGTGTCAGCGTGGCGACCGAACCGGACCATTTGCCGCAGGGGGGGATCGCCAAATTTCATTTCCAGCTCAAGGAGCACAAAGAGGAGATCAAAAACTACTTTCTGCATGCCAATTGGGGCTTTGACGAAACCGATTGAGCGGGTTTCACCCAGGGGATCCTTGGAAATTTCAATTGAGTCGCACCTCTAGTTCGTTTAAGCTATGCCCTTCGCGCGGTCAGTCTTGGAGTCTCTCCCCGGAGAAGGGTTTCCGATGGAAAACTATGTTTGTCCCGTTTGCAACGAAGCGCTTGAGCGAGACCTGATGGTTTTTTTAAAGCACACCGACCATCACATCATTGAGGTGGTCCTGAAAGAGCATCCCAAGTGGGGGCATCAGGACGGCATCTGCCAGGAATGTTTGGATTATTATAAAAAGACCCTGGGCCATGAGCCCTATCACGATGAAGCTTGAGTCGCCACGGTCAGAGGGAAAAGGATCATTCGGGAAATGAAAAGGCTTTGGATCAGCGCTATTTTTCTCGTGTCGGTCAGTCTTCTTTTTTGCGGGATGACACCCGCGGCTCTGGGGAAAGATGGGCTTCAGCCGATGGCAGAGTCCCAGGCTTTCCAGGATTTTCTGAAGAAACCCGCGAACAATTTTTCAAAACTTGTCTGCATTCTGAACTACTTTCGCCCCACATCGGTCATGGTTCAGTATGAAGGAAGTGACTATCCCATGCAGATCGCTTATCCGTTAGGGCTGGCCTATCTCATGACGAATTACAAGAACGAAAACCCGGAGCAGTGGATCCGGAAGAACACCTACCGCTCGCTTTTCAAGAACCAGATCATTTATTTAAAACTTCCGAACGGTACTTACGTCCCGGCTCGCGATGTCTTGCTCGAAAAATTCCACGAGCTGGAAACGGTCCGGGCGGCCCAGGCTCCCAAGGCCTGAACGAAAGGGGCTCCGAACATGATAGAAATGGATGTCAAACCCGTAAAGTCCCGGGATCTGGCGCTGATCGGCTACGATCACGCGACGTTGACCCTCGAAATTGTCTTTCGGGCGGGCGGCGTCTACCGCTACCGGCAAGTTCCCGAAAGTGTTTACCACGCGCTTATGGCCGCTCCGTCGCACGGAACTCATTTCCAGAAGCATATCAAAAATCAATATCCTTACGAGAAGGTCAGCTAGCACCGTGTCAATTTTGAAATTAAGGGTACACGGTGCAGTACTGTGAACCATAAATTTAAAACTGACACAGTACTAGTCTTTCCCATGAAAAAGAGTTTTCTTCTTTTGCTGATCCTTTCCCTCGGCTGTTTCCAGGTCCCTGCCGTTCGCGCGGAGGATCTGTCCCTCAAGATCCAGGCGGTTTCGGACCAGAACTCTGTCAAGACCGGCATGATGTTCCTCGTGCATGTCGCGGTCAAGAATTTGAGCACCGATACGTCCAAGGAATTCTGGAGCAATTCTTGTTCTTATGAAAAACACTGGGTGACGGATAATGCCGGAGTTTTTATCCAGTCTTGGACGTGCGATGAGAATATCCTGGAGCAGACCACGCTGGATCCGGGCGCCTCGTACGAAAAAAGCGTCATCCTTTATATCCCCAAAAACGATAAAACAGGGCCCGTGACCTTCCGGTTGGGGTTCAAGCGCATGAGCGAGGATGGCGATGTCGCGGAACCGCTCTGGAGCGATCCGGTCACGATCAATGTGATCGTTCCCGAAGACATGAAGGAAGCCGTCGCGGATGTTCCTAGCTCTGTCGCCGTGCCGTCTCCGGTCGCTGAGGCCGTGATCTCCGAGGAAGTGACGACTGAGAAGGGGGAAGCCGATGAGGCCGAACCCGCGGAGGCAGGGAAAGCGGACGGTGAGAAGAAGGAAGCCGACGCACCGGAAGTTGCGGCACCGGTTGTGAACCGGCCACTCGTGTTCCAGGATCCCGGAGTTCCGATCAAGGTTGGCCCGGGCCAGGAATTTTCGATTTCTCTTGGAAGTAATCCCTCGACAGGATTCCGGTGGAAGATGACTCTGCCGACGGGCGATAAGACGATCATGTTTTTGAGTTCTGAGCATCTCGCGTCCCAGGACGTGATGCCCGGGGTCCCCGGGACCGAGCTTTTCAAGTTCAAGGCTCTGACCCGGGGCGAGACGAAAGCCGCTTTTGTTTATGAACGGCCCTGGGATCCTAAAGACTCTCCGACCCGCAAGATCTTTACGATTGTCGTCCAAGAGAGCTGAGAGCTTCCAGCGAGATGCGTCATTCTGAGTCCGAAGGGCGAAGAATCCCAAAGTGAGATCCTTCGCTTCGCTCAGGATGACGGATAATCTTTTAGAAGTTGTTCCTGCGCGTTCTTTTCCCAAATGGAAAATCTT
>CAISGE010000066.1 GCA_903884815.1 Candidatus Omnitrophota bacterium | reverse complement strand
TTTTGGTTGTGACTTTGCTCTTACGGAGAACGCAAAAATGAAGGTTAAACGAAGAGGTTTTACCCTTATAGAAATCCTGATCGTAATCGTTATTTTGGCGGTCTTGGCGACCTTGGTGCTGCCTAAGTTTTTGGCTCAGCCCGAGGGTGCCCTTCTCGCGGAAGCAAACCACCAACTGGGTGCACTTGCCCGGGCTCAGAATAGATATATGGCGATCACCGGTGGAACAGCGGGGTTAAATGTGGCGGCGGCAACGAGTACGGATTGGAGCCAGTTAGGGTTGCAAGTGCCTTCCAGTTATGCGAAGTTCAAGTATACCTGCACTACCTCCACTTGCACGGCGACGAGGTCGGGCGGTAATGTGAATAACGCGGTTGCAACGATCACTTATAATGATGCAACGTACGGTATCGTGTTCAGCAATTGCTCAGCTGGTTATTCCCCGGCAACCGCTACGGCTCCCAATACCAGGGGCTGTGTGATAGCAGCGTAAGTGCTCTTTAGTGCCGCGCAAGCGCCGATTCGGGCGCTTGCGCGGTGATCTTTTTGAAAAATAGGGGAATAAAGGAATGGATATCAGACGAAGAGGATTTACGCTGGTTGAAATTCTTGTGGTGGTGTTGATTTTGGGGGTCATGGCGACCTTGGCGTTGCCCAAGTTTTTCGCGCAGCCGGAATCCGCGGCGCTGGCCGAAGCCAACCGGATGTTGGGGGTGCTAGTTCGGGCCCAGGATACGGAAATGCAGTTGGGCAGCAGGGTGACGGGAATGGTTGTGACTGCTGCAGGCGGAGGCGGGCAGGGAGCCACGGCGGTGAATTGTGATGCTGCGTGCGTTCAAACATGGACTGATGTTGGGGTGGAGCGGCCGACAGGCGCGCGGTTTGCTTATGCTTGTACTACCGCGAGTTGCACCGCGACAAGGACCGTCAGCGGAGTGAAAAGCATGATTACGTTGAATTATACGGCGAGTCCGAAAACGTACACTTGCACGGGGTCGTATACGCTAGGACCGGATAATAGCCGGGGCTGTATTATGGCGTAATTCCTTGTTTTGACTTTGTGTTTGATCGGTAAATTGACTGGGAAGGGAAGTGATTCAGATGAAAAAAAAGGGTTTTACGCTCGCGGAACTTTTGATCGTGATCGTGATCCTGGGGATCATGGGCGCGATCGCGATGCCGAGATTCTACAAGCAAAAGGAAAAGGGCGTTGTGGCTGAAGCTATCAATATGCTTTCCGCAATCCGCCAGGGTGAGCTTGCGTTCAAGCTCGAGAGTCCTACCAGTGATTATTATACGGGGGCGGACTGGGGCCAGATCGGCATTGATATGCCTGCCACCAATCGCTTCTCCTATGCCGTGAGTTCGGCAGGTCTTATCACGGCAACGCGTATTCCCTTGACGGGAGTCTCCTGTGCTTCAAATTTAAACTTGATCCCGGTATCTTATAGTCAATGCAATGTTACGTTAGACTCCGCGACCGGGGATTGGGGCGGGAGCCATCCTTTTAGGCCGAATGCGGCTAGTTGAGAGGATTTCTAGTACATTGAAAGTCGAGAGGTGAAAGGCATGAAAGGGACTAGGCGTGTTATCCGAAAGGGCTTTACCCTCGTGGAGCTTCTGATTGTGGTTGTGATCATCGGGATTTTGGCGGCGGTTGCTGTTCCGCGTTTTGCGGCACAAAAAGACAAGGCCGGGACGACCGAAGCGATCGGGATTATGACCACCATCCACCGTGCCTTGCTGCAGTATTATGACGAACAGAAGTCTTACCCCACGCTGGCAAACGATGCGGCCGTCAAGTCTACACTGGCGATTGATTATCAGAGCCCGCGGTTGCCCTGGACGTTCCAGACTTCCTCGGCAGGTCTGGTGACGGGGACTATCAGCGGCACCAACGCAGGAACTTTGACCCTTACGGCTGCCGGCGCTTGGAGTGGGACGTTAAAATATGATCCGAGTACCGGTCCTCTCTGGCCCGATCTTCCTACCTGATCTTGGATCATCTTTCTCATCTCAATTTAGAAGTCGGAGCTCTTGGACGAAGGACTCTGGCGTGGCACTGAAGCGGGTGTTGGTGCTTGAAGCGAAAGACACCTGGGCTTCTTTTCTAAAAGAGTGCTTGGTGGACTTCGCTGTGGAATTCCAGCCTGAGTCACGCATCGCCGGGGCGCTTGGAATGTTCGACCGTGTCAAACCCGCGCTAGTTTTTTGCGAGACGGGATTTCTCACCCTTCCTCTTCTTCAGAAGCTGAAAGTCCGCAAGGAAACGGATCCTTTATTCCGTGTCTATCTTCTGGGGGAACCGGGCCCCTCTTCCAAAAACATCCGCTTTGACGGGGCGTTTCCGCTCCTGTCGCAGGCTCCTGAATTTCTCAGACGTTTTTCTGAAACACTCCCGATGCCGGAGATGGTGCGACTCCTCGTGGTGGATGACGAGGAAGAGATCCCGGACATGGTTCGCGATTATTTTGAGGAGCGGAAGGCGCCGGTATTTCGCGTGTTTCGGGCGCGCAACGGCCTGGAAGGTCTCGCTACGTTCGAAAAGGAAAAACCGGACCTCATTATTCTCGATATTAAGATGCCGGAAATGGACGGGCGTGAATTCTACGCGGAGCTTTGCCGACGGAAAGTTGAAGTGCCGGTCATTGTCTTTTTTGACTCGATCTCCGGAGACGAGTTGGAAGGGATACGCAAGCACGGCAATCCCTCCGTGGTTGAAAAGGGCACGCTCGCAAGTTCCTTACCTGCTCTGATGGCCCTTGTGAAGACGATGCTGTTCTTTGGTCTATAAGTATTCGGTCCATGGTATGTAGTCTGTGCGGGTGACGTAGCATAAGCATAAGACAGGCGTCCTGAGGCAAAAAAATGAGAGACTATAAAAAAATAAAATCGTTCCTACTCACAGTTCTCACTATTTTAATCGTGGGCTCTGTGACTGGATTTGCGTCGACCGACGATGACGCACTCCTCGATGAGATCCAGGAAGCCTCCTTCCGTTTTTTTGACAAAGAGGTAAGTCTGCATACGGGTCTTGTCCGGGACAGCGCGCCGAATATGGAGCAGGGGATGAGCAATGCCCCGGCCAGTATCGCGGGGACGGGTTTCGCGCTCACGGCTTATCCGGTGGCGGTGGAGCGGGGATGGATGAGCCGCGCGAAGGCCTACGCATTGACGGTCCGGACGCTTGAGTTTTTTCTCCAGAAGGCGCCGCAGCAGAAAGGCTTTTTCTATCATTATCTGAATTTCGAGACCGGAGAACGCGTCAGCCATTCCGAACTTTCGCCAATCGATACGGCGCTTTTTCTGGCCGGAGCGCTTTTTGCCGCGGAATATTACGACGATGCGAATATTCGCGATCTGGTCCGAAAGATCTACGAGCGTGTCGATTTCCCGTGGATGATGAATCAGGGAAAGTTTTTGGCGCTTTCCTGGTCGCCGGAGACAGGATTCAGCAAGGCTCGCTGGGACCATTTTGACGAGTCGCTGCTTCTTTATGCTCTCGCGATCGGCTCACCCACGCATCCTATTCCTGCCGATGTCTGGCACGCCCTTGCGCGGCCTGCCGGAAGTTACCGCGACTATCGCGTGATCCAGATGCCGCCGCTTTTCACGCATCAGTATCCTCAGATCTGGCTTGACCTCCGCGATCAAAATGACGGGCAGGCGGATTACTTTCAGAATTCCGTTAATGCCACGCGGGCGAACCGCGCCTTTTGCATCGATCAGGCCGCCAAGTTCGCAGGATATGGCCCCAATCTTTGGGGGCTGACCGCCTCCGAGGGGCCTTCGGGATATCGGGCTTACGGCGCGCCTCCCGGTTGGACGGTTTCCCATGACGGTACGGTCGCGCCGACCGCGTGCGGTTCCTCGATCGTTTTTACGCCGGAGGAATCGATCGCCTGTCTCCGGAATTTCCGTGAGAATTACGGGGATTCCCTTTGGGGGCGTTACGGATTTTCAGACGCGATGAATCCCGGCAAGCAATGGTTCAGCGACAAGGTTCTGGCGATCGATCAGGGACCGCTTCTTCTCATGATCGAGAATTACAGGAGCGGGCTTATCTGGAAGACGATGGCGCGAAGCGCGCCGGTCCGGAGCGCGCTTGCGAAGATCGGTTTTCGGAAGGGGACGATCCCTTTGCCGTGGCCGGAGGCGCCGGAATATCGCGCGCCTTATATGCCGCAAGGCATCCGTGTCGACGGGCTTCTTGGGGATTGGCCACAGGGCCGGCCCATCGTCATGACTCCCGCGACGAACCGGGAGTTCGGGAATTTTGAGGGCGTGGAGGATTATAAGGCCGAGGTCCGCTTTGCCTGGGACCGGGAGTATCTTTATTTTGCGGCCAAAGTGACCGATAAGGAGATCGTCGCCAAAAGGACCGGCAAAAATATTTGGCGCGACGATCTTTTTGAGATCTATGTGGATCCGGAGGGGGACGGCCTTTTCTGGGGCGATTTTCGGGATCATCAGCTGGGGTTTCGCCCTGCCCACGAAGACACGGAGCTTGCCACCTGGTCGTGGTTCCAGTTCGGGGAGGATCCTACCACAGGCGGGAAGGTGCTCGCGAAAAGTTATTCGGATGACAAAGGCTACATCATTGAAGGCGCCGTTCGCTGGGATTTTCTGGGAGTTACGCCCCAGGACGGGGCGGTGATCCGCCTGACGCCGGCGGTCCATGAAGTCAGCAAAAGAGGCGGGGACGCGAAGCTTATGTGGTTTTTTCGTAACGAAGAAAAGTTCCAGCGCTTTGTTCTGGGAAAGGTTCTTTTGGTCCAGGAAAAGGAGATCCGGAATGCCAAGACCGCGAAAAGATAAACAGGACACTGCCGCTAGTGTGCAATCTTTGGATGTCGGGCGCATCGTCCGCCGTTTGCGTGAAGAGAAGGGCTTAAGCGGCGCGGAACTTTGCCGCCGCGGCAAAGGCATCGAACCTAAGACCCTCGTGGCTCTCGAGAAGGGAAGAATACGGAATCCCTCGATCGCGACACTGGAAGCGTTGGCCCGGGGCTTTGGGATCACCGTGAGCGATCTTTTCCGTCAGGGAGAGCTTGGGGATGAAAAACACTTTTATCTCGGGACGCAAAAAGGGGCACTTCGGATAGATCTCGCGGCGAAGGGCGTGCAGCTCGTCTCCTTCACGCCTCTGGCCGAGGAATTCTTCTGCGGGAAGCTTCTGCTTGAAAGCGGGCGTAGCTTTGACCAGACCCTGTTCGTTCAGCGGGGTGCGTTTTTTGTCATGGTCCTCGTGGGCCAGATCGAGGGGGTTGTGGAAGGGCGCAAGATGCTTCTCCGAGAGGGGAGTAATCTCTTTTTTTCGGGGGAGATGAGATTTTGCTTCTCGAACCCGTTTCAGCGAAATGCGACGCTTTCTCTCGTGACGGCGCCCTCTTGTCTGAAACCGCGGTGCTTTTCGGCCGCTTCCAGGATCTCGCAAGGGGAGACTTCCTAAAGGGGATTCCCTGACGGGTTCGGCTTTCAAAAGATAAGACCAAGATCTTAAAATAGGGCCTTTTCACGGTTAACTTGTTTAAGTGCCTTGCCGATAAAAGAAGAGCTGTCCCAATGCTCGTGGAACGAAATAAATTGGAATGTGGATTTTAGGCTCGCCCATGGTAAAATGCGCCTAATACAAAACTTATGAAAAAAATTCTTTTGTTCGTTCTTGTTCTCGGAAGCTTAGGGGCCGTGTGTGCCTTTTCTCTTCACGCGCAGGCTGCTGAGGTGAATGCGCCCGCGACTGGCATTGTCGGGACTTCCGAAAATAAAGCGTTGCCGGTATCCGGCCTCAGTGATGCGTCCGGTCATTCTCTTAATTCTCCTTCCGTGCCTTCTACCGTTTCTTCAGTGCAAGAACCCATTGCTGTGCGCAAAGACGCGCCTCCCGCCAAGATTGAGATCCGTGGGCCCGAGAAAAAAAAGAAGAGCAAAAAGGAAAAAGCGGAGGATAAGGCGCGCACGAAGGCCATTGAAGAAGTGATGGCCCAGCAGGTTCAAGCGATGCGGGATGAACGGTCCCGGGAAATGCCTTATCTCGACCGTGTCTACATCCGGACCAGCATTACGCCGCTTATGGTCCAGAAAAAAGAAGCATTTTTAAACGGCGGCACGAAAGATCTCCAGGCGCTTATCGTTCGCGCTCGCTCGGTACATACCCCGGCCAAGGCTGCGCACGCGAATATCGAGCTTTACAATCGTCGTATGCTCGCGGCGTTCCGTAAGCTTTTCCCCGAGGCCTCTCTCGCGATGAATGACCGCGTGGGAACGCAGGCGGGAAACGTTGGTGACACAAACCCCTACACCGGCAGGGACTGGAAGGTTTCGCTGCGCCAGCCGATCTTTAGCGGGGGGGTTCTTTGGAACACCTTTCTCCAGGAAAAAGCGAGTCTGGAAGCCGCGAAAAAACAATATGACAAAACTCTCGCCGAGCTTGTGTTTGATCTCTCCCGTGCCTATTTTGAATATCAGCGCACACTTCAGACCGTCGATGAACATCGTGCTGTAGTGGAAAAAATGAAGCGCTTCGCGGACATGTCCGAGGAGAAATTCAAAGAAAAGATCATCTCCGAGATAGAATACTTGAACGTTCAGTCGCTCTACAGTCAGATGCAGTTCGACCTCGAGTCGGCGAATCAGGAACTCGAGATCGCGAAGCTCGACATGCAGAAATATCTCGATCTCTCTTCCCACGACGACATTACGATTGCCAAGATCTACGACCTGAATGATGTGATTCAGGGACAGGCGGTTCCGACAGGGGGAACGGTCGGGCCCAAGGCGATGCCGGATGTCTTCAAGGGGGAGGAAAAAGCGCCGGAGATGCCCAAGCTGATCGATCTCTCATACGGACATCGGCCGGAACTTCAGGTCGAGGCAGCGAAGTTGCAGGCCACAAGATTGGCCGAGAGAGTACGCTGGGGGGAATTCCTGCCAAAGGCTTTTTTGAGTTATGATTTTGGTGCCCTCGGAGATGCTTACGATCCGGTTACTGGATTAGGTGCAGCTACCGGTGCCTCAACGGAGCCCGCATTGAAGAAACAGTGGCAGTTGATGCTTGAGATGAACTGGAATCTCGGCGGGAATAAAGTCGGCTATACTTTTAACAGGGATTACCGGGCGCCTAACCTTGCGGAGTATGGGCAAGGGGCGAACACTTTTATACGCAAGAACAGCTTGGATATCGGGGTCCTTGACGGTTTGGATGCTTTTGTGAACGTGAAGGATGCCGAGGTCAACAAGCTCAATCAGGTCGTGGAACTCGAGAAGGCCGAAAAGCAGGTGCTTCAGGACGTGAAGCAGGCCTATTACGATTATCAGAAGGCCGTGATCCAGGTGAACTCCACGGTGAAGCGCCTGGAATACCGCAAGCGGCTGCGTGACTTCTCGGAATACCGGTTAAGTAAGAAGGAGATCGAGATCTCGGAGTACCTGCAGGCCGAGTCCGATCTTGTGCGTGAGAAGGCGGAGCTCCACAAGGCTCTCAAAGAATATTTTTCAGCTAAGGCCGCGCTCAATCACGCCGTCGGGATACAGGATTTTTTGAACGTGGGAACCCCGCGGGGCAAGGCGTAGTTTCCGAAGGGTCGTTGCGGGGCGGGTGTTAGCCTGCCGGGCCTAATGTTTTCATAACTCAGGTTACCAGGGAGCCAACTATGGACATCAAAAACGAAGAGAATCCCGGAGAAGAGAAAAATCCGTTCAAGATCAAGGCTCCTTTTGAAGGACCGGTCAAGATGCCGTTCCCTGTCCCGGAGGCGATGAAAAATTCTCCGTTCATGAAAGGAAAGCTGAAGTTCGTGGCTATCGGGGTGATCCTGCTGATGGCTCTTTTCGGTTTGAAGATGGTGTCGAGGCTCTTTAAGTCGACCAAACCTTCTTTGGGCGATACGATGAAGCAACAGCAGCAGGCCGCCAAGGATGCGCCGATCGCGGTCAAGGGATTCAAAGTGGGGCGTTTCAATTATGAAGATTCCATGAACGTGCTCGGCACGATCAAGGGCTCCATGGAGCTCAAGCTGAGCTTTGAGATCCCCGGCGTGATCAGCTCGATCAATTACAAGGAGGGGGAGCATTACGAGGAAGGCGCCCTTCTCGCGTCCATGAAACAGGATGATATTCTTTTGCGCCTCAAACGCGCGCAGGCGGCCTTTAACAAAGCTGAATCACAGGCCAAAGTTGCTGAAAATGAAGTCGCGGAGA
The DNA here is from genome assembly GCA_903884815.1 of Candidatus Omnitrophota bacterium. Classification (GTDB taxonomy): domain Bacteria; phylum Omnitrophota; class Omnitrophia; order Omnitrophales; family Aquincolibacteriaceae; genus Aquincolibacterium; species Aquincolibacterium aerophilum. Next base: position 11,180 of record CAISGE010000066.1, on the reverse strand, counting down.
ACGAAAAGCTTTTGAAGATGGGCGCGATCCCGCCCTCCACGGTCGAAAAGAAGAAACTGGAAATGGACGCCGCGAAATATGAGGCCGAGGCCCAGCGCCTGGAGATGAAGGCCAACGAGTCCATGCTCGAGAAGTCCAATCTTTACGCGCCGTCCTCCGGCATGTTGGGGGATCTGAACGTTGAAGAAGGGGAAAATATCAGCCAGAGCACGCTTATCGGGACCCACATTAACACCGAATATGTTTACGCGGAATTCGGGATCGTGGAGCGCGATGTCCAGAAGATCACGCTCGGGCAAAAGGCCAAGGTGTTCGTGGACGCCTATCCGGACAAGACCTTTGAAGGCGTGATCGAAAATATCGCGCCGCAGATCTCGGGGACCAGCCGCACGTCGACGGCGAAGGTGCGTATTGAAAATCCCGAAGGGTTCTTGATGCCCGGGATGTTCGCGCGCGTTCGTATCATGCTCTACAGCAAAAAAGATGCTTTGGTGGTGCCGACCGACGCGATCCAGGGCGGGGAAGGTGAGAAGTTCGTCTATGTGATCAAGCTGCCGGGCGGCGCTCCGGAGATCAAAACTCCCGAGCCGAGAGTCGATGGAGCCATGGGCGGCGGATTGGGCGCGATCGCGGCGCTGAGTACCGGCGCTAAGAGCCAGGACCAGGCTAAGAAGAAGGGCGGAAAATCCGTGGATAAAGATCTCCCGAAGAACGAAGAGGGGACGGCGGAGAAGCGCCCTGTGACCGTGGGGTATACCCGGACCGATTATTCGCAGATTGACGCGGGTCTTACGGAAGGAGAGCTGGTCGTGATGACCGGGTTTGAGAGATTGGAGGACGGTAAGAAGATCCGTTTGATCGAAACCCAAGAAGCTGAGATGTAGCGTCATGCGGATGGAATTCCGATCCCGCAGAATGGTCTTTGTTCTATGAGTCTTTCCGCATTTTCGATCAAGAAAAAAGTCACCATTTACATGATGACGTTCTTGATCATCCTTTTGGGGGTGCTCGCTTTTTTGCGACTCCCTCAAGAACTTTTCCCCCCGATCACTTTTCCTCAGATCACGATCGTGACCGATTACTCGAACGCCGCTCCCGAAGAGATCGAGACGCTTATTACCCGGGTGATCGAGGAGACGATCGGCTCCGTGTCCGGGCTCAAGCGTATCGAATCTGTCTCCCGTGAAGGCCGGAGCACGATCACGGTCTCCTTTAACTGGGGGCAGGATATCGATTTCGCGGCTCTTGCGGTCCGTGAAAAGATCGATCTCGTCAAGGAACGTCTTCCCAAAGATGCCACGGATCCGATGGTGCTGAAATTTGATCCGTTGGCCAAGCCTATCCTCATTCTTTCCGTGACCGCACCCGAGCTTCCTCCTGTCAGGTTGAAACTTTTGGCGGAAAAGATGTTCAAAGACCGTCTGGAAAAGATCGAGGGAGTGGCTTCCGTGGTTATTTCCGGAGGCGTCAACCGAGAGATCCTGGTGGATATTGACCAGCCGCGTCTTGAGGCCAATCATCTGTCGCTTCTCGAGGTCGTGGACTCGCTTGATGAGGCGAATGTCTCCTATCCTGCCGGGAGTATCAAAAAAGGCCTCTATGAGTACTTGATCCGCACGGTGGGGGATTTCCGGTCGATCGCCGAGATCGGTTATGCGGTGGTGGGGGTCGACACGGTGGAAAAGATCCGGCGTGAGGATGTCAGTTTTATCGAGCGTGACACAAGCGAGGGCCCGCGCAACACGATTGAGAAACTGCGCGGCGAGGTCGAGAAGCAGAGGCTCGAGAAACGTCTCGTCACCGTCAAGGATATCGGCAAGGTCGTGGATGGGCTGGCGGAGAAGACCAGCGTCTCCCGCTACAACGGAGAAGCCAATATTTCCATTTCGATCCAGAAACAATCCAATGCCAACACGATCAAACTGGTCGACCGCCTTAAAAAGGAATTGGCCGGCTTTCGTGAAGATCTGAATTCCCGGGGAGTGGACTATAAGATTATCTATGACCACTCGATCTTCATCCGTGAAAGCCTTGAGAATCTGGCCCATGAAGGGATCATGGGAAGCCTACTCGCATTGGGATCTCTGTTCATGTTCCTGAGGAATCTGGCGATGGCCCTCTTGGTCGTTCTGACGATCCCGACGACGGTGCTGGGTGTGTTTCTGCTCATGGCGATGTCCGGGGTGACGATCAACATGATGTCGCTGGGAGGCCTGGCCTTGGCGATCGGAATCATCACGGACACCAGCATTGTGGTCCTGGAAAATATTTTCCGGAGGCGCCAGGGCGGGGAAAGTCCCGAGGACGGCGCGGTGAAAGGAGCGGATGAAGTGGTTTGGCCCGTGGTCTCTTCCAATTTGACAGGGATCGCGGTTTTTTTCCCACTGATCGTTTTTGTGCCGGGTGTGGCCGGCCAGTTTTTTAAGGACCTTTCATGGTCGATGGTCTTTTCGCATATCTATTGCATTTTTATCCCGCTCACGCTGATCGCTATGCTTTCCATCTATATCCGCGTCGAGGAAAAGGAATACCATCCTTTGAGCCTGACAGGTTCGCTCGATCAGCACATCATCAACCTTCCGACCCCGCAGGCGCAGAACCGGACTATGATCGGGATCGTTGCCGCTGTTTTCCTTTTGTTGTTTTCGTCGCTCTTTGTCATCAAGACCATGGATTTTGAAGTGCTGCCTAAAATGGACCAGGGGCAGTTTTCCGCCCGGGTGGACATGCCGCTGGGGACGCGCCTGGAAGTCACGGACGAATTCTGCAAGAAACTGGAAACGATCCTCCGCGGCGAGCCGGAGGTGAAGGATGTGGACGTCGCGATCGGAAGTGAAAAAAGCTCCAAGGGAGAGATCAAGGTTGAAACCCTCCGTCCTTCTCAGGCGATGATCCTGGTCAGTCTCGAGGAAAAACGGAAACGCCCTTCATCGCAAGTGATCGCTTCGATCATTGAAAAAATGAAGTCGCTTGAGATCAACAAGAAGAATATCCGGGTGGATATCGCGATGCAGGGAAGTGAATTTGCGGTGGCCGGCTCTTCCGTCAAACCAATCATCCTGGAGGTGAAGGGGTATGATTTTGACGCGATGGAGGGTTTGGTGAATCACCTCAAGGCGCAGCTCGGAGAGATCCCGGGAGTCATTAATATTGATAGCGATATCGGGGAGAAATCCCCGGAGACAAAGCTGGAGATCAACAAAAAGCGCGCCGCGCTTTACGGGATTTCGGCGATGGATATTTCGCTCACGGCGAAAGCCGCGATCGAGGGGGTGGTTGCGACCCAGTTCCGGGAGACGGGACGCGAGATTGATGTCCGTGTTCGATTGAACGAAAAAGACCGTGCGAACCTTGCAAACCTCAATGATCTTCTTCTTTATTCCAAGACGTTGGAAGTTCATGTTCCCCTCAAAGAGATCGCGACGGTTAATCAGGGACTTGGCCCGAGTGAGATACGGCGTTTGGACCAGGAAAGAACTGTGACGATCGCGGCTGAGATTGATAAAAGCCGCCAGGACAAGGATGTTCTCGCGGATGTTCAAAAATTTTTGGCGGGGTTAAAAACCCCGAAGGACATTCCGGAGGATTTTCAGGTCCGGCTTTCCGGTAAGGCCAAGGAACTCCACGAGAATTTTTCCGGGGTTGTTTTTGCCTTTATTCTGGCGATCATGCTCGTCTATATGATCATGGCCGCGCAGTTCGAATCTTTTCTTCAGCCGCTCATCATCATGACGACCGTGCCTCTTTCCTTCGGGGGCGCCATCGTTGCCCTGAAGCTCACGGGGAACTCCCTGAACGTCATCTCGCTTTTGGGGTTGGTGCTTTTGGGCGGCGTCGTGGTTTACAATGGGATCGTGCTGATGGAATATACGAATCAGCTTCGCGCGGAGGGTATGGAATTGGTCCGTGCCGTATGGCAGGCGACCCGTACCCGGACGCGGCCCGTGCTGATGTCTTCCACCACAACGATCATTGCGATGTTGCCCGTTGCCACAGGTATCGGCGGAAAAGGATCGGCGATCCTCGCGCCCTTGGCCGTGACGATCATGGGAGGTCTTTTTTCTTCAACGATCCTGACGCTCATTGTCCTGCCGTGTCTCACCATCCTCGTGACGCGGTTCATTGAAAGCCGTTTTGGGATCGAAGAGGAGATCAGCGAGGAGGAAGTTACCACTTCCTAACGGCATGGGACTCCCTAGTTTTTCCCTCAAGCGTCCTGTTTTTACTCTCGTCATCTATGCCGCCATCATTGTCATGGGCATCATCTCCCTGATGCGGCTTAAGGTGGAGCTCTATCAAGGGCAAAGCCAAAGCATCATCAGTATTGTGGTCCGCGCCCGCGGCGGACTTCCCTCCCAGGATGTCGAAAAAATGATCACGAAACCCGTCGAAGAATCGGTGGGGACCGTGAGCCACATGAAAAGCCTTTATTCCAGTTCCCGGGAGGCCGAATCCCGCGTCACCATGGAGTTTGAGCCCGGGACCAATATGAATTTCGCCTCGCTGGAGATCCGCGAGAAATTTGCCCGCGTGAAGCCCTTTCTTCCCAAAGAAATCGAAAAACCGGTGATCGCCAATTACGACGACTCGCAGTCCGCCATCATTGTTTTTGCCGTGACCTCCGAGAACATGTCGCCGGAGGAGATCCGTGAGGCCGTTGATATCAAACTGAAACCGATCCTTAGCCGTGCCGACGGGGTTGCCAGCGTGGAGGTTTACGGCGGCCGCGAGCGCAAGATTCTGGTGGAGCTCGACCGTGACAAAATGGTGGCTTACAACATCTCCATTGAGCGCGTGATGGATGTGCTTGGGCAAAGCAATATCAATCTGCTGGCCGGAAATGTGCCTGAAGGGAAATACGAGTTCGGCATCCGGAGTATGGGGGCTTTTCGTTCGGTCGATGAGATCGGGGATATCGGCGTGAAGGCCACGCGCCAGGGTTCCATTATCCCGCTCAAGGAGATCGGGACGGTAAAAGATTCCTACATGGAAGCGACGGACCAGGCGAGGTTGAATCTCGAGCAAAATGTGACCGTCTACGTCAAAAAGGCAAGCCTTGCCAATACCCTTGAGGTTGCCCGAAGCATCAACCGGATCCTTGATGTTTTTGAAAAAGAGAATGAGGGCCATCTGAAACCCGTAATCGTCACGGACCGTGCGGAGACGATCGCCCGCGCGATCGATGACGTGAAAGGGGCGCTTTTCCTCGGTTTGATACTGACCATGGGCGTGATTTATGTCTTTATCCGCAATTGGGTTCTTTCGGCCATCATCCTGGTTGTGATCCCGTGTTCGCTTATCGCAACGTTCATTTTTATGGCAGCATGCAACATCAGCATCAATGTCATGACCTTGAGCGGTCTGTCGCTTGCCATCGGCATCCTGGTCGATACGGCGGTCGTAATCATGGAGAACATCTTTTCCAAAAAAGAGAAAGGGTATGGGGATGCGCGTGCGATCCAGGAAGGGAGCGAAGAAGTGTGGCTCCCGCTTCTGACATCGCTTCTTACGATGCTTGTGGTGTTTCTCCCCATTATTTTCATCGACAAGACGATCCAGCTCACCTACGGCGGCTTTGCCTTCACGATCAGCATTTCTTTGATCGCATCCTTCTTTTCGGCCCTGATGCTCATTCCCATGCTGATCCGTCAGTTCGGGACCGCGGCGCTCAATGCCCACCGTTCCGACACCTCCAACGCTTTTATCGAAAAGGCGCGCGGCCGGTACGTGAACGCGATCCGCTGGTGCATTCGCCGGAGAGGCCGGGTGCTTTTGGCGGTGTGCGGTATGCTTTTTGTCGCAGGTTGGAACCTGGCGCATACCCCGATCGATTTACCGTCCTCCTTCGAGGAGAACGAATTCGCGGTCGTGACGTTCCCTCTGGCGGGTGCGCGGTTGGAGTCCAACGACCTGGCCATGAAAAAGCTCGAAGGGATCCTTTCTAAGATCCCAGACGTGACGCTCTTTTCGACTACCGTTTCCAAGGATGATCTGAGGCTCTTTGTGCGTATGAAGCCCAAGAACCGGCGGCAGTATTCCAAGGAAGAGATCATGAAGATCATTGATGAGCAGGGGAACGCCGCCATCAAGGAGATCCACAGCGATTACAGCCTGATCGTGGATGAAGGGGCGGGGTCTTCCGAAGCGAAGAAGCTCGTGGTGAATATCTATGGCCAGGACGGAGATGAGCTTGAGAAACTAGCCAAGGAATTTGCCAACCGCATGGGGAAGGTGGAGGGGCTCACGAATCTTGTCATGACCGATCTCCGGAAACGGCCCGAGTATTCACTGGTGGTGGACAAAGGGAAAGCCGCGATGTATGGTCTTAGCGTGAAAAAGGTGGCGGACAGTATGCATGCCCAGGTCCGGGGCATGCGGCCCACACAATTCCATGAGCTTTCCAAGGGGGAGGAGATCGAAACCATCACGCGTCTTCAAGCGATCTACCGCCAAAAGCTCGATGACCTCGGGCAGATCTATGTCCAGACCAAGGATTCCAAGCAGATCCCGTTGAGCGAGATTGCTAACTTTTATCCCTCGACGGGGCCGCAGAGCATTGACCGTAAGGAAAAACACCGTTATGTCTTCGTTAAAGGCGATGTAAAACGGCCTCTGGAGAAGATCGCGATCGACGTCAAAAAGGCTCTGGAAGACGTAAAGTTGCCCGATGACTATTACTGGCGTTTCGGCGGCGGGTATGAAGAGCTGATGGCGAGCAAGTCCCAGTTGGGAGTCGCCCTTCTGCTTACCGTCTTTCTGGTTTATATGGTCATGGCCTGCCTTTTTGAGAATTATCTTTACCCTCTTTTGATCATGAGCAAGATCTTGCTTAATTTTATCGGGGTCTGGATCGCCCTGGCGGGAGGTCCCATCGGTGCCCTGCAGCAGATCATGGCTGGGGCCGCCAAAATCCCATTCGTGGGGACCCTTTTTACGCCTGTTGTGATGCTTTTGACAAAACTCCTTGAATTGTGTCAGCAGATCCCGCTTTTCGGGGCTCTCTTCATCCAGAGACCGCTGAGCACCCAGGTCTTTATCGGGATGATCATGCTCGCGGGCTACTCTGTGAACGCGGCGATCCTTCTTGTGGACCATGCGCTGCACCTGCCGGCGGATCAGAGCAAGGAAGATCGCTTTGTCCAGGCTGGCGTGGACCGGTTGAGGCCTATTCTGATGACCGCTATCGCCGCTATTCTTGGGTTTCTGCCGATGGCGCTCAGTTTCGGGCAGGCGAGCGATCTCTGGTCGCCTCTGGCGGTGACGATTATCGGGGGACTCTGTAGTTCGACCGTTCTCATCCTTTTTGTCCTTCCGGCGCTTGTCGTGGCGACGGACAATCTTGGAAAGCAGACCGGAACTTTTTTTGTAACCCTATCTGAAAAAATGCGCGCCTTATTTGTGCGTCGTACGGTGCAGAGTCATTGAATCAGCAAGAATAGAGAAATCCCACTCCATGAGGGGTGGGCCAAAGACAATGAAACTTGATTTTTAACCTAGGAGATCAACATGGACACAAACCAGAGAGCTCAAGCCCAGGTGGTGATACCGCAGCGCAAGTATAAACGGCAGGTGAAGAACCTCATTATCCACCGTCCGATGCAGCGGGAATTTTCTTTCATGCTGATCGCCCTTTTTATGGTGGCCTCGGCGGCTATCGCTTGGGTGATCCACCAGACCATTCGTGATGCGGCTTTCGGTAACGGGTTTATCTTCGGGAAAGTGAATCCCGCGGAGATCCTTTCGGAAGTGAGCTATCAGATCATTATCCGCGTGACGTTGATCTTGATCCTGACGCTCATCATCATCGGCGCCTACGGCGTGATCTTCCTGCACCGGGTAGCCGGGCCGGTCTATCGCTTCCGCCAGACGCTGCTGAAGGTCAATCGCGGGGAAATGCCTCATGACATCAAACTTCGCGAAGGGGATTTCTTCCATGATATGGCTCTGGACATTAACGGTATTCTAAAACGTCTCCGTACGGAGCAGGAAAAGCTCGGCGATCTTAAAGGTAAGATTCTGGATTTTCAGAGAAATGCTCCCTCGGAGGACGTGCGTCGGAAGGTGGAAGAGATGAAATTGGTGATCGATTCTTTCCCGAAGAGCTAGGTCTTTATTCGCAACCTGTTTCAAAATAAAGAGTTATAGCATAGGCGGTTTCCGCTTGTGAGGAAGCTACAAAGCTTCAAGCGGTAGAATCTTGAATTCGACTCGATTTTGATATTTTTTTCTGTCAGCCCTTGTCTTTATCTTTTTAAAAGGGTATACTTCAAATCGACCCTCGCCAAAGCAGTTCATTTCACGAAAGGAGTAACACGATAATGTAGATGTTTAACATCAGTTTGACGTTAGTGCTTGTTGCGTTGATGATCGTCGGTTTTGGGGTTGCTGCTTATGCGGCTACACCTAAAGCGGCTAATCCCAACGAGCTTGTAATCGCGGATTTTGACACCGGGGATAAGCCGAATAACATTGGCGGCGATTTCGGTGGATGGGATAAGGATCCTAATGATGAATCCCAGGGGACCCAGATGTCCTTCGATACGGACGACAGCCAGGGCGATGCTTCCGGCTATTCGATCCGCCTCGATTACGATGTGGATTCTCCGAATCCGGCTTACAATGGTTTCTGGATGAAGCTGAATGGCGAGGATGCAACCCCTTACAACACCCTGAATTTCTACGTCAAGGGTGATGCGAAGCTCGGTTACACCAAGCGTTTCAAGATCGAGCTCAAGGACATGACGAACAAGCCTTCCGCTTATATCGTGAGCGGCGTCACGGACCAGTGGCAGAAGATCTCGATCCCGTTCGAAAAGTTCCGTCGCATTGAGAACTGGAACGCTTTGAACGAAATCGTCGTTGTTTTTGACGATATCAACTCCACCCCGAAGACCGGTGGTATTTTGATCGATCAGTTTACGCTCTCGAAGCAATAAGCGAAGCGTTCCTGAGAAGTCGTTTTTTTGAAAAAAGCCCCGCTTGAAAAAGCGGGGCTTTTTTTATCCTCTCGAATCCCTTTCAAGGCATTTTTCCTTCCTTCTAAGGTTAAAAGCCTGCCTGTTCCGGCCGATAATGTAAGAACATCGGAGGAAAGACCCTACATGAAGCACCCGGAAGGTGAATTCGTCATATCCACGAGCCGTGTGCTCCCTGCCCATCGGTGGCAGGTCCTGCGCCTTTTTACGCAGGTTGAGGACTATCCGGGCTATCTGCCTGAGATTTCTGAATGCCGGGTACTTTCACGCAGCCGCACCGAAGCGGTTACCCAGTGGAAAGTTGACATGGGGAAGATCCCCATCTCCTGGACGGAAAAAGACATCCTGGATCTTCGCCACAGCGCTATCGATATGCGCCGCTGCGTCATACGCTTTCAAGCGATCGAGGGAGACCTTGAAAAATTTGAAGGACAGTGGACCCTTCAGGAACATGTCCTGGGAGGGACGGAGGTGTTCTTTGAGGCGACCCTCAAGATTGGCGTCCCGATTCTTGAGCAGGCGATGGGGGGGCTTGTATCCGCTAAAGTCCTGAGCTATTTCGAGAGGCTTTTGTCGGCTTTCGAAGAGATCCTGACCGCCCAGAGCTATGAGGAGCGGGGAAGTCACCACGTGCGCTCGGTGGGTGGTTTCGGGGTGATCGGACATCCCTATAATTACCAACATTTGATCCATTATTTCAAGTCCTTCAAGAAAGATATTCATCTCCCGAGCCAGGAATTCCTAACCAAGCTTTTTGAGCTGACGCCATCTTATGTGTCGCATGATATTCCCGAGTTCCGTGCGACGAGCGGCAAGACTACCTATGGTGCCTTTATCGCCTGCAATATCATTCCTGAGATGTTGATCGTGGATATCGAAAGAGTCGTTGCCAAAGTGGTGGAATCCTGCAAGGTCGCGGAGAAACTTGGGCTCGGGATCGTGGCCTTGGGCGGTTTCACTTCGATTGCCGGTGAGAGATATGGTGAGGAGTTTTTAAAACGCATTCATATTCCCGTGACGACGGGAAATACCCTGACAGCCGCTCTCGCGGTAGAGGGAGTTCTGAAAGCAGCGCGTCTCTGCGACCTGGATCTTTCAAAGGCTAAGGTCGCCGTGATCGGTGGGGCGGGGGATATCGGAAGTGCTTGTGCCCGGGCCATGGCGGAGAAGGCTGGGGAGATCCTTATCACAAGCCGCAGCGTCGAGAATCTTGAACTTATGCGGAAGATGCTCAGCGTCTATCCGGCGAAATTTTCAGGATTTCAGGATAATAATGAGGCGGTCCGGGATGCGGACATCGTGATCGCGGCGGCGAGCGCCGCCCAGTCCATTGTAAAAATAGAGAATTTCAAATCCGGGGCGATCATTTGCGACATCGGGTACCCCAAGAATATTGCTTACAGCGACACGGACCGGCGGGATATCTTGATCTTCGCTGGGGGGATCTGCTCTCTGCCTCAGGAGTTTCAAGCCGGGTTCGATATCGGTCTTCCATCCTCAAAAGTCCTTTATGGCTGTTTTTCAGAGGCAATCGTGCTTGCCCTGGAGGAACGCTATGAGAATTACTCGTGGGGGAAGGGGCATATCCGGAAGGAAAAGATGGCGGAGATACTCGCGATGGCCCGTAAGCATGGATTCGATCTTGCCCCCTTCTTTTGGGGGCATCGCCTCGTGACCGATGAAGAAGTCAAAAGCCTTAGGGTTGGGTAACACGGGGCGGAGAATGCCTGAAAACTAAAGCCTTGCGTTTCCTCGGAATGAGTTTAATAGGATTCTGAAATTATGATCAAAACTGTTTTCGCCATGTTCCAAGTCAACTGGTATGCGCTGCCGGTTCTTGCGGTCGGGATCCTGATGTTTCTGATCGGGCTCTTCATCCTGCTGCAGAATAGGCACTCCCGCGTCAATTTTTCATTCTTCCTCATCGGAACCTGCGGCCTTTTCTGGTTTCTTGGGATCGCCGGAACTTATGCCGCACGGACGCCTCAGATCGCCTTGGCAATGTACCGGAGCGTGACTTTCCTGGGCGTGGCCCTGATTGCTCCATGCACGCATTATTTTTCCGCGACTTGGCTGGGACTTTTTAAGAAGCAGCGGTGGGCGATCCGGACCGGGATCTTTTTTGGGATCGCCTTTTATCTTACGGGACTTTTCTCGCCGCTGAGTTTCCCGGGCGTTTTTCATTACTTTTGGGGCTACTATCCC